>NZ_JAQQDU010000021.1:0-109187 GCF_046027825.1 Paraburkholderia sediminicola
TTGGTCCTGCATGAAATCACTGAGATGTATCGCATCTTCAGGCAGCACGAATAGATCGCTCAGACGAATTGTGGGCAATCCTGAGGTCGTTGTATGGGGGCCGCGGGCATCGCCGGCATCATTGCATCGCGTTTTCAGGCGAACCCAGACATCCCACGTCACCGGCCCGAATCGGTTAACCGTCCGTTCAAAGCTCAGCGTCTTCCCTCTCCCGATCCGATTTCACAAAGTCTCCTCAATTTCGCCATTGTTGCTCCGACTTTAGTCCCTATCATTCGCTCATCGTCAAAGCGACCGCGTACGGTTCGCTGTTGAGCTCAATAAGTCGTTCCAGGGCAGCAGAGGGTTGAAATGGCTGAACGTGAACATCGCACAGACCGCAACTGTCGATTCCGGTTGGGAGGTAACGCAGATTGATGACTATCAGCCTTCTTGTCGTCGAACCGGATCAATCAGTCCGGGATCAATTGCGCGTTCACCTGCATAAGAACCAGATCGCGCTCTCAGTCCTGTATAGCGCGGCTCAGCTTGTCAGCCGGGTGGAGCTGGAGTGTCCGTCAGCGATTCTATTGCGCGCCGAGTCGCCGATGATCGAAGCGCGAGATGCGCTCCGGCAACTGCGGCTAGCGGGCTACGACATGCCCATCTTCGTACACAGCACCTCCGACGAGATCGTCGACAAAATCGTCGCTTTCGAATTGGGTGCGGACGACTATATCGTCGACCCGGTCGATCCGTATGAGTTGGCCGCCAGAATCAAGCGCGCGGTGCACCGCTGCAACCGGACGCTTTGCGACGCGCCGGAGATTCGTGAAAAGGTTTCGTTCGGCAGTTACCAGATCGACTTCGCTACGCGACGTCTGCTCAAGAACGGCTGCGAAATTTCATTGCGATCCGGCGAGTTTGCTTTACTCAAGCTGTTCGCCAGCAACCCGATGCGAATATTGACGCGTTCTATGGTCAACAGCCAGCTAGGAAGGGCGGAGAGCCAGAAGGCCAGTCTGGATGTAGCGGTCTGCCGGCTGCGCGGCGTGATTGAGGACGATCCGTCCACCCCTAAGTTCATTCAGACCTTGCGCGGACGAGGCTATATGTTCGTCCCGTCGCCAGCGTCGCCACCCTCATATGGGGCGCGCGAAAGTGCGGGTTGTGTCGGGCTCAGGGCGTTCGGCGAACGAGGCACCGGGTTTGTATGACACAAGCGCCAACAGGAAGAACCGCTAAACAGTGCTATTTTTGACCTTCCGCCACCGCTAGCTGCATGATAGGCAAGGTCATCGTGGCGTCGATCACGTCGATATAGTCGACGTAATCCGTGTACAGGTTACTGGTCGCCGCCAGCAGACCACCGAACCCGTAATGGAAATCCGCCGTAACAATGGGCCTCAACCCCGAGGCGTAGTGGGCCCGTGACGCGCACCCGCTCAGATCATCCGCGATGCCCGCGGGACCGCTGCCATGGCCGGCTGCGAAAGCATTGACGCTCTCCAGGCGAAAACCATGGCGGATCGAAGGACAACAGAGCGATGCCACGACCAGAACGAGTATGAAGATGCGCATAGGGAAAGGCTCAAAGTTGATCTTCCAATTCAGACAGCCATAGGACACCGAAGTTTTTTTGGCTGAATTACCATCTCTTTCCGCTGGACTGGCATATTTTCGGCGAAGCGGGTCTGCAGCGCTCAGGCACGCCGCAGACGCACGCGGCCCGCAGGCGCAGCGGGGTCGTCCGCCAGAGTGTGACGCTGACCGTCGCGATGCATACGCACACGCTCCCTGATCTCAGCGACGGTCGCGGCGCCCCGCACGGCAATGCATGAATATTCACCACTGCGGCTGATCCACTCGACGATCCGGTAACACTCGCCCCACAGTTGCATGAGCGGCTCAGAAACGCGGCAGCCGCGTATCTTGACGACGTCCGCAACCGGTGCCGCGCTTACACCGCGTTCAGTCTTGCCGCGGGCTGTGGCGGCGGTGACCGTCTTTCTGCCGGGCCGGAAACCGCGCGACTCGGCACGGCTCACTGGTGAAGAGACTTGCATGAGATTGCTCCACTGACGGAACTAACCACCGAATACGGCCTCTTTGTCAGGCCATCGTAAAAGTGCCAACCCATCATATCCAGACAACACGCAGACACAACGAAGAAAGGATGGAGAAGTTGTGGAGATTCGATGGGAACTGCGGGTCGACGTCGCATTCATCTAGAATTCAGCCATGCAAAGTGAAACCATCCGCGTTCGTCCAAGCCGCCCTTTCGGAACCCTTCTCTCTCGCGCGCGGCCGCAGCAGCGAATGAAGATGCGCTTTGGCATCACTTGGAAAATGTTCCTCGCGGTACTCATCGCCTGCCTGACGATTTCCCTAACGATGGGATACGCCCTGCGCGTGAGCTTCGAGAACGGTTTCCTGCACTATGTTCGGGAGCGCAACGCCGGGCGCATCAAAGCTGTCATGGCGAAGGTGACAAGCGAATACGCCGTTCACGGCAACTGGAATTTCCTGCGGCAGCATCCCGACGCATGGCTCGCGCTACTGGACAGCGCCGCGCACGATGCGCTGCGCGAAGAACTCGCCACCGCGCAGTTGGGCAAGTTGCCGGGCTGGCGAACCTTTCCCGGAAGCGGCAGTGTTCAGCAACTGCTCGGACCGCTGTCGGGCCCGTCTGAAGGACCGCACTGGGGCATGCGCCTTCCCCCGGCGCCGCCGCGCAATCCGGACATCACGCTGGAGCGTGACCGTGTGTCGGCAAGCGGTGTCGTGGGCGGCGAAGGGAGTTATGACCGGACTCCCCCGCTGCCCTCTCAAGACAGCATGAGCCGCGACACGCCGCCCGAGGGGCCGCCCGTCACACTCTACGACGCCAGCCACGAACTCGTGGCGAGCTCAGGCCGGCCGCCACCACCCGGCAGCACGATGAGACCGGTTGTCTACAGCGGCAAGGTGGTGGGCTGGCTGTCCGTGAACGGCCCCGACACGCTTTCGGACGCGGCCGACATCGCCTTCCAAGCGCAGCAGAAGCGCTCGACGTGGGAGATCGCGGGCGTGGCAGTGGTGCTCGCGGCGCTCGTTGCACTGATACTGGCGCGCATCGTTCTCGCCCCGGTCAAGCGTTTGATGAACGCCACCCATCGCCTTGCCGGCGGCGACTACACGACACGGGTGCCGGCCGGTCGACGCGACGAGCTTGGCCGGCTCGCGGGTGACTTCAACGTGCTGGCCGATTCGCTACAAAAGGCCGAGCGCTCCAGGCGCGATTTCATTGCGGATATTTCACATGAGCTGCGCACGCCGCTCGCGGTGCTGCGCGGCGAGCTGGAAGCCATAGAAGACGGTGTGCATGTGTTCAACCGCGATTCGCTCACGTCGTTGCAAACCGAAGTGAACATGCTCAACAAGCTCATCGAGGATCTATACGAGCTGTCTCTGAGCGATGTAGGCGCACTCAGCTATCGCAAGACGCCAACCCATGTCGGGCAATTGACGCGAGCTTCGATCGAGGCCATGCGGGAGTCGTTCAAGGCGAAACGAATCGAGCTCGACCTGAGCTGCATGCCGGAAGTCGCCAACACGACTTTCGCCGTCGACCCCGCGCGTTTCGTCCAGTTACTGAAAAACCTGCTGCAAAACTCTTTGCGCTATACCGACCCGGACGGTCAGGTGCGCGTGTCGCTTTCGCAAAGCGCCAGCGGTTGGCAACTTGACGTGCAGGACTCGCTGCCCGGCGTGCCCGAGGCTGCGCTCGGTCATCTGTTCGACCGTTTCTATCGCGTGGACGAATCACGCCGCCGTCAGAACGGTGGCGCGGGCCTCGGCCTCTCGCTGTGCCACGCCATCGTGACGGCGCATGGCGGCACGATCGACGCCCTGGCCTCGCCACTCGGCGGCGTCTGGATCACGGCCCGCTTTCCGCCGGAAGGAGACTGACAACATGAACGAAGGGCGTCCGCCGCACATCCTGATTGTCGAGGATGAACCCAAGCTCGCCGCCGTGCTCGAAGCGTATTTGCACCTCGAGGGCTTCGCCACCACGATCCTCGACGACGGCCACCAGGTGATGCCATTCATTCGCTCAACACCGCCGGCGCTGATGCTGCTCGACCTCATGTTGCCCGGGCGCAGCGGCATGGATATCTGCCGGGAGCTACGGCAATTTTCGGCACTGCCCGTCATTATCCTGACCGCGCGCATCGACGAAATCGACCGTCTGCTGGGTCTTGAGATCGGTGCCGACGATTACGTCTGCAAACCATTCAGCCCGCGCGAAGTGGTTGCGCGTGTCAAGGCGATCCTGCGCCGTGCAACGCCTGCCGCAGCCGCCCCGGCGGCGGACGGTTTGCCCCAGGCGTCACGCGGTCTCGAAGTCGACGAGCAGTTTCATCATGCCTTACTCGACGGCAAGGAGCTCAAGCTCACGCCGCTTGAATTACGGCTCCTCGCGCTCCTGATGAAATCGCCGGGACGCATTTTTCCGCGCGACTACCTGCTAAGTCATCTCTACGCGGATCACCGGGTGGTTACCGACCGCACCATCGACAGCCATATCAAGAACCTGCGCCGCAAGCTGCAGGGCGCACGGCCGGATAGCGAGCCGATCGCGTCCGTGTACGGCGTAGGTTATCGCCTGGAAATCTGATCGCTATGCTCCGGTGCCTCATTGCCGCCCTCATCAGGCGCTAACCCTGTTCGAATTCAGCTCGCCTGCGCGACCGTTGTGTCAGGCGGCGGGCTCCATTGCGCGAATTCCTCGCTCAGAAAATCGACGCACACCCGCACCTTCGCCGACTGCGCGAGCCGCGCCGGATACACCGCCCACAGGTTCGCCGGTTGCGTGACATCCGGCAGAACCTGCTGCAACTGGCCGCTGTCGAGCAGCGGCCGCACGTCCCACATCGAACGCAGCACGATGCCGCGTCCCGCCAACGCCCATTGCACCGCCACCTCGCCGTGATTGGTCGACAACGGTCCCGTGACTTTGATCGACACCGCTTCCCCGCGCACCGTCAAACGCCACAGACCGAATGGATGGTCGCGCTCCTTGATCGCGAGACACGCATGCGACGACAGGTCGGCGACTTGCCGCGGCGTGCCGTGCCGGGCGAGATAGCCGGGCGACGCGCACAGCACGCGATGATTCGACGCGAGCCGTTTGGCAATCAGATGCGGGGCGATCTCGTCGCCGATCCGGATATCGAGGTCGAAGCCTTCACCGCCTACGTCGACGAGACGGTCGAACAGATCGAGCCGCACGCTCAGTTGCGGATAGCGCTCCGAAAACCTGGCCAACGCGGGCGCCACGAAACGGCGGCCAAAGCCGAAGCTGCTGGAAATGCGTAATTTGCCGCCGGGAATGCGGCGCGTGGTGGAGACGTCTTCCACGAGTTGGTCGACGTCGTCGAGAATTTTTTCGGCCCAGGTGTAGACCCGCTCGCCGGCTTCCGTGATCGCGACGCGTCGCGTGGAGCGATGCAATAAACGCGTACCAAGCGTAGTCTCGAGCACATTGATGCGTTTGCTGACGTACGCCGCGGACACCGACAGCGCCTCCGCCGCCGCGCTGAAGCTCGATTTGCGCGCCACTTCACAAAACACGCGCAAATCGCCGAGATCGGGTGACGGAACGGTATTCATAGGTCGCTTAATTGGCCACGGGTTTGTACACGAATCGTGCACAGTGGCTTAACTAAAGCGACCATTTTAGGCTTAAATGGCAGGAATAAAATAACCGTTCTCGAATCAGCGAAACATCGCGTTGGAATGTCGAACGCCCTAACGGAGGAGCAGAAGCATGTCGAAGACCTATCGGATTGCGGTCATACCCGGCGACGGCATCGGTGTCGAAGTGATGCCAGAAGCCATTCGCGCGCTCGAAGCGGTGAAAAAGCGCTTCGGCATCGAACTGGAGTATCAGCACATCGAATGGGCGAGCTGCGATTACCACGCAAAGCACGGCAAGATGATGCCGGACGACTGGAAAGCCCAACTGCAATCCGCCGACGCGATTCTGTTCGGCGCGGTCGGCTGGCCCGACACGGTGCCCGACCATATCTCGCTGTGGGGGTCGCTGCTGAAGTTCCGGCGCGAATTCGATCAGTACATCAACCTGCGCCCTGCCCGGCTCTTCGCCGGTGTGCCCTCGCCGCTCGCGGGACGCAAGGCGGGCGACATCGATTTCTGGATCGTGCGCGAGAACACCGAGGGCGAATATTCATCGGTGGGCGGCGTGATGTTCGAAGGCACCGAGCGCGAGTTCGTGCTGCAGGAATCCGTATTCACGCGGCACGGTAGCGAACGCGTGCTGAAGTTCGCGTTCGATCTGGCGCAACGGCGCGAACGCAAGAAGATCACCGTGGCCACAAAGAGCAACGGCATCGCGATCAGCATGCCGTGGTGGGACAAATGCGCGGCCGGCATCGCGGCGCAATACCCCGATGTGACGTGGGACAAGCAGCACATCGACATTCTCTGCGCGCGCTTCGTGCTGAACCCGGACCGCTTCGACGTGGTGGTCGCCACCAATCTGTTCGGCGACATCCTGTCCGATCTGGGTCCTGCCTGCACGGGCACGATCGGTCTCGCGCCGTCGGCCAATCTGAACCCGGATCGCAAGTTTCCCTCGCTGTTCGAACCCGTGCACGGTTCGGCGCCCGATATCGCCGGCAAGAATATCGCCAATCCGATCGCGATGATCTGGTCGGCCGCCATGATGCTCGACTTCCTCGGCAATCACGAGGGCGCGGAACGCGAGGCGCATGACGCGATTCTCGCGGCAATCGAAGCGACGCTGATCGAAGGTCCGCATACGGGCGATCTCGGCGGCAAGGCGAACACGACCGAAGTCGGCCAGGCCATCGCGGCTAAACTCGGCTAAGCCTGCCGATCCCAACCCTCTGCGAGGACACCGTCGAATGAGCACGGAAGCCTACCCCATCGAAGTCGAATTCCCCGATATTTCGGTTCACGAACAATCGTCGTCCGGCATCGCCTACGTTCACACGTTCGACTCCGGCGTGCCGGGACCGCATGTGATGATCAACGCGCTCACACACGGCAACGAAGTGTGCGGGGCGATTGTCGTCGACGAACTGCTGTGCTGCGCTTTGCGGCCGCGTCGTGGGCGTCTGACGCTCGCCTTTGCGAATGTCGCTGCGTATCAGCGCTTTGACCCGGCCAAGCCCGACGCCGCCCGCTTCGTCGATCAGGACTTCAACCGTGTTTGGACCGCCGCGGTGCTCGACGATACGTCGCGCACGTCGAGCGAATTGGCCCGAGCACGCGAGATGCGCCCGGTGATCGACACGGTCGACGCACTGCTCGATCTGCATTCGATGCATGAGAAGAGCAAGCCGCTGATCGTGGCGGGACCGCTGCAGAAAGGCATCGACCTTGCGGTACGTCTCGGCACACCCGCCACGGTGATCTGCGACGAGGGCCATCCCGAGGGCCGCCGCATGCGCGATTACGAAGGCTTCGGCACGGCGGACAGCGCGAAACACGCGTTGCTGATCGAATGCGGGCAACACTGGGAACAGAGTGCAGTCGCCGTGGCACGCAATACGACCGCGCGTTTCCTGCTGCTAGCCGGCGTGATCGACGAAACCGATCTGCCGGACGGGTGGCTGGCGCCCCTGCCGCCCACCCAGCACATCGTCCGCGTGACGCAGCCGGTGGTGGCGACCAGCATGGATTTCCGTTTCGCGGCGCCGTACACCGGCCTGGAGATCTTTCCGGATGCCGGCACGGTCATCGGCTGGTCGAACGGCGAAGCGGTGGTCACGCCTTACGACAACTGCATGCTCGTCATGCCGTCGCTGCGGCAGTTGCGCCCCGGCGTCACCGTCGTGCGACTGGGCAAGATAGAACAGACCGTCACGAACGCAAAGACGAACACGAGCGGCCGATGAATCGGCTCATGCACATTCAAAAGGTAACGTGAAAATGAAGGTTCAGAGCATCAAGCAAAGCGTGAGTCTGCAGAATCTGGAAGACTGGGGCACGGCAGGACTGCCCGGCACGACGCCGCTTCAGGTGTCGGGCGTGCAGCGCGTCATCAAGGGCAGCGAATCCATCGACACCGGCATTTTCGAATGCACGGCGGGCACGTACCGTCGCTCGATCAAGCAGGCCGAGGTGATGCACTTCCTCGCGGGGCGCGGCCGTTTCACGCCCGATAACGAAGAGACTGTTCATTTTGAAAGCGGCGACACGCTCTTTTTCGAAGCCAATACAGAAGGGCTTTGGGAAGTCGAGGAAACGATGCGTAAAGTTTATGTGATCTTCTAAGCACAGCGCCGAGCGCCACCCCTCGGCGCTTGCCCTCACACCTACTCCGCCCCGCTCCCGGCGCACCCTGCGCCGCGGCATCCACAGCCATTTCCACTGTCCTTTCGCTCTGCCTCAATCGATGGGCATCGGCACCATGCGGGTAATCCCGCGTTGCCCGTCGTTGTCAAACTACTTACAGTTCGACGTGTTCTTATAGAGAATCGGAGTTCTTTATACGAACAAAACAGGCGGAATTATCGGCGCACGAGTCACCCGTATCCGCTCGTAGGTCAAGGCAGGTCAACCTGTCCGAGTACTATGCACTGTTAAAGCGCATCGGCCTCTATGCGTTGCACGCATTCCAGCGCACCAACGGCAACACGCCCGGCGCGGCGGGTTCGGGCAACATCATCACGGTCACCGCAACCATCGGCGACAGCTTGCAGAGCACGCCGTCGTCGTCACGCAGCCTGTTCGCCGCCGGCGTAGGCATCGTGCACCGCGTTCAACCGGCGTACGATCGTAAAAGAAAGGAAGGCTCGTCACGACGAGCCTTTACGTATTCTGCAGTCAGGAGACCATCATGAGCCGCAGCACTGCTGTGAACGTTCAAACGTTTATCAACGAACATCCCTTCTCGCCGTTCCAGTGGCTCATCTTCTTCATGTGTTTCATCATCGTCCTGCTGGACGGTTTTGACACCGCCGCGATCGGCTTCATTGCACCCTCGCTGATCGCTGAATGGGGCATCACCCGGCCGGCGCTCGCGCCGGTGCTCAGCGCGGCGCTGTTCGGCCTCGCGTGCGGCGCGCTCGGCTCAGGGCCCTTGTCCGACCGGCTCGGACGGCGCTCGATGCTGCTTGGCTCGGTGCTGCTGTTCGGCGTGGCCTGCTTCGCCTCGGCGTTCTCGAACAGCATCGAACACCTGACGATCTTGCGCTTCATCACCGGCGTGGGTCTCGGCGCGGCGATGCCGAATGCCGTGACGATGATGGGTGAATATTGCCCCGATCGCCGCCGTGCGACCGTGATCAATCTGATGTTCTGCGGCTTTCCGCTGGGCGCGGCCTTCGGCGGCTTTCTCGCGGCGTGGATGATTCCGCATTTCGGCTGGCGCAGCGTGCTGCTGCTCGGCGGCATTACGCCGCTGTTGCTGCTGATCTTGCTGGTGCTGAAGATGCCGGAATCGGTTCGCTACATGGTGGCCAACAGCCAGCCGGTCGAACGGATCCGCGCAGCGCTCGCGCGTATTTCGAGCGAAGCGGCGCAGGCCGGCAGCTTCATCATGACCGAGACCGCACCGCAAACCGGCGGCAAAGGCATCAGCGTGGTGCTGTCGCGTTCGTACATCATCGGCTCGGTGATGCTGTGGATTGGCTACTTCATGGGTCTCGTGATCTTCTACGCGTCGATCAACTGGATGCCGATTCTGCTGAAGGACGCCGGACTCACGCCGCAACGCGCGACGCTGATTTCCGCGCTGTTCCCGCTCGGTGGCGTGGGCGCCGTGCTGTGCGGCGTGCTGATGGACCGGTTCAACGCGAACCGCATCATTGCGGCCTGCTACGCGCTGACCGCGGTGAGCGTGTACTTCATCGGCCAGGCTGTTGGCAATGTCGGCGCGCTGGTGTTCATCGTGTTCGTCGCGGGCGTGCTGATGAATACCGCACAGTCGTCGATGCCAGCGCTTGCCGCTGCGTTCTACCCGACCCAAGGTCGTGGTACAGGCGTGGCGTGGATGCTGGGGATCGGTCGCTTCGGCGGGATCGCGGGGTCGTTCCTCGTGGCCGAACTGACGCGCCGCCACTTCACGTTCGCGGGCATCTTCGCGATGGTCGCGGTGGCGGGTCTGATTTCGTGCGTAGCCTTGCTGATCAAGCAGGCGGCACGGCCCCATGTGGCGGCAGAGGCAGAAGCCAAAACGGAGTCGTTTGGGCATTGATTGAGTGGAAGGCCGGCACGCCGTGCCGACCTTGGATTGCCTGTTGCTTCTTGAAGCCGCCCATCTACCGGGCGGCTTTTTTTTCGGGTCTCTCGCGCGGCACATCGTCGCATCGCCATGCTTCCGGGTGGCTGCGCATCGGTTCGCAAGAGGGTGAGTGAAAGGCACCGTACGTCACTTCCCGATAAACTACGCCGTTATTGATTCGTGCGGGCGCGACGAAGGTGAATACCGCCGCTTTGCTCCGTCGCCCATCTAACGACAGGATTCTGGTAATGAAACGCGTAGTTGTATCGGCCGTGCTCGCGGTGTGCCTTGCCCAGCCGGCAGTGGAAGCCGTTGCCCAAACAGTCAGCGACCAATGTTTTGCGATCGGTGATATTGCCGGCCAGGTGGCCTCCTGGCGTGCGCACAAAAAAACCAAAGAGCAAGCGCTTGCCCAGGCGGCCAAGTACTACAACGATGAATCCGACCGGCAAGCGGTCGGCGCCATCATCGAGAAGATCTACCGTCCCGGCGCGCCGCACATGACGCCCGATCAGGCCAGCATGGCGTTCACATCGGAGTGCGCTAACCGGCAGAAATCGCAGGCTCCCACGCAGTAGTGCCTGCAGCCAGCGCGGATATTTCACTGCGATACCGGCGGGACCTGGCTACCGCTTGCGAAACGCGTCCAGCGACGCCAACGCGTTCCCGTGAAAATCGAACAGCGTGTTGTTATCCCACTGATCTCCCGCGCCGACTTTCCAGCCGACATTCGGCGTCGGGATCCATTCCGGCTCCCACCAGAACACCCCCTTGCCGTGGCCGCCGGGAATCGCCTTCACGATATCCGTCACCGCGCCGATAAACTGCGCCTGACCAGCCGGTGTTTGCGGGAACGTCGTGGAACCGGTGTTGGTCATCGAGTTGGGTTCCGAATCGCCGTCGCTGGTGGTCCACGGATACGCAGTCTCGACAACCATCACGTCCTTGTCATAGCGCGTCGCCATATCGTTCGCATTGTTCTGCAAATCGCTTAGCGAGCCTTGCCACTGCGGATAGTAGGACAAGCCGATCACATCGAACGTGACGCCACGCTGTACCGCGCTGTCGAACCACCAGCGGCTCGTCGCATTGTTGCCACCACTATCGAGGTGCAGCATGACCTTGATCCGTTCATCGACCGATTTGACCGCGTCGTGCCCAGCTTTCAGCAACTGTGCGAGGTTGTCCCACTGGTCGTACTTGCCGAGCGGCCACAGCATGCCGCCGGTGATTTCATTGCCCACCTGAACCCACTCCGGATGCACGCCATCGCGCTTGAGCATCGTGAGGACCTTCGACGTGTAATCGGACAGCAACGCACAGGTTTGCTCGATATCCTTGCCGGCCCAGTCATGAGGCGGGTATTGCTTGCCCGGATCGGCCCACCAGTCGCTGTAGTGGAAATCGATCAGCACGCGCATGCCGAGCGCGGCAGCGCGGCGAGCCAGCACGCGTACATGTTCGGCATTGTTGTAGCCGGCTGCGGGGCTTTGGTCGGCTGGAAAAAAGTTCGGATTGCCCGGATCGTTCCACACCTTGATGCGGATCGAATCGATGCCATGACTCTTCAGGATGAAGAGACAGTCGAGCGGCACGCCATGCTCGTAAAACTTCGCGCCATTTGCCTCGAGTTCCAGCAGCGTCGACACGTCAGCACCCTTCGCAAACCCCTTGCCGCGGCCGAACAGACCCAGTTCCCCGGCGACGGCAGGCACGCCGACCGTTGCACCCACACCAGCGGCGGCTCCAGCAGATGCGAGCCATCCGAGCATTTCTCTTCTGTTCATCTGTATCTCCTCCATCGTTTGAATGGCGGTTCCGTTGAAGGCCGCCTGTTCCGGGTTGAAGCGCTTAAATTTTTGCCTCCAATAGCGCCGTTTTTTACTTGCTTAAGCCCATTGACACGAGGGTCTACGCGTTTCTCCACGCGCAGACATCGCCCGTGTTCAACTGTGGGTGTCCCAGCACAAAAATCGCATTGACCGGTGCGGGCGCCTGCACTTGCTCCGGGCCGAAGTTGAACGCGAAGGTCAGATCGCCGCGTCGGCGAATGCGCAGGCCCTCAGCCAGCCATTGCGTCTCGATGCCCGCCTGCTTCGCGGCCTGCTGCAAAACCTCGCGATGCAACACGTGCGATAACCAACCGGCCACATAGCGCACCCTTCCGTGGGTGAGGATTGCCGGCCACGTGTCGTCGAATTGCGCGTCGAGCGTCGTCCCTGCATTGGCGCGAACGTGTTCGCGCCAATGCAGCGCGACACCTCGCGTGTCGCCTATCGAAAGCGCCGGCGTAAGCGTCGGGCGCAGCGTTTCGACTTCGAGCACCTGCATCGGCAGAACGCGTTGCAACGCACCGGGTGGCAAACTCGACGGAATGGCAAAGGTCGTCGTCTTCGAACCGCTCCGCGGACCAAATACCCATTGCGCCGAACTCCGCCCGATCTGATCGACGAGCGTGTCGTCGATCACGGCAATGCTCGGCACTACCACCAACTGGTACTGCGATAGATCGGCCTTGCTCGACACGATATCGACGTCGAGGCCGAGTTCTCGCAGCGCCTCGTAGTAGTCGAACGCCAGCGTCTGATAGTCGAAGGTTTTGCCATGGCGCTGAATCTCGAACATCCACTGCGTCTCGTAGTCGAACACGATCGCAGTGGCCGCGCGCGCCGGCACGCCGAGTCCGGACAGCGCCGGGGACGAGGCAATCTCACGTTCCACCTGCTGCACTTCGAGGCCGCCCGGCGAGAGTTCGTTGTTCGGCAAATTGAGGCCGGAATGCATCTGTTCCTGCGCATACGGACACTGACGCCAGCGGAAATACGACACCAGTTCCGCGCCATGCGCGAACGCTTCATACGCCCACAGCCTGACCATGCCCTTCGCCGGCACCGGATTCCAAGGCGCCCAGTTCACCGGCCCGGCCTGTTGCTCCATCACCCAGAAACGGCCACCGCCGATCGCGCGATAGCGGTCATGATCGAATGCAGAGACATCGGGATGCGCGGTGCGTGCGTAACGTGCCTTCTGCTCTTCAGGCAGTGCGATCGATTCGGTGCGCGCGATCGGATAGCTGTCCCACGCCGCCACGTCGAGCGCGTTGTCTTCGGCGAAGCGATAGTGATCGAAGGTCGTGAAGAAGCCCATGAAGTTGTGCAGCAGATCTGCCTCGGGTGCATGCTGACGCAGCACGTCGATCTGCTCGCGATGGAAGCTCGCTACCTCGTCCGACATGAAGCGGCGGAAGTCCAGCAGATGGATCGGATTGGCGTCCGTGGGCGTGAGGTTGGGCAGGCCAATGGCCTCGAACGACGGGTACTCCATGCTCCAGAACACGTTGCCCCACGCATCGTTCAACGCATCGACGCTCTCATAACGATGCTGCAGCCACGTCTGAAAGCGCGTCTTTGCCGCGCTCGAGTAACTCGGCACGGTCTCGTGGCAGCCGAGTTCGTTGTCGGTCTGCCATGCGACGATAGACGGATGCCGTCCGTAGCGCGCCGCCATCGCCGCGACGATGCGCACGCATTCGTGCCGATATATTTCGCTGGAAATATCGTAGTGACGACGCGAGCCAAAATTCCAACGCACGCCGTCCGCACGAACCGGCAACACGTCCGGATGCGCGTCGATCAACCACTTCGGCGGCGACGCCGTCGGTGTACCCAGCACGAGTTTCAGTCCCGCGGCGGCCAGCGTCTCGACGGCTTCGTCAAGCCAGCCCCAGGCGAATTCGCCGGCGCGCGGTTCCATCCGGCTCCACGCAAATTCCGCGATCCGCACATGCGTAATGCCGAGCTCGACCATACGTTTCGCATCGTCGGCCCACATCGAACGTGGCCATTGTTCTGGGTAATAGCAAACACCAAGTTGCATGAGAATGTCTCTTTGTTAGATGACGGCAAACGGGCGATCAGCCCTTGCTTGCACCGAAAGTCAGGCCGGCGACGAATTGCTTCTGCATCAGGAAGAACATCAGCACAGAGGGCAAGGCGGCGAGCACCGAGCCGGCGGCGACGAGATTCCATGCCGTCGTCCATTGGCCCTTCAGCGCGGCGACGCCCACGGTGATCGGTGCAGCCTCGTCGCCTTGCGTGAGGCATAGCGCCCAGAAATAGTCGTTCCAGACAAACGTGAAGACGAGGATGCCGAGCGCGGCGAGCGCGGGCCGGATCAGCGGCAACACGATGCGCCAGTAGATCGTCCATTCGCTCGCCCCTTCCACGCGCGCCGCCTCGATCATCTCGAACGGTAGCTGCTTGATGAAGTTGCGCAGAAACAGCGTGCAAAAGCCGGTCTGAAACGACACGTGAAAAATCACCAGCGCCCACACGCTATTGAAGAGACCCACTTTCAGCGCCATGTCGCGCACCGGGATCATCAGAATCTGGATCGGCACGAAGTTGCCGGCTACAAAGGCGAACAGCACAGCGGTGTTGCCTGGAAACCGGTAGGTCGCCAAAGCAAAACCCGCCATCGACGCCAGCACGATCGCGCCGATCACCGACGGCACCGTGATCAGCACACTATTGGCGAAGTAATGGAGCATCGGCGTTTGCGTGAGCGCCGTGCCGTAGTTTTCGATTAACGCAAAATGCTTCGGCCAGCCCCAGTAGTCGCCTTGCGACAACTCGTCCGAAGAGCGGATCGATGTGACGAGCACGGCCAGCATCGGCAGGAGCCATACCAGCAGCGCGAGCGGCAACGACGCTTTGTACAGTGCGCGATTGAGCGGTTTCCAGCGTTCGACGGGAAGCGGATACATGACACGTGACTCCTGGAAATCAGTGTTCTTCGCGCAGCATGCGGCGCAGATGGAACACGATGTAGACGAGCATGATGGCGAACAGCACGACGGCGATCGCCGCGGAATAGCCTTCGCGGTAGTACTTGATCGCCTGGTCGTACATGTAATAGGCGAGCACGGTCGAGCTATCGAAGGGACCGCCGCCGCTCATCACCGCGATCAGGTCGAAGCTGCGCAGCGCGCCGATCACGGTCAGCACGACGGCCATGAACGTAGCGGGCCGCAGTTGCGGAAGGATCACGTGCCACAGCAGACGCACGCCTTTCGCGCCTTCCATGCGCGCCGCCTCGACCACTTCCGGATTGATACCTGTCAGCCCGGTGAGGTACAGCACCATGCAGAACGGCGTTTGCGGCCACAGCGCGGCGAAAATGATGCCGAAGGTGACGGTGTGCGGATCGCCGAGCACGGGAATGCCGTGACCGACTATCAGCCGCAGCAAGCCGAAACCCGGATCGTAGAACCAGCTGAACACAAGGCCGACCACCACGCCCGAGAGCACGAACGGCGCGAAGAACAGCGACTTCACGACGCGCATGCCACGGATATGCTGGTTCAGATAGAGCGCGAACAGCAGCCCGAGCGGCGGTGCCAACAGGAACAACGCAAGCCAGATCAGGTTGTTCTTGAGCGCCGTATAGAAAGTGTCCGCATGGAACAGCTCGATGTAGTTATCGAAACCCGCGAACGTCTTCGGTGTCATTCCATCCCAGTTGTAAAAGCTGAGCGAAATGCTGCTGATAATCGGGTAGACCACGCACAGGCAAAACAACGCACAACCCGGCAACAGGAAGAACAACGCGGCGCGGTGCTGATGACGGCGCGTCGTAGAGACGTGCCGGTGCCGCGCCGCGGGTAGGCGGCGCGCTGCGGAATGAGACATGTTCGGGCCTCGTCAGAGATCGAAGGCGAGCGCCAGCTGTTGCTACACGGCTGGCGCTGCGGGGCTTACTTCTTGTAGATGCGCTTGCGAGTCGCTTCGAGGCGCACGAGCACAGCGTCGAGTTGCGTCGGATCGCTGTAGAACTGCTGCATCGCCTTCATGCCTTCATCGGCCATTTCCTTCTGCATGTCGCGATCGTAGAACTGCGCGATGCCGCCCTTCGTGTTGGCGAGCGTCTGGAAGCCGACCTTCGAAATTTCATCTTCAGGTTCCGCGGCCTGGCTGTTCGACGGCAACTGCCCCCAGCCCTTCGCGAGATCGGCGTTGATCTGCGGCTGCTCCATGAAGGCCAGCAGTTTGCGTGCATCGGCCTTGTTCTTCGCCTTCGCCGGAATCAGCAGCACATTAACCGGACCGTCCTCAGCCATCGGCACATTCGCGTCGATCACCGGGAAGCGGAAGAAGCCGGTCTGCGGTTTGATGGACGCGGGGATGCTTGCCGAGAAGAACGTGCCCATCAGCATCATCGACGCCTTGCCGTTCACGAGAAATGGCGCAATCGAATCGAGGTCGTAGGAGAGCGCGTTGTCGATGAAGTAGTGATCGTCGATCAGCGTCTTCCACGCGGCATAGACCTTTTTAACGCGCGGATCGGTGTACGGAATTTCACCGGCCATCAATTGCTGATGGAAGGCGTTGCCGTTGATGCGCAGGTCGAGATAATCGAACCATGCGGCAAGCGTCCAGCTATCGCGTGCCGCGACGGCAATCGGTGCAACGCCGCTTGCCTTGAGCTTCTTGCAGGCGTCGAGAAACTCATCCCACGTTTTCGGTTCGCCCTTGATGCCGGCCTTCTCGAACAGGTCCTTGCGATAGAAGAAGCCGTAGGCGTCGTAACCGAGCGGCGCGGCGTACTGCTTACCCTTATACGTCGAGGCTTCTTTCACCGACGCATACTGTTGCGACCAGCCGTTCTTGTTCCAGTCCGACGACAGATCTTCAAGCAGGCCGCGTTGCGCGTAATACGCCATCCGCTCGCCGTCGTGCCACGACACGACATCCGGCGGATCGGTGGCAAGCCAGCCGCCCATCTGCACCTTGTACGCTTCCTCGGTGACGTAGGTCACTTTGAGGTCGATGTCGGGATTGGCTTTCTTGAACTTGTCGAACGCGTCCTGCCAGGTCGAGCGTTGATTGCCGCGCGCCGATACGTTGACGTTCAGCGTGGCCGCGTCGGCCGCGGTGGAACAGAGCGCGCCTGCGACCAGAGCGGCCGCAATCGACGCGTGTGCCAGACGGCGAAGGCGAAGAGAAATCATCTTTTGTCTCCTTGACTACCTTGTTGGCTGGCAGCGAGCCGCTGCCGGCGGATGTACCCGCTCTGTGGCGGAATAGGGTTCTGTGAATCGGGTGGTGTTTTAGATGCCTTAAATTCCCGAAGCATCTCAAGCGGCGACGCGCTCCGGTTCAAACGTGCTGCGCCGTAGTGCCACGCCCTCCCCATCGAACAGATGACATGCGGAAGGTGGAACGTGAATGCAGATGCGCTCGCCCGAACCGATCGGCGTATCGCCGGCGGCCTTGGCGATGAGCGTGCCGGCCGCGTGATCGGCGTGAATATAGCTGTGCTCGCCGAGCCGTTCCGATAGCACCGTGACGCACTGAACGAACTGCTCGTCGCCATCGAGGCGCAGATGTTCCGGGCGCACACCGAGCGTGACGGGCTGGCCACGCTGAAGACGTTCACCGTCGACATTCGCAATCAGCCGTTCGCCACTGTTTGTCAGCGTGACGGCCACTTTGCCCGCATCGATCGAATCGACCACCGCATCGATGAAATTCATTCGCGGCGAACCGATGAAGCCAGCCACAAAGCGCGACTTCGGATGGTGATACAAGTCGAGCGGCGCGCCGGTCTGCGCGATGCTGCCAAAGCGCTCAGCGTCAGCACCGGCGTGCAGCAGCACGATTCTGTCGGCAAGCGTCATCGCCTCGACCTGATCGTGGGTCACATAGACCACGCTCGCGTTCGCAAAGCGCTGGTGCAGGCGCGCGATTTCGACGCGGGTCTGCCCACGCAGCGCAGCGTCGAGATTCGACAGCGGTTCGTCGAACAGGAACACGCCGGGTTCGCGCACGATCGCCCGGCCGATCGCAACGCGTTGCCGCTGCCCGCCCGAGAGCGCTTTCGGATAGCGGTCAAGGAAGGCGTCCAGTTGCAGAATGCGCGCGGCTTCGCGCACCTTCCGGTCGATGACGTCCTTGGGTTGCTTCGCGAGTTTCAGGCCGAACGCCATGTTGTCGAACACGGTCATGTGCGGAAACAACGCGTAGCTCTGGAACACCATCGCCACGCCGCGCGCGGCGGCGGGCACGTCGTTCACGAGGCGGCCGCCGATGTGCAACTCGCCCTCGCTCAGGTCTTCGAGACCGGCGATCATTCTCAGCAGGGTCGACTTGCCGCAACCCGAGGGCCCCAGAAACACGCAGAACTCGTGCTGCGCGATCTCGAGATTCACGCGCCGGATCACCGGCGGATGGTCACCATACGACTTCTGTACGTTCGTAAGACGAATCGTAGCCATGCTGCTGCCTCCCGGATTTAACCGCTTAAATTTCTGTGAAAAATAAACGGCCAGCTCTTGTGCAGCAGACATTTAATCGCTTAAATTCGATCTCGAGGGAAAAAATCATGATGGGTGTCTCCGCTGTGTTTTCCAGAAACTTATCAACGTCGCCAGCCGCTTGCAACATTTGAATCGCATTCCCTGAATATGGGATAAACAGAACATGGTCACCCTGTCCGAAGTCGCAAAGCGCGCGCGCGTCACTGCCGCAACCGTTTCCAATGTCCTTCGCAACCGCGAGAAGGTCCGCCCGGAGACTGCCGAACGCGTACTCAAGGCGATCGCCGATCTCGGCTACCGGCCCAATCTGAACGCGCGCGCGCTGGCGGAGGGCCGCTCGTCGACCTTGGCCTTGATGTTGTCGAACATCTCGAACCCGTTCTACCCCGAGTTCGTGTCGGCCGCCGAGCGCGCGGCGCGCAAAGCCGGGTATTTCCTGATGGTTTGCAATACCGACGACGACGCGGAGATCAGCCGCGCGTATCTGAACCAGATCGCCGGCACGCTCGCGGACGGTGTGCTCGTGATGAATACGGACATCACGATCAACGAGTTGTGCGCCTCGGCCACGCACAGCGCGCCGATCTTGCTGGCGATGTGGGAACACCCGGAGACGCCGCCCGCGCTGCCCTGCATCGCCGTGGATTTTGCCCATGCGGGCGCGCTTGCCGCGAGGCATCTGCTCGAACTGGGTCACCGCGAAATTGGCCTGCTGATCGGCGACGGTTGCGGCGGCTTGCAGGATGCGCGCTCCAACGGATTTCGTGCGGTCATGCGCGAGGCCGGGATCGAAACAGACGCCGCCGCGGTACTGCAGATCCGCGACTCCATCGACGCCGGCTACGCTGCCTGCATGCAGTTGATGGCGAACCGCCCTCACCTCACCGCGATTTTCGCGACCAACGATCTGCTGGCGATCGGCGCGGCACAGGCGTTGATCACGCTTGGCCGTGCGGTGCCGAACGATGTGTCGGTCATCGGAATTACGGACATTCAACTGGCGCACCAGGTGCATCCTGCGTTGACGACGGTTGCGATCCAGACAGCGGCCGTTGCGGAGTTGTCGATAGAGAGTCTGATCCGGTTGATTCAGACGCCGGAACAGCAACCGTCGATGGTGCTTGCGCCGCCGCCGCAACTCGTCGTGCGGGCGTCAACGGGACCGCGGCGTATGCGTTGAGGCGTGAGGCTACGCGCCCAGCAGCCCACGCAACACGGCCGTCGCCAAGCGGTCACCAAGTCCGGCACAGCGGTTTCACCCCGCATTCAGCAGAAAATGCTGTGGCGGCCCGAAAAAAACGCTCCGCGCGCCGTAAAAACCTCGATTGGCGATTTCGTCGACGGCCGGGCACGCGTAGCATCGAAGCATCAATCTGAAGGAGCAACCCGATGTCTCTCGCATTGACTCGCAAAGAACTGATTCGCCCGCAGAATCTGATCGACGGCAAGTGGATCGGCGCCGCCGACGCCGCGCGCTTTCCCGTCACCAACCCGGCCACCGGCGAACGGATCGTCGACGTCGCGAACAGCGGCGCATCGGACGCACGCGCCGCCACGGACGCCGCCGCCCGCGCCTTCCCCTCCTGGCGAGACAAGCTACCGCGCGAACGCGCGGAGATTCTGCGCCGCTGGCATGCGCTGATCGTCGCCAATACCGAAGACCTCGCGAAGCTGATGTCGATGGAACAAGGCAAACCGCTCGCGGAAAGCCGGGGCGAAGTCGCCTACGGTGCGTCGTACGTTGCATGGTTCGCCGACGAGGCGACGCGCATCTACGGCGATCTGATCCCTCAGCAGCAGCGCGGCAAACGCATGAGCGCGGTGAAGGAACCGGTCGGCGTGGTCGCGGCGATCACGCCCTGGAATTTCCCGCTGGCGATGATCGCGCGCAAGATCGCGCCCGCGCTTGCAGCCGGATGCACGGTGGTCGCCAAGCCCGCAGAGGACACACCGCTGACCGCCCTCGCATTGGCAGCGCTCGCGCAGGAAGCGGGCTTGCCGGACGGCGTGCTGAACATGCTGTCGGCTTCGCGTGAACAGGGGATTGCGGCGGTCGCTGACTGGCTCGCCGACGCGCGTGTGCGCAAGATCACCTTCACCGGCTCGACGCCGGTCGGCAAATATCTCGCCCGCGAATCGGCTGGAACGCTGAAGAAACTGTCACTGGAATTGGGCGGCAATGCGCCCTTCATCGTATTCGACGACGCCGATCTCGACGCGGCGGTCACCGGCCTGATGGCCGCCAAGTTCCGCAATGGCGGGCAGACCTGCGTGTGCCCGAACCGCGTCTATGTGCAGTCCGGCGTCTACGCGCGTTTCGCCGATCTGCTCGCGAAACGCGTCGCCGCCTTGAAGGTTGCACCCGCAACCGATCCGGACGCGCAGATCGGCCCGATGATCAACGAGCGCGCCATCGACAAGATTGCCCGGCACGTCGAAGACGCGGTCAAACACGGTGCAAAAGTGTTGACAGGCGGCAAGCGCCTGACCGAACTCGGCCCGAACTACTATGCGCCCACCGTGCTGACCGACGCGCGGGACGACATGCTCGTCTGCTGCGAAGAAACCTTTGGGCCGGTGGCGCCGCTGTTCCGTTTCGACGACGAAGCCGAAGCGATCCGCCTCGCCAACGACACACCGTTTGGCCTCGCCGCCTACTTCTACACGCAGGACGTGCGGCGCATCAATCGTGTGGCGAGCCAGCTCGAAGCGGGCGTGATCGGCATCAACGAAGGCGCCGTGTCGAGCGAAGCGGCGCCGTTCGGTGGCGTGAAGGAATCGGGCTATGGCCGCGAAGGGTCGAAGTACGGGCTCGACGATTACATGTCGATCAAGTATTTGTGCGAGGGCGGGCTGGATTAACACGCTCCGGCACTTTCCGTGATATCCGCCTGATGCTTACGCCTCGCTTAATGCGAGGCGTAAGCATCAAACCAGCATTGTGTTGCGACGACTCAAGGCGCGCGTGCGCTGTGAGCATCTGGTCGCGCGCCTGACAATCTCCCTCAGTTATCCTCATGATTGACCCACAGTGCATGGGTTTGTAGCTGCACGCCCGTACACGCCATCTCGCTCCCTCGTCATGCATCCCATTCATGACGCCCATTTTTGTCCCTAATTTGACCGGGTTTTCTAGCGGCTCTATGGTTCGGCCATGCCTGCCGGATTCGTATCGCCGCTCCCGCCGATCAGCATGGCCGGGACGCGGAACCCTCAACATCGTGACCTTCCACATGCCATGAACTCTGACGCGACCGCCGCTCTCACACCCCTGCCCGCTCTTCGGCCAACCAGCAAGGTTCGTCGCGCAGTGACGACAGCGGTGCTCGGCCAGATCCTCGAATGGTATGACTTTTTCCTCTATGGAACCGCCGCCGCACTCGTGTTCGGCAAGCTGTTCTTTCCGGTCGGCAGCGATCCGCTGACGGGCACGATCGCGGCATTCGGCGGCTTTACCGTTGGCTTCATCGCGCGGCCCATCGGTGGCGTGCTGTGCGGCCATATCGGCGACCGCTATGGCCGCAAGACCGTCATGATGCTGACGCTGCTGGTGATGGGCACCGCGACCGTCGGCATGGGCCTTCTGCCGACCTACCAGCAGATCGGCATCGCGGCACCCGTCCTGCTCGTGCTCCTGCGCATCCTGCAAGGGCTGGCCGCAGGCGGGGAATGGAGCGGCAGCATCCTGCTGATTCACGAGAACGCACCCGCCTCGAAACGCGGTGCGCTGGCGGCATGGAGTCCGTGCGGGGCGGCATTCGGCTTCGTGCTGTCGACCGCTGCGTTCCTGCTCGTGCAGACGCTGTCGCCCTCCGACTTCCATAACTGGGGCTGGCGTGTGCCGTTCCTCTGCAGCGCCGTGCTGGTCGCGCTCGGTCTATGGATGCGCCGCTCCGTGGACGAAAGCGCGGAGTTTGCCGAAGTAAAGGCCACGCGCCGCGACAGCCGCATGCCGATCGTCGAGGTGCTGCGTCAATGTCCGCGTGAAGTGCTGACGGTGTTCGGCCTGCGTTTCGGCGAAGGCGCTGCGTCATACATCTTCTTCGCGTTCTCGATCGCCTATAGCCAGTTCCTTGGCATCAAATCAAGCTGGGTGCTCGGTGGTCTGACCTTGTCGATGCTGCTGATGATCCCTGTTTCGCTGTTGATGGGACGCCTCACCGACAGAATCGGCCGCAAACCCGTCTATCTCGCCGGCGCGATCGCGATGGTGCTGGTCGCATATCCGTACTTCACGTTGCTCGGCTCCGGCGTGCTGTGGAAAGTCATCGCGGCGCTCGTACTCGCCAACAGCATCACGCTCGGCATTCTCGAAGGCGCACAGCCCGCCTTCATCAGCGAATTGCTGCCGGTCCATCTGCGCTTCTCGGGCCTGGGTATCGGCCGCGAGATTTCGTCGGTACTCGGCGGCGGCCTCTCGCCGATGGTGGCAACCGCTTTGCTCGCCCATTACCGCAGCGCCACGCCAGTCGCCATTTACCTCGTCGTGCTTGGCTTGATCACCGTGCTCGCGACCTGTCTCGCGCCCGAGACCTTCCCCAAAGCGCTGCGGCTCCAGGCGCAACGTAAAGAGCAAGACAACGCCTGACGCCCAGCCGGCACCACGTCAGCCCGAACCCCTCATTCATTTCCCTACGTTGTCATCATGCAAAGCCTTCAGACAAGCACTCTTTCGACGTACGCCTACGAACCTCGCGCGATCGATCACGCGGATCCTTATCCTGAGTACGCAGGTCCGATTACGCTCGACGCCCTGATCGGCGAGATCGAGCGTCGCCGGGACGAATTCGATCAGGTGTCGCATGTTCCGCGCGACATGGTGGCGAAGATGAAACGCGCCGGAATTTTCCGCGCGAGCACGCCGCAGCGTTTCGGCGGCGACGCGCTGGCGCCGCCGCAATTCCTGCGCATCCTCGAGCGCATTGCGATCGCCGACGGCTCAACCGCCTGGGTCGCCGCGTTCGGCTCGGCGAACACGTATCTCGCCGCGCTGCCGATCGAAACGCAGCAGCACATTTACGCCACCGGTCCGGATCAGGTTTTCTCCGGCGGCCTCTATCCGCTGCAACCGGCCACCCGGGTCGCCGGCGGCTTCACGGTCAGTGGCCAATGGCGCTTTGCCAGCGGCTGCAAGGGCGCGGACTGGATCGGCGTCGGGATCGGCGGCACGCCTGCCAATTCGGGCGATGCAGGCGCCGGCAAGCCGTTCACCGCGGTCTTTCCCGCGCATGAGGTCGAGATTGTCGAGAACTGGAACGTCGTCGGTATGCAGGGCACCGGCAGCCACGACTTGCGCTTGCACGACAAATTCGTGGATGCGCAATGGACGTTTGTCCGCGGTGGCCAGCCATTGATCGATGAACCGCTCTACCGCTATCCCGCCGTCGCCTATCAGGCGCAAGTGCACGCCGCCGTCAATATCGGCCTCGCGCGCGCGGCGCTCGATTTGCTGACCGGCATGTCCGGTTCGACCCGAACCACCACCGGCGCACCGCGTCTCGCGGACCGCGGCTATTACCGCTCAGGTCTGGCCAAAGCCGAGGCCAACTGGCGCAGTGCCCGCGCGTTTTTCTATGAAGCCGCGGCCGCCGCCTGGCAAACGATCATCGCCGGCGACCCCGTCACGCAGGAACAGGCCAACCTGTTGCGCCTCAGCGCAACACACGCCGCGCAGATCTGCGCCGAGGTCGTCATGCAGGCTTACCAGATGGCCGGCATCGCCGCGATCTATCGCGAGAACCGTCTGCAGCGTCTGGTGCGGGATTCGATCGTCGTGACGCAGCACGCGTTTCTTGGCGAAGGGACCTACGACGCATCCGGCGCGCTATTCGCCGGCGTGCCGCCGGTCACGCCTTATCCCTGATGCGCCCGATGCCCTGATGCAATCAGCACTCCACCACTACGAGGCAGAGAACGTGACGATCGAAGACACCAGAAAGCGTTTCCGCGACGCCATGGCGTGCCTGCCCGCCGCCGTCAACGTCATCACCACGGACGGGCCCGGTGGACGCTGCGGCATCACCGCAAGCGCCGTGTGCTCGGTAACGGATGCGCCGCCGACGATGCTCGTCTGTATCAACCAGGCCAGCTACGTCCACGACGTCCTTCACCGCAACCGCAACGTGTGCATCAATGTGCTCGCCGCCGAGTATCAGGATCTCGCGCGCGATTTTGCCGGCATGACAGCGGGGTCGATGGACGAGCGGTTCGGACGACATGCATGGGCGAGCGGACACGCTTCGGCGCCCGTTCTCTCAGATGCGATTGCCAGTCTGGAGGGCGAGATCGTCGACATCAAAACGGTCGGCACGCACTCCGTGATGTTCGCGCAGATCCGGCACATTGCACTGCGATCCGATGGTGACGGGCTCATCTATTTCGGGCGGCAGTTCCATCGCCTGGAGCGGCCGGCAGCGGTCACGCCGTCCGCCCACGCGCATACCGGGAGGTGAGCGTGGAGGTCTGCTTCTTTCTTCTCGCCCACTGCGACGACGCAGCCGAAACGCGTTCGCCTATCGACCCGTCGTGGCTCGCAGCGGCATCACGTGACATACCAGGGCTGACGCGTTTCGTGATCCATCGGCCTGCGGCGTCGCCGGATAGCGACCCGCTGTCGAAGCCCCATCCTTCGAGCCCCTGCTGCGTATTGCAATGGTATTTCGACGATCTCGGCTTGCTCGAAACCGCCTTGCAAACCAACGGCGCGATGCAGCGGATCGTGGATCGCGCAACCAACGTTGCCGAAGTCGATCTCACGTTCGCGCAGCAGGCCATGGCAGTCCGGTCATTCGCCACACCGAATCCACGCGGCACAGATCATCGCACTGAGCGATGCACCTACCTCGTCAGCTACGAAGGCGAAGCGGAAGATTTCAACGCGTGGCTGACGCACTACATCACCCATCATCCGCCGCTGATGGCGCAACTGCCCGGCATTCGCGAGCTGGAAATCTACACGCGACTCGACTTCCGGTCCGGCCTGACTATTCCACGCGCCACCGCCATGCAGCGTAACAAGGTTGTATTCGACGATCCCGACGCGCTCGCCGCGGCGCTGGCGTCGCCGATCCGTGCCCACATGAAGGCGGATTTCAACGCATTTCCGCCGTATAGCGGCCCCACCCCGCATTTCCCTATGCGCAGCATTTACGGTAATCTGAATCCGATATAAACGCCCCTCATTGCCGCGATCCGAACGTCATGACCAAGTCGCACCCCGGCATTACGGATTTGAATCTGCTGCGCGTGTTTCTGGCCATCTCCGATCTGCGCAGCCTGACCGCCGCGGGCGAGCGACTCGGCCTGACGCAACCAGCGGTCAGCCATGCGCTGCGCCGTTTGCGTGTCTTGTTCGACGACCCGCTGTTCGTTCGAACGCCTACCGGCATGGTCCCAACCGACGCCGCTTTACGCTTGCACGGGCCCCTCACGCAGGCGCTTGGGATCATCAACGTGGCGGTCCAGCAACTCGCGAAATTCGACCCCGCCACCGCGCAACGTACATTCCACGTGTCCATGTCGGACATGTCGGAGTTCTATTTTCTGCCGCCGCTTCTCAGCATGCTCGACCAGAACGCGCGCGGCATCCGCATCGAGATCGCGAACTTTCCCGTCGACGCGGTAAGCGCCGCCATGCGCAGCGGCAAGATCGATCTGGCGCTCGGCTATGTGCCGGGCCTTGATCCGGGTTGTGTGAGCAGGACCCTGTTCGTCGATGAACATGTCTGCGTGGTTCGGGCAGGCCACCCGCTACGCAAACAGAAGCCGACCAAGGAAGACCTCGCGGGCTTGCGCTACGTCTACGCGAGCACCAACGCAACCGGGCACAGGATGGTCGAGCAATGGCTGGAAGAACTGAATCTGCGGCGGGATATCGTCTTGCGCCTGCCTCATTTTGTCGTGGCGCCCGAGATCGTTCAACATACCGATCTCGCTGTTATTTTCCCGAGGAGCATCGCGCAGCGCTTTAACCGCAACAAGGCTTTTCGTATCCTTCCCTTGCCATTCTCCCTGCCGCCAATCGAAATTCAAGTCCATTCGCACTCGCAATTTTCGGCGGACCCGGGCATTGCCTGGCTCCTCGATGCGATCTACACCCTATTCCATCAGCCGTCGGTCGACACAGAGACGAATCCCCTATGACTCCTGTCGTGCGCTGCATCCCAGCAGCGGGCGGCCTAATGCCCAGGCTTCAGCGCGGCATACGTCCCCGGTGTGAAACCATATGCCCGCTTGAAAAGCCGGTTGAGATGGCTTTGATCGTAAAAGCCGACGGCCGCGGCGGCCGTCGCCGCGCTATGCCCCTCCGCGAGCATGCGTTTGGCCGCGAGTAGCCGCACCTGCGTTGCATAGGCGTGCGGCGGCAGCCCGAACTCCTTGCAGAAGGCACGCGTGAGGTAATAGCGGCTCAGCCCCACCAGTTCCGCCAGTTCGTCGACCGGGATATCGCGCGCATAGTTGGCGGCGACGTACTCACGCACTTGCGCCATCTTGCGGGCTTCGCGGCGCACCTCGCCGAGTTCGTGCCGCGATTGCCCATACCGTCCGACCAGCATCCCCATCGCGGCCCACCAGTTCGCCTGGCGCTCCATCAGCGAGACCGAACCGTGTTCGTCGAGACTCGCATGCGCCTTGACCAGCAGACCGGCAAGATGTGCGTCCTGATAGAGCCCCGGCGGGATCAGAAGCGGTTTGTCGGGACGCGAGTCGGGCGAAAACACCGCACCCAGCGCACCGAGGCCCTCCATGTCGAGATAGATCGCGCGGTAATTCCATTCGCGGCCTTCCCACACCTCGCCGCTGTGATACTCGCCGGGTCCGAACACGAGCACGCTGCCGGGTCCAGCGACCTCGCTGCCGGCGCGCGTATGACACTGCCCCGCACCAGATTCCGTCATGACGATGACGAGTTCGTCGTGCAGATGCCGGTCGAATTTGTGCTCGCCGTAGCGGGCACTCGCGAGACAGGCGCCGTCGAGCGCGCCGTCTCGCCAGCACACCACCTCTGGCCCGCCTTTATCCGATGTGTCCATGGGTTGCTCTCCCGCAATGCCCTTCAAACCAGCTCTATTCTCACCCGGCGATTGCGGCGGCCCTTGTTCTCGATCTTCACGATGCGGATCGGTCCCGATTGCGCCGTATTGGTCAAATGCGTGCCGCCGCACGCCTGCCGGTCCAGGTCGCCGATTTCGACGATCCGAACCGTGCCGTCTGAGGTCGGCGGCGGCGCCACCGAGAGGCTGCGGATCAGGCCCTGCGTCGACTTCGCTTCCGTTGCGCTGACGTAGTAGGTGCGCACGTCCATGGCGCTGCGGATGACCTCGTTGGCAGGTTCCTCCAGTAGGCGCAGCGCGTCGTTATCCGCTTCCGGCAGATCGAAGTCCATGCGGGCGGTGCCGTCGGCATTGATCTGCGCACCGGTCACGAGCGCACCGGCGAAGCGCTGATACACGAGGGCGTTGAGAATATGCGTGGCCGTGTGAAGCTGCGCGACGGTGGCACGCCGGGCCGCGTCGACGGCCACGTGGACGTCGCCGTTCAGTTCGAGCGGCTCGATGAGCAGATGCCAGAGCATGCCGCCTTCCGCCGTGACGCCAGTAATGCGGACAACACCGTGCGCGTGCGTCAGCGTCGCCGCGTCCGACACCTGACCTCCGCCGCCCGGGTGCAAGGCCGAGCGACCCAGCACGACCGCGCCGGGCCGAGCGGCGATCACGCTCGTTTCGAACTCGAGTAGGTCCGGCTGCTCATGGCAAAGATAGTGCGCCACCTTGAAATCCCCGCATGAAATGACTGATTACGCCTAGCATAACCAGTCTCATGGGAGGTCGTCTTGGTTAAAAATGCCCTGTGCAATTGGGGGCGGACCGAGGCCGCCCGTCTTCGTTGGATCGAATGAATTGATGCCGATCCCTCGTGAGGGCGCCAATCGTCGGGGGTCCGGGCAACTTCAGGTCGTCCTGCCTACCCGCGCTTCAGCATCCGTAAATTGACCGGTTTGCTCTGGTCAAGATAGGCGAGCAATGCGCGCGCTTCGCGCAAGTCCTTCGTCTCGAAGCCTTCCGAAAACTGGCTGTAGACCGACAACAGCACCGCGCCCGCTTCCCCAAAGGCGCCTATCGACATTTTCAGGCGCGCGAGACTCATTGCGCTGCGCAACGCCCAGCCAAGTGCCCCCTGACCGAGGGCGGTATGCAGCGACTGATTGAGGCGTGCCTCAACCGTCTCGAACACCGGCGCACCCTGCGCCGCAAACTGTTGATCGGCACTTCTTCGCAGCACCTCAGGACCGCACCATCCCACCACCGCCTGATCGACGCGAGCCAGCACGCCATCGGTTACGCAGGCATCGGCGATTGTCGCGAGCATATCGCCTTGCTTCATGTCCAACGCGCTGGAAACCGTGCCGCGACTGTCGGTGCCTGGCACGGCGGGCGATTCGAGCTGCTGAAGCGCGAACCGGTATTCGAGCCCCCAGTTGCGCCACTGCAAGATGCTCTGCGTGCTCGCATGCGAGATCAACTGCTCGACCAGTGAGCGCGCATAGTCGATATCCCCGCGCCACATGGCAACCGGAAACGCAGCGAAGCAGATCGTTTGATAGAGCGAGACCGAGTGACCCTTCGACGCGATGTCGATGACCTCACGCACCATCGCGAGCGCCTGATCGGCGCACCCGCGCATCCACAGGATCCTCGCGAGGATGATTCTCATCGAGACGCGGCGGTCGACCCAACTGTTGTAGCGCAGCGGAAGCTGCACGTCGACGTTGTCGAGCACGTGATTCGCCAGGTCCCACGATAAACTATGGTTCCCAAGATAGTGTTCGGTCTGCGCGCGCAGACGGTCGCTATGCAACGCGCCTTTGTAATCGCGCGAGCGTATCGCCACCGCGTTGGCACGGTCCGCGGTCTGCTTGGCCGCGGGATAGTCGGCCGACCCGAACTGATGCTCCCACTTCGAATAGAGCAAGGCGATCTGCTCCGTCGTATTGCCGTCACGTTCCGCCTGCGCCAATATGCCGTCGAATGCGGGCCTGAACACCGGGAACCGGCCGCTCGTGACCCGCACCCATTGCGTCAGGCGATTCACCAGTTGCACATGGATGCCGCTATCGTCCATCCTGCTCGAGATGGCGTCGAGTATCTGCGGATAGAGCGAGCGCGCTTCCAGCGTCGGAAAATAGGCCGAGCGCGTCACGATTTCGGTCAGCGGGACGCCAATGGCGACATCGCCCTCCGCGGAAAACGACCATTCGACAGCCGCGCGGATCTCGCTTAGCGCGCCCTGGTAGATCGCTGCCCACGCTGCCTCCGGCATCAGTTCCCAGTCGTGTTCCATGGCCTTGATCCGTTCGCCCATCAGGGCCGCATGCCGGGCATAGGTCTCGTTGCGATCATCCATCGCCGCGAGACACTCGTGCGCAAATAGCCGCGTCACGTCGAGCAGTCTGTAACGAAGCGGAGCGCTGCCCGCTTCGGTCGTCACCAGCGATTTCTCGACGAGCGCGACGATGTTCTGCACGGTCACGTGCTGTTCCACTTCGGCGGATGCAATGACGGCCGTGGCGTCGGCCAGCGTAAAGGGCGTTCTGAATACGCTGAGGCGCGCGAGAGCGGTCTTCTCGTCGCCGGTGAGGAGCTGGTAGCTCCACTCGAGCACCGCGCGCAACGTCTGATGGCGTACATGCGATGTGCGCCGGCCGCCTATGACCCCTGCCACGAGCGACTCGACGTGCAACGCGACATCCGCGAGACCGAGTTGGCCTACCCGCGCAGCCGCGAATTCGATCGCGAGCGGCATGCCGTCGAGCCGGCGGCACAACTCGCTCGCCACGGCCACGTCGGCGTCTGTGAGTTTGAAGGCCGCGTGGCTCGCCTTTACTCGCTCAACGAACAAGGCGAACGCCGGATAGGCGCTCGCCGATTCAACCGTCAGTTCCACGCCGGCAGGCGGCGTAGCGAGCGTTGCCAGTGGATGAACCCATTCGCCCTGGACATTGAGACGCTCGCGGCTTGTCGCGAGAATGCGCAGGTCGGGGAGTTGTTCGAGCATGGCCTCCGCGCATAGCGCGGCAGACTCGATCACGTGCTCGCAGTTGTCCAGCACGATGAGCAGATGGCGGGACCGCAGCATGCCGATCAGCACCGGCAACGGATCGTCATGCGGCGCGGATAGGCCAAACGCCGACACCAGCGCACCGAGCACCTGATCCCCATGCACGCACGGGCTGAGGTCGACGAACAGCACGCCGTCCTTGAACGCAGAGCCGAGCCGCGCGGCGACGGCAACAGCCAATGTGGTCTTGCCCGAGCCGCCGGGGCCCACGATCGTGATAAGCCGTTGGGAAACCTGATGCTCAGTCAGACTGGCGATCTGCTCGTCCCGGCCGACGATCGAGCCCAGCTGCGCCGGAAGAACCTTGAGCGGCCATTGTCCGTGCAGGGACGGCGCGTGTTCCTGCCGCCCTGCCCGAGACGGCGCTGTCATGCATTGGACCGGAGCGACAAAGCTATAGCCGCGACCGGGCACGTTGATCACATAGGTCGTGCCGGGGTCGGACTGGCTTAACGCTTTGCGAAGCGCGGCGAGTTGCACGCGCAGGCTACTCTCCTCGACGAACAGCTTCGGCCATGCCGCGGCGATCAGTTCGTCGCGGCTCACAACCTCTCCGGGCCGGGACAGCAGCGCGATCAGCAGATCGGCGGCGCGTCCGCCCAACGGCACACGTGCCGCCGCAAAAAGGAGTTCGCGACGCTGCGTATCGAACGTGAAAGGGCCAAACGCGAGGGTTCCCTCAGACGGAGCAATAGTCATTCGAAGCGCAACATCTGATCAAGGGTATCGGAGAGATCGTATGCAACACCTGCGCCGCGATCAGCTGCATTGAGATGCATTGGCAAATACCGATGGCTGCGAGACGCTTTATTTTGTCGATATCAGGCGGCGGTGATTGAAGCATCTTGCGTGATTCACTTCAATACTTAAACCACTTCACTGAACCGGGCATGCTGCAATTCGTATTGCGTAACACCCGATTAATCGTGCTTAAGAAGATTTAAGGGGATTGCAGCGCGAGAACTATATCATGACACCGAACCATGACGGCAAGGCGGGAGGCGGCTTGCGGATACCTGTCAGTCGGCCGTGAAAGTCGCAAGGAAAGCGCTTGGAAAGCCAATGGGTCGACCTTAATCAAATAACCACTATGCAAGCATACGCACCCGCAACTGTCGTCGCTGCCCGTCTCGATCGTCTGCCCGTAACGTGGCTTCATGTGATTATCGTCGGCGTATGCGGTGTCGGTTTCTTTTTCGATCTGTTCGAAGTCGTGCTCGGCAACGCGCTGTCAGTGGTCTTTTCGACACCGCCACACGTTGCAACGGCGCGCGAACTGTCCTTGCTGCTTTCGTCGCTCTATGTCGGCGCTGCCGTCGGCGCGCCAGTGTGCGGGTTCCTCGCGGACAGGTACGGCCGGAAGACCGTTCTTACGGCGCTTCTGTTCTGGCTGACCTTCTCATCGATTTGCGCGGCTGCCTCGTCTGGCATCGCCACGCTGACCGTTTTTCGCGGCCTCACAGGCGTCGCGATCGGCGCGTATTGGCCGCTCGTCGTCGCGTATCTGACGGACATCCTCCCGCCGCGCCGCCGCGGGACGTTGATCTTCGCCATGGTGGCGGTCGGCACGCTGGGCTCCGTTGGCGGGATCTCGGTGCTGCGCTGGTTGACCATCATGCAGCCGTTCGGGTTCGAGGGCTGGCGCTGCGCGCTGTTGCTTGGCGGGATAGGCAGTTGTGTCGCGGCCGTTGTCTTTCTATTCCTGCCGGAATCCGCGCGATGGCTCGAAGCCAGGGGTGACAGCGCATTCGCCGAGAAGGCCTGCACGCGCTTTGAACGATCGTTGGGCATTCTCAGAGGCCGCTTTGCATCAAGCGCGCAGGCCGCGCTTCCCGTAGCACGCATCGGCGAACCCGGTCCAGTCACCTCGGGGCGCCGGCAGGTGGCCATTTTCGGCATGCTGTTCGCCTTGAGCCCGTGGTCGACCGTCGCGTTTCCCCTGATGACCGGTGTCGTGCTGGTGCAAAGAGGCTATGGCCTGAAGGACGTCCTGCTGTACATGACGTTCAGCTTCCTGGGTCCGTTTGTCGGTGTCATGTCGGCCAGTACAATCGTCGACGCGATAGGACGCAGGGCGGCAATGGTCGTGTCCGCCCTCGTGATGATCGCTTCCGGGTACGCCTTCTGCGTGACACCCGAACGATCCTTGCTGGTGGCTGCCGGGTTCGCGTACACGTTCTTTTGCGTCGTCTATGTCACCACACTCAACATCTATAGCAGTGAAATTTTCAGCACGCGCGCCCGCGCTTCTTCGCTCTCGCTGGCCTGGAGTCTGAACCGGATCGGCGCCGCGGTTGCGCCCGCCACGCTGCTGCCGATTTTGCATCGCAGCGGCCCTGTGACGATGTTCCTGCTGATTGCGCTCACCCTGGTGGTCAGCACGATACTGCTGTGCGTCGCGCCACGCAGTCGTTCCTGCGAGCCGGTCCGCTGAGTGCCAGCCTGTCGCCCGCCCCGGCGCGCTGATCGCCGGCCCACGTGCCGATCAGCGCGTTGGACTGGCCGGCTCCGGCAATCGCCATCAGCAGACGAATGCTCAGATCGGGCGCCGGCAGCGCACGCTCATGGGTCACGTTCCAGGCCGCAAGCGTCGCGCATGCGTGTTGCTGCAGTTCCGCCCACAAACCCAGTCCGAAGAAAAACGGCCCGGCGGTGATGAGCAGCTCCGCACCCAACGTGCGGTCGGAGCACGATGACGCAATGAGATGCAGTGCAGCACGCACATCGTCGAGGCGCACACGGAATTGCTCGAGTGAAGTCCGGTCGCAGTCGGCGCCCGCGCTCCCCAATGCACCTCCGACGCTTGCGTTCACGAAAGACACAAAGCGATGTTCGCTCCTGCGCGCTTCGCCGTTATCCGCCAACTTCTGCAAGGCATAGGCGCGGGTGGTTTCAAGGAGGCGGTAATGGATCGCCCCCTGGCAGACCTCCGCAATCAGGAGTGACTTCTCCGACAACGCGCAGACGGCATCGAGCACGTCCGTCGCGTCCACGTCGTCGCCCGCGGCAATCGCCGTTGCCGCATCGAGCCTGAACAACGACGGAAACACGCCGACGCGCCTCAACACGGCCTGCTGCTTCGGCGTGAGCAGATGGTAGCTCCAGTCGAACGTTGCTCTCAGCGTTTGATGCTGCGGCAATGCGGTTCGATACCCGCCGGTCAGGATCTGCAACCTGTCGTCGAGATTGGCGGCGAGCTCGCGGATGCCGAGCGTCGCCGCACGTGAGGCGGCCAGTTCGATGGCCAGCGGCATGCCGTCGAGCCGGCGGCAAATCAGCGCGGCGAGCGCAATGCCTGGCTCGTCCAAGGCGAATCGACTGTCGATCGCCCGTGCGCGGTCCAGGAACAACTGGACCGCACTGGTTTCGAGCGTGTCGTGACGGTATGGCTCCTGTCGCGGTACTGCCAGCGCACGAACCCGGTAGACGCATTCGCCGGCAATTTTTAACGGCTCGCGGCTGGTCACCATCACTTTGCATAACGGCGCCGCGGCAAGGATCGCCGCAGCAACGTCGGCCGCTGCCTGAATCACGTGCTCGCAGTTGTCCAACAGGATCAGTTTGTTCGCGCCGCGCAAGGACGCCGCGATCCGCGCGAGCGGCGGGCAATCGCTCGTGCCCTCGGGATCCAGCACCTCGGCCACCGCGCACGGCACGAACTGCGGCGTGGCCACGCGCGACAGCTCGACGAGCCATACGCCGTCCGCAAAGCAGTCTACGAGTTGCCGGCCCGCTTCGATTGCAAGGCGTGTCTTGCCGATGCCGCCTGGACCGACGAGGCTGATCAGTGTCGCGCTTTCGCTTGCGCCAATCACTTCTTCGATTGCCTCGTCACGTCCGTAAAGCGTCGAACTGGGCGATGGAAGATTCGACTGGACCGCTGTCCGGGTGTGCCCGGCTTCGCGCCCGGCACATCCGGACAGCGATTCGGACGCTGAGCCCTGCGCCTCGAGCGCAAGGCGATACCCTCGTCCGGGCACGGCGATCAGGCGGTTGGACGACGCACCGAGCATCTTTCTAATGGCAGAAATATGGACGTGCAGATTGTTGTCCACAACCACCGTGTCAGGCCAGACACGGCGCATGATTTCGTCCTTGGAGACAAGGTTGCCGCGCGCGCTGGCCAGCAGTTCCAGCATGTCGAAGGCTCTGGAGCCCAGATTGAATGGTTTCTTCGCAACCAGTACCCGACGCTGATCCGGCAAGATCTCGACATCGCCAATGGTCAACATGATGGCTTCCCCTGACTGCAATACTCACGTCCATTGCGGTATGTCTACGGCATACCGGGCAGTTTTCGCAGCGCCCGATGAAATCCGCCTGGGCATTCGCCCCAGTCGGCGGATCGGCTGCTGAACCGATGATGACGCGCCGGCACCATGGCTCCAAGTGAATATCCGTGAAAAAAAGCAACCGGCATGACGGGATCGGCGTGCCTGAAACGCCTGCCTGTTCGCGCCAGTGGCCGATCAACGGGCGGCCGCTGGCCGCAATGTCACCGTACAGGTCATGCCCATTGCGAGCTTGACCCCGGCGGGAATCCGATCCAGATGAATCCGCACCGGCACACGTTGTGCGAGCCGCACCCACGTGAAGATCGGGTTGACGTCGGCGAGCAGGTCGCCGTTGCTGGTCGGGTTATCCCGATCGGCGATCCCGCTCGCCAGACTGTCGACGTGGCCTTCGATATCCTTGCCTCCCGACATCAGACGCACGACAGCCTGATCCCCGACATGCACGTGCGGAAGCTTGGTCTCTTCGAAGTAGCCATAGACCCAGAACGAATGCGAGTCGATGAGCGCCATGCGCGCCACGCCGGCCGTGGCGAAGTCGCCGGGATAGAGATTCAGATTGGTGATGTAGCCGTCGGTGGGCGCATGCACTTCGCTGCGCGTGAGGTTGAGCACCGCGGTCTGCTGCGCGACCACCGCCGCCTTGACCATGGCTTCGGCTGCGTTGTAGGCGGCGACGTCGGCGGAATAGGCCGATGCGGACTGCTGCGCAAGCGACGCCGAATCAACCCGGCTCTCGTCGGAGATCACGTCACCGGCGAGATTGGCCCGGCGCGCCGCCTGCGCGCGCTTCATCGCGAAGCTGGTTTCGCTGCCGGCCATCTGGGCTTTCGCTTGCGTCATCTGCGCCTGGACTCGCTGGAGATCCGCGTCGGCTTGCGCAACGGCGTAGCGGAAGCGGGCCGGGTCGAGCACGAACAGAACGTCGCCTTTGTTGACAAGCTGGTTGTCTTTCACGCGCACTTCGCTGACGAGACCCGAGACGTCGGTTGCGACATTGACAACCTCGGCCCGAACCCGGCCGTCACGGGTCCACGGCGAGAACATATAGTCCAGCCATAGGAGGCGAACCAGCAGCGCCGCGACGAGCAGAAAGCCTAGCGTGAAACCTGAGCGCAGGATGGATTGCATTTTCATCGTCTTTATCCAGCGCATTGGCTGGCTCATTGGCTAGCGTGAGCGGTCAGTGGACTCATGGAAGCAGGTCCTGTTCGAGGGTCATTGACGCAGCAGCAGCGATGCGCCGCTGAACAGCGTGGCGAACAACGCGACCCGGAAGAGCCCTGGATGCCAGGTGTATCGATAGAAGCCGAGTCTCGCAAGCACCAGATCGAGCACGATGAACAGCAGCACGCACGCCACGAGGATCGGCAATAGACCGGGCACGAGCAGTGAAAACAGATCAATTTCGCCCGGCATCGTCCGCTCCCTGCGAAACACGCTCCGCCGAAGTCGACGCGAAGCCGCCGCCGAGTTCCTTCATCAACAGCGCCCACGCGTCGAGGCGTCTCGCCTGAACGTTCGCGAGGCTCTCCTCCTGTTGCAACTGTTCGGTCTGCGCCGCCAGCACGTTGAGAAATTCGGTGATGCCGCTGCGGTAGCCCGACTCGGCAAGCCGGAACGATCGGCGCGCCGAGTCGAGCGTGCTTTCGATCGACGCCTGCTGCTGTTCGAGAGAGCGCAGTGAGACAACCTGAAGCGCGACGCCCTGCATCGCATTCACCACGCTCTGGTTGTAGGCATCGACGGCCGCGTCACGGGACGCGACGGCCACCCCGTATCGGCCGCGCCGCCGCCCACCGTCGAAGATCGGCAGCGAGATCGCCGCGCCCACACCGTGGCCCACGCCGTCGCCATTCAGAAAATTTAAGAACCCGCCGAAGGTTGCCGCGGAGCCGAGCGACGCAGTGGCCAGCAGGTCGATGTCCGGATAAAAATCGGCGTGTGCGGCATCGATGCCTTGATCCGCTTCGAGCACGCGCCAGCGCCCCGCCACCACGTCCGGCCGATGCCCGATCAGTTCGGCCGGCAGCGACGCCGGCAACGTCACCGGCACATTCAGCGCGAGGCTCGGACGGCGCAGCGAATCGCCATAACCCGGCCCCTTGCCGGCCAAACCGGCAATGCCGATGCGGCTCAACGCGAGTTGCTGCTGCGCTTGCTGAACACGGGTCGTACTCATTGCGAACTGCGTCGCGGCCTGGCTGACCTCGAGACGGCTGCCGACGCCCGCGCGCCATCGGCGCGTCGCGATGTCCAGCGTGCGCTGCTGTTCGTCCTGCACGGCCCGGTCAACGTCGAGCAACGCGTATTGCAGCGATAGCTGCACGTAGCTGCGCACCATCGCCGTCTGCAATTCGACTTCCGCGAAGCGCGCGTCCGCGGCGACGGCGTGCACGTTGTCGAGTGCGCCTTCACGAATGTCGCGCGATTTGCCCCACAAATCGAGGTCGTACGAAAGATCCGCCGCAATGCTGTTGCTCCACACCGTCGTGCCGCCGGGCGGCGCCGGCGTCGTGTAGCGGGCATATCGTCTGCGCTCGAACTCGCCGCCGGCATCGAGTTGGGGGAATGCGTCCGCGCCGGCGATCTGCGCCTGGAATCTCGCGGCGTCGATTCGCGCCTCGACGGCGCGCAGGCCGGGGCTGCCGGCGGTGGCGTCCTGCACCAGCGTGTCGAGTTGCGGATCGTTCCATTGCCGCCACCAGCCGCCGGCCGGCCAGGCGGCATCGTGTTCGGTCGCGCGGATCGCCTCGCCGGGGTCGAGCGTCGCCGGGTCGATCAATGACTCGTGCGGCCGGATGCCACCGCTGTTGATACATGCGCCCAACAGCAGCGCACAGGCGAGTGCCGCCGTCAGCGGTCGGCATGCAGCAAATGCGGGAAAGTCACGCGGGTTCATGCCGGCGTCCCCGTGGCGTGCCATAGCGGCAAGGTTTCGTCCTGCAGTGTCAATTCAGTGAAATGCAGGAGCGCTCGCATCCGGCATTGCGTAAGCAATGCCGGATCGGCGCTGGTGTCCGGTGGTGCTTGGGGTGATGGCAGCGGCAGCGCATCGGGTGGCGTATGCGGAAGCGTTTGCGGCAGCGTCTGCTGCGACGCTTGCGGCAACACGACCGGCAGCGCTTCCAGCGCGCGCCGCGTCGCCGCCAACGCCTTGTCGGCGGCCCGCGGCATGACGCCGGCAAACATGTCGGCGAGCGCCGCCAGCCAGTCGCTCTGCACCGCCGGCCAGCCGGACGGCAGCGTGTCGCCGAGCTGTTCGGTGTCCGAGCGTATCTGGATCATCGCCCGCCCAATCTCCAATGCCGCGAAGGCCCAGCCGATCAGATGGTTGCGGTCCACCCGCGCATCGGCCGGCGCCGACGCGATCTGGACGATGAAATCACGCAGCGGCAATTCGAATGTGAAGAGCAGATCGTCGAGATCCCCCTCGCGCGCCGTGTGGGCAACCAGGGCGCGAACCTGCTTGAGGTATTGGGCTGAAATCCAGTCGCCGGCTCGCGGCGCGACGACCGAAAACGCGGCGGCCGCCACCGCTATGCCGCACAGCAAGGCAAAGCCGGTGTCGAGATAGGCGCTCGGGTTGTAGACGGTCGGATTCGATATGCCGACGATAAAACAGAAATAGATGCTGAAGCCGAGCCCAAGTATCGACGTCTTCGCAAACGTATTGACATAGCTGCCCACCATCACGACGATCGCCATCGACAACGCGAGCAACACGAACCCGTCCAGCCGTGGCAACAGAAAAAAATTGAACGCGAATCCCGCGAGCCAGCCTGCAAGACAGCCGCAGAATATCTGCCAGCTAGCGGCAGTGGGATTGGGTGCGAGCGCAAACAGCGTGCTGGTAATCGCGACCGCGACAATTGCGCTCGATCCGCCGACCCATCCCGACGCGAGCCACGCCGCACCGACCAGCAACACGGCCGCGGCCGCACGGATCCCGACGATCACTGCTGCCGCATGATTGGCCGTTGCCCGGGATCTGCCGATGTGGCTGACGGCCTGAATCAACGACTGCGCCCACGGACGCCGATCGGCCGTGCGCGCTTCGACGTAGCGGCCGCACAGCACGCGAAGATCGGCAATCGAAGAAAACAGCGCGGAGCCGGCCGTACCGACGAACTGCCGCTGCTGCGGCGGCAGTTCGCTCAGCGCGCGAAGGAGCGTGCCCAGATGCGCGGGCAATGCCTGTTCGAGCGCGGCAAGACGGTTCGACAAGGTCTCCACCTGCTCGAGCGTAATCAGATCAACCTGTGATCCATGCGGCACGATGGCGAGCAGCGAGCCGATCAGTTCGTCGACGGCCGCTAGCACGCGGGGATCCGCATCGGCGGCAACACGCGCCTGAAGTTGATGCAAGGCATGAATCCAGCCGACCGTGTCGAGAAAGCGCCGGTCGAGATCCAGAAACACCGGATTCAGCAAGCGGACCGACGGATCCTCGAACACCGCGCCACTGCGCAGGTTTTCCACCCCGGCGCGCTCACGGATCAGTTCGAGCAAGGTGTCGAAACCGCCCACCACCAGCGCGCCGTCGAGCATCGAATGCAGCGCGCCCAGCAGGTTCGTGAAACTCCTGCGGCTAGCTGCATAAAGTACCGGCGTGACGCGCTGCGGGAACACCACTGCGCTGACGAGACTCGCGCACGCCACCCCGATCACGACTTCACTGACGGTGAACACGACGTTATCGAATACGCCGTACGGGCTGGACCAGACCGGCATCGCGGTAATGGCGGTACCGTATCCCGTCAGCACGAAGCCGTACGACTGAAAATTGCGGTAGTACGACGCACCGAACACAGACGCCCCGATCCACGCCGCCAGTGCGACGAAAAACAGCAGCGGCTGCTGCGGAAACAGCGCGATGAGAACGAGACCGGCGAAGCTGCCGCACACCATGCCCAGACCGCGATAGAAGCCACGCGCAAGCACCATGCCGCTTTGCTGATGCATCATCACGATCACGACCGAAACCATGGCCGTGGCCGGCGTGCGCAATTCGAGACGCATGCACAGTCCCATCGCGAGGGCCGCCGCGACGGCCACCTTCACGATGTGGACGAAGCGGGGACCGTCGTCGCTCCAGTAGGTCCGCCACTCGTCCCGCAGACGCGGCCACGCCGTGCTGCCCATAGGCACGTTCATAACGCACTCGTCAGTTGCTGAACATCGATCCGCATCCGGTTTCGGGCAAGCCGGGGCTAACGCAGGTTGGTCCGCGCGAGCTCGATGATTTCGTCGCCTCTGCCGCTCAGGATCGCCCGCATCATGTAGAGACTGAAGCCCTTCGCCTGAGCGAGCTCGACGTTCGGCGGCATCGCGAGTTCGTGTTTGGATGTCACGACGTCCACGAGTGCCGGACCCGGATGGGCGAAAGCCTGTTTCAGCGCGCCCGCCACGTCTTCCGACTCTTCCACGCGGATGCTGAAAATGCCCGCGCCTTGCGCGATCGCTGCGAAATCGGTCTTGCTGAGATCGACGTTGGTGTCGAGGTAGCCGCCCGCCTTCAATTCCATCGACACGAAGCCCAACAGGCTGTTGTTGAACACCACGACCTTGATCGGCAAATCGAGTTGCCGCGCGGTGAGCAGGTCGCCGAGCAGCATCGACAAACCGCCGTCGCCCGACAGCGACACCACCTGCCGCCCCGGATGCGCGCCCTGTGCGCCGAGTGCCTGGGGCATCGCGTTGGCCATCGATCCATGATTGAACGAGCCGTGCAATTGCCGCTTGCCGTTCATCGTCAGATAGCGCGCGGCCCAGATAGTCGGCGTGCCGACGTCGGTGGTGAAGATCGCGTCGTCGTTCGCGGTCTCGTCGATGAGTTTCGCCAGATACTGCGGGTGGATCGGCCGGCCCGCGCCGGCCGGCGTAGCGAGATCGTCGAGTCCCTTGCGAGCCGACGCGTAGTGCTTGCGGGCGTTGTCGATGAACGCGCGGTCAGTCTTGCGGTTCAGCTTCGGCAAGGTCGCGGCGACAGTTTCCTTAACCGTCCCCACGAGCCCCAGCGCAAGCGGCGCGCGATGACCGAGTTTCGAGCCCTTCCAGTCGATCTGGATGACCTTCACGTGAGGCGGATAGAACGGCCGATACGGGAAATCGCAGCCCAGCAGCAACAGCGTGTCGCACGACATCATCGCGTGATAGCCGGAGCTGAAGCCGATCAGCCCGGTCATGCCCACGTCGTACCGGTTGTCGTACTCGATGAACTGCTTGCCGCGTAACGTATGAACCACGGGCGCACCCAGCATATCGGCGAGCGCCACCACTTCGTCGTGCGCGCCTTGCGTGCCGCTGCCGCACATGATCGTCACCGCATCCGAGGCGTTCAACATCGCCGCGAGACGATCGAGATCAGCCTGCGCCGGCAGGATGGTCGGCGGTGCGCTCTCGGTCCACGAGGGCACTTCATCCGGTCCGTCGCTCAATGCCACATCGCCCGGCAACACGATCACCGCAACGCCGCGCTCCTCGATCGCGGTGCGCATCGCCCGCGCCAGCACACGCGGAAACTGCGACGCGGAAGACACGAGCTCGACATAGTGGCTGCACTCCTTGAACAGTTCCTGCGGATGCGTTTCCTGAAAGTAGCCGAGCCCGATTTCCGTCGACGGAATATGGGCAGCGATCGCGAGCACGGGTTGCTGATTGCGATGGCAATCGAACAGCCCGTTGATCAGATGCAGATTGCCGGGTCCGCAACTGCCGGCACACACCGCCAGCCGCCCGGTGGAAGCCGCATCCGCGCCGGCCGCGAAGGCAGCCGCTTCCTCGTGACGGGTATGCATCCAGCGAATCGAGCCGGTCTGATCGAGGCTGTAGGCGAGTCCGTTCAGGCTGTCGCCCGTCACACCCCAGATCCGTTCGACGCCTGCCGCGGCGAGCGTGCCCGCGAGATATCCGGCAATGGTATTCCTGGCCATGCTTGACTCCTGTTCACGGAAGATGAAGATCGACCGGGCGCTCTCGAATCGGGGGGGCGTCCTGCCTGACCGGAAGAAACCCTCGCCGTGAAGCGGCGTGGCCGATGCGGTTCCAATCCGGTAAAGCTAGGGGATAGCGGGGAAAATGTCCTGAACCCGGACTGAAAACACCTGAAGGAACCCGGTTCAACAGCACAATGGAAGCGGGCATTGCGGACCGTGTGAAATCCAGTATGCTGATCATCCCGCTGACACCCTGACGAATCCCGCTGTTCGCCATGAACCTATCCTTTGAAGTCCTGCAGGTGCTCGATGCGATCGATCGAACCGGAACCTTTGCGAGTGCGGCGGAAACGCTTCACAAGGTCCCGTCTTCGTTGACGTATCTGGTTCAGAAACTCGAGCTCGATCTTGGGGTCAAGCTGTTCGACCGTACCGGCCGCCGCGCGACGCTCACGCATGCAGGGCGCGTGGTGGTCGAAGAAGGCCGCCGTCTGCTGGAGGCCGCGGAGGCCCTCGAATGCAAGGCGAAGCGAATCCAGCACGGTTGGGAATCCGATCTGCACATCGCTATCGACGAGATCATCCCGTTCGAGTTGCTCTGGAACCATGTCGACCAGTTCTACAAGCTGAAGCTGGACACGCGGCTGCATCTGACGAAAGAAGTGTTGGGCGGTTCATGGGATGCGTTATTGACGCGTCGCGCCGACCTGATCGTCGGCGCCGCGGGTGAGCCGCCGCCGATTCCCAATCTGGTCGCTAAACCGATCGGTTCGCTGCGGCATGTTTTCGTGGTGGCGCCGCATCATCCACTTGCGTCCATACCCGGACCGCTGACGCTGGATATCGTCGCTCGACATCGCGCCGTCGCGATCGGCGATACGTCTCGCAAGCTCGCGCCGCGGACCATCGCGATCGCCCCCAATCAGGAGGTGTTGACGGTGCCGACGCTCGAAGCCAAGCTCGCCGCTCAGATCAAAGGCCTGGCGGCAGGCACGATTCCAGAATGCCTGGCGGCCGAACCGCTCAGCAAGGGTGAACTGGTGAAAAAGGAAGTGCTCGGCATGCGCGATGTCACGCAGTTCTATCTCGCGTGGCGCGACGATGAGAGCGGTAAAGCCCTGCGCTGGTGGGTCGAGCAGTTGGACCGGCCGGATCTGATCGACGAGGTTGCGCAACAGAGGATGTTGCACGGATAAAGCGTGGCTAGCCGCCTCGGCTGATTTTGCCGCGCAGCGGCTGGTCAAATGGGCCAGACGTTGCATTTGTATCGGTATCTGCGTCTGCGTCCGCATCTGCATCGACCGAAGCGTTGGCCCGCTTGCCCGCCTCGGTGGCGATCCGCAGCAACTGTCGCGCGGCTTTGAAGTCATCCCAATCGAGACCCTCCGTCAGCCTTGCGCATGCAGAGTTCAACAACTGCACGGCTTCCATGCTCCGGCCTTGCGCATGCCAGAGCCGCGCGAGACTCGTTGCGGTACGCAATTGCAGCGAGCGGGCGCCTTGCGCTAACGATTCTTCGAGTGCCGCGATCAGGCAAGCCTCCGCGTCCGTCGCCACGTCGCCCAACGGCGGCTCGCCGGCATACGCCATCAGCAGCAGTTCGCCGTGAACGCGCCTGAGCTCGACCGCATACCAATGATCGCCGGTTTCGTCGCACTGCGCCAATGCGGCCACCACCGCGGCGATCCCCTCTCTCCACTGCCCGGCGCGCCCGAGCGCGAGGCTGTACTGTGCGGCGAGCATCGCGCGCGGCGCACCGTACCCGAGCGATTCCAGATCGTTCAACGCCGTGCGGAAGGCATACACACGCTCCAGACCGGTTTCGTCCAGCGAGCGCAGGTATTCACCGAAACAGCGACAGCACGCCTGCGATACGCTCAGGCCGCCGCGCCCCGACACCTCCTGCAACATTGCAATCGCCCGCGCCGCCCGGTCCCGCTTGCCGGACAGCAGCGCCAGCGGCACCTCCGCCTCGACTAGCACATAGCACGTGACGATGGCGTGCCCCTGATTGCACGCGGCGGCCACGCACTGCTCGGCCAGCGCGAGGGCCTGATCGCGAGAGCCCTGCAACCACAACACGCGTGCAAGTGTCGCGCGGCCGACTACCCGCTGGTCGACCAACTGTCCCAGCGGGAGGTGATGCTGCAAGCCGTCCACGTGTTGCAGAAACTGTTCGAGCAGCAAGCGCGCCAGCCGTTGATCGCCCACGTAGTGTGACGCAATCCCTAGCAACCGGTAGCCGAGGACCGCTTTCATCGCGTCACCCGATTCCGAGGCCAGCGAGGCAAAGCGCTGCGCGAACGCCAACGCATTGCGCGCGGCGCCGGACGATTGGCCCGCGTTCCACATGCCCCACAAGGCGCGGGCTTCAAACGCCTGATCGCCGAGCGCGATCGCCGTGGCGAGCACCTCTGCCCAGATGCCGCACGTCTCCCGATTCGGCCCGTTGACGTACACGAGCGCCCCACCGAGCGCCGCCAGAAGTTGCATACGCACGCGCAAGTGCTGGGTGGAGCGCGAGCCCTGATGGGTCGCCGCCACGGTATCGAGCGCGCGCCGCGCCCAGGTGCAGCATTCGTCCACCAGCGACAGCTCATAGAGAAGCGATGTGACTTTCACGGCCAGCATTTCGCCCAACGCCTCGTCGCCCTTCGGCGATAAAGCCCAGCCGAGCGCCGCGCGCAAGTCGTCGAGCAACCCGCGCATCCGCTGATGCCATGGTTCGGAACACGAGCTCGCCGGATCCGCACGCCTCGCCATTTCGCACTCCAGCAAACTCGAGAAGTAACGCGCGTGATTGAGCGTGGTGAGACGCCGCTCGCCGTTGTCGTCGAGCTTCTGCAGTGCATAGGCACGCGTGGTTTCCAGCAGCCGGTAACGTGCCTTGCCACGCTCCACCTGTGTCACCACTAACGATTTTTCGACGAGACCCGACACCGCTGCGATCACGTCGAGTTCGCGCAGCGCGCCGCCGCCGACCACCGCAATCGCTGCTTCCAGCGTGAAGCCGTTGGCGAAGATACCGAGCCCGCGCAGCGTCGCGCGCTCCGTATCGTCAAGCAACGCGTGGCTCCAGTCGAGCGTGGCCTTCAAGGTCTGATGCCGTGGCAAGGCGGTGCGATTGCCGCCCGTCAACATGTTGAAGCGGTCGTCGAGATGATCCGCGAGCGTCTCGATGCCGAGTATCGCCGCGCGCGCCGCCGCCAGTTCGATCGCCAATGGAATACCGTCGAGCCGGCGGCATACCGTGCCGGTCAGATGGATACTTCGCTCGTCGGACGAAAAACGCGCGTCGATCGAGCATGCGCGTGACAGGAACAGCTTAACGGCGCTACGCTGCAACACATCCTGGCTCTGATCGTCCTGGGCAGGTACCTCCAGCGACGCAACCCAATACAGGTGTTCGTCGACGACGCGCAGCGGCTCGCGGCTGGTCGCAAGAATGCTCGCGGACGAATTTGCGTTCAATAGCGTTTCGGCAAGCTCGGCAGCAGGACCGAGCACATGCTCGCAATTGTCGAGTACGAACAACACGCGTCGTTCACTCAGTTCTTTGCTAACCCGCGCAATTGTGAGCGACCCGGCCGCCGCGCTCACGCCGATGCTGGTGGCGAACATCGCGAGCACACTGTTTGCGTCCGATGCGGAGGCGAGCGAGACCAGATAGACGCCGTCAGGATAATGCTGCAGCAAACTGCGCGCGACTTCGACCGCGAGACGCGTTTTGCCGATACCACCGGAGCCGACCAGCGTCACGTGACGAGTCGACGCGAGCGCCAGCGTGACGTCGTTCATCGCTTTCTCGCGCCCGACCAGCGTCGAGAAATTAGCCGGCAGGTTGTTGGGAACCGTACGGTCCTGCCTCGTTTCGACGGCAGCCTCAAGCTCATCGTCACGAGCGGTGTTAGCAGAATGCGTCGTCAAAGCGTCCCGCAGTACCAGCCGGTAGCCTCGTCCCGACACGGTCTGGATGAGTCCGCGACTTTCGCCCAGCACCTTGCGCAGTGTGGACATGTGCACCTGAAGATTGTTCTCCTCAACAAAGGTATCCGGCCATACCTGTTTGAGGATGTCGTTCTTCGACACCAGCGTGCCGTTGGCTGCGATCAGCACGGCGAGCATGTCGAATGCGCGGCTGCCAAGCCGCAGGGGTTGGCCGTCGCGAAAGAGTTCCCGGCTGACGAGGTCCACCTGAAGCGGGCCAATGCGAATCATAGCCTGAGTATCCAAGACGCAGCGGGTAGAGGAACAACGGAGGACTGACCGCTCAGCGTTGTGTCCCCGCAGTCTAGACCAACAGAGGAGACACATGCGCGGAAAAAACTGAACTTATTGTTCAAAAATTTTGACCGGTAGATGGCTCCGTGTTGCCTGATCTAACGCGGATCGCCGTTCATCGCCATGGGGGACATACGCGCGATCACGGAAGCCAGAATCATGGCGTCGGCGTTCGCCGGGATCGCGCTGCGCACCCTCGGTTTGTAGATCGGATCGTCACGGCGGATCGTCGCGCCGCTCAAGGCGCAACATCCCTTGTGCCGGGCCCGGCAACTGATCCACACCTGATCGACGTAACGGCAGCGGGTTGAGTCCTGCCAGAGCACGGCAATCGACGTTTGCGAGAGCCGCTCGATCACTTCCACCTGAACATGCCGCGAGGGCGCATTCGAGGCGATGCACTTCGCCCGCGGCTTGAGGTACGCCTCGCCCTCGCCTTCGCAGCGATAGCTGGCCAGAAGCCTGACGATCATATGCTCCCAAACAGGAGCGCCGCCGTCCAGCACGACGGCCACGTTCCCGCGTGGCGGACACAAGGCCTCATGCACGGCGCGCGCTTCCTGATGAACCGTATCCGTGCGCTGTTTCAAGTGCGTTTCGCTGTGCATCGTGCTCATAACAATGACCTCCTCCAGCACCTCAACGTGATGACGTTGTGCAGATACGCCGGCTACCAGCCGAATTTGAGTTCGACGCCGACGTAGTCCGCGTTACGCGCGCCCAACTCGCGCAGAGACGGTCCAATCTGAAAATGCACGGCTTCGAGCGCTGCGGCAAGATTCGCGGCAACCGCCCAGTCAGCGCGCAGTTGCGTATAGAAACCGGTCCATAGGTTGCCATGCCCCGCCGTGCCCGGCACGACCGCCGAGCCCTGCTGGTAAACCGCATCCGCGGTGGTCTCGCGCCATTGCAGACCCACACCGGCCAGCAGCGTCAGCTTGCTATTCGGTTTGAGGGTGAGCGACGGCTTCACGTGAATCAGGTTGGCGTAGCCGGTGTAGCCGGCCAGCGCGAAGTAGTAGCCATTCGGGAACAACGGGTTGAAGGTACCGACACGGCCGTCGCCGGGATGGCTGTCGCCCGACGCGGCATCCACCTGAATGCCGAACCGCGGCGTCCACGGGGCGGTCTTCAGCGTGTAGCCGGCGAGGGACCCCACCGCCCACGCATCGATCGTGTCATTGCCGATGTGTCCCGACTGGTACATTCCCTCAACGTCCCAGTCGATCGCGTTGACGTTGCCGGAATAGCGCGCATCGAATACATCGCGATGTTCGTTGCCGGTCGCGTCGAGGAAGTTTGCATTCGTGCGGTTATAGCGGGAGTAGTACGCGGACAGATCCCCCGGGCCGACGTTTTTGCGCTCCACGCGCACGCCGCTGAAGGTCAGATTGCGATTCGAGACGTCATCGAAATCCGAGGTGTCGCGATACTGCACCGGCTGCGTCGCGTAGGCGATCCAGCGCCACGGACCGGTTTCATAGTCGGCCCAGATCGCGTCGAACGCCTGGCGCACATTGGGACCGTCACGCACGGAGATGAAGCGCTGCAAGTCGAACGCCATTTCCTGCCGCCCCACCCGGAACTTGAAGGTACCCGGCCCGAGCGGCTCGGTGATGGTGACAAACGCCTGGCGCAAATTGAGCGGGTTATTATCGACCGGCGTGACGTTGTCCTTGCCATAGGGTTGCGCGTCTTCGAATTGCACGAAAAACTGCACGTGGGGGCCGAGGTGCACATCCGCATGGACGTCCAGCCGTTGCAACAGATAGGTGTCGTCACGGCCCGAGCCGAGACCGAAGAGCGGCGCGTCGTTGATCTCCAGGCGCTCGCGCAGCACCATGCCGAGCGAGATATACGCGTCGGGATTGCCGAACAGCGGAATGTACTTGAGCGAATCGAACGGCGCTTTCGGCACGCACGGATTAGCCAACACCGACCAGTCTTCCTGCCAGCGGTTGAACATGATCGCAGGCCGCGCGCACGAGGAACTAGCCGCAGCCGGCACCGCAGTCGCGCTGCCCGTCGTGCCGCCCGTGGCACTGGTGTCGTCAGCGCCACCCACCGCTGTATCCACCGCCGATGCCGGCAGCGCGGCAGCGAGGCCCGTGCTGACCAGCAACGCGCGGACGGTGCGCAACGCGGCATAGCGCCGCCGGAACCGGGTTGCGTGGGGAGGCTTCGGCGGCGCCACACTGTGCTCATTACTGACCATCGTGGACTTCAGCAATGTATCCACCCGGGAATTCGAGCACGGCGGTCTTGCCCGCTTCGCTGCTATACGGCGCATACAGCACCTTCGCGCCTGCCGCTTGCGCGCGCTCGAGCGTCTGTGCCACGTCGTCCACGGCATAGCCGGTCGTTTCACGTCCGAACGGGAACGGCAGCTTGCCGTCCGTGACGAACACCACCATGCGCCCGAAGCCGGAGTTGATGCGAATCTCCCGGATCGTCTCGCCCGGCCGGCCGATCACGCCGGCATCCGCGCGCGGATTGTCCAACACCACCTTGCCGTGCGAAAAGTGCAGCCAGCGGCGCACGAAGTTGTTCGCCTCGTAGCGCGACACGTACACGCGATTGTCCGGCACGCTATGCAGCGGCGCGTAGTCCGGCGCCTTGGTGTGCCAGTAGAGTTGCATCGTCAGGCCGCCCGGCCATTGAATGATGGCGTCCTTGCCGATCGGATCGTCGAACGTATCGACGAGAACATTGGCACCGGCGGCACGCGCGGCGCTCACCGCCTGATCGATATGGGTGACCAGATACCCGGTCCGCTCGCTACCGAACGGATACGGAATCGGAGTTTCGAAGCCGAACACCGACAGCATGCCGACCGGTGTCTGCACATACTGCGATGCGGTCTTGCTCGGTGTAGGTGTCACCGTAAACACCGCGCGTGGCGACGCCTTGCCGCCGAAGGTCGCGAGGAAACTGGCGACGAACGCGTCGAGATCCGGCGCGGCCACATACACGTGGGTCGTGTCGTACTGTGCGCCGACCGATACGTCAGGTTGTCTGGCCGCGAGCGCGGTTTTGCCGGTCGGCACTTCCGGTGGCCCGGCATCGGCGAATGCGGACGAAACCGGCGACAAGCCGATCCATAACACGGCGCTGAGAAGCGCGACTGGGCGAAAACGTTGAAGCGAATTGAACATAACGGTACCCGTCGAGTTAGCAAGCTTTGAATAACGGCCTCGCAGCGAGGCCAGTTGTATTGTCTGACGAGACAGGTCAGTCAGCCGCCTTCTTTCGTCGCACCTGGAGCTACCGGTTTTTGCACCGCGTCGCCCTTCATCTGATCCGCGGCCTGAACCGCCTGCGCCTGGGCGAAAAACTGCGCCTTGACCACCGGTATCGCGTGCTCGCCCAGCACCATGCCGAGCAGGCCGGCGAGCGCGATCAGCGGCGGTGCCGGCGACTGCACCTTGAGCAGCCAGTAGAGAAGTCCGATTCCAAAGCCGACGCCTAAAGAAATGATGTAACCCATTCTGCTTGTCCTCTTGATAGCCGCCAGCAGCGTTCGCGTCGCCTCTTTTCTCAACAGGCACTCGACACGCGCTCAGGCGGGAGTACTTCACGGTAAATAACGCCAATTCGTCGCTTCAATTCGGCCAGTCGCACCCCAGCACCAGTCCGCAGAAATTCAGGCGCCGATAGTTCGGGTCCCACCGGTCCAGCACGTCGGCATTCACCGTGCCGAACGTCGTCTCGGGACGATGTTGCATGCCCAGCGCATACGCTTCGATGATTTTCTTCTTGAAGCCCGATTCGCGCGGAAACGCCAGCACGATTTCGTCACGCTGTTGCGCGGTGAATTCGTCGTAGCGGGCGCCGCGAACATCCATCTGCACGCCAGCGCTGACTAGCGCGATAACGGGCGACATGTACTCAGGAATGTACGGCGTGGTGTGCAGCGCAATCGAGGTCCATACCTCCTGAATCGCACTCTCGGCAACGCCATGCTGCCGCATGAAGTCACGCGCGGCATTCGCGCCATCCACTTCAAACCGGTGACGGGAATGCTGATGCTGCGCATTCAGACCGACGTTATGAAACAGCGCGCCGATGTAGAGCAGGTTCGCGTCGAAAGCAAGGTGTTCGCGAGAGCCGGTCAGCGCGCCGAACAGAAACGCCCGCAACGCGTGATGAAACATCAACTCGGACTCCGTGGCCCGGATCAGATCGGTCGCTGCCCGGGCCATCGCGCCGTCGGGAATGTCGACGCCCGCAATGCTTTTCGTCATCTCACCTCCTCCATGTCGGACATCCTCGTGCCTTGCGATCTGTCCAATGCAGCGTAGCGAACTAGTCCGATAAGAACTTCGGTGGAAACTTAAAAAGACTGAATCGATGCGGTACTTCCGTCATCCCGCTCATAGTGTGAGTTCATGAAAACGCCGCACGCCGTCACGGATCCATTGCAACAAGCCGCCCGGACTCTCATCCACGTTCGCGGGCGACGCAAGCAGCATCTTTTCGCTTTCGTGGTGTTCGGAAAGCAACCGGCACATTTCTCTCACCACTTCGGGCCGCCGTGCGAGGATCGGCGTCAGCGCGGCTTTGTCGAGCCTGAACACCGTGGCGCGGGTCAGCGCGCGCACGATTACGCTGGTTCTGACGCCGGCCAGGATGCCTGACTGGCCGATCGAATCGCCTGGCGCGAGTCTGCGCAGTTCGAGCTCGCCGCCGTCTTTCGGCACGGTCACTTTCGCCACGCCTAGTGCCAGAATGTGAAGCTCGTGGCCCCCCTCGTCAGCGGCCGCGTAGATCGTGTCGGCAGCATCGAATTCGTGCTTCGTCAGCTTCGCTTTGAGTTCGGCGATCTCTTCGTCGTCGAGCGTCTGGAAAATCAGCACGTTGCGCAGCAACCGGTGTTTCTCGTCCATGACCTCGACAGCCGGTTCAGACACGGACAAGGGGCGTAAGACGACACCGCGCGATAACAGGTGCCGGTGCGCGAGGTCGAATAGCGCATTGCGCACATCGACCTTTTTGCTCAAGGTGTCGACGTAACAGACAATCTCGTACTCGATCGCGTCGTTCGTGGCGCGGCGCACGCTGACAAGCGGCTTGGGATCGTTCAGCACATCTTCCGAACTGGCGGCGGCGTTCGCGAGCGCCTCCAATACCACGGCAGGCCGGATCGACGGCTTGACCGGCAGCACCACGCTGATGCCGTGCGTGTTCATCGGCTGATTCGCGTTGACGATATTGGCGCGCGCCGCCACGCTGTTCGGGATCACGACGATATTGCCTTGACCGTTCAGCAGGCTGGTGGCGCGCCAGTTGCTCTCGACCACTTTGCCTTCCACCTCGCCGACCGTGACCCAGTCGCCGATGCGAAAGGGCTCGGTCGCGTTCAGCACGACGCCGGAAAACACGTCATTAAGCGTGCTCTGGATCGCAAGGCCGAGCACCACGGCAAGCGCCCCGGACGTCGCGAGCAAGCCGCGCACTGGCAGTTGCAGGACGAACGCAATCGCGCCGACCCCCGCCGCCAGAAACAGGAGCGCGCCGAATACGTCCTGAAACAGACGCTCCTTGTGCCACGTCTCGGGCAGCACGGCACGATCCAGCACGATGGTCAGAAGACGCGCGCCTTGCAACCACCACACCACCTCCAGCACCTGGGCGAGCAGGTGGCGCAGCGGTTGATCCTCCCAGGGCGCCGCGCGCAGCGGATTCATGCCCGAACTGAACAGCACGTAACTCAACAGTCCAAACAGCAGCGCGCGAAAGACCAGACGCGCCTGCTCGCTTTTGCTGTCCATGAAGCGCCACGCGAGGAAATCGAGAACCAGGATGCCTATGCCAAACAGGACTCCGTCGGTCAATGTCGGCATGATGTTCCCCGCTTGCCCTGTGGGAAGAATCCCTGGATGTCAGAACGCGAAACAGCTGCATCCCAGGGCGCCCCAGAAGCCGTTCGAATCGCTGACCGGCACGTTCTTGCGCCATGCCCAGCCGTGCGCATGGGCATGCACCCCGCACAGATTCACGCAGCCATCCACGCACGCCACCGCGCCCGGCTTGTAACGGCTGTAGCCGCCGAACTCCGCAACGGGCGACCACGACGGGCTAACCGGCAGATCAGGGGGCGCGAGCGGCGCGAATTCATCGTCGGCGTACACAACCTTGCCGCCCACCACCGTCATCGCGGAAGTCAGGAACTTGATGCGGCTCTCGTCGACCGTGAAGTAATCCTCGCTGAGCACCGCGAAGTCCGCGAACTGACCGGGAACCAGCGCGCCTTTGCGCTCCTCCTCGTTCGAGAACCAGGCGCTGCCCACCGTGTAGCGACGCAGCGCTTCCATCCGGTCCAGACGATTTTCGCTCGTATACATCGCGGTACCGCCGACCGTTTTGCCCGACACCATCCAGTACAGCGATACGAAGGGGTTGAAGCTCGCCACGCGCGTAGCATCCGTTCCCGCACCGACGGGCAGGCCCGCGTCCAGCATGTGGCGAATCGGCGGTGTGCGTTGCACAGCCGCTTCGCCATAGCGCTGAATGAAGTACTCGCCCTGATAGGCCATCCGATGCTGGATCGCAATGCCACCGCCGAGCGCGCGCACACGTTCGATATTCTTCTGCGTGATGGTCTCGCAGTGATCGAAGAACCAGCGCAGCCCATTAAACGGAATCTCGGCGTTCACGCGCTCGAAGACATTCAGGAAGCGCTCGATCGATTCGTTGTAGGTGGCGTGCAGACGGAACGGCCAGCGGTTCGCCACCAGCAGCTTGACGACGGCGTAGAGCTCGTCCTCGAGCGTGTCCGGCAAATCCGGACGCGGTTCGAGAAAGTCCTCGAAGTCGGCGGCGGAAAACACCAGCATTTCGCCCGCGCCGTTGACGCGCAGGAAATCGTCGCCTTCGCCGGGCTTCGTCATCTTCACCCACTTCGCAAAGTCTTCGATTTCCTTCTTGGCGTTCTGCGTGAACAGGTTGTACGCGATGCGTACGGTTAGTTCATTGTGCTTCGCCATGTCCATGATGACCGCGTAGTCGTCCGGATAAGCCTGGTAGCCGCCACCCGCGTCGATCGCGCTCGTCACGCCGAGCCGGTTCAGCTCGCGCATGAAGTGCCGCGTGGAATTGTGCTGATCGTCCGGCGCGAGCTTCGGGCCCTTCGCCAGCGTGGCGTACAGCAGCCCGGCGTTGGGCCGTGCGATCAGCATGCCCGTCGGATTGCCGCGCTTGTCGCGCTGGATCTCGCCGCCGGGAGGATTGGGGGTGTCTTTCGTATAGCCGACCGCTCGCAGGGCCGCCCCATTCAACAGCGCGCTGTCGTAGAGATGCAGGAGGAACACCGGCGTGTCCGGTGCAATCGCGTTGATTTCGTCGAGCGTGGGTCCGCGCCGCTCGGCAAACTGAAATTCGTTCCAGCCGCCCACCACGCGCACCCACTGCGGCGCCGGGGTACGGGCCACCTGCTTCTTCAGCATCTCGAGCGCGTCCGCCAGCGACGGCACGCCGTCCCAGCGCAACTCCATATTGAAGTTCAGTCCGCCGCGAATGATGTGCAGATGGGAATCATTGAGGCCGGGAATGACCGTGCGACCTTTGAGGTCCACGTGCCGCGTCTTGTCGTTCACGTGCCGCATCACGGTATCGCGCGACCCCGAAGCGATGATGCGGCCATTCGCTACGGCGAGCGCATCGGCAAAGGAGCGTTTGTCGTCCTGCGTGGCGATCTTGCCGTTGAAGAAGACAACTTCGGCCGGCGTCGGCGCGGAAGTAGGGGAAGTCATGGCGATCCTCATAGGGAGCGCTCCGCGTTTCACGCGCGGAGCCATTCATGGGAAGCGGGCGCTCGCCGCGACTGCTTACTTCTTTGCAGGCACCGCTGCCAGAACCTCGTGCAACACCGCCGTGCGCTGGGGAGCCTTATGCACCATCGTGTAGGCATAGTCCACGCCCATCCCATACGCGCCCGAATGCTCTCTGACAATCGCCATGACGGCTTCGTAAGTCTCCTTGCGCGCCCAATCGCGCTGCCATTCGAGCAGCACCTGTTGCCAGGTCACCGGAACCACGCCGGCCTGAATCATGCGCTGCATTGCAAAATCATGCGCCTCCTTCGACGTGCCGCCCGACGCGTCGGCGACCATATAGATCTCGTAGTCGCCTTCGTCCATGGCGCATAACGCAAACGTGTTGTTGCACACCTCTGTCCACAGACCTGCCACTACGACCTTTTTTCGGCCATTCGCGGCAAGCGCGTCACGAACCTTCTGGTCATCCCACGAATTCATGGACGAGCGCTCAAGCACTTTGTGGTCGGGAAACACGTCCAGCAGCTCAGGGTACGAATAACCCGAAAAGCTTTCGGTTTCCACTGTCGTGATCGTGGTGGGGATGTTAAATGCCCGCGCTGCCTTCGCGAGTCCTACCACGTTGTTCTTTAATACCTGACGGTCGATGGACTGGACCCCAAAAGCCATTTGCGGCTGTTGGTCGATGAAAATCATCTGCGAGTTTGCAGGCGTCAGAACTTCAAGTTTCGGATTTGCCATGGCTTTGTGCATCCTGAAAGTTTGGTGAACATGGGAAGACATGCCGCACTCGCTTGAAGTGAAGTGCGCGAGAAACTGAAGCCCAGTCTATCGACGGCTTTCCTGATAGTCCTTGTTGAAAACCTTAATAGTTCTTAAAAAAGATGGACGCAGAAAAGGCCCGGCAGGCGTCACGCACGACGACGTTCCCAGAAGAATTCATATTTTCTGCAAGACTTTGAGCGCGTTGAATTCCTACACTTCAGTTACCGGATTCAGGAACCCACGCTGGATCGATCGACACCGTCAAATGGATCCCAATGAAAGACGAACAACGGTTGCTCCAGAAGGGGCCGCGGCTTGCGCAGTCGTTCGGACTCGGCTGTCCGCCTCCCTGATTTTCCATTCATAACAATTAAGCATTCTGAAGTTCTCTACAGAACTAGACGCCGTAGGATTGAAGCCTGCGATGTCGAGTCACGCATCGTCAAGATCAGGCGTCCTTCAACATCACAAGACTGGAGAAAAAGCTTGGCTAATCCATCCGGAATTCCGTCGACGAATCGCAGGCAGCTACTCGTTGCGGGCGCCGGTGCAGCCGGCGCGGCCGTCGCTGCCATGGCCGCACCTGGTATCGCGATGGCCGCGACGGCGACAGGCGGCAGCGCGCACGCAACCCATCCCACTCACAGCATGGAGAGCGACACACCATGAACACCGTAACGACCAAAGACGGCACGCGCATTTTCTTCAAGGACTGGGGCACCGGCAAACCAGTCGTCTTCTCGCATGGGTGGCCGCTTGATGCCGACGCGTGGGATGCGCAGATGCTGTTCCTGGTGCAGAAGGGCTATCGGGTGATTGCGCACGACCGCCGCGGTCACGGTCGCTCCGACCAGCCGTCGTTCGGCAACGATATGGACACCTACGCCGACGATCTGGCTGCGGTGATCAACGCGCTCGAGCTGAAGGGCGCGATGCTCGTCGGTCACTCGACGGGCGGCGGTGAGGTCGCGCACTACATTGGCCGCCATGGCACCTCGCGTGTTGCCAAGGTCGTGCTGATCGGCGCTGTACCGCCGATCATGGTCAAGACCGAAAGCAATCCGAACGGCCTGCCGATGTCGGTGTTCGACGGCATTCGTGCCAATGTCGCCAGTAACCGCTCGCAGTTCTATAAAGACCTCGCCATGCCGTTCTACGGCTTCAATCGGCCCAACGCGAAAGTCGCGCAAGGCACGATCGACGAGTTCTGGCGCGAAGGCATGCTCGGCTCAGTGCTAGGTCAGTATGAATGTGTCAAGCAGTTCTCCGAGGTCGACTACACCGCTGATCTGAAGAAGATCGATGTACCGACGCTGATTCTTCACGGCGACGACGATCAGATTGTTCCGATCGACGATGCCGGCCGCCTGTCGGCGAAGATCGTGAAGAACGCCACCTTGAAGGTCTACCCCGGCGCGCCTCATGGCATGTGCACGACGGAAGCGGATAAGGTCAACGCCGATCTGCTCGAGTTCCTGCAGAGCTGATGCACGTGCGAGCGCTTCGTTAGCGAAGCTGGTGAAGCGCTCGTTGGGTACGAAAGTCAGCGCAGTCGATCCATCGCCATCTGCGTAACGATGTCGAAGGCCTTCTGCGTCGCACCGACATCAGCCTTACCCTGGCCCTGAATGTCGAACGCCGTGCCATGCGCCGGTGTCGCGATCGGTACCGGCAATCCGCCGTGCACGGTCACGCCGCGCCAGAAGCCCATCAGCTTCATCGCGATCTGGCCTTGATCGTGGTACATCGTGACAACACCGTCGAACGCTTTCTGGTCACGCGCCCGCACGAAAATCGTATCGGCAGGGAACGGCCCCTGGGCGTCGTAACCCCGCTTGCGGGCCACCTCCACCGCAGGCGCGATCACGTCAATTTCCTCGCGGCCAAACGCACCGTTGTCGCCGTTATGCGGATTGAAACCGCACACCGCGATACGCAGCTTCGGATTACCGGCGCGCTTCAACCCATCGTGGATCAGTTGCACCGCGCCCACAATCCGCGCTTCCGATAACTTCTCGCTGACGTCCTTCAACGCCATGTGCGAGGTGACGCGCGAGGTCCACAATTCGTCGAGCACATTGAACTCGCAGAAACTGCCCGTATAGCCGAGCTGCTTCGCGAACCATTCCATTTCGTCGCCGGTTTCCATCCCGGCCATATGCAACGACGTTTTGTTCACCGGCGCGAACAGCATACCCTGCGTTGTGTTCTTCTGCGTCAGCGCAAGCGCCTGCCTGAAAGCATCCAGACTGTAGCGTCCACCGCGCTCGGTGGACGTAGCGCGCTCGTACGGTTCGTCGCCGGTCAGGCGGAAGTCGATCAGCGAAGGCACGCCCGGTTGGCGAAACGCTACGTCGGCGTTCTCGACCACCTGGTACTCGAAGCGCTGATCTGCGATCTCCATACCGGTTTCCAGTTCGCGCCGGTCGCCGATGATCAGCAGTTCGGCGCGCGCGCGATTCTCGGCTTTCGCGAGCAAACGCGCGATCAATTCGGGACCGATGCCGGCGGGATCGCCGAGAAGGACCGCAATGCGTGGGTTCATGGTGTCTCGTCCAGTGATGCGTTTATTCGATGATATTGAAGTCGTCGAGATGCTTGTCGCTCAAGGTGATGCCAAGACCGGGCGTCTCGTCCGACAATTGCAGGAAGCCGTTCTCAGGGCGCGGCTCGCCTTCGAAGATGTAGTAAAACAATTCGTTGCCGACCTCGACGTCGAATACCGGAAAAAACTCGGACATCGGACTCGCGGTGCTCGACATCGTCAAATGATAGTTGTGCATCTGCCCCGCATGCGGAATCACTGGCACCGACCACGCTTCGGCCATTGCGTTGATCTTGCGGGCCGCCGTAATGCCGCCGACGCGGTTCGTGTCGTACTGGATCACGTCGAGCGCGCGACGTTCGAGCAGATCCTTGAAACCGTAGCTCGTAAACTCGTGTTCGCCGCCGGACACCGGCATGAGGTTCATCTTCTTCAGTTCCTGATAACCCTCGACGTCGTCGGCGATCACCGGCTCTTCGATCCAGCGCGGATTGAATTCGGCAAGGCGCGGCAGCATCCGCCGCGCGTATTCGAGCGTCCAGCCCATATAGCATTCGAGCATGATATCGACTTCGTCGCCGACCAGATCACGCAACAGACGCACCTGGTCGATATTTTTTGCCATGCCTTTCGGGCCGTCTTTGGGACCGTAGCCGAAGCGCATCTTCATCGCCGTGAAGCCTTCGTCCAGGTAACCCTTGGCCTCGCCGAGAAACGCATCGCGATCGTCGTTGTTGTAAAGCTTCGAGGCGTAGCACCAGATCTTCTCTTTCGTGCGGCCGCCAAGCAGCTTGAACACCGGCTTCTTCACGGCTTTGCCCATGATGTCCCACAGCGCGATATCCACCGCGGAGATCGCCGCCATGCCGATGCCCTTGCGGCCCCATGCGAGCGTGCGACGATACATTTTCTGCCAGATGTACTCGTTGTCGAACGGATCCTCACCGATCGCGATCGGTGCGAGATAGTCGTCAATGATCTGCTTGGCCACACGTGGTGCCAGCGCGCAGTTGCCGATGCCGACCGTGCCGTCGTCGCATTCGATTTCCACCACCAGCCAGCCGTGGAACCGGAACGAGCCCATCGCATCGCCACGCTCGTAAAGAATGTCGACCGCGTTCGTGCAGAAATGCGCTTGCGGCGGCACGACCTTGCCTTTCCATTCAAAGACGCGCGTGCGGATGTGCTTGATCTTCATGATTGAGGGTGTCTCCCGTGTCGTTCAATACCCTGTAGTGTGCGAAACTATGCAATAACTGACCACTGAATAAATCGAATCGGTTGATTCCCTGGAGTTATCGCTCAAATGATCGCGCCCGCCTCCACCATTCGCAAACGTCTGCGTCTGCGCCATCTGCAACTGATGGTCGCGCTCTCGGAGACCGAGTCGTTGCGGCGCGCCGCCGACGACCTGGCCATGACCCAGCCCGCCGCCACCAAAGCACTGCAGGAACTCGAGGACACGATCGGTGTTTCGCTGTTCGTGCGGCACGCGCGCGGCATGAAACCAACGATCTTCGGTGAGGCCGTCATGCGCTATGCGCGTGTGGTGTTCGAGGATCTCGACGAGTTGCGCGAGGAACTGGCGGGCATCGAGGCCGGCGACATCGGCAAGGTGCGCATCGGGGCGGTGATGGCGCCGTCGCCCGAACTGCTGACCCATACCATCGTGACGTTGAAAGAGGCCCATCCACGCCTGCAGATGACGGTGACGATCGACACCAGCGACGTGCTCGTGCAGGCCTTACAGCAAGACCAGCTGGATATCGTGATCGGGCGAATTCCGGATGGCTTTCCAGCGCTCGATCTGAGCTTCGAGACCTTGGCCGAAGAAGCCTTGTCGATCGTCGTGCGGCCGGATCATCCGGTTGCTCACGCAACGGTTCGGCCGAAGCTGGCGGAGCTCGCGCGCTATCCGTGGATCGTTCAGCCGCATCCGAGCCCGATGCGGCAGGTCATCGACCAGACCTTTCGCGAGTCGCGCGTCCCGGCGCCGGTCAGCACGGTCGAAACGTCGTCGATTCTGACCACGTTGTCGCTGCTGCGCAACTCGGACATGCTCGCCGTGCTGCCCCATTCGGTGGCGCAGTACTACGTGGACCTCAACGCCATCGCCGCGGTGTCCACGCCGCTGCGTGGGCGGCTGGCGCCGTATGGGTTGATCCTGCGAAAGAATCGCCGTATCACGCCGGCCACTCAACTCGTGATCGACTCGATCCGCGCGGCAGCGTGAGCCGTGTAGCGGTGGCTGTGCTTCGGAGGCTTGCGCCCGTAGTGTGATTCAGTGGCCCGGACGTTCGGCAAACTTCAGATCGCTGCCGTTGGCCGCATCGGCCGGCGAGATTGCCGCGTCGAGCGGGATATCCGGCCGCATGAAGAACGTCGCGACAATGCCGACCGCGAGCAGCACGAGCGAACCGGCAAACGGCAGCGTCCAGCTACCGGTGCGATCCACCACGAGACCGAATACGATCGGCGTAAAAATGCCCGCCACCGCCGATCCTGCATTCACCAGGCCACTCGCCACGCCGACGTGCTTCGGCGTGATGTCCATCGGCACGGCCCAGATGGGCCCAATGGTCATTTCGAGGAAGAAGAACGAAAGACTCATACACGCCGCCATGACCGGCAACGACTTCACGACCATCACCGGCGCAAGGAATACGAGCGCGCCGAGAAACGCACAGATGATCACGTTGCGCCGCGCGGCAACAACGTTTTGGGTCCGCTTCAGAATGCGATCGCTTATCACGCCGCCCGCTGTATTGCCGACCACGCCGGAAAGAAACACGCCCGCAGAAAACATCGCCGAGCTTTTCAGGTCGAGGCCCCGGCCGTGCATGAAGAAAGTCGGCAGCCAGGTGAAGAAGAGCCAACCGGTCCAGCCATAGCAGAAGTACACGACCATGGTCGGCCCGATGCGCTTGAGCAGACGCCGCCATGGCGTCGGTTCGCGTGTCTTTTCGATGACCACCTTGCCCGCCGGCGGCAATTCGGCTTCCTCTTGCGCCGTCATATGACGATGCTTGCGTGGGTTGTCGGTGAAATACCATGCGTAGACCACCACCCACACCAGCGTCAACGCGCCGACCACGAGGAATGACGCGCGCCACGACGAGAACGCCACGAGCAAAGCGACAAACGGCGGCGTAATGGCATTGCCGTGGCGGGAGAAGGAATGCGTGAGCCCTTGCACGAAGCCGCGCTTATTGGAGGGAAACCAGTTGGTCAGCGCCCGGGCTTGCGCCGGCAAAGCCGCGCCCTCGCCGACGCCAAGCAACATCCGCGCGCAGAACAGCGACACCATACCGCCCGCGAGACCGGTCGCCACCGTGGCGACGATCCAGATACTCGCGCAGGTGATCAGCGTGAGCTTCGCGCCGAAGCGGTCGCTAACCCAGCCGCCGATGACCTGACAGATCGCATACGTGTAGGCAAACGCGGCGAATACGAGGCCGACGTTGGTATTGGAGAGATGCAGGTCATCGCGGATCAGACCGGCGGCGGCCGAGAGGTTGACGCGGTCGAGATACATGATGAACGACATCGCGCACATGATCGCGAGAATCGCCCGACTGACTTTCGGTCGATGGAACATTGTCTCCTCCGGATTTCCGCCTCGGTGCCCGTGTCGTTCAGGATGCGGGCAGGCTAGTACGCAGCGCTCTGTTTTGTGGACACATTATCTGAACGCCAGCGATAGATGACTAATGAATTGTTTCGATACAGCGATCACCTCTGGTTATAGCTGCAATCGCGCCTGATTAACCGCTCCAGCAACCACAGGACAGTGCCGACAGCATTTCGCGCACGGCATTGGCCATACGAGATGTTGTCCAGAGAAAGGTCAGCGGTTGATATAATTTTTCAAGGCGTACGGAATCGGGCGTGCATCAGCCACGCCCCCATTTCGCCCGTCAACCGTCAATCTGACTGGAAGATTCGATGTCCCAACAAATAGCCAACACGAGTCGACCGCCCACCCTCACCGGGCTTTTTCTTATATTCAGCCGCATCGGGCTCACCAGCTTCGGTGGCGGCCTGAGCGGCTGGCTGCTGCGGGAATTTGTCCAGGATCGCGACTGGATCAGCGAAGAAGACTTTCTGAACGGCCTCGCCATTTCGCAAGCGCTGCCGGGCATCAACGTCAAGAACATGGCGATATGGATCGGCCACCGTCTGCTCGGCTGGCGCGGCGCGCTGCTGGCGGTCACCGGCATCATCGTCCCGCCCGCCATCCTGATTATTATTCTCGGCACGGTTTTCGAGCATCTGCTGCATTTCCCGATCGCTCACGTCCTGCTTGCGGGCGCGGCAGCAGCGGCCACTGGCCTGTCCTTGTCGATGGGCGTGACGACCGCACTCCGGGTGCCGCGCAGACTCCTCCCTCTGATCTTCCTCGCGGGCACCTTCGTCGCCGTCGGCATACTGCGCCTGCCGCTGGTGTGGGTGGTGATCGGCGCGGGCGGTCTAAGCGTGCTTGTCGAATACATCAAACTACGCAAAGCCTAGCCATGTCGAATCGTGTTCTTCTGCAGCTCACTGCCGTTTTCGCGCCCCTGTCACTGGTGACGATAGGCGGTGGCCAGGCCATCATCGCCGATATCCAACGGCAGGTTGTCGACGTGCATGGGTGGATGACGCATGCCCAGTTCGGCGTCGACTTTGCCATCTCGCGCATGGCGCCGGGCCCGGGCTCGCTGCTGGCCACCTTGATCGGCTGGCAGATTGCCGGGTTCTGGGGCGCTGTGGTGGCCACGCTGGCATTGCTCCTGCCGACCGGCATTCTGATCTACGGTGTGACCCACATCTGGACACGTTATCAGGGCGCGGCCTGGAAACTGGCGCTCGAGCGTGGGCTACGGCCGGTTGCTTCCGGGATGATTCTCGCTGCCGGATGGGTTCTGCTGAAGTCGCTCGACGGCGGGCTTCCTGCCCAGGCGATTGCCCTCGTTTCAGTTGGGACGCTGCTCAGCACCCGAATCAACCCGCTGCTTCTATTGCTATGTGGCGCATTGCTGCTGCTCGGCATGTCCGAACTCAGCGCGAGCCTGCCGTCCATGCTTCAGGTGCATATGGCAAGCTAGCGCTATTGCATCATGGCGTCTGCAGCGTGCCATCCTTCAGGCGCGTTTGTGTCCACGTCGTCACGGTGTTTTCGCACGGATACTTCGCGGCCTCGGTTTCGTCAAGGTCGACGCCGAGGCCCGGTTTGTCGTTGGCATAGACGTACCCATTCCGGAACTCGGGCAAGCCTGGGAAAACATCCAGCAGGGCTTCTCGCGGCCCCTTGAGCTCCTGGATCACGAAGTTCGGCGGCTCGGTTCCCGACCATTCCTGCACGCCGAAATTGCGCGCGGCGAGATCGATATGAATGTTCGCCGCATGCGCCAGCGGCGACATATCGCCCGGACCGTGCCATGCGGTCCTCACCCCGAACTGCTCGGCAAATATCTGCAGCTTGCGGCCCGCGGTGATGCCACCGATCTGGCTAAGATGCACGCGGATGAAGTCGATCAGGCGCTCCGTGATCAGAAACCGCCATTCGTACGGGTTGTTGAACAACTCGCCCTGGGCGAGCGGCGTGGTTGTTTTGGCGCGTAGCTGACGCATCCATTCGCCTTCCTCGAGCGCAATGGCGTCTTCAAGAAAGAACAGTTCGTACGGTTCCAGTTCGCACGCGAAGCGGATCGCTTCGACCGGCTTCAGACGTTCATGCACGTCATGGCACAACTCGACGTCGAAACCGATCTTGCTGCGAATGCCGTCGAACAGTTTTAGCGTCTCCCGCATGTACTTCCGGCTGTCGAGATACACGCCATCTGCCGCGCCTTCGGGTGCAGTCGCGGGCGCGCTGCCGAAGCCACCCCCGCCATACCCGCCGCTCTGGCAACGAATATGCGTGATGCCCTGCTCGCGATACTTCTGGATGTTCTCGCACAACTGGTTCAGGTCGCGCCCGTCCGCATGACGATAAATTGGCACACCTTCGCGGCACTTGCCGCCGAAGAGCTGATAGAGCGGCATGTTCGCCATCTTGCCCTTGATGTCCCACAACGCCATATCCACACCGGAGATCGCGTTGTTCTCGATCGGACCATTACGCCAGTAAGCGTTCTGATGCATCAATTGCCACAGTTCCTCGATCGCCTCGGCGTCACGGCCGATCAGCAACGGCCGCAGATACTCCTCGATAAGGCATTTCACCGCCAGGTGCCGGTAGGCGAAGGTCGCGCATCCGAGACCGGCCAGACCGGGCTGGTTGGTCTCGATCTTCACGACCATCAGGTTGATGCCTTCCGGTGCGGTCAGGATGACCTTTACATCGGTAATCAGGGTTGCCATGTTCTGTCTGCCAAAATCGAATCAATGAATCGGACACGCGTTGCCTGGTTCTTCGTCAGAACGTGATCTGCACTTTCATCTGCGCGCTGCGATCCGCCGCGAGATCGAATGCTTCGATCGCGCGCTCGATTGGCAGCGTGGCGGTGATGATTGGCTTCACATTAATGCGGCCTTCCTTGATGAGCCGCGCGGCCAGCGCATATTCGCCGTGAAAGCGAAACGCGCCCTGCAAACGGATTTCCTTGCCGACCAGCGCGTTGATCGGAATCGGCACGTCGCCGGTGACGCCGACCTGCACGATGGTGCCGCGCGGACGCAACGCGGGGATGACATCCTTCAGTACCGCCGCCGCACCGGTACATTCGATCGCGACATCGAAATACCCCTTCTCCTCGGTGAATTCATCCGCCTTCAGACCCGGCTCGATTGAGACGTTGAGCGTGCGGGTGGCGCCCATTTCCGCGGCTTTCGCGAGCGGCACATCGTGGATATCGGTAGCCACCACTTCGAGCGCCCCGGCATGACGGGCGGCCGCCACCACCAGCGCGCCGATCGGGCCAGAACCTGTCACCAGCACGCGTTTTCCGGTCACAGAGCCGGCTTGACTGACCGCATGCAACGCGACGGCCAAAGGTTCAGCACAGGCCGCCTCGCCAAGCGAGACCGCGGTCCCGACCGGCTCGCATTGATATTCCTCGGCCGCGATCAGTTCGCGAAACGCGCCTTGACTGTGCGGGACTCGCATGGCGCTGCCGTAGAACCACATGTCCGCGCAATGCTGCTGTTCTCCGGCCAGGCAGAACTTGCAATGTCCGCACGGACGGCTCGGATTCAGCGCAATGCGATCGCCCGGTTTGACGCGGGTGACCTTGCCGCCGACCGCCTCAACCGTTCCCGCGACTTCATGGCCGAGCACGATCGGTTGCTTCACGCGCACGACGCCAAAGCCGCCGTGCAGGTAATAGTGCAGGTCGGACCCGCAAATTCCGCCGGCGCCGATGCGAACCAGCACCTGGTTCTCCCCGATGTCCGCCACATCGACGGCTTCTATCCGTAGATCCTTTTCTGCGTGCAATACGCAAGCGCGCGCTTCCATGAAAGACTCCCGTTTCAATAATTTCGTTGGCACCGGCGACTTCGTCACTTCCCGCGACTCATTCGGGTAGCACGATGCGTTCGATCTTGCCGACGATAAACACATAAGACAGCGCGCCGACCAGCGCCAGCGCCCCGATGAATATCAATGCCGATTCGAAGTGTCCGTCCTTCACCAGCACGCCGATCACGATTGGCACCGCGATGGCCGACAGATTGCCCATGAAGTTGAACATGCCGCCGGTGAGGCCGATCAGGCTCTTCGGCGCGAGTGCAGAGACGAACGCCCAGGTGATCGACGCCATGCCGTTACCGAAGAACGCCAGGGACATGAAGAGAATGATGGCGGTCTGGTCCTGAACATAGTTGGCTCCGACGATCGACGTTGCGAGCACCAGCCCGGTAATGACAGGCAGCTTGCGCGCAAAGCCAACCGAGAACCCCCGTCTAAGCAGAAAGTCCGACAGGAAACCTGAACAGAGAATGCCGACATAGGCCGCGAGAAACGGCACCGACGCCATGAATCCCATCGTGAGAGTCGTCATCCCGCGATACTTGACGAGATAGGTCGGGAACCATGTGAGGAAGAACCACAGGATCGACGACAGGCAAAACTGGCCGATGAACACGCCCCAGATATTGCGGTTCTTCAACACATGTTTGAAATCGGCCCAACCTCCTTTCCTCGCGCCGCCCTGCTCGCCGGCATCGACCAGACCGCCGCCCTGCCGGATGTAATCGAGTTCGGCGGCGTCGGCTTTGCTGTCCTTCGGATCGCGATAAAAAATGAACCAGATCATGCTATAGACGACACCCGCAGCGCCCGTGAAGAACAGCATGCCGCGCCAGCCGAACGTGGCCTGAATATAAACGAGCAGTGGCATGAAAAACGCAATGCCGACGTATTGCCCGGAGGTATAGAACGCAATCGCAGTCGCGCGCTCGCGCTCCGGAAACCACGTGGTGACGACGCGGTTATTGGTCGGATACGAAGGTGCTTCGAACGTGCCGAGCAGCACCCGCAAGCCGAAAAGGGCTGTGAAGCCATTCACGGCCGCCTGCAGGCAAGTCGCCACTGACCATCCGCAAAGCAGGGTTGCATACAGGATGCGCGGCTTGACGCGATCGACGAGCATGCCGCCCGGAATCTGCAGAATCGCGTACGACCAGCCAAATGCCGAAAAAATCAGGCCCAGTTGCACAGGACTCAGATTCAGGTCGCGGCCGAGTAACGGAGCCGCCAGCGAAAGATTGCTGCGATCCATGTAGTTGACGGCGATGCCGAGGAACAGCAGGAAACCGACCGTGAAACGTTTTTTCGTGGCTCTGGCCGCGACCGCGGATCGCGCCTTTCCGGTGCTCAGGGTGGATGTGCTTTCGAATTTCATCAGCAGTCCCTTAGATTGGATGGCCTGCTGTACAGGCAGGCGGCTGCTAGTCCTGCCCGGCTTGAAGGACCGGGAACGGGGGGCTGGCGCGTGCAATTCATGGCGCGTTACGAGCGATGCAATGACAAGGAAGCGTTACGCCTCGCATGCTCATCAGCATTCGCGGGCACGGTCATCATCAGGATCACCGAGGCCAGCAGGCCGGCCGCCATGAAGATATAAGAAGCCGCCGGACTGCCGGTCGCGCCGTTCAGATAGCCCACCACCCACGATCCCGCGAACGCACCCAACGCGCCGCACGCGTTGATGAGGCCGATCGCCCCGCCCAGCACGTTGCTCGGAATCAGTTCCGGCACCAGCGCGAAGAACGGGCCGTACGGCGCGTACATCGTTGCCCCTGCAACGACCAGCAGCGCGAACGAGATCCAGAAATGCGAGCCGCCGATCAGATAAGAAGCGACGAACGCAATGGTCCCGACAAGCAGTAGCGGCCACACGAACAGCTTGCGGTTGCGTGTCTTGTCCGAGAGCCACGACGCGAGCACCATCAGGATGATCGCAGCGAGATACGGAACGGCCGCGAGCCAGCCTACCGAGACGATATCGATCGTCGAAGCACCCTTGAGAATCGACGGCAGCCACATGATGAAACCGTAAACGCCGATACTCCACAGTGCGTGAATCGAGCAGAACTTGACCACGATCGACGAACGGAACGCCGCCTTGTAATTGCGCACCGGCGCAATGTGGGCCTGCTCGGCCGTCAGGCGTGCTTCGAGTTCGGTCTTTTCGGCGTCGCTCATCCAGGGGGCGTCCGCCGGACGGTCTTTCACGGTGAACCACCACACGACCGCCCATGCGAGCGCGGGCATGCCTTCGAGAATGAACATCTCGCGCCAGCCGAAGCTATGCACCAGATAACCGGACACCACCGACATCCACAGCACCGTGACCGGATTGCCAAGAATCAGGAACGTGTTGGCGCGCGAGCGTTCGCTGCGCGTGAACCAGCGGCTGATATACATCAGCATCGACGGCATCACGGCGGCCTCTACCACGCCGAGCACGAAGCGCAGCACCATCAGCATCGGAATATTGCTGACCATGCCGGTCGCCGCCGCGCACAGTCCCCACAGAATCAGGCTGAAAAAGATCAGCTTCTTCACGCTATTGCGTTGTGCGTAGATCGCGCCGGGCACCTGAAACAGGCAGTAGCCGAGAAAAAACAGCGAGCCGATCAGCGACGAGGTGCCGTGCGAGATGCCGAGGTCCCGGTCGATTCCGGCGGCAGCGGCAAAGCCGTAGTTCGCGCGATCGAGATAGGCGAGGCTATACGTGATGAAGATGATGGGCATCAGATACCACCATCTTTGCGTTGCTACGGGTTTGACGCTTTCCATGATGTCTCCGGATCTGTACGGCATACAAACTATCTGGCGCGAGTGGCGGTTTGTTTTGCTCTACTCGCGCGGACCTGCATTTAAAGTACGGCCAGCCAGCCGCCGTCGACGTAGATGATCTGGCCGTTCACATAGCTCGACGCCGGCGAAGCCAGATACACCGCCGTGCCGACGAGTTCTTCCGGCTTGCCCCAGCGTTGCGAAGGATTGCTGCTCTTGACCCATGCGTCGAAAGCCGCGTTCTCGATCAACGGCTTGTTCATGTCGGTCAGGATGTAGCCCGGCCCAATCGCGTTCGCCTGAATGTTCGCGACCGCCCACTCGGCGCTCATGGCGCGGGTCAGCATCTTGATGCCGCCCTTCGCCGCCGTATAGGCGCCGACTGTCGCGCGTCCGGCTTCGCTCGTGAGCGAGCCGATGTTGATAATCTTCCCGCCCGTGCCGCGCGCGATCATGCGGCGTGCGGCCTGCTTCGCGACGATGAAGGCGCTCGTCAGATTGGTGTCGATCACGCGCTGCCAGTCGCTCAGTTCGAGTTCGACAAGTGGCTTGCGAAACTGGATGCCGGCGTTGTTAATCACGATATCGACCTGCACGCCGTCCTTGTCCCACTGCGCGAAAGCTTCGGCTACGGCGCTTTCGTCGGTCACGTCGAAGGCGCGGCCTTGCGCATTGAAGCCCTTGTCGCTCAGACGGGCGGCCGCTTCGGCAACCGTGTCGGCGCGCGTGCCGTTCAGGATGACGTTTGCGCCGGCGGCGGCCAGTCCCTCGGCAAGCGCGAAACCGATGCCGCGCGCCGAGCCGGTAACGAGCGCCGTGCGGCCGCTCAGATCGAATAGCTGTGTCATGCGTGTGTCCTCTCGATGTTCAGTAACGAGGCGCGAGTGCGCCCCTCGCGATCGTGATAACGGTCGCGATGAAGTGGGTTCCGGTTCCGCTGGGAAGCCTTCTGGCAGGCGGTCAGACGCGCTGCCAAGTACGCCTTAGCGGGTCAATAAGCAAATCATTAAGCAGGTTGGTCGTTAGCGGTCTGGTTCAGTGCGGCGCGGTCTTCGAAGTCCTGCTCGGCGCGCCTGATAAGCGTGAGCACCGCCTCTTCCGCCGCTGCGGGATCGCCCTGCTCGATCGCGACGCACAGTGCCTCGTGCATCGGCAGCGAACGGGCCGGCCCTCCGGCGATTTCAGAGCTGAGTTCGAAACTGGTGCGCAGGATCGCCGACAGCGCGTTCTGCATCTGCTGGACAAACTGGTTATGGCAGGCCGTGAGGATGGCGCCGTGAAACGCGAGGTCGGCGGGAACGTACTCGCCGTGGCCGGCGACCGCGCGCTCCATTGCCTTGAACGCCCGCCGGACCGCGATGCGGTCTTCATCGGTGGCGCGCTTGGCGGCAAGCCGAGCCGCGTTCGGCTCGATGATCATGCGCAGCTCCATCAGGTCTTCGATGAGACCGGGCTCGACGGCGCCCGCACGCGCGCGCCACATGATTACGTCGGGGTCGAACAACTGCCATTGCGCGCGCGGCAGCACAACCGTGCCATAGCGGCGGCGCACCTGCAGCATGCCCTTCGCGGAGAGCGACTTCATCGTCTCGCGGATGGTGATGCGGCTCACCTGCATCTGCTCGGCAAGCACCGGCTCGGCGGGAAGAATGTCGCCGGGCATGAATTTGCCTGAACAAATCTGTTCGCCCATCTGATTCAGGACCTGCCTGTGCAAAGTCGCCACGATTTACTCTCTATGTCATACGTATGATGTAGAAAGATAGGCGTGAAGAGGGCTGCTGGCAATTCGGGTTGACCCGGAGGTGTTGGTCGGAGAGGCTTACCGCGCATGGGAGGCGGTGGGCAACCGTGCGCCGGCCGGGCTTGGCTTGGCTTGGCTTGGCCGGGCTTGGCACGGCGCGAGACGCGCCTGCCGTTCGCCTCAGCCCTTCGCGAGGTGCGTTTCGGCGATCGAGCGGACGTCGATACGGCGCGGCAGGATCGCGTCGCGATCCGCGCTATCGGCGACTTTCTGGAGCGTGGCGATATCCGCTTCGGTTACGAAGTGCTGTTTCAATGAGGCGCGCTGGGTAATTTGCCGCGCGGCGTCGAGCGGCGAGCGCGTCAATGTCGAGTAGATCTGCGCGTAGGCATCGGGATTCGCAAGCGCCCAATCCCCAGCGCGTTGCAACCGGAGCAGCACGTCTGCCATGGCCGCGCGTTTGCGCGCATCCGCAAGCGCGGCACCCGATGCAGTGATGAAGCCGAGACCGCTGTTGATGCCGGACCCGTCGCGCAAAATACGCGCGCCGCGTTGGATAGCGATGCCATAGTACGGGTCGAACGTCGCCCACACGTCGATCGCCCCCGACGCGAACGCGGCAAACGCATCGACGGGCAGGATAAAACGGACCTTGACGTCGTCCTTTGAGAGTCCGGCTTCGGCGAGCGCACCGTACAACTGGAATTGCGAAATACTGCCGCGCGCCGACGACACAAACACGGTGCGCCCCTTCAGATCCGCCACCGTACGAATCTGCGAATCGCGCGCAACCAGAATGCCGAGTTGCGCGCCGGAACCCACACGCGTCGCGACGATCTTCAAGGTCGGATCGCCGACAGCCGCGGCGAGCACAGGCAAGTCGCCCGCTGGAGCAAGATCGACGGCGCCTGCGCGTTGCGCCTCGAAGAGTGGCGCCGCACCCTGGAAGTTGGCCCAGCGAAATGCATAGGGCGTGCCGTCGAGCACCTTCGCCGCTTCGGCGAGCGCCCGCGTGCCGCCGGCCTGATCGCCGAGCACGAGCGTTGTCGTCGCCAGATCGGCGGCCCGCACGTTGCGTATATGAAATGCACCGGTTGCGGCGAGCGCCGGCACTGCGCTGAGCAGCTTCAGCGTGCGCCGCCGCGTGGAAAAAGACGTGGAAACAGAAGCGGCCATATGTGCCCTCGCTTGCAATATGCCTGCAAGCGTAGCGATCAGGACGCATCGTGAGAATGATTCAATTCCGATATCTTTATCTCAACGAGGCAGCTATCTTTTTCACCCACGCGCGAGCCCGTCACTTACGGCTTCCCGAATATGCCTCGATAAGCGCCGTATATCGACAGAACGACCAGCGCGCTGACCAGCGGCGTCACCACCAATCCGCGCACGAGCATCGACGTCGAGTCAGCCAGCAGCGTATCGGCCGCTATGACGATTCCGTACATGGACGCAACCCGCCAGTTGCGCACGACGGCACGCACACTTGCCGCCATCGCGTTCAGAGGCGAAACGTTGTTCAGAACAACCAGCGCCGGCGCGAACCAGACGAGTGAAGCCGCGACCGCATAGGCCAGCATATTGAGCACCGGCTCCAGCGCATTGCCCGTGCCGTTGTGCGCGCCGTAGGCGATCGTCAGATCATGCACGCCGTTCGGTGTAACAGATGCCTTCATGGACACATGAAACGCCACAAACGCGATCAGGTGCCCCGCATAGGCAACGGCAACGGCAGCGCCGCACTGCCCGATCGTGATCAACGCATTGCGATGCACGTTGACGGCTTCGACCGTCTCGCGGATCGACCACGGGCGCGCATTGCTCGCACGTTCCTGCATCAGCACCAGACCCGCGGCGAGGACCGGCCCGACGAGCACGGCCAGCATGCGCAACGGCGGTGCCAGTTCGAACACCGTCACGAAATCGGCGCAGCCGAGAATCGCCACGAACCACAGCACCGGATTCGCGCGGGCGATACGGAACCCATCCGCGAGCCAACCGGCAACGTGCTGTACGCTGACCACGCTGCTGTCTGGATAACGCAGCCCGGAAGCATGTTGCAGGTGCGCCGGGACCGCCGTACTGCCTGAATAGTGCATGTTCATGACCGCTTCCTTTTCGCCGAATGAGCGCCGAAAGAGCACCGAATGAGGATAGAGACGTCAGTCAACCTGCGCCGTGCTTCAGGCGGATTGCCCTTCGTCGAGCCGGGCAGTAATCAGATCGAGTTGCCGCTGAACGTAGCGAACCAACCCGCGCCATGTGATGCGCGTCAACCACAAACACAGCCACAAGCCAGCAATACCGGCGACCAGCAGCGCGAATCCGGAAATCATCGCGCCGATGCCCGAGCCATGCGACCCGACCATCACGACGTTATGCGCGCCGCGTCTGATCGACATGTGATCGCGATCGATCACGACCGAATCCGACCCGCTTTGGACCGCCAGACTTTTACCGCTACCGTCCATGCCTTGCACGAAGGACACGTGTTCGCCGTGGTTCCTGATGTCCCACGCCATCGACTTCGAACCGGCTCCAATGCGGGCGACCGATACCTTGTTCCATTCGTCATCCTTAAGATCGAGCGCGATGATGTCGGCGGATGCGATAGACCATGCGCCGTCAGAGTCGACCTGGAACAGATCACGCGCGCCGCCAACCGAACTGATCCTGAGTTTGCCGTCCTCATTCTTGATATCGATCGGACCGGCAAGTGTCACGATGGAAATCCGTCTGGCCGCATCCGGTCGCAGCACGAAACGGTCGCCGTCCACCCGGAACACCTTCATATTGGCTATTGCCAGGCTCAGGTTGCCCTGTGCGGGAGCGGGAGCGACATTGCTATTGTCTTTCGACGCGCTGCTGTTTCCGTTGCCGCTTGCCTGCTGATCCGTTCTCACGTCACTGCTCTCGAAGGTGAACGGCACCGAATGGAACGGCGGCCACCCGAGCACATGGTGACTCCCGAGCGCAACCACGGTCACGAACCCGGCCACCGTCAGCGCACCCGAAACCGCGTAGCCGATCGTCAGCATCAGCAGATAGAACATGAACGGGATCAGCAACAGCAATTGCAACAAGCCGAGCCCCGCGACCGATGCGACCACCCGCATCAGGTTGCCGAACGAGCGCCGCGTCTCCCACTGGCGGAAGTTCGCCTGTGCCTTGAGTTCGCGTGCGAGCTTGACCGGGTCGCCCAGCGCCGCGACCACCTCCGCCTCACTGCGGCCTGCTGCGAGCGCGTCACCGAAGTACTCGTGATAGTCTGCGACGATTTCGTCGACCACCTTTTTCGGCAAACTCCGCAGTTCGTGGCGCAATTGCTGGATGAATGCGTCCTGCGTCATCGCTTTTCCCCTGTTCCCGAGGGCGTGCCGGACAAGGCCAGCACACCGTTGACTTCATCGACAAAACTGCGCCATTCGCTTTGCATTTCCGCCAGACTGCTGCGGCCTGCCGCCGTCAGCGAGTAATACTTGCGCGGCGGCCCCGAACTCGATTCCACGAAATACGTCGACACCCACGCCTCGGCCTGCAAGCGGCGCATCAACGGGTAAATCGTGCCCTCGCTGATCTCCATGGTTTCGGAGAGCGTCGAGACGAGCTCGTACGCATAGCTGTCGCCGCCGGCGAGGACAGCGAGCACGCACATGTCGAGGGTTCCCTTCTTGAGCTGCGTTTTCATTCAATTCCATTACGTTAGTGTGCATAGCACGGTACCTTGCTATGCACTGGTGCGGCACACACTGATCCGCAAGATCACGAAGCAACTCTAGCACCCGGTATTGTTTAATGCAAGGTACTGTTTTATGCACGAGAGTGTGCGCCCGCCAGACCGCCGGGCAAAGCCATTCGCCCCGAACCGGCCAGCACGCCCTTCGGCCAGGCCCGGCGGGCCATCAACCGGACGAAACCACTCACCCGACCAGCCGTCCGACCATTCGCGACATTAATACAAAGGATTAGAAAACAGACTTTTACTTATTGTTTTTGGCTTCCGATAAAGGCATCAGGCCATGCGCGCAATGGCTGCGTTCATCCACTGAAACCGCCATGCCTCAAGGAGAAACCCATGACGTCCTATCGTCCCGCGGATACACCACCACCTGCGTCACCAGACGGCACCTCAGGCAACATGAAAAAGATCGCGGTGGCGAGTGTGATCGGCACGACCGTCGAATGGTATGACCTGTTCGTTTTCGCCACCGCCTCGGCACTCGTGTTCAACAAGGTGTTCTTTCCCGGCTTTGTCCCGTTGGTCGGCACCTTGCTGGCATTCGGCACGTTCGCCTCCGCCTACCTCGCACGCATTGTCGGCGCCGCCCTGTTCGGCCATTTCGGCGACCGCCTCGGACGCAAGGCGATGCTGCTGGTCTCGCTCATCATCATGGGCATCGCGACGTTCTCGATTGGCCTGCTGCCGAACTACGCGTCGATCGGAATCTGGGCGCCCATTCTGCTGCTCACCTTGCGTGTCATTCAGGGGCTCGCACTCGGCGGCGAATGGGGCGGCGCCGTGCTGATGGCGGTGGAACACGCCCCCGCCGGCAAGCGTGGACTGTATGGTTCGTGGGTGCAGATCGGCGTGCCCGCCGGGACCTTGATCGCCAATCTGGCGTTTCTGCTCTGCAATGCCATGCTTTCAAACGAAGCACTACTCGCCTGGGGCTGGCGTATTCCGTTCCTTGCGAGCGCCTTGCTCGTTGGGGTCGGCTTGTACATCCGTCTGAACACATCGGAAACGCCGTCGTTTCGCAAGATCAAGGAAGCCGACGCCCAGGTCAAATTGCCGATCGCCGAGGTACTCACGCGATATTGGAAGCAGGTTCTGCTCGGTGGCATCGCGACCATGTCGACGGGCACCTCCTTCAACCTGATCGTTGCTTTCGGGCTAACCTATGGGACGCAGACGCTGGGCTTTTCGCGTAACGCGATGCTCTCCATTGCATTGATTGCCTGCGCGCTCTGCATCGTGTTGCTGCCGGCCTTCGGCAAACTATCCGATATCGTGGGCCGCAAACCGGTGATCATCGGCGGCATCGTCGCGGAAGCCCTGCTCGCTTTCCCGCTTTTCTGGCTGCTGGATACGCGCGAGTTTTCGTTTGCGCTGCTCGGCTATCTGCTGATGATGACCGCCTTCGCCGCGAACTATGGACCCATCGCGACCTTCCTCGCGGAGTTGTTCGGCACGGAGGTTCGTTACTCCGGCCTGTCGGTGAGCTATATGTTGTCCGGGTTGCTCGGCAGTGCCGCTACGCCGATAGTCACCACTGCGCTTTTGTCCGCTACGGGCCGCGGCTCGTCGGTGGCGTGGTACATGATGGGCTCTGCCGCTGTTTCGGTACTCGCACTCGTGCTGCTCGCCGAGACGCTTCGCCGCGATATCTCGTCCGCGGCGCGCGCCAATGCCGCCACGGCGAGCCTTTCGTAAAGGTCTGATATGGAAACGGAAAAGATCTCTCTTATGCCAGCCACACCCGATCCATCCTTACTGCGCAGCCTCGAGGCCGTCAGCTTCCCGACGCTTGGGCATTTTCTGGAAAACGGCTTCGCGGATCATCGCCTTCGCGCGGTGGTCCCCAACGTTAAGGTGATCGGGCGCGCGGTAACGCTCAAGCTGCTGTCGCCCGACGCCATCCCGGTGAACCGCGCCCTGTCGCAACTCAGCCCCGGCGACGTGCTGGTGATCGACATGAGCGGCGACCACTCGCATGCGCCCGTCGGAGCGGTCACGGCATGCGCCGCCCTTAACGCCGGCGCGAGGGGCATCATAGTCGACGGTGTGGTGACCGATCTTATCGAACTACGCAGCGCGGGGCTGCCGGTGTTCGCGCGTGGGACGTCCTTACTGACGACCAAAAAGCGCGACACGGCGTCGAGTCTGTTCAACGAGCCCGTGGTGTGCGGCGGGGTCGTGGTACGTCCAGGCGACATCGTGCTGGCCGACGACAACGGCGTGCTGTTCGCCGAAGCGCCGGCCCTCGCCGCCGTGATCGATCTGGCGCTGTCGTCCGACCGCGCGGAGCCCGCCATACTGGCCCGGCTGAACGCTAAAGAGTCGCTCCAGGAGGTCCTGCAATGCTCCATGCCGCCGAATATTCGCGCCGCTAATGATCAGCATTAGAACAAAGAAATTGACGCACACTGACACGCTAACGAACACTACGCGCACTACAGCAAGTGAGAACCTGGGAGTCTTCTGAAATGCAATCCACGCCAACACTCGATCGCATGAGCGACAAACCGGCGCCGCTGGGTGCCGAACAGCAGGTACGAGAGGAACTGGCGGCGCTCTACCGGCTAGCCGCTCACTTTCGCATGACCGACATGATCGACACGCACATCACGGCGCGCCTGCCCGGCTCGCCGGGCGAGCCGCCGGCATTTCTGATCAACCGCTATGGCGTGCTGTTTCACGAGATGCGCGCGTCGGACCTCGTGAAAATCGATCATCTCGGCAATGTCATCGACGAGCGGGCGCACAGCGAGCCGGCGCTGTTTCGTGTGAACGCCGCCGGGTTCACGATTCATTCGGCTATCCACGCGGCACGCGACGATCTGCATTTCGTGATCCATACGCATACTGCCGCCGGAACAGCTGTATCGGCTCAGGAGCAGGGGCTGCTGCCGATCAGTCAGCATGCGTTGAAGTTCTACGGCAAGCTCGCCTATCACGATTACGAAGGCATCGCGCTCGAACTCGGCGAGCGCGAGCGTCTGGTGCGCGACCTCGGTTCCTGCAAGGCGATGATCCTGCGCAACCACGGGCTGCTTGCGGCAGGCGCCACGGCAGCCGAAGCGTTCCACGAGATCTATTTCCTTGAACGGGCCTGCCAGGCGCAAATCCAGGCGCTGGCCGGCGGCAGCGCGCTGCGCATCCCGCCACGCGAAGTGTGCGAATTGACCGCGAGTCAGTTCGCTCGCGAAGACTCCGCGGAAATTGCGGAGTTAGCGTGGCACGCGGCGTTACGCTTGATCGACGACCCGCAATCCGACTATCGCAACTAGGCCCGTTTTCCGATTCGATGCAATGACCAAATTAGTTCTGATGAGCCGTGACTACGACATGTCACACCTGGTGCAGCCGATTCTGCGCGCCGCCCCTGACCTCAATGTCGTGATGCACGGCGAGCAGTCCGCCGACGATGCTGAAATTGCCGTGTGCTGGAACCCGCCGGCCGGCGCGTTGGCGACGTTGCCGAAACTGCGGCTCGTGCATAGCATCGCCGCGGGCGTCGACAACATTCTGTCCGACCCTGCCTTGCCCGCCGTGCCGCTGTGCCGGGTCGTCGATCCGCAACACGCGCGCGGAATGAGCGAATTCGTGACCTGGGGGGTGCTGCACTTCCATCGTCAACTCGACCGCGTGCTCGCCAATCAGCGTCTCGACCGCTGGTTCCGCCACGATCAGCGTGATGCTTCCGAATGCGCCATCGGCATCATGGGACTGGGAGAAATCGGCAGCCGCGTCGCGACGGATTTGCAGCGCTTCGGCTTCGCGGTGCGTGGATGGGCGCGCAAGTCACGTGAACTGCCGGGCGTGACGACTTTCGCCGGTCCACAGGAATTCACGCCATTCCTCCAGGGGACGGACATCCTCGTGTGTCTCTTGCCGCTCACCCACGAAACTCGCTGGATTCTCAATGCGAACACCTTCGAACACCTGCGGCCGGGCGCGAAACTGATCCACGTCGGCCGCGGTGAACATCTGGTGCCCGCGGACCTGATCGCGGCGCTCACGAGCGGGCAGATCGGCGGCGCGATCGTCGACGTGTTCCCGACCGAACCGTTACCGCCTGAAGATCATTTGTGGCGGACACCGAATCTGATCGTCACGCCTCACATGGCGTCCGTCGCAAGCTCGGCGACAATCGGCGCGCAAGTGGCGCACAACGCACGCAGGCTGATCCGCGGCGAACCGCTGCAGAACGTGGTCGACGTCACGCGGGGCTATTGAGCGCGGCCACTGAACGAAGCTGTTGAGCGCGGCGCTAAAGGTCAGCACTTTCCGCCTGGCCGTCGATGAACGCATTCAGGGCGTCGATAAACGCGGCTTCGGCAGCGCTCAGCTTGCGGTCCAGTGACCACAGCATGTAGATATCGAGGTCGGCCACACCTTCATCCGGCGGCAACCGCTGAAGGCGGCCTTGAGCGATGTCATCGCGCACGACGTGTTCCGGCAGGCAACCGATGCCGAAGCCCGCAAAGATGAAGCGCCGCACCTCAGTCATGCTCGACGATGAGCCAACCACGCGCCCCGTGAACCCCATCTCGTCACGAAAGAAGGTAAGCGGCGACAGGTGATCGCCCACTTTGTCGCCGGTGAAGGAGACGAACTTCTCGCCGGCCAGGTCGGCGACCCGCAGATCGTCGCGCCCAAAGAGCGGATGGTGGCGTCCACAGAAAAGTGCATACCGTTGCCGCAGAAACACGCGGCTGTCGACCCGTTTAGGTAATGCGCGCCGCGGCGTCAGTCCGAGCGTTGCGGACTTTTGCTGGAGACTGTTCACCACATCGGCGCTGCGCATTTCCTGGCTTTCGAGTTCAATGCGCGGATACGTGCGATGAAACTCCGCAAGAAACGTGTCGTAGGCCGGAAAATCGATGCCGCTGACGGTACTCACGCGCACCATGCCGGAGATATCGTGATCGCGATCCACCTCGGCAAGCGACAGACGCGAGATTGTGCCGTACACGTCTTCAGCAATCTGCTTCACTTCGATACCGGCCTGCGTGACCTCGATGCGCGGACCGTGGCGATCCACGAGGCGCAGTCCCAACTGCTCCTCCAGGCGGCGCAGCGCCTGGCTCACGGCGGGCTGCGTCAGATGCAGCTTCGTCGCCGCGCGACTCACGCTGCCTTCTTTCGCAATGGCGAGAAAAGTACGCAGCAGATTCCAGTCGAGGCGGTCGTTCAGATAGGTGTCCGGGCGGTCTTTGCTCACGATGAGCCTCACTGTTTTCATCATCCGCCAAAATTATACTTAGGATTAGAATTAAAAATTAGACTTATCATTTTTGATTACCGATAAAGGCATCACGACGAACTCGACGCGGCTATCGCGCCGCGACTTCAGGAGTGTGTGATGCTAAAAATCAATGGTGAGCGGCTCTGGACGAGCCTGATGAACATGGCTGCGGTCGGCGCCACGGCCGGTGGCGGTGTGCGGCGCCTCGCACTGACCGAACAGGACGCGGCAGGTCGAGCGCTTTTTTCGCAATGGTGCCTCGAGGCCGGGCTCACGTTGTCCGTCGATCAGGTGGGCAATCTCTTCGCCCGGCGCGCCGGCAAACGCGCCGATGCCGCGCCCGTCGCAAGCGGGAGCCACCTTGACACCCAGCCCGAGGGCGGCCGCTTTGACGGGGTCTACGGCGTACTCGCCGCACTCGAAGTCGTCCGCACCCTGAACGATGCCGGCATTCAAACGGACAAGCCCATCGAGATCGTCGTATGGACCAATGAGGAAGGCGCGCGCTTCACACCGGCCATGCTCGGCTCAGCGGCGTTCACGGGCGTCATGCCGCTCGCACAGGCGCTAAACACACGCGATGCCGGAGGCACCTCAGTCGAACAGGCATTGCAAACAACTGGCTACGCCGGCACGCGCGCTGTGCCCGGCATCGTCTTCGACGCCTACTTCGAGGCACACATCGAACAGGGTCCGGTGCTCGAGGAAAGTGGCGTGCCGATTGGTGTCGTGACGGGTGGGCAAGCGATTCGCTGGCTCGACGTGCATGTGCGCGGACAGGCAGCGCATGCGGGCACGACGCCGATGCAATACCGCCGCGATGCGCTGTTCGCAAGCGCGGAAATGGCCGCGGAACTGGAGAGCATCGCGGCGGATTTCTTCCCGCAAGGCCTCGCCACCATCGGCGAGCTGCACATACGCAATGCATCGCGCAACACCATCGCCGCAGACCTGTCGTTCACGGTGGACCTGCGTCACCCCGACGATGCGCTGATCGACAAGATGGAAGCGGCGCTGCGCGAGAGCGTCGATACGATTGCGAAGCGCCGCCGCCTCACGGTCGAGGTGGGGCAGCATTGGGTCAGTCCTGCGACGCCGTTCGACCCGCACTGCATTGCAGCCGTCAACAACGCGGCAGAGGCGCTGGACTATCCGCATCAACGCATCGTCAGCGGCGCCGGACACGATGCGATCCATCTCGCCAAACATTGTCCGACCGCGATGATCTTTATTCCCTGCGTCGACGGTCTGAGCCATAACGAAGCCGAAGACGCTTTGCCGGAAGACGTCACGCGTGGCGCGGACGTGCTGCTTCACGCGATGCTGGCACGCGCGGGGCAGACCGTATGAGCGCATATCAAACACCGCGTCCGCCAGGCGTCCGGCGCACATGGCTCTTCGTACCGGGCAACCGTTCCGAGGCGCACGCAGCCGCGCTGCGCAGCGGCACCGACGCCGTCGTCGCCGACCTTGAAGAGATGACCTCGCCGCAAGACCGGCCGCAGGCACGCGAGCGTATTGTCACGCTATTGCGCGAGGCGCCTCCCGCCGGCACGGTCGGCTCGGTACGGATCAACAAACTGGAGCACGACGGCCATGCCGATCTCGAGGGCGTCATGCCCGGCAACCCACGGGCAATTTTTCTGCCGCACGCGGAAAGCGCGGCCCAACTGGCCGCGCTCGACAATGCGCTGGCCGTCATCGAGCGCAAGCTGGGCATTCCGGCGGGCTCGACGGAGATGGTTCCAGTTATCGAATCCGCGAAGGGTCTGGTCAATTTAGGCGCGCTGCTTCAGGTGGGAGCACGAATAAAGTGCTGCATGCTCGCGGTCGAAGACCTGGCGGCGAATCTCAGCGCGCGCCGCACGCCGGGCGGTAACGAGCTGCTGTACGCACGCAGCCGCTTTCTGATCGAGTGCGTGGCCGCCGGCTGCGTGCCGATTGATCTGCCCTGTACGTATCGGTCAGCGCAGGTGCTTGAACAGGACCTGGACATCTCTACCCAACTCGGATTCGCATCGAAAAGCGTCGTGTTTCCCGAACACGTGCCGGCGATTCACCGTGCGCTGACGCCATCCATGGAAGACGTGCAGGCAGCGCATGCGCTCATCGACGCGCACGCCGCACAGCAGGCGAATCCGCCCGCAGCCGGATCGGCATGGATCGACTACCCCGAGCGCAATAACGCGCAACGACTGATCGCGCGTAACGCCCTCCTCCGTGCCTTTGACGACAACGGCAGCACTTAGGCAGGGCGAGCATTAGCCATCCTGATAATGAAGATTAAAAATCCGAATTTTGCGGGCGTATTTCGGCGACGGATAAAGACGGCAGTCAAGCCAACGCTGCGCGTCCATCAAGAGGATTCCCCATGTCCCATTCTGAACAGACTCATCAGCCCGTGCGCGCCGCCACCGCGGCCTTTATCGGCACGGCCGTCGAGTTTTACGACTACTACACCTATGCGACGGCCGCCGCGCTCGTTCTCGGTGACGTGTTCTTCCCGAGCAGCAATCATTTCCTCAGTACGATGGCCTCGTTCGGCACGTTCTTCGTCGGCTTCATCGCACGCCCATTGAGTGGCGCGGTATTCGGGCATCTCGGCGACAAGCTTGGCCGCAAGAAGATGCTGCTGCTGACCATGTTCCTGATGGGGATCGCCACGACCGGCATCGGCCTGCTGCCCGGCTATAGCAGCATCGGCATCTGGGCGCCGGTCTCCCTGGTGCTGTTACGGATTCTCCAGGGTATTGCCGTGGGCGGCGAATGGGGCGGCGCGGTACTGATGGCGAGCGAGCACGCGCCAACCGGCCGCAAAACGTTCTTCGCGTCCTTCCCGCAGATGGGCAGCCCGGCGGGGTTGATTCTTTCGCTTGTGTCGTTCAGGCTCGTCACCTCGCTCGATCACGAAAGCTTCGTTGCCTGGGGCTGGCGCCTGCCGTTCCTGGCCAGCTTCGTGCTGCTATTGATCGGCATGGCGATCCGTCTCGGGGTAAAAGAGTCGCCCGAGTTCGAGCAGCTTCGCAAGAATCGCGAGGTGCTGAAATCGCCCGTCAAGGAAGTGCTGCGCACCGCGTGGTATCCGATCGTCATGGCGGCGATGGCCACGACGATCGGCTCCGCCGGGTTCTTCTTCACCAACACGTTCATGATTTCGTATGTCACCGGTTATCTCGGCATGTCGAAATCGTTCATTCTCGATTGCCTGTTTGTCGTCACCCTCATCCAGTTGGCGTCCCAGCCGATTTCGGCGTTGCTGGCTCAACGTGTTGGAGAAACCCGCTTTCTGACCTGCGCCGCCCTGCTCTCCATGCTCACGCCCTACCCGATGTTTCTGCTCGTCAAGACGCAAAACCCGATCGCGATCGTGGCGGGTATCTCGCTCGCGGTGGTGGTGCTGTCTGCCATCTATGCCGTCATCGCCGGTTTCATGACGCCGGCATTTCCGACGCAGGTCCGGTACTCCGGCATTTCGATTGCTTACCAACTGTGCGCGACGATCGCAGGTGGGACGACGCCGTTGATCGGTACGATGCTCGCGCAGAACTACAAGGGCGAGTGGCTGCCACTGGCGATTTTCTTCACCTTGCTGTCGGCCGTGTCGCTGATTGGCATCGTGGGACTCGGGCGTTATCGCAAAGGGATCCGCGTGGAGGGATCCGCCGCGATGCTGGCCAATTAGGGCTGGCCGACATGGGTTGATCGGGTGGCGCGAATCGGACCGGCAACGCGCCGCAGATTGAAGACAGCGGGCTTAGAGCGACGCGCCCCCGCACATCACAATCTGTTGCCCGGTAATCGCGCCCGCATCGGCACCGAGCAGGAAGGCAGTCAGCGCTGCCACTTCCGACGGTTTGACGAAGCGGCCGATCGGAGGCAATTTCGGAGGCGTACCGGCACGCGCGGGATCGCTGAGGAGTGGCGTATCGGTTGCGCCAGGCGCCACCACATTGACTGTGATGGCCTGCGGCGCAAGTTCGGCGGCCCAGGATCGGGCCATGCCAACCAGCGCCGCTTTGGTCGCCGCGTATTGACTGCGGGTGGCGGCGCCATTCGCGGTCCGGCTGCCGATCAGCACGATGCGTCCGCCCGCGGCCATCTTCGGCAGCAACGCATTGGCGAGAAAAGCGGCCGCGTCGACATGAGTCCGCCACATGGCCGCGCCGTCGGCGGTGGCCAGTTTGCCGAGTGGCGCCGTGCGCATGAAACCGGCCGCATGCACGAACGCATCGCATGCGCCGATGGCGTCGACGACGGGCTCCAGCGCGGCGAAGTCTGTCACGTCGACGGGGACGATCGTCAGGCGCTCCATGTCGTGCCTCGCCGGTCTCCGGCACAGGCCCGTCACGCGCCACCCATCCGCAAGCGGGCGTTGAACGATCGCCTCACCGATGCCCGACGACGCACCCGTCACCACCGCATGCCTTTGCACGACACATTCCACTGTCACTCCGTTTCCCCTCGAAAATCGGTCACGGAGAGGCGTCGCGAAGCTTTATCGAATCGCCGCGGTCTCCACCGTCACCTCGCCTCGCTCGTCGAACAAGGCCAGTTCCTGCGGCTGCGCCGCGTTATCGGTAATCAACGTCCAATCGCGTTCGAGCGGCGTCCAATGCTGCTGGCTGGCACGACCAAGCTTGTCGGCGGTAACCAGCACGAACACGCTTGCCGCCTGGCGGATCACACATTCCTTCAGATACGCCTGCTCGGCGGTCGCCTCACAGAGACCGCGCGTAGCCGTCACACCGTCGGCGCCGAGAAATGCCTTGTCGAAACTCAAGCGGCTCAACGCAAGCTGCGCCAGCGGCCCGAGCGTACTCATGCTCGACGAGCGGATATCGCCGCCGATTAGCGTCACCCGCACCTTGCTGGAGGCGAGCGCGCCGACCACCAGCAGGTTGTTCGTCACGACATGAATCGAACGATACCCGATCAATTGCCGCGCAAGCGCCGCTGTGGTCGTGCCGCCGTCGAGAAACAGCGTGTCGTCCTCCTGGACATGCGCAAGCGCGGCGCGCGCGATTGCCTCCTTCTGCTCACGAAAGCTTTCGCTACGCTCGTCGAGCGAAGCTTCCGGTTCGTGAGCACTGACCGCCGCCGCACCGCCATAGGTGCGCAGGATCTGGCGGTCGTCGGCGAGCGCCCGCAAATCGCGCCGCACAGTCGCCTCGGACATGCCGAAGTGCTCGCACAGCGTACCGACATCTGTCATCCCGCCCAACACAGCGTGAAGCATCGCCTCGCGGCGTTTCGCAACTTTCATGATCTTGGATCGGAGGAACCGGTTAAGCGACAGCGCGCCATCAGCGCGCGAAAAAGTGTGCCTAGTGTAGCGAATTTCCATTCGTACGCCGTGTCCCTTTCCGGTCCGCTCAAAACTGGCGCTTCCGCCCCAGTTGCCTCACTGACGGCTGTAGCCGCGCACCCATGTTTCGTCGACGCGCACGTACTTGATTCGTTGGCGGAAGTACGTGAAAGCAATGTGCAATGCACCGTCGGCCGATTGCACGATCGACGGGTACGAATACTCGCGGTTGCGCTGCTCGGCCGAGTTGTTCGTCATGCAGTAGCCATCACCGATTTCCAGATTGCGCCGGCGCGCCCATGTGCGACCGCCGTCTTCGGAAATAGCCAGTGACATCGGGCTGCGCGGGGCGCCCCAGAACGCGGAGCCGCGCGCCGACGCGCTCTGATCGCGTAACGCGCCGCTGTCTTCAGAGTCTTCGATATCGTCGTACAGCGAGGCGCGCCGCCCGGTGGCATGCGAGGCGTCGCTCTCGTTGAACACCAGCGCGAGATGGCCATTCTTCAACGACACGAACTGAATCGACGAGTTGTTGTTCGGCAACGTGGTCGCTTGCGGCGCGCTCCACGTGCGGCCATCTTTCGAGCGGCTCGCATAGACGAAGTCCGCCCACCGGCTGCGGAACAGTGCGAGCAACGAGCCGTCGGCGAGTACCTGCACGTTCATATGCACGCTACCGACGCTATCGGGCACCTCATGCTCGCGCCACGAGCGTCCCTCGTCTTCGGAGATCAGCACGGCGCTGATGTCGTTGTTGCCGACCCACCGCTCGCCGGGTTCGGTGCGGCACAGAAACACGGGGCACAACCATGCACCGTCCGGCAGCACCACGATCGGCTGACGCACGAAGGTGCCCGCACGGTCGAACAACGTCTCGATCGGCCCCCACGTCAAGCCGCCGTCGGACGAGATACGCCGCCGCACGATCGCGGTGTTCTGATGGCCGGACAACTGCGCGGTATAAGTCAGCCACACACGGCCATCGGGCGCGGTGAACAGCACGGGGTTCTGCTCGGAGCGCGTCGGATCGTTTGACAGTTTCTCGGGTTCGGACCAGACGTCACTGCCGGAACGCAGCCGCGACATGTAGATCGACACGTCGGGAATCCCCTCCTGGGTACCGCCGAACCACACACACAACAGGTCGCCATTGGGCAGCGCATGCAGATTGGCCGCGTGGTTCTGTACGCACGGGGACGGCAAATACGCATCGTGCCGCTGCGCATCGGCATAAGCCGCGCGCACGTGGGCGTCCCACGTTGCCGAGGTCGGGGCGTCTGCGAGGATGGAAGTCATCCAGTGTTCTCCTGATTACGTCACTTCAATGTGATCCACGATGCTGGAGCCGCTCGTTGCTGGCGCCGACGGGTTTCGAACCCGAAGGAAACAGCAGTTTCTCCAGCACGATAACGATAGCCGGCGTCACCAGCGACACATACATATTGTCGATGCCGAACGGATTGCCGAGCAGATACCACACAGTCGTGGAAATCGTCGCGATGATCAGCGCGGCCATCGCGCCGCGGCTGCTGTTGAAGAAAGGCAGATAGATGCCGATCAAGGCCACCACGGACACCGTCAGACGCAAAGCCCGCGTGAAGAACGACAGCGCCAGAATCTGCGGCACGAAGAGCACGAACAGGAGCGGCACGAGTCCGACCACGAGCGAAATCCAGCGTGTCATGCGCAGCTCGACGTCCGGCGCCGGGTTGTAGCGCGGCACATAGAAGTCCTTCACGACCAGCGACGCGATGGCCAGCGCCACCGTACACACGCTGACGAAAATCGACGCAACGAGCGACGTCGTCACCACACCAGCCAGCAGCGGATTCATATGCTGCAGAAACACCGGCAGCGCATAGAGGCTCTTGATGTGGGGAAACAGAAACTTGGCTGCCACGCCGAGAAAACCCAGCGCGATCGAGATCGGCACGCACAACGCCGCGGCAAGCAGCGATGCATTGCGCGCCGCCGCCGGTGAACGGGTCGCGGAAATCGCCTGAATGATGAACTGCGTCGAAAAGATCGCGCCGGCAGTGCCGATGATCCACGCGCCGATCGTACCGTTGCTGAGCGAGCCGTTCCATGTGAAATAGTGCTCGGGCATTTGCGCCATCATCGGTTTGATGCCGCCCGTCATTTGCCACGCCACGACCACCAGAATCGCGATGCCGATCAGTTTGACCGCGCTATGCACGATGGTCAGATAAGCGACGCTCTTCAAGCCGCCCCACGCGAAATACACCGTGCTGACGATCGCAGTGATCACTGCGGCGGTCGGCAGATTGATGCGCATCACCGTCGAAATCGCCGCCGCGCCGCTCACATAGTTGCCCACGTTCACGAGAAACAGCGCGTAGATCATGATTGCCGAGACGACCAGCTTCGCGCGCTTGCCGTACTTCATTGCGATGAAGCCCGAGATCGTGAATTCGCCGGAACTATAGAGGCGCTTGGCCATGAACAGGCCGAAAAACAGAAAGCCGATCGACGCGGCGATCACCGACCACGATGCCGCGATGCCAGCACTGAACGCTTCCTGCGAGGTGCCCACCGTCGACTTTGCACCGATGAATTCCGACATCAGCAATACCGCGACGACCACCGCCGGCATGGAGCGCGACGCCACCATGAACTGTTCGGAATTGCGGCTGCGCAGCTTGACGCTAAACCAGCTGGTCAGAAGAACGTAGAGCACGACCATCCCGATGATGATCGCTGTGTCCCAGTAGCTAAAAGTTGCCATGGTGTCTCCAATGTATTTTGACGACGTCTTCGCATCGAAAAATCCGGCCGCCGGGCGTGTGCCCGCCTTCTCGACGGCCGAGAATCTGTTTCCGCCGCAGCGGTAGGGTGTTGCCGGGTCGCGAACCGCGCTCAGGCTTCCAGTTCAGAGTGCCGGGTCGCGAGATCGAGTGCCTGTTTCAGCGCCTCGAGCATGCTGCGCTCGTCGGCGATACCCTTGCCGGCGATGTCGAACGCAGTACCGTGATCGACCGACGTACGAATCACCGGCAGACCGACGGTCACGTTGACACCGGCCTCGAGGCCCATCACCTTGACCGGGCCGTGGCCTTGATCGTGATACATCGCGACCACCACATCGAAGTCGCCGCGGCCAGCGCGGAAAAACAGCGTATCGGCGGGCAACGGGCCTTCGACGTCCCAGCCCCGTGCTTGCAGAACCTGCACCGCCGGAATGATCTTTTCCTCTTCCTCGCCGTAGCCGAACAGGCCGTTCTCGCCCGCATGCGGATTGATCCCGCACACACCGATGCGCGGGTTGTCGATACCGGCGCGCACCAGCGTTTCATGTGCGCGCTCGATGGTCCGTTGCACCAGGCCCGGTTCGATACGGCGAATGGCGTCCAGCAGGCCGATGTGGGTCGTCACGTGAATCACGCGCAGCTTTGGTGCGACGAGCATCATCGACACTTCGTCAATGCCGGTCAGATGCGCGAGCATCTCCGTATGCCCGGGGAAAATGTGGCCGCCCGCGTGCAGCGCCTCCTTGTTCAGCGGCGCCGTGCAGATCGCATCCAGTTCGCCCGCCGAAGTCAGTTTGACGGTGCGCGCAATGTATTGATACGCCGCATCGCCCGCGACCGCCGACAGCTTGCCGTACGGCAGATCCGCCGGTATGAGGCCGAGATCGATGCAATCCACCACGCCGCATTCGAAGCCGGCCTCCGCAGGACTGCTGATCGCGCGCACCTCGAGCGTGACACCCGCGCGCTTGCCGGCATCGCGCAGACGCGCGGCGTCGCCAATCACGAGCGGGCGGCACTGTTCGTAGACGGAGGCATGGGCCAACGCCTTCATGACGATTTCCGGGCCGACGCCGGCAGCATCGCCCATGGTGATGCCGATAACTGGACGATAGGTCATTGTGGTGAGTCCTTTGATGGTGGCCACGTGGGGCCGGGCAAGGCGTTGAACGCCGGCGAGTTTCCGCCAGGCAAGATGAAGCGTATCGGGGTGACCGAAACCGCCCGCTTTGGTGACGACGCACAGGCGATGGCCGTTGTAATCAGCGTGCAGCAGCGGTACACCGCTTTCGATTTCCTCGACGATCCGCAACTGGCGGATACCGGCAGCGGACAACAACGCGCGCGCAGTCTCCCCGCCGGTGGCGATCACACTGCCGGCGAACGGCAACGCGGGCGCGAGCAGCGCCGCGAGACGCTGACAAAACAGCAGGCCGTCAGCGACGCCCGTACGATCGGACTGGCTCAGCGAGACGACAACGTGCCGCCCCTGTTGCAGCGCTTCGCTAACCTTGTGTGTGAGATTCGCGGGCGTTTCCATAAGCGGTTCGGCCAGCAGCGTCCTCGTGTCGACTTCGAACGAAACAAGCGCGCTACCCGCTTCTGCTTTCAGGCGCTCGAGCTGGGCATGCGAAACGCTCGACATGCTGCCGACCACGGTCAGTACCGGCCAACTCGACGTGTGAGGTGCCTGTGCGGTGAGCGGCGTAGCGCCAGCCAGATTCAATGCGCACATCAGATCGCGCGCAAGCCCCGCCGAGCCGACCCAGAATACGCCGCGTAGCGGTGCGGACGCACGGGCGACCCGCTGCAGGTCGTCTTCCGTTTCGCTGTCGCACACCACAGCCTGAATACCGGCGTGACGCAACGTGTCGAGCCGGTCTGCTAATACAGCGTTGCCCGAACGCACGTCGGCCAAGGTCAGCGCGACCGTACGCACGCCGTAGTGCTCGAGCATCGCCGGAAGATTCGCCTCGCCGCCTAACCCTTCGTTACGCCACACTTCGGTTTCTTCCACCGCCACGCCGTTCAGCCATTGGCGAGCATTGCGGGTCGTGCGGCCGCCGGCCGGAAACGCCGGCGCCACGATCGCCATGCCGGCGAGTGGCACCAGTGCGCCCACTTCAGCGGCGAAGTTGCCGCGCAGCGTTGAATCGACTTTCTTGTAGAGCTTCGTCTCTGCATGACCGAGCTCGCGCCACACCTCCGCGTTACTGCGGGCCGCGGAGGTTGCGTCAAGCCGGCGCGAATCGGCATCGACGGCAAGCACATCGACCGCGTCGGGCGTATTGCCCGCTTCGCGCAGCACGGCCGCTGAAGGCGTGCGCGCATCGAGTGTCACGACGCTGCGCAAGCCGAGGCGCGCGCCTGTCACGGCGCAGTCGGCCGTACCCGACAAGTCGTCGCCGATGATCAGGAGCCGCACGCGGCGTTCGCGGGCGAGGGTCATGGCAGCAGGCGGCGATAGATCGCCTTCATGTCGTCGAGCGAAAGCGGCTTCGGATTGTTGCCAAGCAGCCGTTTGACTTTCGCCGCCGCCACCGAGAGCGCCTCGAGATCGTCTTCGCTGACGCCGAATTCGCGCAGATTCTGGGGAATGTCGACGGCCGCCGTCCATTCATTGATGCGCTCGATCAGCTTGCGCGCGGCGGTCTGTTGATCGTCGTCGTGCGTGCAGAGAGACAGCGCACGCGCGACGTCGGCGAGGCGGCCCGCGCAAGCATCCATGTTGAACGCCATCACGTGCGGCAGCAGCATGGCGTTCGCCACACCGTGCGTGATGTTGAACATCCCGCCGAGCGGATACGCAAGCGCGTGCACCGCGGCGGTGCCGGCCGCCGTCAACGCGAGGCCGCCGTACATCGAACCGAGCATCATGGCTTCGCGCGCCTTGATCGACTCGCCGTGTTCGTAGGCTTCGATAATGTTCGCACCGATCAGCCGCATCGATTCCATCGCGAACATGTCGCTGACCGGATTGGCCTTGGTCGAGATATACGATTCGAGCGAGTGCACGAACGCGTCCATGCCGGTCGCCGCGGTGATCGCCTTAGGCAGTTTCAGCGTGAGCGCGGCGTCGAGTATCACGAGTTGCGGCAACAGATGACGGCTCACGATACCGACCTTCAGTTCCTCGTCCTGCAACGTGACGATCGCATTGGGCGTCACTTCGGAGCCGGTGCCCGCGGTAGTCGGCACGAGGATCAACGGCACGCCCGGCTTTTTGATCAGATCGATGCCGAGCCATTCGCGCAGCGGCTGCTCATTGGTCAAGCGCACGGCAAACAGTTTGGCTGCATCGAGCACGCTGCCGCCGCCGATCGACAGGATCGCGTGCGGCGCGAACGGTGCGATCTGCTCGCTGAATACGCTTTCCACGTTGCCGATGGTGGGTTCGGGCTCGACATCGCGCACGATCAGCACTTCGATGTCCTTGTCGGCGAGCGCGGCCATCACGCGATCGATCACACCGAGCGCCTCCATCGCGGGCTGGGTGATCAAGGCGATGCGTTTGACCGGCGTGTCGAGTAACGCTAGTTTTTCCGCCAGCAGGTCAAGGCTGTGTGCGCCGTGTACGATGTGCTTGACGGTCTGGAAGTGATAGGTCGTGGTCATGGCAGGTTGTCGTTGGCGATTGATTGGCGTGTCAGCGTGAGCCGTCGCGGTACACCGCGAGCGCCTGTTCGAGACGCGCGCGGGCGGCAGCATCGAGCGGCTGCGCGGGCGAACGGGCAGGACCCGCCGGCATACCGAGCATTTCCGCCGCGGTCTTCAGCACCACCGGCATCGTGCCCAGCGCAAACGCGTCGCGCAGCGCGCGCAGCGATTCCTGCGCCTTGCGTGCGGCCGCGATATCGCCGGCCTGAAAGTGCCTCCAGATCGACGTGACCACATTCGGCACCGCGTTAGTGGTCGCGGCCACCGCGCCGTCGCCGCCGGCGATCAGGGACCACAGAATCATCGAGTCGGTGCCGGTGAACACCGCGAAGTCGTCGCGGCGCAGATTGATCAGTTGCAGCAGACGATCGAAATCACCACCACTGTCCTTGATGCCGCGAACGTTCGGAATCTCGGACAGGCGACGCACCGTGTCGATGGTCAAGGTGACGCCGGCCTTCGCAGGAATCGTATAAAGCATCACTGGCAGGGTGGTGGCGCGCGCGATCCGCTCATAGTGCGTGAACAGTTCCTGCTGCGTCGCACCGTTGAAATACGGCGTGATCACCGACACCGCGTCCACGCCCATGTCGAGCATCTTGCTGTTCAGGTCGATCACGTCGCGCGTGGCATACGCCCCCGTGCCGGCAATCACCGGCACGCGCGAGCGCGCCTGATCGACCGCGATCTTCGCGATGCGCAGCTTCTCTGCTTCGTTCAAGGCGATGAATTCGCCGTTGGTGCCGAGCACGAATAACGCATGCACGCCGGCCTCGATCAGGCGTTCGATCAGCGTGCGCAAACCCGCTTCATCGACGTCTTCCGATGCGGTCATCGGCGTGATGAGTGCGGGAATGATCCCTTTGAACAAGACTGTCATGCTCGACTCCACTTCTACGAAGGAAGGCTTGAGGTTTACCTCTGTGGTTTCCTTTAAGCCTTCCTGTTTAATCAAATTGCTCGAATCGTTCAGAACTTGTGACGCAGTCCAAGCGCCGTGACGAACTGGTGCGACGTGCTCGACGCGGTGATCGGCCACAACGCCGCTGTCGCCGCGTGCCCGGTCGAATCGATACCGCTCGCCGCTTGCCAGCCGGCGCTCAGATAGACGTCGGTACGCTTCGACAGGAAGTAATCGGCACCTGCATTCACCTGGTTGTAGTGCGCATCACCGGCGCCGTGCGTGCAGGTGTAGTTGTACGCCACACCGAGCAGCGTCGCCGGCGACACCTGATAGCGGAAATTGGCTTCGAGGTTGTCGAACGTCGCGGTATCGCCGACAAAACGCGCCACCGGTGCGGCGGCCGCGCCCGAACCCAGATCCTGGAACTTCGAGTTCGAGTAGATCAGGCCAAACGTGGCCGCGCCAAAGGTGTACGCGCCGCCCACCGCAGCGATCTGAAGCGTTCGCGCGGACGCGTAACCGGAGTAGATCGGCGTGTTGTTCGGCGAAATCGCCGCCGCGCCGGCGGTGCCGTCGAACAGTCCGGTGTTCGGCGTGGTTGCGTTCATGTAGGAGGCCGCGACCACGAACGGGCCGTTCGCGTAGGTGGCGCCCAGCCCCCATACGCGATTATTCGAGAAGTCGCCGGCCGTGCCGCCGAAGCTGAACAGGCCGCTAAAGCGAAAACCCGCGTAGTCGTTGCTAGTGAACTTCACGCTATTGCTGATCCGCTCATTCACGTAGAGGTTGTCCGTATTACCCGGATGCGCGCCGAGACCACCCGCCCACTGATTCGCCGCCGTCAGCGCACCCAGAAAGTCCGCGGAGGTGTCGTTCTGCCGCCCCGCTGTCACTTTACCGAAACCGCCGCTCAAGCCCACATAGGCGGCACGTCCGAACTCACGGCCGTTCTGGCCGAGCGTGCCCGTCGTGCTGCTGAAACCATTCTCAAGGACGAACAGCGCGCTCAGGCCGCCGCCCAGATCTTCCTGGCCACGCAATCCCCAACGGCTTCCCGACAATGTGCCGCTCGACATCTGGATATTCGAGTGGCCTTTCTGGCTGTTCGAATAGACCAGCGAGGTGTCGATCAATCCATACAGCGTAACGCTGCTTTGCGCGTGTGCGCTGGTCGTAGCCGCGCCGAGTACACCCAATGTGGCCAGGACCTGGAAGGAACGCTTTTTCAATTGTGTCTCCGTGATTTTTCTTGATGGCAGGCCATGGCGCTTCGGCCATTTGCAGACGGTCGGAGCCTGCTGACGTGAGCGTTTCACTCAAATAAAACGACCGATTCGGTCAATATAATGATCGATTCAGTCGTTTGCAAGTATTTTTTTCGACTGGATCACGAAAACGATTGAATCGATCAAAACCGCGTCGACTGACAGGAGGGGCGGTACGGAGGGGAGCAAACCGGCTGGCCTGGCGCGGCAGTCGCGTGCGGGGTTTCTCGAAGTGACATAATTCCCGCGTCGTTGCTTTGCAACGCGACCACTACTTTCACGCTGCAACACAAGGAGATTCAGATGAGCAAGGGATATTGGGTGACCGTGTACCGCGCGATTAAAGACCCGTCGAAGCTGGCCGCGTACGCGCAGCTGGCCGCACCCGCGGTGGCTGCCGCCAACGGCAAATTCATCGTGCGCGGCGTGGCCGACGAAGTTCGTGAGCAAGGCTTGAAGGAACGGACAGTCGTGATCGAGTTTCCGAGCTACGAGCAGGCCGTTGCCGCCTATGCAAGCGACGCCTACAAGAAAGCGCTTGAAGCCTTGAGCGACGGCGCCGAGCGCGATCTGCGCATCGTTCGCGGCGCCGAGTGACGCAGTCGATGCGACAGGCGCGACCGGTATGAACCGCGGCACGCCCGCACAGACCGGACAGCAGAACCTCTGCGGCGGATGAGCAGGTCAAGCGACGCAAGCGGGGATTGCCTCGCTGCACGATTGCCGACACGCGCTTGACCTCGATCGGCTCAGTCGATCGGCTCAGTCGGCCGCCGCTGGCTGCACGAGCGCGCCGATGCCGTCGAGTGCTTTCATCAACTCTGCAGGCGCGCCATGCCGCGCCTGCAGATAGCTCGTGGCGTTATACGAGAGCCACACCTGGCCGTCGTCGTCCTGCCACACCAGCACCTTGAGCGGCAGATCGAGCGCCGCTATCGGCACGGCTTGCATCAACGGCGTCCCCGCCCGCGGATTACCGAACACCAGCAGCTGCGACGGCAGCATGACCAGCCCCGCGCGTTGCGCATCCGCCGCGAAATCGATGCGGGCGAACAAGATGATGTTTTTCGTTTCGATCAGCGAAGCGAGTTTATCGGCGGCTTGCTCGACCGTGCGTTGCGTGGGTACGGTGACGATGCCGTTGTCGGCTGTGAGAGTAGACATGGATTTCTCCGGGTGCTGACGATTGTTAATAATAGACAACCGGCCTGGGTTTGCGGACGTACCGATCAAAGAGCCGCATGTCGCTTTTGTGACAAAAACATCATCTTGGGATCACGTTGGGGATTCATCTGCGAGCCAAACTGAAGTCACTCGGAGTCAACCACGACCCCGACCTTCAAGGAGGCTCAAATGAAAGTTCGAAACGTGCTTGGTGTTGGCCTGCTCACGGCCTTCCTCGCTCCGCTAGCTTATGCAGACGTGGCGAGCCCATCTTCACAGCACCAGCCCGTCCAGCAGCCCCAGGTGCACGCCGGCACCCTGCATACGATCGCTTCGTCTGGTGCGGTACCGCAGGTCAATCCCAAGCCCCAGGGCAAGACGCGCGCTGAAGTCCGGCAAGAACTTCTTCAGGCACAGCGGGATGGCCTCATCCCCACGAACGATACCGATTATCCGCCAAGCAAACGCACGATCGAACGCAATAAGGCGCGTTTTGCCGGGCTCGAGCGCCACTACGAGTAATCAGCAAGACTGCCTGTTTTCGCCTCGCAGCACCTTGCGTGCAAACGCCTCACCGTTCAATCAGGAAGTGCATTGGGCACAGCACGCCTATCTCTCAGCTAACCGGAGTCAAACATGAAATCGATCACCACGCTCATCCTCGCCTCGGCGCTACTCCTTTCCTCCGCTGTTCAGGCACAAGGTCTGACACGTGCCGAAGTGAAGCAGCAACTCATCGAAGCGCAGGCCAACGGGCTCGCCTACATCACGGACACGTCCTATCCGGCGATTCATCCGAGCTTCGAACACAAGGTCAAGGCACAACCGTTGCAGGCTGGCTATGGTGGCGTGCCTGACGGAACGCAGCAATCGGGCGTTGCGCCGCACGGACATCCGATGCCGCACGGCAACCCCCACTGCGTTGGGCCGGTCAGTTTCTGCAACATCTATGCGGGTTCATAAATGCTGCTTCGTCAGCACGGCGGCGACGGCCGCATGCGCAGGCCGCTTGCCGTGCTCATTCGAGGATGCGCGACTCCGTTCGCCGCGCCGTCGCACTGGCCGGCCGGATGGCGGGGCGATTGAAGCTCAGCACGAACGCCGTGCGCACGCCGGGCTCGCTCGTCACACTGCAGGCGCCGTCATGCTCGTCCATGATCGAGCTGACGATCGCGAGTCCGAGCCCCGCACCCAACGCCGATTCATAGCGCGCCGGATCGACCCGATAGAAGCGATCGAAAATGCGCCCGAGGTGCTCGGGACCGATGCCCTTTCCAGCATCAATGACGGCGACCTCCGATACCGCGTCGCGCTCCGTGCATTGCACGACGACTTCGCTGCCCGCCGGCGCATGGGCCACCGCGTTCGATAACAGGTTGCTCAGCGCACGCTGCACCAGCAGTTGATTGCCATCGAAACGCGCCTCGCCTGTCACAAGAATCCTGACGTCTTTGTCCCCCGCGAGCGTTTCATAGTAGCCGGCAACCTGCTCCGCCTCCTCACGTGCATCGATCCTCTTGAAGTTCACCCGAAGCATGCGGTTTTCCGATCGGGCGAGGAACAGCATGTCATCGATCATTCTCGATAGACGCTGTGTTTCGTCGATGCCTGATTCGATGACCGAACGGTATTCGTGTGCTTCGCGTGGCTTGGACAAGGCCACCTGCGATTCCGCGAGCATGTTGGTCAGCGGCGTACGCATGTCATGTGCGAGATCGGAGGAAAAGCGCGACAGGCGATCGAAGGATTCATCCAGGCGTTGCAGCATCCGGTTGAACGCCTGGTTCAACGCGAGCATCTCGCCGGACATGGCGATGCCCGGTAACGGTTGAGTCAGTTTGCTGCCTGACACCTGATCGGCCCGCTCGGCGAGCAACTTCAAGGGCCGCAGGCCCAGTTTCGCGAGCGAATACGCCCCCAGCGCGGAAATCACCGTGCCGAGCAGCGTCACCAGCATGACGTTGATCGAATAGGTGCGAAGCAAGGCATTCTGACGGCTGTCGTTGTACTGGACCACGACGCGAACCGCCCGACCGTCTGAACTCGCGCCGCCTAGCGGCACCGACTCGCTCACGTAGCGATACTCCCCATAGGTCCGGTCAAAGGCCTTGGGGCGGCCGCTGCCGGAATCAACGAGAATGCCGTCGCGCAACCGGAAACCCGCCGAGCGAACGAGTTCGCGCCCGTCCCCGGCATAGATAGCCAGCTCGATGTTTTCGTGCGCATGAAACGGGTCGAACCACGCAGGGCCATGGCTCGCCACCCCCTCGTCGCTGCTCTGCGTGGCCAGGCGCGACCGCGTAGCGGCCAGTGTCGTGTAGATCTCCTGCGCAGCGTCAGCCCGAACGTTCTGTTTGAGCGCCGCGTATAGACACAGCCCGTTGACCGCCAGCAGGATCGAACTGGCGAGCGCGAACAGGATGGTCAGCCGCACACTCAACGTACGCGGCAGGAAACGGGAAGTTAGGCGGCGCAATCGCGTACCTCCAGCACGTAACCCATGCCTCGAACCGTGTGAATCAGCTTGGTCGGATACATCTCGTCGATCTTTGCGCGGACCCGTCTGACGGCGGAATCAACGACGTTGGTGTCGCTGCTGAAGTTGATGTCCCAGACCTGCGAGGCGATTGTCGATCGCGGCAAGACTTCGCCTTCGCGCCGCATGAGCAGCCATAGCAGCGTGAATTCCTTGGCGGTCAGAAGGATCGTGTCGCCCTGGCGCGTCGCCTTGCGCCGCGTGAGGTCCAGTTCGAGGTCCGCCACCTGCAGAACCGACGGATCGCGGCCCTTCCCCCTGCGCAGGATCGTGCGAATGCGCGCGAGCAACTCCACGAAATCGAAGGGCTTGACCACGTAATCGTCGGCCCCCATCTCGAGGCCTTTGACCTTGTCGCTGGTGTCGTCGCGGGCCGTCAGCAGCAGCACCGGCGTCATATGCGTGCGCCTCAACGACGACAGTACCGACCACCCGTCGAGACCCGGAAGCATGACATCGAGCACGACGAGGTCATAAGCCTCGGTGGTTGCCTGATGAAGTCCCGTCACGCCATCGCGCACCCAGTCAGTGACAAAACCCGCTTCATTGAGGCCTTTTTGCAGATATACCCCCGTTTTCGCCTCGTCTTCAACAATCAGAATTCTCATCTCAACTCTTTCCATTAAAACGCGCTACACAGCGCGCCCGCACATGACGAATTTGTCATTTGGCGGTCATGCACGCGCACTGGCTCGTCGCTAGATTAGGTCACTGAAGTGCGGATGCACGCTGCTTCGTTAGCGGATGCATCGTCTCAATCAAGCGCGTCGTTCTGCGGGCCAGCGGAACGACGAAAGCTGAATGTAAGCATAAAGTCCACTGCAACAGACATCAAACTGACATCGCAGTTCCGCAGAAGCGAACAAACCCTCTACAGGAGCACCCAATGAACCGAACGAAACGCATGCTGCTGGAAAACATTGCATGGGCCGCCGAATCGGCACAGAGCGACCCCGCATTCTTCGACGGCCTCGCACTCGGGCAGAGTCCGAAAGCCCTCTGGATCGGCTGTTCGGACAGTCGTGTCCCCGCGGAGATCGTCACGAATTGCTCCCCGGGCGACCTGTTCGTTCATCGCAACATCGCGAACCTTTTTTCGAGTACCGACGACAACGTCATGAGCGTGCTCGAGTACGCGGTTCAGGTGCTGAAGGTGCAAGACATCATCGTCTGTGGGCACTACGGATGTGGCGGCGTCAAGGCAGCGTTGCTACCCATCCCGTCTGATCTTCCGCATGTCGCAAGGCGCATCTCGCCGCTATGCGCGCTCGCTAGCGCGCATAGCGCGGAGTTGAACCAGTGCGGCACCGGCGATGAGCAGGTCAACCGCCTGGCGGAGCTGAATGTGATGGAACAGGTCCGGGCAATCCGTGCGACCTCGATCGTGCGCAACGCGGCGCATGCACCCTCAGTGCATGGCTGGATTTTCGGTCTGCACGATGGCCGTATCAAAGTGCTGATGGCGGGCGACCTTCCTTCGCGGCACAACGAATCGACCCGCCGCATGGTTTCGGTACGTGAGTATCTGGTCACCGCAGGGACGATGGCCCACTGACCGGCGCTGTTCCGAGCACCTGGTCAGTAAAACCTTTTAGCCCCCGTCAAGAATAGTCTGGAATCCAAAGCATATGACTCTACGTGAACAGTTTGCATCGTTCCCGCGCGACATGTTTGCCGGCACCGTCGTCTTTCTCGTTGCGTTGCCGTTGTGCCTCGGCATCGCCAACGCATCCGGCGTCGAGCCGTTCGCCGGGCTGCTGTCCGGCATCATCGGCGGGCTCGTCGTGGCCCTGCTGAGCGGCTCACATCTCAGCGTCAGCGGGCCGGCCGCGGGGCTGGTGGTGATCGTCGTCGACGGCATCGCGAAGCTCGGCAGCTTCCCCTCGTTCCTGATGGCGGTCCTGCTCGCGGGCGCCATCCAGTTCGGCTTCGGCATGCTCAAGGCCGGGCGCTTCGCCGCTTACGTGCCTTCTTCGGTCATCAAGGGCATGCTCGCGGCAATCGGCCTGCTGTTGATCATCAAGCAGGTGCCGCTCGCGGCGGGCTTCGCCAACGGCAGCGCGAGCGCCACGAATGCTGCCGCCGGAACCATCGACACGCCGTTCGGCGCCATGTCGCTGGCCGCATGCGCGGTTGCGATCCTGTCGATAGCGATCCTCGCGAGCTGGGAAACCCGCGCCATGCGCCGCTTCGCGCTGGTGCGCCTCGTGCCCGCGCCGCTCGCGGTTGTCGTGCTCGGCATCGGCGTGACGTTGTTGCTGGACTTCGCCGCGCCCGGTTTTGCGCCGCCGGCTGAACATCGCGTGTCGCTGCCTTCGCTCGCATCGTTTGCAGCGCTGGACAAAGCGTTCGGCTGGCCCGAATTGACGCACCTGATGAACCCGGACGTCTGGCGCCTGGCGATGACCATCGCCATTGTCGCGAGCCTGGAAACGCTGCTCAGTCTCGAGGCCGTCGAACAGATCGATCCGAAGAAACGCGTCGCCCAGCCGGATCGCGAGCTCAAGGCGCAGGGTATCGGCAACATGGTGGCGGGCGCGATCGGTGCGCTGCCCATCACCTCCGTGATCGTGCGCAGTTCAGCCAACGTTCACGCGGGTGCACAGAGCCGCTGGTCGGCGGTCGTGCACGGCATGCTGCTGCTCGTGAGCGTGTTCGCGTTGACCGCCGTGATCAACCTGATACCGCTCGCCTGTCTCGCCGCCATTCTGATCTTCACCGGATTGAAACTCGCGAAGCCGTCGATGTTCGCGGCTGTCGCGAAGCAAGGCATCGCGCGTTTCGCCCCGTTTATCGTGACAATCGCGGGCGTGCTGCTGACGGACTTGCTGGTCGGCATCGTACTGGGGATCGTGTGCAGCGTCGCACTGGCCATTCATGCGCACATGCAGCGGCCGATCACGATGGCGCGGCACGACGATCACTTCCTGCTGTCATTCCGCAAAGACGTGTCGTTTCTCGCCAAGGTCAGTTTGAAGGAGCATTTGAAGTCGGTTCCCGATCACGCCACGGTGGTCGTGGATGGCAGCCGCGCGGATTTCATCGACCCCGACGTGCGGGAACTGATCGATGAATTCGTGCACGACGCTCCCGCACGCGGCATTCATGTTGAATGCCGGCAACTTGAGCCAGTCGCGAAGGAAAGCGGCAGGCCGTCGGGATTGCGGATGTTCTTGCGCCCGAGGTAACCGAGGTAAGAGGGAGGGCGCGTAGAACCTGAACCCCATCGAAACCGGCCGCACGCAGTCGCCGAATCGGCTGCCGGCCGGCCAAAATTCGACGGAACCGGCTGCGCGCACGGCCCAAATCGACGTTCTCCTCCATTTTGACGGCGAATAATGAATCCGAATACGAAGCGGCGATGTCGCGTATCGTGCCGGGCGCCGCTCGATACCATGGAGGAGTTCAGATGTATTTCACGAAGGCAATCGTCCGTCGTCCCGCCGCTTCGTGCGGCGCAGGTCTCACCACCGCCCAAAGCGGCGCCCCCGACTACAACCGGACGCTGACGCAATTCCACGCGTACTGCGACGCGCTGCGCACGCACGGTGTCGAACTGATCGAGCTGCCCACGCTCGACGCGTTCCCGGACTCGCATTTCGTCGAGGACGTTGCGGTCGTCACGCCGGAATTCGCGGTCATCACCCGCCCCGGTGCACCCGCGAGGCGCGGTGAGATCGATTCGATCGGCGCGCCGCTCGCCGCACACCGCACACTGCTGCCGATGCAGGACGGCCGCCTCGACGGCGGCGACGTGATGCTGGTTGGCAAGCGCTTCTACATCGGCCTGACGGGCCGCACTGACGCAACCGGCATCGCGGCGTTCGAGAAGCTCGTGGCGCCATACGGATATACGGTCGAGGCGATTCCCGTCGGCGCCGGGCTGCACCTCAAATCGGTTGTCAACTATCTCGGCGACGACGTGCTGCTCGTGACCGAAGCGCTCGCGGAGCATCCGGCATTCAAAGGCTTCCGCCTGATGGAAATCGACGCGACCGACGAATACGCGTGCAACACGCTGCGGATCAACGACACGCTGGTGACGCCCGCCGGCTATCCGCGCGTGCACGAGAAGATCGACACGCTCGGCGTGCCGCTGCATGTGATCGACACGAGCGAGTTCCGCAAGATGGACGGCGGACTAACCTGCCTGTCGCTGCGCTTCTAGCCGGATCGTGCGGGCCGCGTTGGCGGATAATGTGCCGCGCGCCGGGATGGGAGACGTCCCGGCGCGCCCTACATGCCGACAGGAGCACGCCGATGACCGACAAAAAAATGCAACTCGACAAGATCGATCTCCGGATCCTCGACATTCTGCGAAACGATGCGCGCATCTCTTACCGAAAACTCTCAGAGCTCGTCAACCTGACGCCGCGGCCCTGCCAGGCACGGGTGGAAAGGCTCGAGGCGCTCGGTGTCATCACCGGTTATCGCGCGGTGATCAAGCCACCGCGCGACAAGCAGTCGATCGTCGTGCTCGCGCAGATCGTGCTGGCCGATCACGGACGCTCGCAAGCGCCATTCGAGCAGGAGATGCGTGCGAACCCGGCCGTGCTCGACTGCTGGCTCGTCAGCGGCAGTTTCGACTTCCTCGTGCGGCTGGCTTGCGAGGATCTCGACGAATACCGCCGGATCGCAAACGCGTGGCTCGAAAGTCCGCGCTACCGGATCGAGAAGATCGTGACGTCCGCCGAGTTGCAGGCGATCAAGCGCAGCGTGGCCTGATGGATGAGACGTAAACCTTCAAGGTGAAACGATGGACAGTGTGGAACTGACGGGACAAGCGGAATCAGAATCAGCATCCCCGGCCGCGACGACGCTCAAGCGCCGTCTGCAAAGCAGGCACATCACGATGATCGCGATTGGTGGCTCGATCGGAACTGGCCTGTTCGTCGCGTCCGGCGCGTCGGTGGCGCAGGCGGGACCCGGCGGCGCAATCGCCGCGTACATGCTGATCGGGTTGATGGTGTATTTCGTCGTGACCGGGCTTGGCGAGATGGCCGCGCTGGTTCCGGTATCCGGGTCGTTCGCGTACTACGGCGCAAAGTATGTCGACGAAGGCTTCGGTGTCGCGCTGGGCTGGACCTACTGGTATAGCTGGGCGGTCACAATCGCGGTCGAACTGGTGGCCGCACAGATCGTGATGCACTTCTGGTTTCCCACTGTACCCGGTGTGTGGTGGGGCGCGGCGTTCCTGGTGGTGATCTTCCTGCTGAACACGCTGTCCGTACGCGGCTTCGGTGAATCCGAATACTGGTTCTCGCTGATCAAGGTCGTCACGGTGATTGCATTCATTGCGGCCGGACTGCTGATCGCGAGCGGGGCGCTGCAAGGCAGCCCCGCCGTCGGATGGCGCAATTTCACGACCGGCGACGCGCCGTTCGTCGGCGGCGTACACGCGTTGATGAGCGTCGGCCTGATCGCGGGATTCTCGTTCCTCGGCACCGAACTGGTCGGCGTCACGGCTGGCGAATCCGAGAACCCGCGCACGACGATTCCACGCGCGGTCAAGCAGATCTTCTGGCGGATTCTGCTGTTCTACGTGCTGGCCATCTTCGTGATCGGACTGCTGATCCCGTACACCGATCCGAATCTGCTGAAGAGCGACGTCACGGACATCGGCGTGAGCCCGTTCACACTCGTGTTCCGTCACGCGGGCTTCTCGCTCGCCGCCGATGCAATGAATCTGGTGATCCTGACGGCCGTGCTGTCGGCCGGCAATTCCGGCACCTATGCGGCGACGCGGATGCTGTACAACCTGGCGACGGAAGGGAGCGCACCCGCGATGTTTGCGAAACTGTCACCCAGTGGCGTGCCGCGCAACGCGCTATACGCAACGATGGTGGTGGGCGGCCTATGCTTCCTGACCTCGCTGTCCAACAGTCAGGGCATCTATCTGTGGCTCTTGAACACGGCGGGCATCACGGGCTTCATCGCATGGCTCGGCATCGCCGTCAGCCACTACCGATTCCGCAAGGGTCTCCTGAAGCAGGGATTCAGCGTCGAACAGTTGCCGTACCGGGCAAAGTGGTTTCCGTTCGGACCGATATTCGCGCTCGCGCTGTGTCTCGTGATCTCGCTCGGCCAGGACTATCAGGCGTTCTTCGCGCCGCGGATCGACTGGATGGAGGTGCTGTCGATCTATGTGTGGGTTCCGCTGTTTGTTGTGATCTGGCTGGGATACCGGCGGATCCGTCGGAGCGGGCTGGTGCGCTACGAGGACATGGAGATCGGGCCATGGATGACGCGCCTGGGCGAACGCGTCGAGTCGACGTCGACGTCGGCGGCACGCGAGCGGTAGCGTGCTAAGCGTTTGCCGCGCGGTTTGCCACGCAGTTTGCTGAGTTGTTTTCGCGTTGCTATCGAGTAGGGGACGGGGTTGCCCCCGTCGCCCTCTCACACCACCGCACATGCGGTTCCGCATACGGCGGTTCATCAAACACACTGGAAGCGCCGCTGGGTGTCCAGCAGCGAAACCAACCCTGAGGCATCAAAGAAGCTCTTGGGGTAGGCCGCGTTCATGTGGCTCGCACCGGCGTTCCACCAAGGACCTCGGCCATTGCTGGCCGATTTCCACGCCCGCGTCGAGTCCAGCCCGCGAGCCTGTAGCTTCCTGTTCCGGGTAGCCGGGCGCTTCCATTGCCGCCATAGCAGGCAGCGCAGTTTGCGTCGTATCCACCCGTCCAAATCCTGCAACACCCCTTTGACCTCCGTTAGCCGGAAGTACGAGGTCCAGCCGCGTAGCACCGGATTCAGCGCTGCAATCGTGTCGCCGAGCTTGCGCGAGGCGTTCCCAGCCACGATTTCACGCACCCGGTCTTTGAGTCGCTTCAGACTGCTTTCCGCGACCTTCAGACGAGCCTGTTTGTGCCACGTAAAGCTGTAACCCAGAAACTTCCGGGTCCAAGGTCGGGCAACGGCGCTTTTCTCTCGATTTACCCGAAGCTTGAGCTTCTTTTCCAGGTAACCGGTGATCGCGTCCATCGCGCGGTGCCCTGCCGTTTCGCTTTTAACGTAGATGTTGCAGTCGTCGGCGTAGCGGCAGAACCGGTGTCCCCGGCGCTCCAGTTCGCGATCCAGGTCTGTCAGCAGGATATTCGACAGCAGCGGTGACAGCACGCCATGGACGCAAAAGGTAACTTTGGTCGGCGTGAGCGCCGTGTGGAGATCCAGGCAGGCGGGAGGGGCCTCCATTTCCGCCGGCCGGTCGCGTGGCGGTGGGAATCGAATGGCGAATGGTGATGCTGTCATCGGCAACCACCACTTCCTTGACGAGCAGTCTTGTGATGCGCTGACGGTCCTGAATGTCGAGGGTCGTGGCACTACTGCGCAAACGCCCCAGGAACGCCGTTAGCGTTTCCGCCAGGCGTAGGTAAGCCGCCTGGTCGACCAACTGGGCACTGAGCCCGCGCAGTTCCTCCTGAAGACTCTGCTCGCGTTGGCGCAGCGCAGGCATGCGCCGCCGCAACTCGTTGAGAGAAAGCAGGTCCTCCTGGTACGCGGTGAGCAATCGGTCCATCCGTTTCTGCGCTTGCGCCAGATCCTGCGTGACGCGGTCCTGCTGCCGTTTGGCCGGACTTGAATTGCGCGCCGTCTCAAGGCGCCGATTCAATTCGGTCTGGATGAGCGCGGGATCCTCCAGCAGGCGCACAACTTCGGACCACACGATGTGCTCCAGCAGATCCAGTCGAATAGGGCGCTGCTCACACCTAGCGTGGCCGTCGTAGCGCCAGGCATCAGCGCCCAGGCAGCGGTAGTAGGAGATCTTGCGCGCGCTACTGCGTGTCGAAGTCCGGTACAAGGCGTAGCCGCACTGGCGACAGTGCACAAGGCCTTGGAGAATGCTGGGTTCGAGCGTTCGACGCGAAGCGTGCTTCCTGTTGCTTTCCAGGCGCTCCTGCGCCAGGGCAAACGTATCCGGGTCGATCAAGGCAGGAACCGGAATTTCGATCCATTGATCATGCGGCAGTTCGTGATTGGCACTGTTGCGGGCCGGCAGGCCGCCGCGCTGGCGCAACGTCCGGTTGTTGGTGCGTTCTCGCGCGGCCTGTTGGGTCTTGCCGAAGCAGGCCATTCCACGATAGGCAGGATTACGAAGGATGGCCCAAACAGTGGAGCGTTCCCAGCGTGCTGCGCCCTTTCTGGTAGGTACCCCCAACTCGTTCAACCGGCGCGTGACAGCACCGATGCTCAGCCCCGCCACGGTATATAGCTCGTAGATCTGGCGGACCACCTGCGCTTCGGCGGCGATCACCGTATAGGCCGCGGCCTGCTCGTCGCTCTTGCGTTCGTAGCGGTAACCGTAGGGCGCGCCACTCAACACGCTGACCTCACCTTGCTTCGCACGGTGTCGCTTGCCTCGCCGCGAGCGTTCGAGGATCTGGGCCCGTTCGTACTCGGCGTTTTGCGGTTCTCTGCAAAACGCCGATGATGCGGAGCGCGGAATTATGCGAAGCCACACCGCCAAAGTGGCAGCGCGGCTTGCATTGCAAGCACTGCGCTGTGCATTATCCCGGCTCGAACAATGAGGCGATCAGCGCGTCCGGCGCCTTGAATCGACTTAACGCAATCACTTCCGCAGAGGCCCGGTTTCATCGGCTTGGGCCAATGGTGTTAAATTCGCATGCTGCAATACGGCCGGTTGTGGCGCCGTGCCTCGATCGGCCTCACTCCTGAAAACTCAACGCGTTAATCAGTTAAACGAAATAAATGGTCTTGCATACAGGCGGCGCATACTTGTTCTGCCTTTTAACCAAGTGAGGCCATCATGCTGGAAACACACTTGAAGTCACCTGTAACGCGCGAGCGGCTCCGCGCGGGTCCCGCCGCAGATCACGTCGACGGGTTTGCCGACTGGCTCGAGCGCTGTGGGTATGCCCCCAGTAGCATCGACTGGATGCTGCGCTGCCTCGCCGGCTGGACAGATTGGATGCTCGCCAGCGGGTTTGGCGCGCAAGAACTGCTGCCCGGGTTCGAGGCGTGCAAGGTGGAACTCGACAAGAAGCGGCATGTTCCCTACAGTCGCGGAGCCAATCGCCAGTCGTTGACGGCGGCCTCGGTCTTCATTCGATTCCTTCGACACGAGGGTAAGCTTGCGCCCGCCGTGGCTCCGCCATCTGCCAGTGACCTTTGGCCTGTGCTCGGAGAATTCCGGTTATGGATGTACAAGCACCGTGGGTTGACTGAAACGACGCTCGACATCTATCAGCGGACTCTGAAGGGGCTGTGCACCGTGCTCGGTGATGACGCGCACGCCTATTCCGTCGAAGCGCTACGGGCCTTCGTCCTTGACCGTGCGCGTCCTCACGGAATTGAAAGTGCCAAGAGCATCACTGTCGCCGTACGCTCTTTCCTTCGCTTTCTCTGTGCCACTGGACAGTGCCCTGAGGGCCTCGAGCAAGCCATCCCTGGTTTCGCATGCCGGCAACTCGCGGCAGTCCCCCGGTTTCTCCTTCCAGAGGATGTCGAGCGACTGATCTGCTCTTGTCCCGAGGATCCCAACGGGTTGCGCGATAAGGCAGTCCTCCTGCTCCTGGCCCGGCTCGGGCTGCGTGCCAGTGAGGTCGCTCAGCTCAAACTCGCCGACATTGACTGGCGACGAGGGGTCATTACCGTCTGCGGGAAGGGACGTCGCCAGGAATTGCTGCCTCTAGCGCAGGAGGTCGGCGACGCGATTTTGCTTTATCTGAACCAGGGCAGGCCACCGTTGCAAGTACCTGAGGTATTTACGACCGTTTTGGCTCCGCTTCGTGCGTTGACGCGCGCCGCTGTCACACACATCGTGCGCAGCGCACTGCACAGGGCGGGGGTCAAATCGCCAATCAACGGCGCCCATGTTCTGAGGCACTCAGTCGCCACTGCGATGCTGCGTCAGGGGGCATCCCTGGCGGACGTCGGTGCGGTCCTACGACATCGCTCTCCTATGACGACAGCTCATTACGCCAAGGTGGACTTCGGCCTGCTGTCGGAAATTGCTCAGCCGTGGCCGGGGGTACCATCATGTTGATCGCCCATGCTGAACGTTACGTGGCGCTTCGCCAGGCACTCGGCTTCAAGCTTCGTGAGGTATCGATGAACATCCGGGCGTTCGCCAAGTTCGCGACTGCCCGTGGCGACACTCACGTCCGCGTTTCCACTGCGGTGGACTGGGCAACCCAGGGTTCCTCCCCGAATGTGCGGTACATCCGGTTGCGAGACGTTGTGCAGTTTGGCCGCTTCCTCCACGCCGAAAATCCGGCCCATGAGGTCCCAGTCAACCTGTTCCATTTCACCAGGCGGCGGCGCTTGCCCTACATCTACGCACCAGAGGAACTGGAGAAACTGGTCGAGGCAGCTAACCACCTGCGTCTGACGTACCCGCTTCGACGCGAGGTCTACGCGACGATGTTCGGACTTATCGCTGCGACCGGGCTCCGTGTTTCGGAAGCACTCAACCTCGGGCTGGGTGACATAATGCCCGGTGGCATCCTGCGGATCCGAAACGCCAAGAATGGAAAAAGTCGTCTCGTCCCGTTGCACCCCACGGCGGTGACCGCCATCAACCGATACCTCGAAGCGCGCTGCCAGATGGCGGTGACGGACGACCACGTATTCCTGTCGGCGGGTGGGCGACGGATTGCCTCCAGCACCGTGGGGAGTACCTTCCACCGGGTAATGCGACTTGCCGGGATTGCTCCAGCACGAACCCGCAAGCCGCGCATCGTCGATCTGAGGCACAGCTTCGCAACACGAGCGCTGGTGCAGTGCCCGACACGACGCGAGGCGGTCGCCCGTCACTTCGTTGCACTGGCAACGTACATGGGCCACACGGACATCGCTAGTACCTACTGGTACCTGGAGGCCACCCCGGAACTGTTGACCGACATCGCCGCTGCGGCCGAAGCCCTGATCGCCACGACGGAGGGCATATGATACCCATTGCACCGTTGATTACCAGTTTCCTGCGCGAGCACATGCCGGTCGAGCGCGGCTACAGTCTTCACACATGTGAGACCTACGCCCACGCCTTTCGCCTTCTGTTCATCTTCGCCAGCAAGCGCCTTGGGATCCGGCCCTCACAGCTGTGCATCGAGCAGATCGACGCCGCATTGATTCTTGCCTTCCTTGCCTACATCGAGGAACAGCGCGGCAACTCGCCGGCGACGCGCAACGGACGACTCGCCGCAATCAAAACCTTCTTCCACTACGTTGAATTCCGTGTGCCCTCCGCTCTGGAACAGGCGAGGCAGATTCACGCCATCCCTGTAAAGCGGTACGACAAAGCGCTCATCCAGCATCTCACGACCGACGAAGTTCGTGCCATCATCGACGCGCCAGACGTCACAACACGCCCCGGGATTCGGGACCGCGCAATGTTGCACCTCTGCTTTGCCGGCGGGCTACGTGTTTCCGAATTGGTAGGGCTACCGTTAGAGAACTTGTCCCTGCACCGAACGCCGAGCATCCGCGTTCTCGGGAAGGGTCGGAGGGAAAGATGCCTTCCACTCTGGAAAGCGACCGCCGCAGATCTCCGAGCCTGGCTTGCAGTGCGAGGCCAGGTTCCGGTCCCGGAGCTATTCGTGAATGCGCAAGGAGAGGCAATGACGCGAGCTGGCTTCGAGTATGTCCTCGACAAACACGCCCGCACCGCCGCGAAGAAGTGCGCCTCTTTGAAGGGACGCTCGGTCTCTCCTCATCAGCTCCGACATGGCTGCGCTATCACCATGCTTCAGGCCACTCGTGACATCCGCAAGGTGGCCTTGTGGCTTGGCCATGCTGACATTCGCACGACCGAGATTTACCTGCGCGTGGATCCGTCGGAGAAGCTCGAGGCTATGGAAAGGGTATTGCCGCTTGGTTTGCGCCGTGGGCGATTCAAGGCGCCGGACGCGCTGATCGCCTCATTGTTCGAGCCGGGATAATGCACAGCGCAGTGCTTGCAATGCAAGCCGCGCCGCCACTTTGGCGGTGTGGCTTCGCATAATTCCGCGCTCCGCATCATCGGCGATCATGCCCTGAAACTGCAATAGCAACTGATCTTCCGGCGTTCCCGAGTGCGGCGCCTTGATGAATACCATCGCCACCCCATGGCGGGCCAATTCCTCAATGAGCAACACCTGGTAGGCATATTTGCGGCTCAGGCGATCGGGTGCGAGCGCCAGCACCGCCTGAATCTCGCCCGCCGCCGCCAGGTCGCGTACCCGCTCCAGCCCAGGCCTCACCAGACTTGCCCCGCTGTAGCCTTCGTCCTGGAAGACCCACTCATCCGGAACGCTGTAGCCTTCGCTTCGGGCAAACTCCATCAGCGCCGCCGTCTGACTGGCGATGGTCTTCTCCTCCCTCTGTTGGTCGGACGACACCCGGGCGTAGATCGCGGCAACCTTCATCAGTCTCTCCACTCAGTCCAGTTTGCTCGCCAGTGCGGCGCACACGATCCGGCACCAGGATGTCATAGACCTGCTCCAGCTTCCTTGCCAGCAGGCGGTCAAACGTATATTCCAGGTCAACGTGCCGACTGCGTGGACGTCGATCAGCCACGCCCGCCTGCCGTCGCTAGCAAAGCACAGACGGCACGCGTGAGCGTTTCGCCCATCGTTAAGTCATTGGCCTGCGCATACGCCCGCAATGTGACAGCAACGGCCGCAGGAACCTTGAGCGTGATGGGAATGGTGGGTTCGGCCACAGCGACCGGAGACGACAGGTGCTGCGCCTCTTGCAGGTAACGGTAGGCCTGGCGCCGCGAAATCCTGTGCTGTTCGGCCATGGCTTCGGCGGCCTCGTTGAGGCTGCGACCGTCGGCAAGCAGATGAAAGGCGGCATTCAAACGCTGAGCCCTTTCGGAGAGAGTTGAGCGCGACATATGACATTTTTATATTACTTCTTGTGACGCAAATCAAGGACTGAATCGGAACGGCACAACGGAATCTGCCGCTCAAACTCAAAGTTACCTTTTGCGTCCATGGCGTGAGCGGGCCGCCCTGCGGCGTACCTTCCGTCCTCACGCTGACGACACCCTCTGACATCATGCCCGCTTCCAGGTAGCGCCGAACCAGTTTCAATACCCGTCCATCTTTCACCTTGCGGGCGACCCGCGACATCAGGATGTCGTGGTTCACCCGGTCAAAGGAAACCACGACAGACTACCCCATCCCAAGACGTTCCTGAATCGGTCGTCATCACACGAGCAGGCCATCCATTCGAAGGCCTGCGCCTGCAGGTCATCAGCCGGCGGCAACGCGCTGGTCGACCACATCTCCTGCTGCTTCTTCCAGACCAGTCACGCGGACTGATTCCTGTCGACTGGACCGATTCCATTGCCGATGTCGTGGGGACCGCCCCGGCATCCGACGTGCTGGGTTCACTCGCCGACCTGCTCCACGCTCGCGTCATCATTGACGC
>NZ_JAQQDU010000210.1:0-2310 GCF_046027825.1 Paraburkholderia sediminicola
CTGTACGTGCAAGTTTCCCTGCATACAGCTCAAGCCTCTGCCAAGGCATCTTTCGACACCCGCTTTCACACTTTATTTCCGGCGTACTTTTGAATTCCATGACAACCGGGATGGTGCAGTTGAATGTTGCCCGCTGCAATCGACCCACCGTCGGTTCTTTTCACAATGAAGCGGGTGACCCAAGGGGTACCTATTGCGATCGGTTCCTGACAGGTCGGACACAGGCCATCCTGCCTCAGCCAGACCCGGTAGAGCTTCGCGCGGCCCCCTGGCAGGTTCATCATCCTCTTGCCCCATCGGGTCTCGAAGTATGGTTCCCACTGTGGGTCGTGCGGATTGGCCCCGGCCTTGATCTTGACATGCCGCTTTATCGGCGTGTCCGCCGCTTTCAGCAGGACGAGTTCCTTCTTCCTCCCATCCTCTTGTTTTTCGGTTGTGGCAAATACCCAGTTGCGGGTGCCTTGGGTTTTGAAGTATTTATCTTTGACCCAGCGGGCTCCTTTCTCTGGATGCCGTCGAACCGCCCATTGCCACAGCATTGACCAGACATACGTATCAACCCGAGCAAAGGTTTCCTTGGCGACCGCATGGCGGTGATAGTTTGCCCAGCCCCGCAGAATCGGGTTGAGCAGGCGTATCAAGTGTGCTTGTTTGGCCGTCTTGTTGCCTTTGGTGACTTCCCGGATCTTGTCAAGGTGCGCTTTGACGTTCGCTTTCGACGGCTTCATCAACAGCTTGCCGTTGTACTTGCGGATATTCCATCCGAGGAAGTCGAACCCTTCGTCGATGTGCGTTACCTTGGTCTTGTCCGGCGATAGGACGAGCCCTCGTTCCGCCAGAAATGCGACCACCGCAGGTTTGACCTCGTGTTCCAGCCACTTTTTCGAGTTGCCGGTGATGATGAAGTCGTCCGCGTACCGCACCATGTGCATTTTCAAGCCTGTTCGCTTTGCAGCCGGGAATTTCTTCCTCAGCATCGCTTCAAGACCATCTAACGTCATGTTGGCCACTACCGGTGAAATAATTCCCCCTTGAGGGACCCCGGCAACGGTCGGGAAGAGTTCGTCCTGATACACATATCCCGCCTTGAGCCACTTCTGCAGGATCACCTTGTCCGTGGGGATGTTGGCGACCATCCATGCGTGGCTGATCTCGTCGTAACAGGCCTTGATGTCGGCTTCCAGCACCCACTGCGCGCTTGTCTTTCTCGCGAGGGCGATGAAGCATTGCTCCCCCGCGTCGGCGGTTGAGCGCTCCGGCCTGAACCCATACGAGTTCGGGTCGGCAGTGGTTTCCGCAACCGGCTCCAGAGCAAGCAGATGCAATGCTTGCATCGCCCTGCAGCGCATCACGGGTATGCCGAGCGGCCTCATTTTGCCGTTCTTCTTCGGTATCGTTACCCTCCGAAGCGGAAGAGCCGAATAACCCCGTCTCTTCAACGACGCAATCGCGTTGGTCTTTGCCCCCGGTGTTTTCCAGATGACCTTGTCGACACCGGGGGTGTTCTTGCCTTTGTTTTCAGTCACCCGCTTGACGGCTATTGCCTTGCCGCTGAACGAGTGGGTCAGCAGCCATTGCAAGGCTTTCACCTTGTTGTGCCTGCCGGCCTGTGTCCACTTCACAATACGTGCTTGCAGCCGTCTTACCTGACGCTGGACATCGGCCCAACTGATGCCGTCCCATGCCACGCCGGAAGGCGCACACGCTGGTGTTGCTGCGTCCATTTGCTTCCCTTCCGTTAAGATGGTTCTACCTACTCTCTTGTGATGAGAGACCACGAGGAAGTCTGCCCGCTTTCGCGTGGGATGATGTTGCAACCCCTATCCATCCGATTACAGGATGGCGTTCGCTTTGTCCTCAATCCTTCGCCCGCATCGCCATGGGCAAGCCTTGCGGTTTGCTGTCCCCGAGGGGAGCGATACGGGATTTCCACGTTCCGCTTGCGAAAGCATGTCGGGTTAGGCGCCTGCTGTCGACCGGGAGGCGTATGGGTCACGAGGGCGTATAAGTGAAGACGCTCTTCCCACCTCCGTTGCCATTTTGGCTCAAGCGCAGTAGCCACTTCCGCTTGTTTAGAATAACGACCTTTATCGCAGATTCACATGTGTTCGCCATGCCGACTGTCTAGCACTCATCCGGCGTGTGGCTGCCAGAAGGGTACGCCTCTCGCGATTGATACCCCGCATCTTGCGATGCTTCGTTACATTGTCAGAGTCGCTCTTTATTCAGACTCCTAGACTCGCCCGGTGACACGGGCGGTTCCCTCATGTTGACGCGGGAACAGCTCCTGCAAGCAACTTCGTGTCGCAG
>NZ_JAQQDU010000211.1:0-1978 GCF_046027825.1 Paraburkholderia sediminicola
GGGCGGCGCGGGTCTCGCGCGTGGATACCTGGGCCGTGCGGGGCTGAGCGCGGAGCGGTTTGTGCCGGACCCGTGGGGCACGGACGGCGCGCGGCTGTATCGCTCAGGTGACCTGGCACGGCGCGAGGCCGATGGCGGGATCGTCTATATCGGTCGTAATGATGCGCAGGTGAAGATCCGTGGATTCCGGATCGAACTGGGGGAAATCGAGGTGGCATTGGCGGCGTTGCCGACGGTACGCGAGGCGCGGGTTCTGGCACATGAAGGTCGACGGCTCGTCGCCTATGTGGTGCCGCAAGAGAAGACGGGGTGTGACGCCGCGCAACTGGAACAGTCGCTTGCACAGGCGCTGCCTGCGCATATGGTGCCGGGCGCATACGTGCTGCTCGACGCGTTGCCGCTGACGCACAACGGCAAGCTGGACCGTGCCGCGCTGCCGGCACCGGATGCAACAACCGCGGACGAACACGTGGAACCCGCCACGCCGACCGAAGCACTACTCGCGCAGATCTGGTGTGACGTGCTGGGCGTTGAACGTGTGGGCGTGCAGGATGATTTCTTCAGACTCGGTGGACATTCGCTGCTCGCCGTGCGCGTGCTGTCGCGTGTGCGTCGGGACGTGGGCCGTGACGTGCCGCTGCAGGCGGTCTTCGATCATCCCGAACTGCAACGCTTCGCGCGCTACCTCGACGAGCTTGCGCACGCCGGGCAGTCTCCCGCTGCGGCGCAAGATACATCGATTCCTCGTGTAACGAAACCCGGCGTTCCTGTGCCGCTGTCGCATGCACAGGAGCGCCTGTGGGTGCTCTGGCGGCTCGAACCCGACAGCGCTGCCTACAACGTGGCCGGCGCCCTGCGTCTGGAAGGCGAACTGTCCTTGCCCGCGTTGCGCAACGCGCTCGACGCACTGGCCGGGCGGCACGACGCATTGCGTTTGCGCTTCACGGAGACAGGTGGTCTCGTGCGTCAGCAGGTCGCCGACACCGCTGCCGGTCGCCAGTTCGAGTGGCGCGAATACGATCTGCAGGACCGCTCAACCGAACTCGACAACCAGCTTCACGCTTTCGCGCAGGAGCCCTTCGATCTGTTGGGCGGCCCGTCGTCGCGCATCGGTTTGTTCACACTTGATGCAACGACCCATGTGCTGGCGTTGTCGATGCATCACATCATCGCCGACGGTTGGTCTATCCGGGTGTTGATCGAAGATTTCAGCGCGCTCTATGCCGCAGCGCTCGATGCGTCGGAAGCCACGCCGTTGCCTTCGCTGCCGATCCAGTACACCGACTTCGCTGCGTGGCAACGCCGACGTATCGACGAGGCAGCACTGGACGCGCAACTCGATTACTGGCGCACGACACTGGGTACCTCGCACCCGATGCTGGAACTTCCCGTCGATCGCGAACGACGGCAGGCCCGTTCGGGCGCCGGGGGGCGTGTGTTGCACACGGTGCCGCGCGGCGTCGCGCAACGTCTGCGTGCCGGTCATGCCGGCGAGGGGGTGACGCTCTTTATGATCTTGCTCGCCGCCTTCGACGTGCTGCTGCATCGCTACACGGGCGCGCCGGATATCCGCGTCGGTATTCCGGCTGCAGGCCGTGAGCAGATCGAGACGGAAGGCATGGTGGGGTTCTTCGTCAACACGCTGGTGATCCGCGGCGATCTGCGCGTGCGCGAGACTTTTGCGCAGCTTGCGGAGCAGGTGCGGGACCGGGTGCTGGCTGCGCATGCACATCAGGACGTGCCGTTCGGCCGCATCGTCGATGCCTTGCAGCCGGAGCGCAATCTGCTTCAAACGCCGTTGTTTCAGGTGATGTTCGATCTGCGTGTTGACGACGGCATCGACGCGCTGCGGCTGCCGGGTCTGTCGGCGACGCGCATCGACGCCGGTACGGGCAGTACGCAATACGATCTGATGCTGCACGCCGAGGAACGCAATGGCGCACTCTATCTGTCGTTCGGCTTCGCGAGCGATGTATTC
>NZ_JAQQDU010000212.1:0-1921 GCF_046027825.1 Paraburkholderia sediminicola
GACAAAAGCGCCGCGCAGGCAAACAAACCAGGCAAAGCCCAACACCGTAGGCACACAGAAACGAGCGCCGCGAAGGCAACCTGATCAAGAAAAGCCCAACGCTGCAGCCAAGCAAACAACAGGCGCCGCAGGCATACAGACGAACAAGCGCCGCAGGCAAAACCTTACCCTTATTGCCGCGCCAACCGCAAATTATCCGGCATCGGCAAATTGTAATTCGTCCGGAACGGATTGATATCCAGCCCGCCGCGGCGGGTATACCGCGCATAAACCGCAAGCTTCACCGGCCTACAGGCCTTCATCACATCGATAAAAATCCTCTCGACACACTGCTCATGAAACCCAGTGTGATTTCGATAGGAAATGATGTACCGCAGCAACCCAGCGTGGTCAATCTGCGGCCCGACATAATGAATCTGCACGCTGCCCCAGTCAGGCTGCCCGGTCACCGGGCAATTCGACTTCAGCAAGTTAGAGAACAACGTCTCTTCGACAGGCGCTTCATCAAGCGCCGCCTTGAGCAACGAAGCATCCGGCTGATAAACATCCGTATCCAGATCAAGCCGATCCAGCGATAAGCCTTCAAACTCTTCCATCTGCAACTTGCCGAACTCATACGGCGCAGTCAGATGAACCGAAACAGTCGCGCCACAAGAAGCGGAAACATCCCGCTTGATCGTGTCACGTACGATTTCCATCGATTCGAACGCCGTCTGCGCAAACGACCCAAGATAGAGCTTGAACGACTTCGACTCGACAATATTCGGCGAATCGGCGGGCACGAAGAAAGTCGCCACGGCAATCTGCGGCTTGCCGCGCGCATTCAGCCAGGAAAGCTCGTAAGCATTCCAGATGTCCGTGCCGAAAAACGGCAACTGCGCGCCAATCCCAATCGCTTCGCGTGCATTCTTCCGGGCAATCGGAAAGAGCAGAGAAGCGTCATATTGTTCGGTGTAAGCGGAAGGCTTACCCAGCGGTGACTGTTCAGGTGTCATGATGCGTTCACGATGCCACTCAGCACGTGCCCCGTCGCCGTCACGACGCGGGCCGATTCGCAATGGCCAATTTGGTCGTCGAAGAAAAAGTCCGGCTCGAACTCGCGCAAAAATGCGCTCTTGTCGAGGCCGCCGAGGAACATCGCTTCGTCGATTTCGATGTTCCACGCCATCAAGGTACGGATCGCGCGCTCATGCGCCGGGGCAGAGCGCGCCGTAACCAATGCCGTACGAATATGCATCGGTGCGGCTTCGTCCGCGAGTTTCTGCAACCGGTGCAGCGCTTCGAGCAACGGCTTCAAAGGCCCGTCCGCGAGCGGCAAATCCTTGTTGTGCATCTCATGGCCGACGAACGCCCGCAAGCCATCTTTCTGGAACACGCGCTCGGCTTCGTCGGAAAACAGCACGGCGTCGCCGTCGAAGGCAATCCGGATTTCGTCCGGATACTTACTCGCCATTTTCGCCGATTCGGGCAAGACGCGCGCGGCCGGGAATCCGGCGGCCAATGCGTCGCGCACATCGTCCTGATTCGCGGACAAAAACAGCGACGCGTTCAACGGCTTCAGATAGCCGAATGGCGCGCGCCCACGGGTAAACACACCGCGTTCGATCGCCAGTCCATATTCCCTGCAAGAATGAAATGCGCGCAGTCCGCTGATCGGATCGCTGCGCGACAGAATCACGACTTCGACCCGGTGGCCGCCTGCATTTAACGCCAGCAGCTTGCGGATCAGCGGAAACGCGACGCCCGGTTTGGCGGGCACGGCGAGCCGCTCGCGCTGCAACGCTTCATACGCTTGCAGGTCGCCGTCCTCGTAGACGCGGTTCTCTTCCTCGAAGTCGAACAGCGCGCGCGACGAGATTGCCACCACCAGTTTGTCGGCAAGCGAAATAGCCATTTGCGCGTTTCAGTCCTGAAAGATCAA
>NZ_JAQQDU010000213.1:0-1766 GCF_046027825.1 Paraburkholderia sediminicola
TAGGACTTACGCAGCGAAGGGCGGTGGCGCGGCGGGTCGGGGTGGCAGCGGACCGGTGTCAAGACTGGTCAGTAACACCTGCCTATCCGTGCTGCACAGCCGCTGCGCGCAGATGCAGTCCGGAGCGTTCGCGACTGAGCTCATATGAGGCCACGAGCCGTTTATCCTGGGGAAACAGAAGATACTTGCGTTGGACGAGAGCCAGGACGGCCACGCGAAAGTCCTGTGCAGCGGTGCCGGCGGATGCACCTAGCGCCGGGGTATCGCGGATGAAGCGATCGAGTTCGGTAGCTGCTTCGTCAAGCGTGTTGCTCGTTGAGGCAATGTTCCAGGCGACTACTCCCATGCCGACCAGCTTGCGCATCGTGTCGAGCGGCAGGTCTTCGTCGGCATACGGATCGATGAGGTCAATCAGGGATGCGGAGATCTTGCCGTATGGGTTGCATCCGGGCGCAAACGGGAGATTGCTCAGCGATGCGGGCAGTGTTGATACGAAAGATTGCGGAACTTTCTTGCCGCGGCTGGCTTTCCCCATCGCGTCCTCATTCACGAATTCGGGCGGCGAACAGCCCTCGAGCATTACAAAAGAAAGTGCAGTGTGCCACATCGGCGCCCGTGCTGAAATCGCAGACCATTTCGATCGATCAGGCGATGCGCGTCGCTGACGATTCGAAATAAATCGTTACATCTTTGCGTAAACCCGATCGGACACAGAAGTACGTATCGTCCGGGGGCATGAGCAAACACCTGAGTCGCCTGGGCTACTGCCAGTATCTGCTGACGAGCCCGACCAACTACACGTTGACCAATTTTGCCAATCATGTTGAAGACATGAGCCACGATGCAATTACCCGCTACCTTCGCGCCGAGCGTCTGACGCCACGCCTGGTTTGGGACAACGTGCGCACGCAGCTCGTGGCCCATGCGGACGGCTGCGTGCTGTTTGACGACACCGTGCTCGACAAGAATCACTCGCACAGGATCGAACTGGTACGCCGCCAGTATAGTGGGAACGCCCATGCTTTGATCAAGGGCATCGGCGTGGTGAACCGCGTGTATGTGAATCCGCAAACCGGTGAATACTGGATCATCGATTACCGCATTTACGATCCCGATGGCGACGGTAAGTCGAAGCTCGATCACGTACGGGATATGCTCGGCAATCTCGTTCATCACAAGGGTCTGCCGTTCAAGCGGGTCCTGATGGACACGTGGTACGCCACGCGGGATCTGATGCTGTTCATCGAATCGCTAAGCAAGACGTACTATTGCCCGCTGCGTGATAACCGTCTAGTCGATGATTCGGGCGGTGAGTCGCCTTACCGGCGGGTTGATTCGCGGCAATGGGATGAAGACACTCTGGCCCACGGCAAGACCGTCAAGATCAAGGGCTTTCCGAAGCATCACAAGATGAAGCTGTTCCGGGTAGCGGTGTCCACACATCGCACGGACTGGGTCGTCACGAACGACCAGACTCAGGATTCGGTACAGGCGACACAAGACGCGTGCCGCCTGCGCTGGAAGATCGAGCAGTTTCACCGTGAAGCGAAGCAGCTCACAGGCATCGAGCGCTGCCAGTGTCGCAAGGCCCGCAGCCAGCGCAATCACATCGCCAGCGCCATAGTGGTGTGGGTTCGCCTGGCCGACATTGCCCGGCACACTGGCCGCACACTTTACCGAGTCAAACATGACATGCTCGATGATTTCTTGCGCCGTGAACTCCGAAATCCCTCGGTTCCCATGCACTTTGCGTAAGTCCTACCTCA
>NZ_JAQQDU010000214.1:0-1648 GCF_046027825.1 Paraburkholderia sediminicola
TTCTTAGCGCAGTAACCGCGGCCGCGGTGGGCGCCCGGAAGAAACCAGGCACCGATCGCCGCTTTGGTAAGCTGGGGCGTCGCGCCGCTGAAGACCGACCCCCCATTGGTGCTATCAACGCCCGTTTCTTAGCGTGGTCCAAGGTCACGTCGGCGACATTGGTGAGTTCGTGCGAACGGACATCCCGCTTGAGAGGTTGAGCAATGACGACGTACCGTCGGTGACGCGGCACTCTTCCACTTATGAGGGAGTAGTCAATGGCACAGCGCAGCCAGTTAAAGAGGATGGAAATTGCCAACCCCAATGCAGCGGGAATTGATGTTGGCTCGGCGAGTCACTTTGTCTCCGTACCGCCAGACCGCGACGATGAGCCAGTTCGGGAGTTCAAGAGCTTCACCGAAGACCTGGAGCACCTGGCGGATTGGCTGGTTTCGTGCGGCATTGACACAGTGGCTATGGAGTCGACCGGGGTGTACTGGATTACCCTGTTCGAGTTGCTGGAGTCGCGAGGCCTGAATGTATTTCTGGTCAATGCCCGCCACGTGAAAAACGTCTCGGGCCGCAAGTCCGACGTGCTCGACTGCCAGTGGCTACAGCAACTGATGAGCTACGGACTACTGTCTGGAGCGTTTCGTCCCAAGGACGAGATTTGCGCGCTACGCTCAGTGATGCGTCAGCGCGCAATGCTGCTGTCCTACCAGTCGCGGCATGTGCAGCATATGCAGAAAGCGCTGACGCTCATGAACGTACAGTTGGCCAATGTAATTTCTGACGTTGTCGGTGAGACTGGCCAGAAGATTCTGCGCGCGATCATCGCCGGCGAGCGCGACCCGCTGAAGCTGGCGGAACTCAAAAACGGCCGGATCGAGGCGAGCAAAGAAGAGATCGCCAAGTCGTTGCAGGGCAACTGGCGGGAAGAACACCTGTTCGCCTTGACCCAGGCGGTTGAGCTGTTTGATGCCTATTCCAAAGCGCTACAGCGCTGTGACGTCCAGCTGGAGCACATGCTTAAGGCGTTGAGCCGGAGCGAAGCTGAACCCGGGCCGTCGAAGCGCCGCGTCGGCAAGGCCAAAAATGCGCCTAAGTTTGACGTACGCACCTATCTCTTCCGCATCTGCGGCGTTGACCTGACCGCGATTGACGGCATCGACATCACGACCGCACTCAAGGTAGTCGCCGAGATCGGCCCAGATCTGTCGCGCTTTCAGAACGCCAAGCACTTCGCCTCATGGCTGGGCTTGTCTCCAGGCACCAAGATCTCTGGAGGCAAGCGCCTGTCAGGGGCCACCAAGGGCAACGCTAATCGCGCTGCTCAAGCTCTCAAACTGGCTGCCGCCGCACTCCGCCCCAGCCAGTCGGCTCTGGGCGCCTACTATCGTCGAATGTGCGGGCGGTTGGACAAGGGCAAGGCCGTGACAGCGGTCGCACACAAGCTCGCCCGCCTGGTCTACGCCATGCTGACCAAAGGCACTGCCTATGTCGATCAGGGGCAGGCCTACTACGAAGAACGCTACCAGCAGCGCGTGATCTACCACCTCAGGAGGAAAGCCGCAGCCATGGGTCTCGAACTCGTCCCAATCCAGGCACAAGGACAATCCGATTGAAAAGCAACCAATCAAATCATGTACTTAAAATGGTTTCTTGAGAG
>NZ_JAQQDU010000215.1:0-1592 GCF_046027825.1 Paraburkholderia sediminicola
ACGGCGCGCAAAGTACCTTCGCCCGATGATGCGCAGTTCAGATTGTTTGATGGTGTGCCACAGGACCTGGACGCGCCGTTGCTACGCACGGCAGTCAACAGCGGTCGTCGCTTCGTGACCGGAGATGCGCACGCTATTTTTCTGGGGATGACGCGGCTGGAAACGTACCTGAGGCAATCTGGCCAGCACGCACCATTTACCGTCGCGCGTTTGCTCGGCGAGCAAGACTGGTTGCCGTTCGAACAGCGCTACGCTGCCACTGGGCGTGCTCCCTATGCGCCGCCCTTGATGATGGGCCTGATCCTGTATGGCGTCATGCAGGGTGTTCATTCGCTGCGTGAGCTGGAGCGGCTGGCGCGACTCGATCTGGGGTGTATGTGGGTGACAGGCGGCATTGCGCCGGATCATGCCAATATCGGCCGCTTCATCGTATTGCACGAAGACTCGCTGACCGAGGATTTTTTTGAATCGCTCACGCGTGCGATATTGAAAGCCAGTGGTTCGAACAGCACGCGTCTGGCTGGCGACGGCACCGTTATTGAAGCGGCCTGCTCGCACTACAATCTGCTCAGGGAAGAGGCGGTCAAAGCGCGCACGGCGGCAGCGCTGAAAGCAATTGAATGCGCACCCGACGATCAGGCCGTGCAACAGGAGCAGCAACGCAGCAGGCAATGCCAGGAGATCTTCGAGGCGCGTCAAGCCGCTCGCCACAGCCATGGCAAGAGCAGTGAAACCTTGCGCATCAGCGGCAGCGAGCCGGAGGCCATGGTACAGCGCCTGAAGCGCGGACGGGGGTTTGCGGCATCGTACAAACCGTCGGTTCTGGCCAACGAAGAGCGGATCATCACGGCCCTCGCGCTGGACGCGTCGAGTGAAACACAGGTCATCGCACCGATGCTGGATCAAAGCGCACGAGTGACGGGTGCGCAGGCGCAAGAAGTGTTGCTCGATGCAGGATACTTCGACGATGAGGTGATCGAAGCGACGCTCGCGCGCGATGTCAGCCTGTTGTGCCCGGAAGGACAGTGGCCTGCAAAGACCAGGGAAGCAGGACTGTTTCACAAAAGCGCCTTTGACTACCACCCGCAAACTGACACCTATCATTGCCCGGCCGGTCAAACCCTGATTCTGCTGAGCAAGTGCGAACAAACACCGCGAACACGAGAGCATCGCGTGTATGGGGCCACGACCTGTGGGGATTGCCATTTGCGCGCGAACTGTACGAATGCGGCGCAGGGACGACGCATCAAACGCTACCCCGAGGATGAGCAGCGTGAGGCGCTTCGCCTCGTGATGCAGCATCCTCAGGCGCGCCGCATTTTCAGCCAGCGCAAGGCGATCGTCGAACCGGTGTTCAGCAGCTTGCGTTCCCAGCAGGGGCTTAACCGCTTTCGGCGCCGTGGGCTCCAGGCGGTCAAACGGGAATTCGCCTTGCATGTCCTGGCGCACAACCTGTCCAGAGCAGTTGCCCTGTCGAGGGCATTATTTACCCTTTTGTACGCGGCTTTACGCGGCCTCCACGAGCTCGCGCAATGTTTTCCGAACAGATTTCCTCGATTTGTTGGCTCGCGCCAGCAATCACATCAACGCCC
>NZ_JAQQDU010000216.1:0-1542 GCF_046027825.1 Paraburkholderia sediminicola
TGAGGATCAGTTCGCGGTGTGTGCGTACCGTGCGGGCGAACTTCTTCATCGGCTCGATACGTGAGCGCATTACCTGAGTGCACCACTGATCGAGGAATTTGCCGGCCCACACGGGCGAGATGTAATCCCAGAGTTGCTGGAACTCTTCCTTGAGCAGATAGGCGCGCACGCTGCGCAGGTTGTACTGAAGCAAGTCACGCAGCCGAACGCGTTGCTTGCCAGTGAGATTCTCGCGCCGCTTGAGCAGGCACCAGCGGGATTTCTTGAGCACCGGCTCATAGCCGTCGCGAGTCATGCGCCGGGCCTCGTCGGCACGAACTTCGTCGATCGCCTTGTTCATCTTGGCGACGATGTGAAAGCGGTCGAGGATATTCAGGGCGTTCGGGCAATGACGCGCAATCATCTCCAGGTAGGGTTGCCACATGTCCGAGCACACGAATTCAACCTTCTCACACAGCGGCTTTCCGATCATGGCAAAGAACTTCGCGAAGCTCTCTTTCGTGCGCTCCTGTCCGACCCAGAGCAGTCGCGTATAGCCGGCCTCGATCTGGTAGACGAGTGTGAGGTATTGGTGTCCGCGACCATACTGAATCTCGTCCACGCCGAAGGCGCGGATCGTGCCGAGCTCGCGATGGCTCAGCCCCCAGTCGACGACCCATTCCACTGCGTTGAAGACCTTCTCCCAACTGGTTCGGAAGCTCAGTGCTGTTTCTTTCCAGGACAGCTTACGCGCCCATTGCGCCAGGAAGATCATGTAAGCGCGGGTGAGCGTGTGCTTGCCGTTGGCCCACGGCAGCGCTTCGACCTTCACGCCACAGGCACGACAATCGACGCGCCGCATGGTATAGAGCAGAAACACGGCAAAGCCCCAGACGGGGATAAACTCGAAGCGGCGCTGCGTGAGCGAGTCGTAACCCCGCGCAGGCTGGTGACAGCATGAGCAAATCGGCTTCGAACCTTTGCGCGGCCGAACGTCGATCTCGATGGATTGAGTTGCCTCGCACAGCCGCGCCCCTTCATATACAAAGCCGGGAAAATGATGACAGGCGTTAAGCAGACGGGTCAGCAACATGGTTAGCAAGCCCAGAAACGGCAAGGATAAAGCCGCCATTGTCCCCGAACAGCAAGCGCTTGCGCAGTACGTCCCAGATCTGCATAACTGGCCTGCGTCGTGGCGAGTTGACGACGAGGACATTTCGACTGGACGGGAAATCGTGGCCATACTCACGCCTTTCCTTGAGCATTTGCTAACCTTGGGATACGCACGCAATACATTGCTTCGGCACCGCGATCACATTTGGATGCTCGGCGGCGAAATGATCCGGCGCCGCCACGAAGATCCCGATCTCCTTGCCTTCCCGGCAGCAACCCTTCTGGACAAACTCATCGAGGAAGATGGCGGACCTCTCATCTGGCCGGACATATCCGAGTCCGCACAGGATTCCTTTGATGCAACATGTCGCAAGCTCTATCAGTATCGGAACCGGGCTTCACCTGGCTAGCAGCGCACAATAATTCACCCACAGATTCCGCCGACGATCC
>NZ_JAQQDU010000217.1:0-1524 GCF_046027825.1 Paraburkholderia sediminicola
CTCAGGATTACCCACATCTCGTGGAAGCTCATCCGTCCTGGCTAAATATCCGGTACATCTCGGTGATTTCATGAAGCACAAGGAATCCACGCCACATGACGGTAGGTCCGGGCGGGTGATCATGCTTACGGTTCAGATAGCCACCGAGTTTGGCAATCCACAGCACGACTTCACCTAGCGAAGGCGTTGCCGCCGGAGGTCTGGAGGTGCGGTTGGCGCGGCAGTAGAGCGCGCGCCATTCGTCAGGCTGAAGCAGCACTTCACACGAGAGATCCGGATCAGCGCGGCCTAGCAGCGTGGCGTACATAATGCGCCAGCTAATCACTGCAAATAGTGCGGTCGCGCGTACGAACCGTTCAAGATTGCCGAACTGGCGTGCCTCGATGCGGCACCCGCTTTTAAGCACGCGATGCCACGACTCAATCGTCCAGCGGCGCGCATACCATTCGAGCCGTTCGAGCGCGTCGTCCAGCGTGAGCGTGGGCACCGAACTGAGCAACATCCACTCGAGAGGCTCAGCGTCTGTTGGCGTATCGGTTTCCAGTGCGTGGATTGCAAATACATCCACTGGAGCGAGCCGGGCGCGCCCAGTGCCTTTGGTCGAAGGCCGGGGCGGTGCAATCAGGCCGACCCGTGTGCAACGCACTGTCAGACGCGTAGTGCGCCGAGCCATGTTGCGCTGTGCTGGCAGCTCCAGTTCGATCTCACCCAGCGGTGCGCTCGCCGTCACCGTATCCCAGAGATAACGCTCGGGGTGTGCCGTCCGACGGTCCCATGCCGCGCGAACGAGCCAGTCCACACCGGCAGGCCGCTCGGCCGCGAACACTTCATAGACGTCACTTTCGCGGTCGCCCACGCCCACCATGCGCGTATCGGGACATCGAGTCTTGAGTGCTGCCAGATGGTTCAGGCCCTCAACCCATTTAACGCTTTCCTTGTCATTGAAGTCACGCTTTGAGCGTTGGCGCCTGCGGCCCAGATCTGCGTCATCGCGTACCCACGTCTTCATGCCCAGCACGCCGAGCGGCAGGCCTTCCGGCGTCACGGCCAGCAGGCTGTGCAACATGAAGCCGCGCGACTGGTTGCCCGTGCCATAGCCCAGGCCTTCAGTGGCGCCCAGATGCGTCAGGTTGAATTCGGTCGTGTCCTGCACTGCGAGCACAACTGGCACCTGGGTCATGCGCAGCAACGTCTGCTCTATGTGAGGCGCAAGCACGCCGTCCGTATCGACCTGGTCGTTATCAAAGAAGCGATAGGCTGCCTTGAGTTCAGCGGCACCCATTGAACGTGGAAACGAGCAGTCCGGTGTGCGGGCAAGGCGGCGAGCCAGTGCAACGAGCCGATTCGTCAGGCGGGCATCCCCCAGATTGGCCGCACCGAATTCGATGTCGGCCCAGTCATTCTGGTCGTCCTGATTGTCGGTCGCGGGCAATTGCGTGTGATTGATGTGGCGGCACACTCAAGTTAACACCGCTGCAAAGTGTTTACAAGCACTATCCCTGCGCAGATGTGGGTAATCCTGAG
>NZ_JAQQDU010000218.1:0-1502 GCF_046027825.1 Paraburkholderia sediminicola
TAGTCTTACTGTGTCAAAAAAATATTTACGCCGAAGCGATACCTGGTAGTATTGAATAATACAGACTTCGGGCGATCGCGATGACAGAGAATGTCGATGAATTTGACGCGTATCTGAACGATCTGGCGCAGGCGTTAGGGCACGCCGATCGCCATGCCGGGCTCAAGGGCTACTGTTCGGGCCTGGTGTTGCCGTTGTCCCGCAAGAGCGTCGAGCCGATGGCCGCGCATATTGACCCACTTCACGCGAGTGCGAAGCACCAGTCCCTCCACCACTTTGTGGCCAAGGCAGAATGGTCTGACCGGGCGCTCTTGCAGCGGGTACGCGATTGGGTGATGCCCGCATTAGGCGCTCACGCTTCTGAAGAAACCGGCTACTACTGGATTATTGATGACACGGGCTTTCCAAAGAAGGGGCGTCATTCGGTCGGGGTGGCGCGTCAGTACTGTGGGCAGCTCGGGAAACAGGACAACTGTCAGGTTGCCGTGAGCCTGTCGATCGCGACGCAACGCGGCAGCCTGCCGATTGCCTGGCGGCTGTATGTCCCAAAGGAATGGATTGACGATCGGGACCGGTCCCGTCGCGCGGGCATTCCCGACGATCTGGCGTTCGAGACCAAGCCCCAGATTGCGCTGACCCAGCTTCGCGAGGCTATAGCATCCGGCGTTGCACCGGGCATCGTGCTGGCCGATGCAGGATATGGTGATGAAACGGCCTTTCGGGAAGGGATAAGCGAGCTGGGTTTGTTATACGCGGTGGGCATTCGCCCGGGCACCTCAGTATGGGCACCGGGTACGGCGCCACTTCCGCCCAGGCCATGGAGCGGGCGCGGCAAGCCACCGACATTGCTGCGCCGTGCGCCCGGGCACGAACCGCTCGCGGTAAAAGCGCTGGCCATGCAATTACCCGCGAACGCCTGGCAAACCGTCACCTGGCGGGAAGGCAGCAACTCGGCACTTTGCTCACGCTTTGCCGCCATACGGGTTCGCCCCGCACATCGCGATGATGAGCGAAGTACTGTGCGCGACGAAGAGTGGCTGCTCATTGAATGGCCAGATGGCGATACGGAGCCGCTCAAATACTTTCTCACTACCGCCCCGCAAGAGGCGACACTTGAACAGCTGGTATTCGTGACCAAAATGCGCTGGCGCATCGAGCGCGACTATCAGGACCTGAAACAGGAGTTCGGGCTCGGTCATTATGAAGGACGAGGCTGGCGTGGCTTTCACCACCATGCCACGCTGAGTATCGCGGCATACGGATTTCTGATGGCTCAGCGACTGAGGATGCGCTCAGATGAGGGCGATAAAAAAAACTTCTCCGAACGCGCGCTGCCTGCCCTTCCCCCAGATTACATCCCCCGGGGCAGTCCAGCGCGCACAACGCCACGTTCCTGATTCCGTTACCACGTTGCGTATCCTGCTCGGACTACGGCTCATGCAACGATGGCACTCTTCCCATACAGCAATAGACTACGCAACAAATTATATGACACAGTAAGA
>NZ_JAQQDU010000219.1:0-1472 GCF_046027825.1 Paraburkholderia sediminicola
GTAACTATTCAGCAGTTAAGGGCGAAGGCACATGACCGGCGAAGCTCAGAGCGAGAGCATCAACAAGCGGACGGCGTTGTTTGCGTAAGGTAGCCAGGTACGATCGGATGGTGCAAAACGCCTGAAGCCCGAGTGCGGTGCGAAAGCATCCCGATACCTTTTGCTTGAGTTTCGGCATGCGAATATCGCGTTCGGCCTGGTTGTTGTCGAACGGCACGCGATGGTCGGCCACGAAACGCCACACCTGGGCCGCGTAGCGCTCCAGACGTCCCAGTAGATTATAGGCAGCGCTTTGCTTGATCCTGCCACGCAGGTCTTCTCGCGTGGGCTCGCGCGCCTGTTGCGGGTTGAGCGTGCGGCCTTCGGCGATTAGCGCCCGGCTGCGTCGCCGATAGTGATTTTTGCGCGCGGCGCTCAGAGCCGTCTTGCCATCGGCAATACTGCGGTCGACCTCGATCTTCGCGTCGCGTAGCAGCCTGATCATTCGCTCGGCCCAACGCTGTTGGGTGGACTCCCATACGAAGATGAGCTCGCGCAGGTGATGGGCGTTGCACAGCGCGTGTTCGCAGTCATAGTTTGCATACGGAACCCAGCCATCGTGCACGGCCACCCCGGCAAACGACGGCAGAATGCCGAAGCTGTCCAGCGCCTCCTGGCCGCGCCTGGTGTGCGAGCCATACCAGCTCAGCGCCTCGGTCGATGCCGTATGTAGCCAGTGCGTCGAGCGTCCAACGCGCATGCTCGTCTCGTCGAAGTGCACCACCGGCGCGCCCTGCAGCGCCTGGTTGATCTGTTCCACCGCCGGCCTCAAGTTGCGGGCAGCATCGTCGATGCAGTTCTGCACCGTGCCGGCGCTCACACTCAGACCGAACAGGTCAGACAGCGCCTGGCGTGCACGGTCGATCGGCAACTGTTGGTATTGCGTCAGATAAACCGCTGCGGCCTTGATCTGGCAACCGTACTGCACCGCTTGGCTCACGTCCCGGGGGAACGTCGCGTGATGAATCTTGCCGCAGCGGCACTGCGCCGTCTCGATACGATGCGCTGTGACTTCAAAGCAAATGGCCGGCAGATCAATCACCTGACGCTCTTCGGGCAGCACCGAAACGCGATCGCGCCCGATCGCATGGCCGCAGGCATCGCATACCGCGGCGACCCGATGAATCTCAACGTGATCGGCCTGCGCGACGCGCTTGAGCGTCTTGCCCGGATGACCCGGCTGAGCCCCGGGACGCGCACCGCTCGCGCCGCGTAGCGACTTGGGCTTGCGCTTCAAACCATCTGATGACGGCGGCTTGCTCGAGTTGTGACTGTCCTTCTCGAGCTTCGCTTCCAGTTCGTTCAGACGCCTCACCAGATCGATGATGAGCGCGTCTTTTTGCTCGTGCGTCAGGTCTTCGATGTCAGGCATCTTCGTCATGTCCAGCACTATGCAGTGCCTGGCTCCGGTTTACAACTGCTGAATAGTTACG
>NZ_JAQQDU010000022.1:0-108520 GCF_046027825.1 Paraburkholderia sediminicola
TCTGGCTGCTGGCTATAGCTACACGCGCGCAACTGAGTCGAACGGCATTACGAGCGCGGCCAGCTATCAGCAGTTCAACCTCTCGCAGTACTACAGTCTCTCCAAGCGCACCGGCCTGTACGCACTGGAAGCCTATCAGCGTGCGGGTGGCCAGACGCTTGGGACGAACGGCAAGAGCATCATCAACGCAACCGCCGATATCGGCGACGGCCAGAACAGCGCGCCGTCCTCGTCACGCAGCCAGTTTGCTGCCGGCGTGGGTATCATTCACCGGTTCTAACCGGGCAGGATGGTGGCGGCGTAGCGTTACTCCGCCACCGCAATTCGCTTTCGGTATGCGATGGTCGGACTATTGCTACCGTAGCTGTCAACGTCATTTAATAAGGATAACTACGCGTGAGCCGGAGCGGCAACCTACTCCCGTCAACTTGACAGAGTCGTTTCGAGTCGTGCCTCTTGTCACAGAAGTGCAGATAACCGAGGGTTTATCCTGGGTCAGGATGCTTGAAGAAGCAAGTCGCGAATGCCGTTAAATGTACCAGATAGTTAACAAATTGGGGCGTTTACATGAAGTTGTCCACCAAGTTGCTGGCTCTGGTCTTCGCGGCCTTGTTCGGCGTAGTACTCGTTGCGGCAACCGCCGTTCAGACTGTACGCAGTTCGCTCGTCGACAGTCGGCGGGAGCAGATCGTTATTCTTCTGACGAAAGCCGAGCATCTTGTCAATCACTACCGCGACCTACAGTCGCGTGGCGTGCTGACGCGCGACCAGGCCCAACAGGCAGCCAAAGACGTCCTCTCCCAGCTCAACGCGGACACGAAGAGCTACTACTGGGTCACCACGGCCGATGGCGTGAATCTGGTCCACCCGAATGCCCGGTTCATCGGGACCCGGGCCAAGGGCAATAAAACCACGGCAGGATTGACCGACAGCGACGCTTACCGTGAGGGCATGGCGGCTTCGCATATTGCGCTTGTCGACGTACTCGTGAAGCGCACGCCGGATGCGGACCCGGAGCCGAAGTTGCAAGGCGTGGTTGCGATACCCGATTGGGATTGGTGGATCGGCACCGGATTTTTCTATGACGACATCAACGCAGCGTTCATCAAGCTCGTCATCGTTCTGGGTTCCATTGCAGCCGTCATCTTCACCGCGGTTGGCGCGATCGCCTGGGTCGTGACGCGCGGTGTGAAGAGGGCGCTCGGCGGGGAGCCTGCCTACGCGGCCCATATCGCCACGCAAATCGCGGGCGGCAATCTGGCCATCGAGATTGAAGTGGGGCGGGCGTTACCGGGCAGCCTGCTATGCGTGCTGAACGACATGAAGTCAGAGCTCGCGGCCATCGTGTCCGAGATTCAGTCGGCGAGTCATTCGATCGCGACCGGTTCAGGTGAAATCGCGCAAGGCAACCTCGATTTGTCCCAACGCACTGAGGAGCAGGCGGCGTCGTTGCAGGAAACGGCCGCCAGCATGGAGCAGATTACGGCGACGGTTAAGCAGAACGCGGACAATGCAAGACAGGCAAACGGCCTCGCCAATGCCGCGACCGAGGCCACGGCGCGTGGGGGTTCCGCGGTGCAGGAAGTGGTCGGAACGATGAAGCAGATCGAGAGCGAGTCAAAAAAGATCGCCGAGATCACCTCGGTTATCGAAGCCATTGCCTTTCAAACCAACATCCTTGCGCTCAACGCCGCTGTCGAAGCAGCGCGGGCAGGCGAGGAGGGGCGCGGTTTTGCTGTCGTGGCAGGCGAGGTCCGCGCCCTTGCGCAACGCAGCGCCTCAGCCGCGAAAGATATCAAGAGCCTGATCCAGGCGTCGGTGGCGAATGTCAGCGGAGGCACCCGGCTGGTCGAAGTAGCCGGTGGCCGGATGGCCGAGATCGAGCAGTCGATTCGCGGGGTAACCGACATCATGGGTGAGATTTCCTCCGCGTCGGAAGAGCAGAGCACTGGCATTGAGCAGGTCAGCCGGGCGGTGTCGCAGATGGATGAAGTGACGCAACAGAATGCTGCGCTGGTCGAGCAGGCGGCTGCGGCTGCGGCGTCGCTCGACGAACAGGCAGGGCGCCTGCGTTCTGTGGTGGCCGTATTTCGGGTGGTCGCACAATAGGTTGCCGTCATCAGATGTCAGGGGTTCCCGGTTGACGCGAGAACGCTCGTATCCAGGCGCAAGGTCACAGGGGCTGCGTCTGTGCTTATCTGGTGCATGGCATGTGGCGGGTCTCGGCGGCGCCAATGTGAATGCCCCCGGGGCTTCGCAGCGAAGTATGGGTAGAACAATGGGTACGTGATGGTCCGGAACGTCACAGTGACACGATCCAGATATAGAAAGGTTCTCTTGTAAGCGGATCCTCCATTCTGCAATTGCAATGCAGGCGTAATGTAAAAAGAGCGTGCGGTTCAGCTCCGCTGATGCGCGAAGTCAGGCAAAATTCCAGCATTGATGCCGGTCTTTGATGCAGTTCGCTAACCCACTTCACGTTCTTGAGGCAATGAATGGCTACCCAGCAACCTACCATCATCTACACCCTGACCGACGAGGCTCCGCTGCTGGCAACGAGCGCCTTCCTGCCCATCATCCGCACGTTCACCGCGTCGGCAGGAATCCAGGTCACGGCGAGCGACATCTCAGTGGCCGGCCGCATCCTGGGCGAATTTCCAGAATTTCTGACCGAGGCACAACGGGTGCCTGACAACCTGGCCGAACTCGGTCGCCTGACCTTGCTGCCCGATACCAACATCATCAAACTGCCCAACATTAGCGCCTCGGTGCATCAACTGGTCGGTGCGATCAAGGAGCTGCAGGGGAAGGGCTACAAGGTGCCGGATTTCCCTGAGGAACCGAAGACCGAAGCCGAGAAGGCCATTCGTCAGCGCTACTCCCGGTGCCTGGGCAGTGCCGTCAATCCCGTGCTGCGCGAGGGCAACTCGGATCGCCGCGCACCTGCAGCTGTGAAGAATTACGCTCGCAAGAACCCGCACAGCATGGGCGATTGGAGTATGGCTTCGCGTACCCACGTGGCCCACATGAAGCATGGCGATTTTTACCATGGCGAAAAGTCCATGACCGTAGACCACGCCCGTGACGTGAAGATGGAACTGGTTACCCAAAGCGGTAAGGCCATTGTGCTCAAGCCCAAGGTGTCGCTGCTGGCCGGCGAGATCATCGACAGCATGTTCATGAGCAAGAAGGCGCTGTGCGACTTCTACGAAGAACAGATGGAAGACGCCCGCAAGACCGGCGTGATGCTGTCGCTACACGTCAAGGCCACGATGATGAAGGTCTCGCACCCCATCGTCTTTGGCCACGCGGTGAAGATTTTCTACAAGGAAGCCTTCGAGAAGCACGGCAAGCTGTTTGACGAACTGGGTGTGAACGTCAACAACGGCCTCGTCAACCTGTACGACAAGCTGGAAAGCCTGCCCACCTCGAAGCGCGAAGAAATCATCCGCGATTTGCACGCCTGCCATGAGCATCGCCCCGAACTGGCGATGGTGGACTCGGCTAAGGGTATCTCCAACCTGCACGCACCCAACGACGTGATCGTGGACGCCTCGATGCCGGCCATGATCCGCATCGGCGGCAAGATGTGGGGCGCCGACGGTCGTCCGAAGGACACCAAAGCGGTGATCCCGGAAAGCACGTTTGCCCGCATCTATCAGGAGATCATCAACTTCTGCAAAACCAATGGCAACTTCGATCCCGTCACCATGGGCACGGTCCCCAATGTCGGGCTGATGGCCCAGCAGGCCGAGGAATACGGCTCGCACGACAAGACTTTTGAAGTGCCCGAAGCGGGCGAAGCCCGTATCGTCGATATCGATACAGGCGAAGTGCTGCTCGTGCAGAACGTCGAAGAAGGTGACATCTGGCGCATGTGCCAGGTCAAGGACGCGGCGATCCGCGACTGGGTCAAACTGGCGGTCACCCGCGCCCGCAACTCCGGCATGCCGGCCATCTTCTGGCTGGACCCGTACCGCCCGCACGAGGCCGAGGTGATCAAGAAGGTCGAGACCTACCTCAAGGACCACGACACCGCGGGCCTGGACATTCAGATCATGTCGCAGGTGCGAGCCATGCGTTACACGCTGGAGCGCGTCATTCGCGGACTGGACACCATCTCGGTCACGGGCAATATCCTGCGCGACTACCTGACCGATCTGTTCCCCATCATGGAGCTCGGCACCAGCGCCAAAATGCTGTCCATCGTGCCGCTGATGGCCGGCGGCGGCATGTACGAAACCGGGGCGGGCGGCTCGGCTCCCAAGCACGTCAAGCAACTGGTGGAAGAAAACCACCTGCGCTGGGATTCCCTGGGTGAATTCCTGGCACTGGCGGTGTCGCTGGAAGAACTGGGCATCAAGACCGGCAATGCGAAGGCCAAAATACTGGCAAAGACGCTGGATGCCGCCACCGGCAAGCTACTGGAAAACAACAAGAACCCGTCGCCCAAGACAGGACAACTGGACAATCGCGGCAGTCAGTTTTATCTCGCCATGTACTGGGCCCAGGGGCTGGCTGCGCAAACCGAAGACGCCGCGCTTGCCGCGCATTTTGCGCCGTTAGCGAAGCAGCTCACTGAGAACGAGCAGGCCATCGTGGCCGAATTTTCGGCCGTGCAAGGCCAGCCGGTGGACATTGGCGGTTACTACATGCCCGACAGCGACAAGCTGGACGCGGTGATGCGCCCGAGCAAGACGTTGAATGCGGCGTTGTCGGCGACTCAGGCTTAAGAAAGTCCGGCTGCCCTGTCTATCAGGGCAGCCTATTCTCTGTCGCATTCCGGTTCTTGCGACGTCCCGTCGAGCGCGGCGGGTTGTTGGAACGTTACGGCGAATGCAGCGTCCGAACACGTTGCGATAAAGCTTGCGATGCCGTCCTGCAGTGCGACGGGTGGCAGCCACGGATACGGCAAGGATCCCTGCAGCGCGTTTAACTTTGCCGCGTCTGGATCGGGGACGGCGTCCATGCGTTCAATATGAATGTGCAGTCTGGTGATGGCATTTGCGCCGTCCGCCTCCTGTCCGAAGCGCCATTGATACACACCCTTTCCGATCCGCAGCGACCCGCCGTCCTTCTGCCGCATCACGACAAGCCATGGCATGACACAGGCTCCATCTTCATCCACCTGCGGTTCCGCGCAGACATAGTAGGTCCGGCACCGCTCGAAGCGTTCTCCGAAGTCAGCCACCAGTGTTTTGGCGATCGCCGGCGCGCCGACAACGCGCCGGGGAAAATCGATATCGTCGGTTGCAATCGAAAAGCTCAACTCGGCATCGGGCGAGAAGCACTCGGATATCAACTCCGGGTGGTTCAGGTCCTTGGCGCGAAGGTAGCATTCGAGAAGGGACTGGGCGGACGAAGAGGGCGGGGCAGTGTTCATGGTTAATCTCGGGTCGAAGTGAGCGAGGTGGCGGGTGCGTAGCCTGCACGGAGTCCACTCACCTTTGAAGTATAATTACCTTTCAAAGGTAAAGGTACGTGCAGTATCTGGAGTGGAGAGGTCATGGCCAAGCATCAAGAGGAGGTCGTTCTGACCGTAACAAACCCTGCCTGTCTGGTCGATGGCATGGACGCGGAGTTTCGGCATCTTGTCAACGGGTTGCTGCCGTTTGCAGCCCGGCTACTGTCGGTTCGTGATGGCTTCGGCACGCTAATCGGCCTCACGGGAATCCAGTATTCGTTGCTTATCGCGATCGCCCAGCTCTCGCACGAGGACGTCGTCACCGTCAATCAGCTGGCGGACCATCTGCATTTGAGCGGAGCGTTCATTACGATCGAAACCGGAAAACTTAAAAAACTGGGATTGATCGACAAACGATCCCACCCCGACGACAAGCGCAAGATGCGGCTGACCGTGACATCCGCAGGATCGAAACTGCTCAAGGAGCTTGCCACGAAGCAGCAGCACATCAACGACGTTCTGTTTGAAGGGGTGACCAAAACGGAGTTCAAGGTGCTTTGTTCGGTGGTGGATCGTCTGGTTGCCAACGGCGATCGCGCCACGCTCGATCTGTCGCACCTGATCGCGCGGCAGGAGAAGCGTTAAGCGATTCGCCCGCCGCTGCCTGACGTGAAGGCGCCGATCGGCAAGTCCCTTCACGTGTCCTGGTGTTAGTGCGCAGCCCATTGGATCGTGCTGATGTCGATTCCTTCAAGGTGCATATCCCAAAGCGGACTCAGCGCACGCAGTTTCGCCACGGTGCCTTGCACCTGGCGAATCACCTCGTCCACTTCTTCCTCCGTCGTGAACCGTCCTAACGTGAAGCGAATCGAGCTATGCGCCAGCTCGTCGCTACGGCCGAGCGCTCGCAAGACATACGAGGGTTCGAGCGACGCCGACGTGCACGCCGATCCTGAGGACACCGCGACGCCCTTGATCCCCATGATCAAGGATTCACCTTCCACGAAATTGAAGCTGACGTTGAGGTTATGCGGAATGCGCTGCGTCATGTCGCCGTTGACGTAAACCTCCTTCATCTGCGTCAGGCCTTCCAGCAGTCGATTGCGCAAGGCCCCGATGCGGCGGCTCTCGGACACCATTTCTTCCTTCGCGATTCGAAACGCTTCACCCATGCCGACGATCTGATGGGTGGGCAGCGTTCCCGAGCGCATTCCCCGCTCATGGCCGCCGCCATGCATCTGTGCTTCGATCCGCACGCGCGGTTTGCGGCGCACATACAGGGCTCCCACGCCTTTCGGGCCATACACCTTGTGGGCCGTGACGGTCAGAAGGTCCACATTCAGTGCATTGACATCAATGGTGATCTTGCCGGCCGCCTGCACGGCGTCGCAATGAAAGACGATGCCTTTCGCGCGGCACATGGCACCGATCTCGGCAATCGGTTGCACGACACCAGTCTCGTTGTTGACCATCATGACGGAAACGAGAATCGTATCGGAGCGCATTGCTTGTTGCAGTGCGCTCAGGTCTAGCAGGCCGTCCTGCTGGACGTCCAGGTAAGTCACTTCGAAACCCTGCCGTTCCAGCTCGCGACACGTGTCAAGTACCGCCTTGTGCTCGGTCTTCACCGTCACGATATGCCGGCCTTTTCCCTTATAGAAATTGGCCGCGCCCTTGATCGCCAGATTGTTGCCTTCGGTCGCGCCGGAGGTCCAGACGATCTCCCGCGGGTCGGCCCCGAGAAGTCCGGCGACGTGTGCGCGAGCCGTTTCCACGGCGTCGTCTGCTTCCCATCCGTAACTGTGGCTGCGCGACGCAGGGTTGCCAAAGCTCTCGTTCAGAAACGGAAGCATGGTGGCGACGACCCTTGGATCAACCGGCGTCGTTGCGCTGTAGTCCATATAAATCGGACGAGATGACTGTTTGGTTTGCATTGTTCCTACTCCAGAGAGCCCGGTCTCTTCACATCGAGCGAAGGCCGGCAGATGCAGCGACCGCAGTTTAGCGTGGAGTCGACCGATTTCTCGTCAACATCCATCCGCCGAGTAGGGTCGTCGCTTCCCTGCCGGCTTCAAATCGGGGTTTACGATAGCTTGCTTAGCTTTGTTGAAAGACATTTAATAAAAGCTAAGTAACAAAGCTAATAAACAACGCTTTGTGTGATGAATTGTAGCATCGCCTTGCCGGCGGTGCGCTGCAAGGAGGGCGAGATGGGAGAAAGCACTGTGAGCTCGAGCGGCAACCCGGACGCGCAGCGTCAGTTCCGGACGGCGTTGTCGATGTTTGCGACAGGGGTGGCCGTGATCACGGCGCCGAGAAAGAATGGACCACCGATCGGCATCACGGTCGCGTCATTCAACTCCGTTTCACTCGATCCGCCTTTGATTCTCTTCTCCGTTGACCGGCGCAACCAGAGCTTGCCCGACCTGAGCGCCGTGGGTACCTACGCGGTGAATGTGCTCGATGAAGCTCAGCAGGAAGTGTCGAATCGATTCGCCAAGGCGAATAGCGACAAGTGGGGCGGCATGCCCTGCGTCTCGAGCGAGCGCGCCGATGTCGTCCTGCTCCCCAACGCGCTCGCCACTTTCGAATGCGAACCGTATGCGCAACACGACGGGGGAGACCACGTCATCTTTATCGGTCGCGTCAAGAAACATCAATCCCGGTCGGAAGGACGTCCGCTCGTCTTTTTTGGCGGCCGATACCACACGCTCAACGGTGCTCACCAGCCTTCTGCCTGAGCGCACATCTGACCTAATTTCCGGAGAACATCATGATCAAGAACGGCACCCAACATATCGCGTCGCTGCGCGACGGACGACAGGTCTATATCAACGGTCAGGCCGTCGGCGACGTGACGTCGCATCCCGCGTTCCGCAATTCCATTCGCAGCTACGCCAATCTGTACGACTTCCAGGCGCGCCCGGAGAACGTTGAAAAAATGACCTTTGAGTCGCCCGACACGGGGCGACGAGTCAGCAAGATCTGGCAATTGCCGACCTCTTATGTCGAACTGGTGGAGCGGAGAACCGCCCTTGAAGCATGGACGGAGCTTCACTACGGCTTCATGGGCCGTTCGCCGGACCATGTCGCGTCATGCATCTCGGGCATGTACATGGGCATCGACGTGTTCGAGCAGTACGATCCGGCGCGCGCCGGTGCCTTGCGCGATTACTACAAGTACGCACGCGACAACGATCTCTTTCTCAGCTATGTGATCGTCAATCCTCAGGCCAATCAAGCTAAAGCGGCGCACGAGCAGGAGGACAAATACCTTGCAGTCGGCATCGTCGATCAGGACGCGGAAGGTATTACGGTGCGTGGCGCGAAGATGCTTGCCACCAGCGGCATCATGGCGAACGAGGTGTTCTGCAGTTGCATCCAGCCGTTACGCCAGGGCGACGAGATGTATGCGCTGTCATTCGCGGTGCCCATGAATGCCAAAGGCATGAAGGTGATGTCACGCAAATCGTACGAGGAGAACTCGCCTTCGGTCTTCGACAATCCGCTGTCGAGCCGATACGACGAAAACGATGCAGTGCTTTATTTCGATGACGTCAAGGTGCCGTGGGAGCGCATTTTTGTAGCCGGCGACGTGGCAATGTGCGCGAAGCAATTCCATGCGACGCCCGCCCACAGCTACCAGAACTACCAATGCCAGGTGCGCCTGATGGTCAAGTTGCGCTTCCTCGTCGGTCTCGCGCTGAAGATCACGGAAGTCACCGGAACCAACAGTTTTCCGCAAGTCCGTGAAACGTTGGGTCAACTCGCCTCTGAAGCGTCGATGGTGGAAGCCTGGGTGTACGGCATGGAGGCGAAGGGCCGTGTTGAAAACGGCTACTACGTGCCGGACCGCAACATGCTGTACGGCTCGCAGGTGGTGACCCAGCAACTGTATTCGAAGGTGCTCAACACGCTGCGCGAACTTGCCGGGGGCGGAATGATCATGCTGCCATCGAGCATTCGAGATTTCGAGAACCCCGACCTCCTCCGAATCATCGAAAAAACCCAGAAGTCGCCTGTCTGCAGCCCGGAGGAACGCGTCAAGTTCTTCAAGCTCGCATGGGACGCCGTGGGCTCCGAGTTCGCCTCGCGTCACAACCAATACGAACTGTTCTATGCGGGCGCTTCGTTCGTGACGAAGGGCCACGCATTCCGTACCTACGACTGGCCTCGTGCCACCGGTCTCGTCGACGACCTGTTGTCGACCTATTCGCTCGGCGCGGAGCTGGCGACGTTGCAGGCCGCCTGATTCCGAATTTCACCCCGATTCCAATTCACACAGGAGAGCAGTATGGCAATCAACAAACTTCACGACGAGTTTCGCACGCTGGACATGGAGCAGGGCTGGCAGTTGCCCGAAGGCTACGATCCGGCTTCCGGCGCGCAGGAACTAATCCTCGCCGGCTCGCTCGATACCGTCAATAAAACGGGCAGCCGCACGCGTCTGCTGCGCCTGCCGGGCGGGCTCTTCACGAAGAAGCCGTTCGTCCATGACTACTGGGAAGAGGTGTTTCTCGTGGAAGGCGACCTGACGGTTGGCAACGACGAGAATGGTCACGGCGGCACGCCGTTCAAGGGCTACACCTACGCGGTTCGGCCGCCTGGCGCTTACCACGGCCCGTTCAAGTCGGAGAAAGGCTGCGTCCTGCTTGAGACTCATTACTTCGATCCGGCCTGATCATGCTGGCTCCAATCGAGTGCTGCCGGCCAGTTGTCGTCGTCGGGCCATTCTAGCGGCAGCTTGACGCAGAGAACGGACCTTCATAGTCGGACGGCGAGGGCCCGATCATCGGTCTTATGGAAAGCGTCGCATAAGGCCGATGACGCGACAAAGAAGATCGGAGTCCGTTCGTCCCGTAACTGAGCGAATGCACATCCTCGCTTCCCCGCCGCAGCGAAGGCGAATGCCGTAGCATGCCGATGCAGACATCGCCGTATCTGGCGCGCGCCGGTTCGCTAGGCCGGCGTGCCTTCTCCCGCAGAACTTGCGCCCCCGCCACCCGCCCCACCGCCGTCATGATCGCCGCCACCGCCCGGTGTGCCACCGTCGTGCTCGCCATGGCCGCCTCCGTCGTCACCGTCGCGATGGCGCATTTTGTGCGACACCTCGTCGAGCTCATCGCCCAGCAGCCGCCGTACAACCACATAGAACACCGGAATCAGCAGCAAACCGAAGAAGGTGGCGAACAGCATGCCGCCGATCACGCCGGTGCCAATTTCGTGACGCGAAGCGGCGCCTGCACCCGATGAGATAACGAGCGGGAACACGCCGAGAATAAAGGCCATTGAGGTCATCAGGATCGGACGCAGTCTCAGCCGGGCTGCGGTCAGGACGGCGTCGCGCAGTGTCATGCCGCGTTGCTGACCCTCCACTGCGAACTCGACAATCAGGATCGCGTTTTTCGCCGCGAGACCGATCACGGTCACGAGACCAATCTTGAAGTATATGTCGTTCGGTACACCGAACGAAAGGCAGAATGCCAGCATGCCGAGCATGCCGAGCGGCACAACCAGCAGCACCGCAGCCGGGATCGACCAGCTTTCATACAGCGCGGCGAGACACAGGAACACCACCAGGATCGACAGCATCAGCAGCGTCACCGCCGATGAGCCCGACAGCAATTCCTGGAACGACTGCCCGGTCCAGTCCGCCGCGAAACCCACCGGCAACTGGTGGTCCACGATGTTCTGCAGCACATCGATCGCCTGACCGGTCGAATAGCCCGCCGCGGAGTTGCCGACAACCTCGATCGCCGAGTAGCCGTTGTAGCGCGGTAGCACGGTCGGCCCGAAGCTCCATTTGGCATTCACGACGCTAGAGAGCGGCACCATGTTGTAAGGGCTGATCGACGTGTTCGCGGGCGACGGGTCGACGGGTGTCGCGAAGCCGTTCAATGCGCTCGCACTATTCGATGACGACTGGCTCGCGGACGTGCTCGTGCTGCCACTGTTCGTGAACAGGCTCGGCGTATACAGGTGCTGGAGCGCATCGAGCCCCATCCGGTACGGCGCGTCCGCCTGGATATAGACACGCTTCACGCGCCCGCCGTAAGTGAACTGGTTGACGTAGAACGGCGCGAGCTCCATCTCAAGCGTGTCGTAGACATCGGTCAGTGACAGGCCCATCGCTTCAGCCTGAGTCCGGTCCACCGCGACGTCCAGTTGCGGCGCGCTCGGCAGTGAGTTCGGCCGGATCCCGAATAGCACAGGGCTCTTCGAGGCGCTCGCAAGCAGCGTGGCCGTGGCCTGGCCAAGCTCGGCGCGCGACTGGCCGGCACGCGCCTGCAGATACATATCGATGCCGCCGAACTGGCTGAGACCGCGGATGGTCGGCAGATTCACCGCGAAGATCTGCGCGTCGGGAATGCTATGAAGGATCTGGTTGATCTTCGGAATCAGCGTCATCGCGGTGTCATGGCGCTGTTTCCAGTCCGCCAGCTTGATGAACGACATGCCGACGTTTTCGCTCGTGCCGACAAAGCTGAAGCCTTCCGGCTGGAAAATGCCCACGATTTCCTTGCCGACCTCACTGTGTTCGAGTTTGTCGCGTACCTCGGCCATCACGTGATCAGTGCGTTGCAGCGTCGAGCCGGGCGGCAGATTGATGAGGGCGAGCACAAAGCCCTGGTCCTCGTCAGGCACAAAGCTGGTCGGCAGTTTCGTATACAGGAAACCGGTCAGCACGACGACGAGCACAAACACGATCATCCAGCGCGGCGCATGGTGCACGGCGCTGCCGGCATGGCCGAGATACTTTTTCGACGTCCAGTCGAAAGTGCGGTTGAACCAGCGGTAGATCGCGCTCTTCTTGTCCGGGTGTTCGGGCCTCAGGATCGCCGCGCACAGCGAAGGCGTGAACGACAGCGCGAGGAATGCGGAGAATCCCATCGACACCGCGATCGTCAGTGCGAACTGCGCGTAGATGATGCCGGTCGCGCCCGGCTGCAGCGCGGACGGGATGAACACGGCGGATAGCACCACCGTGATCGCGACAATGGCACCGGTGATCTGGCCCATTGCCTTGCGTGTCGCCGCTCGTGGCTCCAGATGCTCTTCGGTCATGATGCGTTCGACGTTTTCGATCACGACGATCGCGTCGTCAACCACAATGCCGATCGCCAGCACCATGCCGAACAGCGTCAACTGGTTGAGCGTGTAGTGCAGCGCCGACAGGCCGATGAAGGTCCCGAGCAGCGCCACCGGAATCACGAGCGTCGGAATGATCGTGGCCCGCAGATTCTGCAGGAAGATCAGCATCACGAAAAACACCAGCACGATCGCCTCGACGAGCGTGCGGATCACGTCGACGATCGACGCGGTGATAAACGGCGTGGTGTCGTATGGCACGCTCCACGTGACGCCTTCCGGCAAATCCCGCGCCAGCGTCGCCATCTCGGCTTTGACGGCCTTCTCGACCGCGAGCGCATTCGCACCCGGCAGCAGGAAAACCGCCAGCCCCCCGGCTGCCTTGCCGTTATAGACCGGCGCGAAGCCGTACGTCTGCGAGCCGAACGAAATACGCGCCACGTCGGAGAGCTTGACCGTGGTGCCGTTGCTGTTCGCCACGATAATGATGTCCTGGAACTGCTTGAGCGACGAAAACAGGCTGTCGCCCGTCACGTTCGCCGTAAACACCTGCCCTTTCACGGCCGGATCCGCGCCCAGCGAACCGGCTGCGAACTGCGCATTCTGGGAGCTCACGGCATTGAGCACCTGGGTCGTGGACAGCCCGTAGCTCTGCAGCTTGTCGGGGTCGAGCCAGATGCGCACCGCGTACTCCGAGCCAAGCAGCGTGGTATTGCCGACTCCGTTTACACGGCCGATGTTGGGCTGGATCTGTGAGGCGAGAATATCGGAGAGCCGCCCGGCATCGATCGCGGGATTATCTGACTGCAGCGCGACGAACATCAGGATGTCCGGGCTCGCCTTCGCCACAACCACCCCTTGCTGGGTGACCTGCGAAGGCAGCAGAGGCTCGGCGAGCGTGACTTTGTTCTGCACCTGCACCTGGGCAATGTCCGGGTTGGTGCCGGTCGCGAAGGTGAGGGTGATCTGCGTCTGGCCATTCGAGCTGGAGTTCGAACTGAAATACAGCAGATTGTCGATGCCAGTAAGCTGCTGTTCGATCACCTGGGTCACCGTCGATTCCATCGTCTGGGCGCTCGCTCCCGGATACTGCGCGGTGACGGTCACTTCCGGTGGAGCGATGTCCGGGTACGAATCGATCCCCATGCTGTGCACCGAGATGATGCCGAACAGCGAGATCAGGATCGCGATGACCCACGCGAAGACGGGGCGGTTAATGAAAAAACTCGGCATGAGCGGTCTCCTACTGCGTCATGCCGGCCGAAGCCGATGATGCTGCGGAAGCCTGCGCCGCCGCGGGAACCGACGACGACGCCGGGCTTGACACAGCAGGTGTCGTGGTCGCAGCGAAATCCGCAGCCGCCCCCGACGCCGGCGCAGGCGGCTGCCACGCGACGGTCTTCACCGGCGCACCTTCCCGCACCATCTGTACGCCTGTCGCGATGATCTGGTCACCGTCTGCCAGCCCGTGCGTGACGACCCAGTTGTTGCCAAGGCTATTGGTCGCCTCGACGTCCTTGCGCGTCACCTTGCCGTCCGCGCCGACCACAAACACGTATGCACCAACCGTGTCGCGCTGCACTGCCTGCTGTGGAATCAGGAATACATTGTTCTGCTGGCCGAAATTAACGGTCAGCGTCACATACATGCCCGGCAACAGACGCCGCTGCGGGTTCGCGACGAGCGCACGCATATTGATCGAGCCGGTCGCGGCATTCACCGTCACGTCGGAGTAATCGAGGGTGCCTGCGGTGCCGTACGACGTACGATTGGGCAGCCCGATCCGCACCGTGGTCTGGTTCTGTTGCTGCAGCTCTATCGAGCCGTTGCTTTGGGACTGCTGCAGCGTCGCCAGATCGGCTGAACTGATCGTGAAGTTCACGTACATCGGATCGATCTGCTGGACCGTCGTCAGCAGCGTGCCGCTGCCACCCGTGTCGGACGTGCTGGTGCCGACCACCGCGCCCGCGGTCACCTGTTGCTGTCCGGCGATACCGCTGATCGGTGCCGTCACGCGCGTGTAGTTGAGCGAAACCCGTGCGCTTTCGACGGTTGCCTCGTCGGCCTTGACCTTGGCCGCGGCGCTGCGTTCGGCGGCATCGGAATTGTCGACCGTCTGCTGCGAGACCGAGCCGACCGGCAGCAGCTTGCGGTTGCGCATGGCGGTGACGTGGTCGTTGACGTAGGTGGCCTGATCCTCGGCCAGCAGCGCGAGGTCGTTATTCAACTGCGCGCGGTAAAAGACCGGATCGATTTCGAACAGCAGTTGGCCGGCGCGAATCTGCGAGCCTTCCGTGTAGGTGCGCCGCAGCAGCACGCCCGACACGCGCGCCGTCACATTGGCGCTGTAGTACGGCGAAAGCCGGCCGACAAACTGACGTTCGAGCGGCACCGTTTGCGATTGCGCCTTCACCACGGCGACTTGCGGCGGCGGGGGCGGCGGCGCGTGTTTCGAGCAGGCGGCGAGTACGATCAGACACAGATACGACAGCGCGCCGCGCTGAGAACGTGACGTCATGGGAACTCCGTTCTTGCTTAAGGCCTGCACACGCGTGCTGCGCGGGATTCCAGACCGTTATGGAACAGCATTTGAGTCAGTCGGCCGACTGCGCCGAGGCAGGTCGTACAGCAGTTTCGGAAGCGGGTGAAGAAGCAGGCCAAGAAGCGGCGGCCGGCACCGAAGCGACCTTGGCGTCATCACGCTGCCAGCCGCCGCCAAGGTTCTTGACGAGTAACACGTTGCTCTCGGCGAGCAGAGCCTGCGTATCGCGCAGGCTCTGCTGCGCCTGGATCAGGGTGAGGCGCTGCGTCAGCACGTTTTGCTCGCTGGACGCGCCGGCATTGAACTGCGCCTGTTGGCTCGCGAACAGCCGGCTGCTGCTGTCGAGCACCTGTTCGAACGCGCTTTCCTGCGCCCGCAGGTGATTCATCGATGACAGGCTGTCCTCCACGCTCTGGAAGGCCGTCAGCACGGTATTGCGGTAGTTCGCGACGTCTTCGTCGTAGGTCGCGCGCGCCTTGTGGACCGCGGCAGTACGTTCACCGCCGTCGAAGATCGTGGCGGCGAGATCGGGGCCTAGCGTCCAGAAGCGGCTCGGCAACGTGAAGAGATGCGCGAACGTGTTGTGCGCAAAACCGCCCTCGGCCGAGAGCGTAAGGGTTGGAAAGTATGCAGCTTCGGCGACGCCGATGGTCGCGTTGGCCGCCGCCGCCGTGCGCTCGGCGCTCACCACGTCGTAGCGCCGCTCAAGGAGTTGCGAAGGCAGCGCGGGCGGCACGTCAGGTTGAACGAAGGAGTAGTCAGGATCGGGGGCGATGCTGAATGACTCGGGCGGCGTGCCGGTCAGCACGGCAATCGCGTGCTCGTCCTGCTCGCGGGTCGTTTCGGTCGCCTGCAGATCGGCGATCACCGTTTGGAGGTTCTCCTGCGCGTTGAGCACATCGTCGCCGGACGCTGCGCCTTCCTTGAACCCGGTCTGCGTCATCACGAGAATGCGGCTGTAGATGTACTGCTGCTCCTTCAATGCGTGAATGTCGTAGTCGGCCTGGCGTAGCTGGAAGTAGTCGGTCGCGACACTGGCCGCGATCGAAATGCGCTCACCGGCAAGCTGCGCATCCGACGCCTCGGCGTTCGCTTTCGCTTCCTCGATCTCCCGCCGTATCTGTCCCCACAGGTCCAGCTCCCAACTGACGGTCCCGGTAGCAGCCACGGCGTTGCCCGCCGAGGCCGACGAGCCGGAACTCGCCGAAAGTCCCTGGACGTTGCCACCGGAACGCGCGCCGGCGAGGCCTGCCGTGACGACTGGGAACAGGCCCGCCTGGTTGCTCTCCACCGTCGCGAGCGCGACGCGATAGGCGGCTTCCGCCGCCGCGATCGACTGATTTGCCTTCAACGCCTGTTCGACGAGACCGTCGAGCTTCTCGTCGCCATACATGCGCCACCAGGTGCTTGAGATTGCCGCCTGCGGATTCGCCTCGGCGCGCTGCCAGTCGACACCTTCCTTGAACCCTTCCGGGACCTGGACCTCGGGCTTGCGATAGTCCGGGCCGACCATGCACGCCGCAAGGGACGTGACGAGGGCGAGCGCTACGCCGCCTTTGATCGCGCGTCGCGATCGAGAGCGTGTAGCCTTTTTGCAAGCAAAACTCAAGGTAAGTGAATGACTTCTCAAGTGCATTCCCCTGTGTTGACCGGAGTTGGCGCTTTAGCTGTCGACGGGAGTTAGCGCTTGAGTGCTTACTCCGGTCCCATGCAAAGTACTTACTCCCGTCCGATGCAAAGCATTTACTCCGGTCCCTTACAGACTCGTTCTGCACACCGGATCAGCGATCCGGCAACGAGATGACACACTTTAGCGGGATTAAACGAACTCTGCAGCGTCGAGCCACCAGGAGAGCATTTCAATGGCGACCGCCACTTCGCGCTATCCCGGCGAAGACTCCCCCAGTCGCGGGAGCGGCTTGGCCGCGCCGACAGGAATACGTCATTTATCTCTGCTCTCCGGCCGCGATGATCGAAAAGTGGGGGAGGCAAACGAGTCGCGACACAGTTCAAGCATTGCGAGCAAATCCCGCCAGGGGATTTTCAATGCCCTGCGAGCGTGTCAATCCCGTAACCAGTGATGCGCACATCGAGTGCTCTCCATTTGGCGTACTGATTGGTGCTGCCTGATGTTGTGCTGCCGTTCGTCTAGCCATCGCCTCCTATGCCCAGCAGGAATGACTGTTATGCAATCGTGCTGCCTTCTCCGTCGGTTTGCATTGGCGGACTATCCCTACCACGCAATGTGCGTTAAACATCATCAGGAAGGAGATTGTCATGTCACTTCAAGCCAAACTCGACGCATTCAAGGCCGATTTCAAAGGCGGAAAAGCCCCGTACTTTGCACCGCCGGAAATCCATCCAATCATGGAACGCGCGACGGCCGAACTCGTGGCGTCCGGTCAGGCCGCACGTGCTCTCAAAGCGGGTGACGTAGCGCCGGAATTTACCCTCAATGATCCGGAGGGCAAACCCGTGTCGTCTGTCGACCTGCTGAAGCAGGGGCCGCTCGTGATCAGCTTCTACCGTGGCGTATGGTGCCCGTATTGCAATCTCGAGCTGAACGCGCTTGAAGAAGCGCTGCCGTCGTTCAAGGCCGAAGGTGCAAGTCTGGTTGCGATCTCCCCGCAGAATGCCGTGAACAGCCGCAAATCGGTCCGCACCAACAAGCTGAACTTCCCGATCCTGAGCGACACGCACAATGATGTGGCCGCCGCATTCGGCATCCGCTTTGCTTTGCCCGACTATCTCGTGGGTCTGTACAGGAACCTCAAAAACGATCTGCCGGCGTTCAACGGAGACGACAGTTGGACGTTGCCTATGCCGGCGCGCTACGTGATCGGGCAAGACGGAACGATCCTGTACTCGGAAGTTAACCCGGACTACACGCACCGTCCTGAGCCTCAGGACATGTTGCCGGTTCTTCGCAAGAAGGTCGCTGCGGCATCCTGATTCGGTCCTGCTCTGTTCCTGCCTCGTTCCCGGCCGTGAACCGTCGGGAAAGATTGAACAGGCAAGCGGGTACATCAACATCGAGGCAATATGAGATCACGTTTGAGGGCCGAATAGCTCCTCAATCCAGGCGACGAAAGCGCGAGCCTTTGCACTGACCATGCGCCCACTGGGAAACACTGCCCACAGGTCGATACCCGGCAATTCCCAGTCGGGCAGCACGCGTTTAACGGCACCGCTTGCGAGTTCCGGCGTGAACATCCATTCCGAAGCGATCGCGACGCCCATGTCGGCGAGCACGGCCGCGCGCACGCCTTCCGCCGCGTTCACGCGGACGCGCCCGGCGACGACAATTGCCGTTTCGGAATTGCCTTGCCTGAACGACCACACGGTTCCGCCGCCGCTCTGCTCATACACGATCGCCTGATGCGATAGCAGATCCGCAGGTACCCGCGGTTCGCCGGCTTTTGCGAACCAGGTTGGCGTGCCGATGACGCAACGCCGACCGCTAGTCACCTTGCGCGCAGTCATGTTCGAGTCGCCAAGCACCCCCATCCTGAGTCCAACGTCGATGCCGCGTTCCAGCAGATCGATGTTCTCATCGTCGAGCACGATGTCGACGTTGAGTTCAGGGTGTCGATCAAGAAATGTCTGGAGTTGCGGAAGGATGTGAATCCGCGCAAAAGTCACCGCTGCTGAAATCCTGAGACGACCCGAGAGGGCGCCAGCCGAACCTCTTGCCGCAAACTCCGCCTCGTCGGCCTCTTCGATCGCCCGCTTGGCGCGCTCGTAAAATGCGTGGCCCGCCTCGGTCGGCGTCAGTCCGCGCGTCGAGCGGAGCAGCAGTCGAACTGCGAGCCGCTCTTCGAGTTGCGCGATGGACTTGGAAACGGCGGGCTGCCCAACGTTCAGCAGCCGCGCTGCCGCCGAAAAAGAACCGGAATCCACCACGCACACAAACGTTTCCATCGCTGTCAGTCGATCCACGGTCGTCCCTCCTGGAACGGATGTTTGGGGCTCGTGCGTCGCACCGTCAAACACGTGCGACGAAACCTGCTTGCCGGAAGATACACCACTGCACCACGCTGTTTTCCGTAGCGCCGGCATAACACTCATTCCGCACAGGCATACGGTAACGCGTTCTTGTCCTCAGCGACTTTTCTTGCGCCGTCAGCCTTTCACCGACCGGGATGAAGTCCGCCCGATATTCCGCAAGAGAATGACTGTTATGCAGTCACGCTGCCTACCCCGGCGAGTTCAATTCAACGACGATGTCTCTGTGTTTGGCGAGCCGCTATCAGGCGCTCGTCTGACAGCAAATCGCCGTTGTGGCTCGCCCCGCAGTTGCAAGAGCCATCGAACGTGTTACCGCACTTGTACCGCAAGCCGGTACTAACTGATCCGCAAGGAGTCACTTCATGAGCAAGCTGTTTTCAGCCGTCAAAGTCGGCCCTTACACGCTTTCCCATCGCGTCGCGATGGCGCCATTAACACGCATGCGTTCGGAGCCCGGCGACGTGCCGGGAGATCTGATGGTTGAGTACTACACGCAGCGCGCAACCGAAGGGGGTCTTATCGTCACGGAGGCAACCCCCGTTTCGGTACAGGGCTACGGCTATGCAATGGCCCCGGGAATCTACTCCGACGATCAGATTGCGGGATGGCGCCGGATCACGGATGCCGTGCACGCCAAAGGCGCTCGCATCTTCCTCCAGTTGTGGCATGTTGGCCGTCAGTCTCACCCTGATCTTCAGCCTGGTGGCGCGGCGCCGGTCGCTCCGTCTGCGCTGAAAGCCGACGGCTATGCGTATTCGGTGAACGGCGAAGTCGAATTCACGATGCCCCGTGCGCTTGAATTGCATGAAATCCCCGCCATTATCGAGGACTTCCGCAGAGGTGCCGAGCGGGCACTGCGCGCGGGCTTCGACGGTGTGGAGCTGCACGGTGCGAACGGCTACCTGCCGGACCAGTTTCTCCAGGACGGTTCGAATACTCGCACCGACGAGTACGGTGGACCGATTGAAAATCGCGCCCGCTTTCTCCTCGAAGTGACGGACGCACTGATTTCGGTGTGGGGCGCGGATCGGGTCGGCGTGCGCATTGCACCGAGCGGCACCTATGGCTCGATGCATGACAGCGATCCGGAAACCACCTTCGGTTACGTGACGGAGCAGTTGGACAAGCGCGGCATCGGCTATCTCCACGTGGTCGAGCCACGCATCAAGGGCACGGAGACGATCGGCGAAGTTCATGATCCGGTCGCGTCTCGCCACCTGCGCCCGAAGTTCACCGGCACGCTAATCGCAGCGGGCGGCTTCACGAAAGAGGATGCGGACGCGATCATCGAAGCGGGCCACGCGGACATTGTGGCGTTTGGCCGCCACTTCATCGCCAACCCCGATCTGCCCGAGCGCCTGCGGTTGAATCTGCCACTCAACCGGTACGACCGGAGTACTTTTTACGGCGGTGACGCACGCGGTTACACCGACTATCCGTTCCATGCTGAAATGCAGGCGGCGTAATTCTGCACCCCACCATCCAGACGCCGGAAGCGTGGATTCCGGGACTTGATCCCCTTCACACAAGCACCACGGCCTGAACGACGCAGCGACCCGCACTAACGTAGCGCCGGTCGCTGCGTTGGCTACTACGGCACGGCAGGGTGAGTGGTTCTAAACTCTCTCGCAGGACTCTATATGAGCATTCTGGTGACCAGCGCCTCTGGTTCGAACGGCGATGGATACGGGGCGCTTCTGTCATTCCGCCTCGACGGTACCTTCATTGGGTCGTTTAGTGACGATCCTCGCATCGTCGATCCTCGCGGTATGAGCGTCAGTCCGGATCGGCAGTATCTTTATGTCAATAGCGGAAACGACTGCATCCTTGCACTCGACACCAACGGGATGGTGGTACGCGACACGGGTTCCGTTCAAGGACTGAATGCCGGAGGCGGCAACCTTGGGCCCGATGGGCGCTATTACGTAGGATTGCGTAGCGAACGGACGATTGCCGCGTTTCCCCCCGATCTCGACGGCGCCGCGCAATCCGTGCTGCCCGCCGGTGTGGTTCCGTACCCTCGCGGATTCGCCTTCGGCACGGATGGCAAGCTTTTCCTTGCTTCCGGCATCGGTCCAGACGGTGAGGGTGAGAACAACATCGTCGTGTTCGACCCGGACGGTGGACTGCATGCTTCCCGATTCATTACGGACGACGCGGTGAGTCCACTGGATCTCACGATTGGGCCGAACGGAAATGTGCTTGTGTCCAGCGAGTTCCCCTTCGGAAAGCCGGACGCGGTATGTACCGTCCGCGAATACGACAGTTCAACTGGTAGCCTCGTTCGCGTGTTCCGGGTGGATCGGAGTATGAGCTTTCATCGTCCTCGGGGTCTGCGCTTCGACCCTGAGGGATATTTGTTCTGCGTCGCGCGGGATACCGTCATTGCGTTCGACTTCGTCGACGGACGCTGCCTGGGTCCTGTAATCGACATGCCAAGGCTAAACGGCCAGGCGATCGCTTTCTTTGCTTGACGCACCGATTCCCTGCGTCGTGCCGCCAGCACGTTCTGGCTTTTAGCGCAGCGGCGATATCTAAGGTGTGTGACAGCTCGCCCGCGACCCAGTCCGGTTACCCCGAAAAAGTCTTTGCACATATCTGAGAAGTCAGATATATTCCGGATCAGAAACAGAGGTATCAGGAATGGATCACTACTTCGACGACTTTTTTGGGCCCGGTCAGAGCATCGTCTTTGCGTTGAGCAAAGCACGTCACCTGCTCACGGCGGAAATGGACGCGGCGCTCTCGGGCACCGGCGTCACCAGTTCGCAGATCGGCGTGCTGCTGCTCCTGTCGCGGGACAGGGCGTACACCTCGGTGGGATTATCCAGGCTGCTTGGCATCGATTCTGGATTCGTCACACGGATGCTCGACCGGCTGGAAAGGCAGGGTCTCGTGCGCCGGGCTCGCAACAGCGTGGACCGCCGGGTGGTGAGCCTGACGCTGACCGAAGCAGGGCGGGATGTCGCCACGCGGATCGCGGAGATTGCGCCGGCGATGTTGAACCGGCGGCTATCGAGCTTTACCCCTCTGGAATTCGCAACCTTGTGCAGGCTCCTCAACAAGTTGCTGGAAGGGTAGGCCATTTTTTTTGCTTAAATATCTGACATATCAGATAAGTGACGATGTTGTCAGGACAACCGACCGTCACACCCCTTAAAGGACGCAACATGAATCCGCCGAAACACGCGAGCGCTCCGGCGCCATTGACTGGCTGGCAGTTCGCACTGGGCACGTTTGCCGTGGCGCTCGCCACCTTCATGAATGTGCTGGACTCGTCGATCGCCAACGTCGCGATCCCGACGCTCTCCGGCGACCTCGGTGTGTCGGTCGACGAAGGCACGTGGGTCATCACGATGTTCTCCGCGGCCAACGCGGTGTCGATTCCGCTGACCGGCTGGCTCACGCAGCGGGTTGGGCAGGTGAAGCTCTTCGTGGCCGCGATCCTGCTGTTCGTGGTGTCGTCCGCGGCGTGCGGCCTCGCGCCGAACCTGCCCGTGCTGCTCGTGGCGCGCATCATCCAGGGCGCGGTGGCGGGGCCGCTGGTGCCGCTGTCGCAATCGCTCCTGCTCGCTTCGTTTCCGCGGGAAAAAAGCTCGAGCGCGCTGTCGCTGTGGGCGATGACCGCGACGGTCGGACCGATCGCCGGGCCGGCTCTCGGCGGCTGGATCACCGACAACTACAACTGGTCGTGGATCTTCTACATCAACGTGCCCGTCGGCCTCTTCGCCGCCGCGGTGATCTGGGCGCTCTACCGCAAGAGCGAAACGCCGTCGCGCAAGCTGCCGGTCGACAAGATGGGGCTCCTCTCGCTGATCGTCTGGGTGGGCGCGCTGCAGGTCATGCTCGACAAGGGCAAGGATCTCGACTGGTTCAATTCACCGGTGATCTGGGCGCTCACGATCGTCGCGCTGGTCGGGTTCGTGTTCTTCCTGATCTGGGAGCTGACCGAGGCCAGGCCGATCGTCGACCTGCGTCTGTTTAAAGGACGCAACTTCCTGGGCGGCACCATCGCGATATCGGTCGCGTACGCGGTCTTCTTCGCCAACCTCGTGATCCTGCCGACGTGGATTCAGGAGTACCTCGGCTACCGGGCCGTCGACGCCGGCATGGTGACCGCGCCGCTCGGCATCTTCGCCGTGCTCCTTGCGCCGGTGATGGGCAAGATCATGCCGAAATCGGACGTACGGGTGCTGGCGACGCTCGCGTTCCTGGGTTTCGCCGGCGTGTTCTTCATGCGCTCGCTCTACACCACGGACGTCGACCCCTACACCCTCGTGTTGCCTACGCTGCTGCAGGGCATCCCGATGGCGCTGTTCTTCACGCCGCTCACGGCGATCATCCTGTCGGGCTTGCCACCGGAGAAGATCCCGGCGGCCGCGGGCCTGTCGAACTTCGCGCGGATCTTCGCCGGGGCAGCGGGTACGTCGCTCATGAGCACAGTCTGGAACGACCGGACAATCCTGCACCATTCGCAGCTCGCCGAGCAGACCAGCGTGAACAACCCGAACTACGTGCACGCGCTCGCCGGTATTCAGACGACGCTGCACGCGAGTCTCTTCAAAGCCCAGGCCTTTTTCGAAACGCAATTGAGCGCACAGGCGTCGATGCTCGGCCTGAACGATGTGTTCTGGCTGTCGGCGGTGATCTTTGTCGTGATCATTCCGCTCATCTGGATCACCAAGCCGAGCAAGGACGGTGCGAAGAACGCAGCGGGCGCGGGCGGCCACTGAACAGCGCGGGGTCCGAACGGGAAGAAATCGCAAAAATTATCCTTGCCAGAATCTGACTTCACAGTTATTGTGTGAGTCACACACATTGAGGCCGCACCATGAAGCACTACACGCCTGAAAATTTCTCCCTGACGCACAGCGTCGGGTTCCTGCTGACCAAGGCTCGCAACCTGATCACGTCGGAAATGGACACGGCCCTCAAGGATCTCGACATCACCGGCCCGCAGATGGGCATTCTCCTCGCGATGCAGCGCGGTCTGGCCTCCACGCCGTTCGAGCTCTCGAAGATGTTGTCCGTCGACACCGGGCTGATGACGCGGATGCTGGACAAGCTGGAAACGAAGGGGTTGCTGGAACGCTCGCGCAGCGTTGACGATCGCCGGGTGGTGAACCTGGTGCTGACGCAGAAGGGCGAAGAAATCGCGGCCGAGATTCCGACTATCGCACCGGAAGTGCTGAACGTGCGGTTGAAGAAGTTCACGAAGGCGGAGTTCGAAGAACTGTGCCGTCTGCTTAACAAATTCATCGGAGAGTGAGCGCCGCGGCGCTCCCCCTTTTTTTTAATCATACATCTGACAGGTCAGAAAATGAAATCTCAGATTAATCAATCCGGCAGTGTTATCCGTGCGATGAGGACGGGGCTGTCAGCGATCCTGGTGGCGATGCTCTCGGCATGTGCCAACTACGCGGGTATCCACAGCGACAAGCAGATGGCGCAGCCGCAGCAGTTCGAGACGACGCAAAGCCTGCCGGCCGAAAACGGTCACTGGCCGGCGGCCGACTGGGCGGACCAGTTCGGTGACGGCCAACTGAAGGCCCTGATCGAGGAAGCGCTCAAGGGCAGCCCGACGCTTGCGCAGGCGCGCGCCCGCCTCGCCGGGGCGCAGGCCTATGCGGACACCGCGAAGGCCAGCACGATGCCACGCGTCGACGCTGAGTACTCACTGACGCGCCAGCAGTTCAGCGGCACGGCGGAAGTGCCGCCGCCCTACGCGGGCAGCTGGCAAACCCAGAACAGTGGACTGTTGAGCGCTTCGTACGATCTGGATCTGTGGGGCAAGAATCGCGAAGCGCTGAAGGCGGCGGTCTCCCAGGTGCAGGCAGGCGAGGCCGACGCGGAAGTCGTCAAGCTCACGCTCACGACGGCAGTTGCCCGCACCTATAACCAGCTCGCGCGGCTTTACGTGCTGCACGATATCGCCCAGCAGGAAGTCGAGCGCCGCGAACAGATCGACCGCATCACGGCCGGCCGCATCGCCACCGGACTCGATACCGAAGTCGAACGCAAGACGGCGCAGGCGAATCTCGCGACCGCCCGCTCGGCGCTCGCCGCGCTCGACGGCAGCATCCTCACGACCCGCTACCAGTTGGCCGCGCTCATGGGCGAAGGCCCCGACCGTGGGCTCACGATCGCGCGGCCTGCGCTCGGCGTCGGCGACGAAGTGCGCTTGCCGGACAACCTTCCCGCCAACCTTGTGAGCCGCCGCCCGGACATCGTCGCGGCCCGCTGGCGCGTCGATGCGATTACGCACGAAGTGAAGGAGGCGAAGGCCGAGTTCTACCCGGACATCAATCTGAGCGCCGCGATCGGCCTGGACGCCTTCGGTTTCGGCCGCTTTCTGACGGCAGCGAGCCGCACGGCCAGCGTGGGTCCGGCCATCAATCTGCCGATCTTCGATGCGGGTGCGCTGCGTGCGCAACTGAAGGGCCGTTACGCGGATTTCGATGACGCCGTCGCGACCTACAACCAGACCCTGAGCAGCGCCTTGAGCAGCGTGGCGACGCAACTTGCGCAAATCCGTTCGAGCGACGTGCAGCTTGGCGATGCGCAAGCGGCGCAACAGGCCGCGCGCGAGGCCGACGAGCTGGCGATCACGCAGTACAAGGCCGGCCTGACGAATCAGCTGACCGTGCTCAACGCCGACACAAACGCGCTGCAGGCCGATCAGGCCGTTGCCAGCCTGCTGATGGACCGGCGCGACCAGCAGATCGCGCTCGCATCAGCGCTCGGCGGCGGCTATGTCGATACGTCATCCGAATCAATACGCCGTGCGGATTCAGCCGCACCTTCCCACGCCGTCGTCGCCGCGCGCTGAACCGGCACGTTCGCACACTCTCTGGAGAATTGACATGAGCGATAGCACTACGGCCGACCGCACGAGCGCGGACCCGGCACAATTGAACAGCAAGGGTGCACACAACGCTCCCGCTGGACCCTCGCCGGACGCGACGCCTCCCGGCGGCTCGGGCAAGCGCAAGCTGTGGCTCGCACTGCTGGGCATCGGGGTTGCGGTCGCGGGTGCTGCTTACGGCACGTACTACGTCAAGTATGGGCAATATCACGAGTCGACCGACGACGCGTACGTCAACGGCAACCTCGTGCAGCTTACGCCGCAAGTGACCGGCACGGTCAACGCGGTCAACGCGGACGACACGCAGATCGTCAAAGAGGGCAGCCCGGTCGTCACGCTGGACCCGGCCGATTCGCGCATCGCGCTGCTGAACGCAGAAGCGGCGCTCGGCCAGGCCGTGCGCAAGGTGAGCACGTTCTACGTGAACAACAGCTACTATGCGGCCAACGTCGCGCAGCGCGAGGCGGACCTGGCGCGCGCGCAGGACGATTTGCAACGCCGTGTTGCGGTGGCCAGCACCGGCGCGGTGTCGGCGGAAGACGTCTCGCACGCCCGCGAGGCTGTGGCCGGCGCTCAGGCCGCGCTCGACGCCGCTCGCCAGCAGGCGCTATCGAACCGTGCGCTGACCGACCACACGTCGATCGAACAGCATCCGGACGTGCAGGCCGCCGCCGCCAAGGTGCGCGACGCCTATCTCGACTACGCGCGCAATACCCTGCCTGCACCGGTGACGGGCTACGTCGCGCAGCGCTCGGTGCAGGTTGGCGAGCGCGTCGGGCCGGGCACGTCGCTGATGTCGATCGTGCCGCTCAACGGCGTGTGGGTCGATGCGAACTTTAAGGAAGTGCAGCTGCGTCGCATGCGCATCGGTCAGCCGGTCACGATGACGGCGGATGTCTACGGATCGAGCGTCAAGTACCACGGAAAGGTGATCGGCTTCTCGGCGGGCACGGGCAGCGCCTTCGCGACCCTGCCGGCGCAGAACGCGACCGGCAACTGGATCAAGATCGTGCAGCGCCTGCCGGTGCGTATCGCGCTCGATCCGAAGGAGCTGCAGGCGCATCCGCTTCGCGTTGGGCTCTCGATGGACGTCGACGCCGACACACGCGAGGACTCCGGCACGCAGCTCGCCGCTGCGGTCAACACGACCTATCGCACCGATGTGTTTGCGCAGTACGGCGCGCAGGCAGACGCGGAGATCGCGAAGATTATCGAGCACAACGAAGTGACGGCGCCGGTGAGGGTGACAGCGTCGGCTGCGAGGAAGGTGGCGATGCGGGATCCGGCGCGCGGTTAGGGATGGTCAGCGTTAGCAATGATGTGGGAACCATTCCTGACGAACCCGGCGAGTCAACCGGCAGCCGGGATTCCTGGTATCGCGACGCCAAAAGTCTGCAGCAGCAGAATCGCGTTGAGGACCAGAATCGTTGCGGTCCCCACAATCGCGGTGACGGATACCAGCCGGCTGTTCACGAACGCGCCCATGATGTCGCGCCGGCTGGTAAAGATCACGAGCGCAACCATCGGCACCGGCAGCGCAAAGCTCAGCACCACCTGGCTGTAGACAAGCGCATCGGTTGCGTTGACGCCCAATGCCACGACAATGAATGCGGGCAGCATCGTCGCAAGACGGCGGAGCCAGACTGGAAGACGAAAACCCACGAAGCCTTGCATGATCATTTGCCCAGCCATCGTTCCGACTACCGAACTCGAAATGCCGGAGGCCAGCAGCGAAATCAGGAAGACCCCCGCCGCGCCAGCGCCGAGCAGAGGCGTCAAGGTGTGATAGGCCGTCTCGATCTCGGCCACGTCAGGGTGACCCGCGTGAAATGCGCCGGACGCCATGATGACCATGGCCATGTTGACGAGACCGGCAATTGTCAACGCAATGACGACTTCACGGTTCGAGAAACGCACCAGCCTGTGGCGCGCGGCATCGGTGTGCGCGGGTGCGCGATTCTGTGTCAGGCCGGAGTGCAGGTAGATGGCGTGCGGCATCACCGTGGCACCGATAATGCCGACGGCGACACCGAGCGCCCCTGAGCCATGCAACTGCGGTACGAACGTTCCGTGCGCCGCGGCTCCCCACGCTACGTGGACGATCGCCAGTTCGATCACATAAGACAGGGCAATCGCGCCGATGAGACCGCCGATAACCAGTTCGATCGGGCGGAAGCCTCGCTTCTCGGCCATCAGGATCGCGTAAGTAACGAGCCCGGTCACGGCCATGCCGATGAGAAGAGGCAGGTGAAACAGCAGTGCCAGGCCAATCGCGCCGCCGAGAAACTCCGCGAGATCCGTCGCCATGGCCGCGATCTCGCTGATTCCCCACATGGCATAGACCACGGGAACCGAAAAATGCTCGCGGGACATCTCGGCGAGATTGCGGTTCGTGACGATGCCCAGCCTTGCCGAAAGTGCCTGGAACAGCATGGCGATAATGTTGGCAGCGAGTACGACCCAGAGCAGCGAGTAGCCATACCGGGCCCCCGCCTGAAGGTTCGTGGCGAAATTGCCAGGGTCCATGTACGCGATGGAAGCCACGACAGCCGGGCCGGCAAACAGCAATGTGGAACGGATGCCGGCCTTGCGCCCAGCCAGAACCTCGCCGATGGCCAGCGTGGTTCGTTCGGTCATCCCCAGGCGTGCGGCTGGTGTACTCATCGCTGAAATCCTCTCGCTTGAAACAGACTATCGGTGCTATAGCCAGGGGCAGGGGCTGGGCGCTGCGCTTCAGACGGCAAGCCACACCCGCCCTTTCTCCCTACGTTTGCATCATGCGGCGAGGAACAGGAAAAGAACAATTGAACGTTCTCATCGCTTCGATAAAGAAACCCCGAAGCATGCCCAACGTTTCCAGGACTTACTCTGACGTAGGCGCCTGGCGTTTGCGATATTCAGCGGGCGTGACGCCGACATGTTTAGAAAATGTCCGCCTCAGTGTATCGACGTTGGCGTAGCCGCACTTCGCCGCGACCTGTTTTGGGGTGTCGTGTCCGTTCTCCAGAAGCTTGCGGGCCACAGAGATACGCGCCGCCTCCACCCACGCGCCGGGCGTCATGCCGACTTCAGCATGAAAGAGCCGTGCGAAGTGGCGAGGGCTTATCCCCGCATGTTTTGCCAGATCCGCTACGTTGTGATCGAGTTCCGGGTTGGCTGCAACCCATCGCTGCACCTCCTGTAACACGGAGCGTCCGGCAGGACGTGCCTCGCCCTTCTGACTGAATTGCAACTGTCCCCCGGGACGCTTGAAAAACATCACCAACTGGGCTGCAACACGCCTTGCCACGTCACGGCCGAGGTCTTCTTCGACCAAGGCTAAAGCAAGGTCCAACCCGGCCGTGACGCCCGCGGCGGTGCGCAGCTTTCCATCGCGCACGTACAGCGCATCTTCGTCAATCGTAAGCGATGGATGCGCCTCGGCTAAGGCCTTGGCCGCCGCCCAATGAGTCGTGAGATGACGGCCGTCCAGCAGGCCGGTCGACGCTAGAAAAAAGGCGCCCGTGCATATGGAACCGTACCGTCGACTCCGAACGGCCGCCGAGCGTAACCACGCCACAATGTTGGCGGAAAGCGTGACCTTTTCAGCGCCAGGCGCACCTGCTACAAGCAGCGTGTCGATGCGTTCATTCACATCTGGCGCGACCCAATCCGCCAGTAGCCGCACGCCCGAAGAGCTCCGGATCGGACCAGACTCGCCGGCCACGATCCGTAGGGCATAGAACTCCTTGCGCGCTTCAACGTTGGCCTGTGCGAACACATCAAGCGGTCCGGAGACGTCAAGAAGCTGAGCCCCTGGCGGGGCAAAAATAGCGACGATTTTGGGCATGGCCATCTCTCATGTACGCATTTTTTCAAATCCCGCTCGTGGCAGTATAAGACGGGATGCGACATTGTGAGCCTACCTTGCCGATGCATCCGGTTACCCGACCTTCACATTTTCGAATCTCCGCGCTGTGTCTGTTAATCGCGTGAAATGGCAGGATTTGTCGTGTTACGCCTATTGAAGACAGCTATCGGACTGCGGAGAATCGGTAGTGTTTTCTATGGAGATCAATCATGACTTTGAACGTTGCCGGAATCACCGTCCCTGATAGTCAACTGGCTCGCGAGATCACCGAACTCGTCCGGGATACAGCCTCGCCTTTGTTGTTCCATCACTCCAGTCGCGTGTACTACTTTGGCGCGCTGGCAGGCAAGCATCGTGGCCTCAAGTTCGACCCGGAGTTGCTCTACTGTGGATGCATGTTCCACGACATGGGGCTGACACACAAGCATAGCAGCGCGTGCGAGCGCTTCGAGGTGGACGGTGCAAATGCCGCCCGCGATTTCCTGAAGAGCCACGGCATCAACCAACAGGACATCGACACGGTATGGACGGCGATCGCGCTGCACACGACGCCGGGCATTCCGCAGCACATGCATCCCGTCGTCGCCCTTGTCACCGCAGGGGTGGAAATGGACGTCCTGGGGTTGACATACCCCGAATACAGCGACGTGGAGCGGGGGGCTGTCGTAGAGGCTCATCCGCGCACGCCGCACTTCAAGGAAGACATCATCCAGGCGTTCTACGACGGGATCAAACACAAGCCGGATACGACTTTCGGCAACGTCAAGGCGGATGTGCTTGCCGATAAGGATCCGCATTTCCACGCCGGGAATTTCTGTAGCGTCATCAGGTCATCGGCTTGGGCCGGTTGAGCTGACCAGCGCGAGGCCTGGTCCTCGTGAGTGCGCCGCGCTGTGCGTATAACGTCGGCGCCCGTTCGTCATTGTTTAGGATAACTGTAATGGCTGAAAATTCGACCACGCAGAAACTGACTCACGCAACGGGCACCGGGGCCGATCCGGTGTATGGCGCGGGTGCCGCAGCTTCGCTTTCCCGTATCGAAGCCGGAGCGTTGTAGGACATACCGTCAAGTCAAGGAGCTTAACGATGGTCCAGATACTCGCGGCGACGGACCTGATCGGCGAGCGTGTGCGAAAGATCGGCGGCACGACGTTACGGTCGATGGCGCGCGCGTCGAGGCTGCAGCGCTCGGCCGACAGCGAGGACGCGGACCCGCAGCCCTCCGACATGTTGGCCGAGTTGCTGGAAGACAACCAGCGACTTGTGACGAACTTGAGAGAGGCCCATGCCTTGTGCGATGAATTGGTGGATGTCGCCTCGGCCAGTCTCATCGAAAACTGGATCGATGAAGCCGAGGGCCGTGCGTGGTTCCTGGTCGAAACGATCAGGGGGTAGGGGAGATAGCTGAAGCGCCTCGGGATAATTAGCGCCGCCGCTCGAGGCTTGACAGCAGGCGCCCGTGTCTTCAGACCGAACCAGCCGGCGCAACCGCAAGACGAAGTTCCCGGTAGGCCGTCACCAGCGCGTCGAGACTGAATGTCCGGTTCAGGCCACTGGGATTGGGCAACACCCATGCGCGGGCGCCGCCGAACGCCGTCGGTTGCAAGCCCCAGTCGATGTCGCGCCTGCCCGACATCGCGCAGAGCGCCATCTTGCCGAGGAAGGCAACGTATCGCGGTGCATATCGTTCAATCTTCTGCTCGAACTCGGTCGCAGCCGCTTTGAATTCCGATTGCGATAGTTCGTCCGCTCGTGCGGTCGGACGCGAGACCACGGTTGTCAGGCCGCAGCCGTACTTCAGGAGCGTGCTATCGTCTTCGGGAGAGATCTGTTCCGGCGTAAAACCCGCCAGATGAACGGTCCGCCAGAACCGGTTGCCTCTGCCGGCAAAGTGGCGCCCGGTCGATGCCGCACGGATGCCCGGATTGATGCCGCAAAATACCACTGATAAACCCGGTTCGAGGATATCGGAAAGACCTTGAAGTGAATCGGAAGGTGTCACGGATGGTGTAAGCCTTTTCATGAAGTACTTTTGAACCGCCGAGCGGGAACAAGCGCAGTTTAGATTGAGAAACCTACGGTAAAAATATGGACCGGATCGACGTGATGAAGGTGTTCGTGGCCACGCTGGACGAAGGCAGCCTGGCGGGTGCCGGACGTCGGCTCGGACGATCCCCTGCGGCGGTGAGCCGGGCCATCGCGTTCCTCGAAGAGCACACCGGAACGGCCCTGCTGCACCGAACCACGCGAACGATCAGACTGAGTGCGGCGGGCGAACGTTATGCGTCGGCCTGCCGGCGCATCCTGACCGATCTCGAGGAAGCCGATTTGCTGGTGGCAGACGAGCGGTCGGCGCCGCGCGGTATGCTGACCGTGACCGCGCCTGTTGCCGCGGGTGAGGACGTGCTGCGGGCAATACTGGACGATTTCATCGATCGCTATCCCGCTGTTCCGATACGCCTGCAACTGCTCGACCGTCCAGTCGGCCTGATCGACGAAGGAATCGACGTGGCGCTGCGTATCGCGCATCTGGCGGACTCGACGCTCATCGCGATACCTGTCGGTGAGGTCCGCCGTGTCGTGGCGGCTTCGCCCCAGTACCTGGCCACTCATCCCGCCATCAACGAACCGGCCGATCTTGCTCATCATCAAATCATCTCGATGACGCATTTCGGGTTGGACTCCTGGAGTTTTCCGCCATCCGGTCGTTCGGCGATTCCCCAGGTCGTGCAATTGACCCCGCGCTTAATCGTCAACACGATCCGGGCGGCGATCGCTTCGACCGTCGCCGGCCACGGCGTCACTCGGATGTTTTCGTATCACATTGCCGAACAGGTCAAGGACGGGTCGCTGAAGATCGTGTTGCGCGATAGCGAGCATTCACCTCTCCCTGTGCACCTTCTGACGCCGCAAGGACGCCTGTCGGTCCCCAAGGTGCGTACTTTTGTCGACTTCGCGGCGCCGCGTCTGCGTCAGCATTTCGAGCAACTGCAGCACTTTACCGACACGGACTGAATCTCGCCGCGGAAGAATGTCTTCCGTACGCTGGCGATTCTCTCTCAATTCGATTCAATCTAGACTGGCTCCCATCATCAACGGCGGCGGCGTAGCTCGGCGCCGCTTCGTTGGCGCTCGTTTTGGCTGTCGATCTGTTTGCTGCGTTGAGGACGAAATGAATCAGCTTGCTCACTCCCCATCCAACCCGTTTCAGCGGCCGAGTTTGCGCGGTTATACCGAGCGCAACGAAATTTACTGGCGACGCAATCTGGTCGTTTGCGTGATCGGTTCCTTCACGACGCTAGTCAGTCTGAGCATGCTGCTGCCGTTCCTGCCGTTGTACGTGCGCCAGTTGGGCGTCGAATCCCAGTCGGCGGTCATTCAATGGTCCGGCGTCGCGTTCGGTGCGACGTTTCTCGGCACCGCGGCCACCGCGCCGCTATGGGGGCGGCTTGCCGATCGTTACGGCCGTAAGCCGATGCTGGTTCGTGCGGCGGTGGGTATGGCCGTGGTGATGTCGTTGATCGGCATGGCCCACAACGTCTATGAGCTGGTCGGGCTGCGGCTGATCGCCGGACTCGTCGGCGGTTACGCGTCGGCCTCCACCGTGATGGTCGGCACGCAGGCGCCGCGTGAGCGGGCAGGCTGGGCGCTGGGGATTCTGTCGACGGGTGCGCTCGCGGGTAACCTGGTCGGGCCGCTTATCGGGGGACTATTGCCGGGCTGGATTGGGATTCGCGGCACGTTTTTCGCGGGTGGCGCAATGATTGCAGTCGCTGCCCTGCTGACCATGTTCGTCGTGAAGGAGGATTTCCATCCGGCCTCGGACGCCCGGGGACGGGGCATCAAATCGGCCGCCACGCCAACGCGCCGCACGGATTACGTGGTCGTGGCCACGATCCTCGTGACGGCGATGATGGTCCTGCTCGCCAACATGTCGATCGAGCCGATCATCACGGTCTATATCGGCAGTCTGAACGTGCAGACGGATCATCTGGCGCGCACCGCCGGCGTGGTCATGGCGTGTTCCGCGTTGGGCAGCATCCTGACGGCGGCGCGGCTTGGCGCGCTTGCTGATCGCATTGGCAGTTGGAATGTCATCATCGGCTGCCTGGTGCTCACGGGGCTCGTGATGGTGCCGCAAGCCTTCGTCACCGAGTGGTGGCAACTTGCCGGATTGCGCGTCCTGATGGGCATGACGCTCGCGGGCTTGCTGCCCGCTATCGCCAAGCTGGCGAGACAGTCGGTCGATGAAAGCAGGACCGGTCAGATGCTCGGCTATCTGCAATCGGCACAGTTCAGCGGCCAGGTGGTCGGTCCAGTGATCGGTGGCCAGATTGGCGTCCTTTTGGGACTGCACTCTGTGTTCTTCGTCACTGGCGCGCTGCTCGTGACATGTGCCGCACTTGCTCAATGGGCACGTCGGCGCCAGCCGGTCTGACGGCCTGATCGGCCGATGCCGGTCAGGCACCACAGCACCACAGCACCACAGCACCACAGCACCACAGCACCACAGCACCACAGCACCACAGCACCACAGCGCCACGGCACCACGGCACCACGCACCACGCGCGAATTGCGTCAGTGCGATAGGAGTCGGGCACTACGACCCGAGTCTTTCCATCAGGAAGTCGACGAAGCTCCGCACCCGCGACGACAGATGCCGCGCGTGCGGATAAAGCAGCACGAAGGGGCGCGAACCACCGCCATACGGGACGAGCAATTCCTTGAGTGTGCCGTCGGCAATGTCTTTATCGACGGTGAAACGATAGGTCTGAAAAATGCCCGCCCCGTGGCGCGCCAGGGTCACCCCGGAAAGCACGTCACCCGACGCCGCGCAACCGCCGCGCGTCATCATCTCGACCACTTCGCCGTCCTGTTTGAACAGCCAGGGAAGATTGCGGCCGGTACTCGGCAACGCATACTGGATGCAGTCGTGATGGATCAGATCCTCCGGTGTTTCCAGCTTCCCGGCGCCGCGCAGATAAGCAGGCGAAGCCACGATCACCAGTTCCGCATCCTCGATTTTTCGCGCGATCAGACCGGAGTCGCTCGGTGCACGCCCGCGAATGGCGAGGTCGAATCCTTCTTCCGCGAAGTCGATATTGCGGTTGCTCAGGTGAGTTTCGATCGTGACGCCGGGATAGCGCGCACGAAATTCGGCTAGCAGGGGGAGGACGCGATAGTGGCCGTACGGTGTCGGCATGCTGATCCGCAACACGCCGGTCGGTGTGGTTTGCTGCCCGGTTGCCTCACGCTCGGCATCGGCCAGCTGGCGCAGCGCCTGCTGGCATTGTTCGAAGTACCGCCGTCCCGAATCCGTGAGCCGGATCTGTCTTGTGGTGCGCACAAACAGGCGCACACCGAGCCGGGCCTCCAGGCGCGCGACTGTACGGCTGACGGCGGCCGGTGTCACGCTTGCGGCGGTCGCCGCAAGGGTAAAACTCTCGAGCTCGGCCGCAAGACAGAACAGTTCGATACTGCCCAGAAGGACATCTTCAAATTGACGCTGCATGGACTCTCGAGGACCTTCGGTATTGTGCTTTTTGCCCGGAGGGAAGGGCACCCGGAACGGCCGCACATGAGCGCAACGGGCGGCGCGGTCGCCTCCGGTGCGGAACAAGGGTCTATGCAGGATATCAGGACTATAGTGTGACGCGCATTGAAGCCGCCCGCCTGTCCCATCGCCTGCAACGCAGGCAAGGCGCTTCACGCCGCGGCGAAAGCTAAAGGCGAGTTTGGCTATGGTGCGCAGCGGGGAGGGCAACCGGCGGCGCCGGCGAGGTCGTGGCTGGCAGTAGGGTTGATGACGCAAATGGCAACAGGCGCGCGAACTGCAGGTCAGTATTGGGCGACTGCAGCAGTTCGCGGGCTAGCGGACAAGGTGTTCATTCCTGTTTCGCGGCTCGCTGCTTGCGATAGGCCTCGACCGGCAAGCCACCCCAGCCCCAGTTCTCCGTGTCCACCTCCTCAATGACAACGAAGGTCGCCTCGAGCGGTTTGTTTAGCACGTCGAGCAGCAACTGACTTGCGCCGGCGATGAGCCGCGCTTTTTCCTCGGCGGTGACGGAATCGTTGCCGGGCTTGGACCCCTCGCGGGTGACCTGAATGGTGACAATGGGCATGTCGTTCTCCGTAATCGTGGTTTGACTTGAAGGGCGCCGGCTAGCGGCGCCCCGAGGATGATCAAAGACGAGTGTCAGGGCTTAGTGGCCCGCGCTCTGGCCGCCGTCCACGTGCAGGATTTCGCCCGTCACAAACGGTGCGGCATCCAGATACAGCACAGCGCCCACAACATCGCTCATTTCGCCCATATGCCCCATCGGATGCAGTGCGCCAAGCGCCGCATGGGTTTCCTGCGCGTGCATCGGCGACTTGATGATGCCCGGCGAGACGGCGTTGGCGCGGATACCCTTTTTCGCGTACTCGATCGCGAGCGACTTGGTCGCCGCGTTCAGGCCACCCTTGGTCAGCGACGCCAGTACCGAGGGTACGCCGTCGATCGCGTGGTCGGTCAGGCTGGTCGTGATGGTGACCACGTGACCGCTCGCCTGCTTTTCCATCTCGGCGATCGCCAGTTGCGTGATGTAGAAGAAACCGGAGACGTTCACGCTGATGGCGGCTGCGTAGTCTTCCGCGGTGTAACGGGTGAAGGGCTTGGCGACGAAGATGCCGGCGTTGTTGACCAGTGTGTCGATACGCCCAAAGCGGGCGACGGCCTCGGCAATCACGCGATGCGCGGTAGCCGGATCGGCAATATCGCCTGCGACGGTCAAGAGATCAGGGTCGTCCGAGGGGCGGACCGATCGTGCGGTTGCGACGACGCGGTAGTCCAGCTTGCGGAACGCTTTGACCAGTTCGGCGCCAATGCCTTGCGATGCGCCGGTAACGACGACGACTTTTTGTGACGTGCTCATGATTAAACCTCCAGATGAGATGCTTGGGATCAGATGCTGATCGGGCCATCGGCTCCGATGGGTATGAAATCTAGGCGCATTGGCGCGGATCTCGAATACCCGCCATGGACAAACAGTCGTGCTTGCCAGGTACAAATGGATCCTGCGGCGGCCCACCGTTGGGAAAGCCGCGGCCGGAGATCGTTGCGCGCCACGGGTAGCGATTGCTCCTGCGACCTGGACGACGGCCGGCCAACCTGGTAGCATCTGTCGCAGAGAGGCCGCGCCGTGCTGCGGCTCTGACACGGGTTGGATCTGTAACTGGACAGCGGTATGGAAAAGAAACGATTGCGGATTCGCCGGGAAGCGTTGTGCCCGCCGATTGGGGCGCTGCTGCGCTACCGCGCGCGTATCGTGCGCGTCGTCGCCGAAGCGCGCGGACAACGGGCGATGATCGAATCGCTCGACACCTCGGGCCGGCCATTTATCAGCACCGTCAAGTGGAACAGCCTGCGCGAGCTCGGCGCTCAACTCTTCTGACGGGCGCTTCGAAGGGCGGTTGCCTGATTGCCCGATCGGCGTGACGCAGCCGGAGGTGCTGATCCGGAAGCTCAGGTCGCAGTGAAGATCGAACCACGGGCGTCCACTGGGTCTTAGCCGGTCTGCATTTCCCAGCGGGCGGCTTGGACGCGCCAGGCCATTGCCGGTACTCTATGGAAGTTGCTCCTGCTCGAGACAGGCCTCTCCATGCGCGCCAACGATGCTTTGCCCACGCAAGCCGGCATGCCCGTATTCCAGACGCGGGGCGATGCCTACTCATTCGGCAACGACGCGATTGCGTTGCGCTGGACGGTCAAGGACGAACGTCTCGCCGATTTCTCACTGATCGATTTCGCGGGGGAGCGCACGCTCCCCATCGTCGCGCCGTTCGCGCTATGGCTCGCCGATGGAAGTACCGTCGGCGTGGCCGAGCTGAAGGTCCTTGCGCCGGTGAAAGAAACCGCACTCGCACCCAACCCCCGCGCGTCCCGCCTTGCCGAACGAATCGCCGGCCGACGCGTGAGTGCCACCCTCGTCGATGCTCAAGGCCGTCTAAAGGTGGAATGGAGTGTGGAGCAGCGCGACGGTTCACGATACCTACGCGAACAGTTAGCGATTACGGCGCTTCTTCAGGGCGCAGCTATCGCCGTCGTTTCCTTACTGGAGATGCGTGCTGCCGACGCACAGGCCAGCAGCGAACTGAAGGGCATGCCTGTCGTCGCGGGCAACTTCTATCTAGGTTTCGAGCTGCCGCTGGCGGAAAGTCATGTGGAAGGCGACAGCGTTCGCTTTACTCTCCAACGCGCGTTGCCGCTGGAAAAGAACAGGACGCTGATCTACTCCGCCGTGGCCGGCGTAGTGCGCGACGGCCAGTTGCGGCGCGACTTCGCCACCTATCTTGAACGGGAACGGGCTCACCCATATCGCCCGTTTCTGCACTACAACAGTTGGGGCGACATCGGCTACCTCACGCCGTACACCCAGGAGCAGGCGCTGGAGCGCATCGAAGCAATCGGCCGCGAGTTGCATGACGCGCGCGGCGTGCAGATCGATTCGTTTCTGTTCGACGATGGCTGGGACGACCTTAGCGGCGGCTGGCATTTCAGCAAGGATTTTCCACAAGGCTTCGCTCCGCTGCGCGACGCTGCAGCACGATACGACGCCGCGCCCGGCGTATGGTTGTCCCCGTGGGGTGGCTACGGAGCGCCGCAACAGGAACGTGTGACGCGCGGCCGTGCGGCCGGGTATGAGGTCATCGATCACGGACTCGCGCTATCGGGGCCGAGTTACTATCGACGCTTTCATGAAGTCGTGATGGCCTTGCTTGATGAGGGCGGCGTTAACCAGTTCAAGTTCGACGGTACAGGCAACGCTGACAGGGTATTTCCAGGCAGCCTCTTCGATAGCGATTGGGATGCGGCAATCCAGCTCATCGAGCACATCCGCGCGGTCAAACCCGATACCTTCATCAATCTCACTACAGGGACGCATCCGTCGCCGTTCTGGCTACGCTATGCAGACTCCATCTGGCGCGGTGGTAAGGACGACGATCTGGCGGGAACCGGCACTCACCGCGAGCGCTGGATCACGTACCGCGACGCGCAGACGTACCACCACGTCGTGGTGCGCAGTCCGCTCCTCCCGCTCAATTCGCTGATGCTGCATGGCATCCTCTACGCGCAGTGCAATCCGCGCCTCAACACGGCGGCAGGCAATGATTTCGCCAACGAAGTGCGTTCCTACTTCGGAAGTGGCACGCAATTGCAGGAGCTGTACATTACGCCAGCCCTGCTGACCGAGTACGACTGGGATGTGCTCGCGGACGCCGCCAGATGGGCGCGCGAAAACGGCGACGTACTGCGCGACAGCCATTGGATGGGCGGGGCGCCAGACCGGCTAGAAGTCTACGGTTGGGCAGCGTGGGCGCGGCACAAGGCGATCGTCACGCTGCGCAATCCGGACAGCCGCGTGCAACGCTTCACGCTGGATTTGCGGCGACAACTGGAGTTGCCGGCGGCAGCGGTGGGGCGATTCGATTCGCGTAGCATTTGGTGTGAAGCGGTTTCCGATATTCCGGCTGTCCTAAACGCTGATGTGCTTCAGGAAATCCAGCTCGCGCCGTTCGAAGTGCTCACGCTGGAATTGTTGCCGGTCGTTAATGCGGAGTGGTGAGGCGAAGTAGTGAAGTGGATGTGGCCGCATGCCTGGCGTCGGCCCGCCGGGTTCGCGCTAAAACAACGTATCCGCCAGTTCCACCGGCGTCGCCTTGATCTGGTGTAAGTCGAAGATAAGCACCTCGTTGTCACCTCGCACGAGCCACGGCGCGGGGCAGTACAAGCGCCTTTGCGGACCGATATTCCAGTAGCGTCCGAGATTGTGCCCGTTGACCCAGACGACGCCCTTGGTCCAGTTGCTCATGTCGAGCCAGATGTCGCCGACTTCATCCAGCAGCAAGCTTGCCTTGAAAAACAGCCCGGGCTTCAGCGGGTTCGTGCAGGTTCCCTTAAGGTTGGCGATAAACGTCTCATCGATCGGCAGCAGGAAGACGTCCCAGCCCTTGAGCATGGCGAACGACCCATCGGCGTTTTTCATCCTGACTGGTTCGAGCAGTCCTTTGCGGTCGACGAGCTCGGGGCCGAAGTTGACCCGTCCCATGCCCTCCACGAGGATCTCTAACGATACCGCGCCTCCCGCGTTCGACTCGTGCTCCGGCAACGTCAAGGGAAGGGCGAGCGGCGCGCAATGCATTACTTGAAGCGGCTGCGCATACTCCTGTGGCATTTGTGCCCTCGAAACGCCGCCCATGTAGTGTTCGCCAACGAAAACGGTCGCATAGTCATGAACACTGCTGATATCCAGCACACCGCTCGCATACTCCTGCAACTGCTTGCGGTACAGCACGAAGCCAAACGTCTGCCCATAACTTTCAAAGGACTGTGGTTCGATGCTCTGTTCGCGCGGCAGTGCCGTGGGCAGGTTGTCCCAGATCGACGCGTAGAGCGTTGGCATCAAGGCACCAATGCTCATGCTTTCGAGCGTGATGATGGCGCCAGGTATATCGGACAAGGGCGCAGGCAGGTAGCCGCCGATGATGTCGCGGTATTTCATGTACTTCGGCGTCGTCATGCCCTGCTCGTTAATCGGCGCCGAATAGTCGTAGCTGGTGATGTCGGGTTGATAGTTGCCTGAATCATCCACGTTCGCGCCGGCATAAAAACCAAAGCTCGTACCGCCGTGAATGACATACAGATTGAACGACCGTTTCGACTGCATGAACGCGGTCAAGACTTGCGAGAGGTCGTAGTTCGTCCCTGCGAAACCAGGTTCGCCCCAATGAGTGAGCCACCCTGGGTACACCTCACCGGCCATCGCGGGCACTGCAGGGAATTCCCGGCGGACGGTTGCGATTTGTGCCGCGTCGCCATTGCTCAACGCAATCGCACCACCGGTTACCGTGGTGCGATTGCGTTCGAGTTGCAGGAGCCCGTCTTCGGTGTAGAACGGCCCGGTTACGCCTCCTTTGAGCCAAAGCTGCCTGAGCTCTTCGAGGTAGGCTGGATTGCTCGCATACGACCCAAATTCATTTTCGATCTGGATCATCAGGATCGGTCCGCCGTGATGGATCAGCAACGGCTTGATACGCGGAACCAGTTCCTCGATGTAGCGAGCCACCGCTGCCATATAGCGAGCGTCGGTGGCTGAGTCGGTCCTCAACTGGACGTCCGGGTCGCGCAACAGGTAGGAGGGGAGGCCCCCAAGATCCCATTCGGCGCAGACGTAAGGCCCGGGGCGCAGCAGCACCCACATCCCCTCGGACTGGCACAGCCGGATGAAGGCCGCGATATCGCGGTTGCCGCTGTGGAAATCGAACACGCCCGGACGCGTCTCGTGGTAGTTCCACATGATGTACAAGGCGATGCAGTTCATCCCCATCGCCTTGGCCATCCTGATTCGATGTTGCCAATACTCGCGCGGGATGCGGGCCGGGTGCATCTCGCCGCTGCGAATCTGGAACGGCTCGCCGTCGAGCAGGAAGTGTTCGCCGTCTGGGCTGAAAGAGAAGGTGTGGCCGCATTCGAGGTTCACGGTGCACTCACACTTTGGCGCCTGAGGCGCGGTTGAACAAAGTGAATCTTCGAACTGAAGAATGGCGCGACCGCTTACTTAATACTAAGAGCTTTCGCTGGATCAACCAGCCAGACCCCTTGCGGCACCGAGCCAACGGCCACCCTTTATCAGCACAGTTATATACGTGGTATGCGCGTTGGACGGCTTGCTCGTGGATTTCTCGCGCCCTAACCTGAGTCTGACATTCAGCGGTCCTTCGAGCAGCTTCCTGGGCCGGCCATCTCATGCAATCCATACATCGACGAACTCCCGATTTCGGAAGTCGAAGGTCCTATTGGAGAAGACATGCACGACAACCTCCTCCCAGTCATCATCACACGGAAATGGCAACTTGCCGAGAGTTACCATGCCGTTGAACTTCAAACCAGGTCTCGATCGGAGCTTCCGTCGTTTGACGATGGCGCTTGCGTGACACTTGTTCACGACAATGTCATCTGCAAGGAGAGAATATATCCCCTGTGCGGTTCTACATCTCAGCCGCGTGCCTATGTCATCGCTGTGAGACAAGCTGATGGCGGCACGGACACAGAAACAGCCGACATCTCGTTGAGTCAAGGTGATGAGGCGTTCATCGTAACGTCACGGAGTCCTACAGTTGTTTTAGACGATCGCACGCGATCTATCCTTTTTGCTGGAGGCGTTGGCGCCGCATCGATCGCGGGAATCGCGAACCGGCTTGCCTCGGCAGGTCAAAAATTCGAGCTGCACAACTTCGCTCGATCACCTGAACGCGCGGTCTTTCGGGAAGAACTTGACGCGCTTAAAAGCGAAGGTGGGGTCCATCACCATTTTGGCTTGAATGCTGACCGGTTGGAGCAGACAACGTCTCACGCGATGAGTCCGGCCCATGCGAACACGCAGATCTACTGCAGTGGCCCCCCGGCATTTATGGATCTCATCGAGCGCCAGGCTCGCGACTGGGTATATCCGGCTAATATCCACAAAATTGTCCTGGGTGACAGAAAAAATTCATAGTCGCGTCTGTTCCAAGACGCGCGCTGATACTGAGATTTGTGTTTCGTATTGCCGTTCTCCGCGCTCTTTTGCGTTGATCCCTGACCGTTGCGCCGTCAGTACGTAGGCAGTTCAGGATCGCGACGTGCGAGGATGCCTTCCGTGCGTTGTCGCAGCGGTTCGTCGAGCATTTCCGGCTGAGGCAACAACCAGTAACGCTTCTCGCGGATGCCAGTGAACACGCGTTCAGCGAATGCGTCTTGTGTCAGGCCATGCGTCGACAGCATCCTGCGCAGCGTCTCAACGAACTGCTCGACCTCGGGGCGCTTTGCCGTCCCGATCAGAGGCGCGTCGAAAATTCCGCTTTGAACGGGCCCGGGCGCCAGCAACGACACGCCAATTGGCGCGTTCACCATTTTGAGCTCGCCGTGCAGCGATTCGGTCAATGCCACGACCGCGAACTTGCTGGCAGAGTACGTTGACATCAACGGGCTCGGAAGGAATCCACCAATCGATGCGGTATTGACGATGTGTGCAGGCGCGCCAGCTTTTAGCATCCGGGGCACGAAGCTACGAATACCGTTCAGCACGCCGTGCACGTTCACTGCGAAACTGCGTTCGAATTGCTCGAAAGAGATCTCCCAGCTGAAGCCAGTGCCCATTACGCCGGCGTTGTTAAACAGCAGATCCACACGGCCGTATCGCTGCCAGGCTTGTTCTGCCAATGCGTCCACGGCGTCTGGAATGCCGACGTCAGTGACTACTGTCAGCACGTCGGAGTCCAGCGTGGCGGCAAATGCTTCGAGCCGGGGCTGGTCGACGTCTGCCAGCACCAGACGCATGCCGAGCGATGCCGCATGGCGTGCAAGACCGCTGCCAATGCCGCTGGCCGCCCCAGTGATCACGGCGGTACCGCCGTCGAAGCGAATGGGTGTCGTCAAGATCAGGCTCCGGAAGGAACAATGTGTGGATGGGCCACGTCCGGCAGCGTCGGCGGCGGCAAAAGCTCGCGTCCGTCCAGCGAGTAGACGGGCAGTTGCCAGGCAAGCGGAAAGTGCAGACTGTGTGTGATCAGGCCGGTCCGTTCGCGTGCTGGCAGGTGGCAAAGCGCAAGTGTCGTTTCGGCCAGGTACTCGACCGCTTCGGTCGGATACTGCGCCGGGATATGTTGGTCAGCGCCGGGCGTGCGAATGGCCGTACTGGGCGCCACGGAATTCACTGCGATGTTGTCGGCCTCCAACTCGGCGGCGAGGCCCTGGGTAAAGCGGTTAACCGCAGACTTAATGGCCGCGTACGCCGTTACACCACCGGCGCTATCGAACACAGAATATGGGCGCAATGGCGCAAGCGCCGTCACTGAGCCGAGGTTCAGGATCCAGCCGGCTCCACGTGCGCGCATCAGCGGGATTGCCGCCTGACTCAACGTGAATGGTATCCGTAGGTAGTGGTCCAGCGTACGGTCAAACATCGCCAATGGCATCGTCTCGACGAGGCTGTACTCGGCGAAGCCGGCGTTGTTCACCAGAATGTCGATGCCACCCGCCGCTGCGTCTGCACGGGCCACCAGAGTGTCACGCTCCGCTCGCTTTTCCAGGTCGGCCGCCAGTGCGATTGCATGCCCTCCCGCCTGCGTAATCAACGCTACCGTCTCGGCCAGCGTGCCCGGCAGGACGACGGATTGCTCAAGGCTTCGACCGCTGACTACCACCGTGGCGCCTTCCGCAGCGAAGCGCTGAGCGATGGCCCGCCCGATTCCCCGGCTCGCGCCAGTGATGAGCGCGACTTTGCCGATCAATTTTTGTGGCTTGTTGGTCATATCGTTCTTTGCGTGATGGGGGGAAGGGTCAGGATGGTCGATTCCAGCGGACAAAAGGCATGGGAAATTGCCTCTACCGTCCATTCGGGAAACTCAGGGTCGAACCAGCGATCCACCCAGCCCCAATGAAAAGGGTGTGTCAGATACTCCCCCTGAAGGTCCTCGACGCAGGCGAACTCCTGCTGCCAGACGTGGGACCACTCACTGGGCGACGTGACACGGCTCAGTTGCCAGTTGCGAATCGTCGGCATGTACGCGGGCATGCGCAGCAGATCGCGCTCGAGGGCGGCAACGCGTTCGCTGCCTGCCTCTGGCCTGACGCGAAATAGCAACGTGCGCCAAACGCCATTTTGCAAGCCAGCCGCTCGCTGGCCGCCGTCTATAGGTCGATACGCAAGATGATCCGCGCGCGACACACCCGGCAACTGCGCAAGGCACGCGGCCGCCGCGGCAGCAGTAGCAGCACAGGCACCGCCCTCGAAGTGCAGATCGACGGTGTAGCCGCCGGCCCCCCAGCAGCCTTCCATGTTTCGGCCAACGACAATCCGGCGCAGACCGGGTAGCGAGTGAGTGCATGCCTCCAGTTCACGCTCCAGCGTATCCGGGCAAGCATCATGGTCAAGATAGAGCTGGGCTGTTTCAAGTCGCATCAGGACACCCCATGGGTTCAGGCAGTGGCTGATCGGCGCCGGTCAGAACATGGCGCCGGCGACGATGAGCCAGTCGATCTACCGCGGACCAGAATTCGATCACTTCCAACCCGGCGGCGGCGCGCATGCCGTAATAAGCGAGCACGTCCGGTAACTGCCACAGTAGCCACAACGTATTGGGTTCGTCGGGGATGGCGACAGGCGGCGACACCCAGCGATTGAGCAGCGTGAGCCCCCGTGCCGAACTGTGACTGAGGTGCTGCTCTTGCACAAGAGTCAGCACGGCAGGAACGTGCTCGGCATTCACTACGATTTCATCCAGCACGTGGATCATCTGCTGCCTCCTGAATGCACAGTGGCGTACTGGCAGGCGTTGAAACGCCCCAGCGGTCGTGCGCCGATCGTCATGGTCTGTATGTTCCCTCTGTGTGAGCGTGTTCGCCTGGGCGCCGGGGACTCGCAGCGCGAAGCTGCGCTTGGCTAAGTCTGATTGTTACCGGGGAGACTCGATCGTTCCGTTTTGCACGGAAGCGCGAGCGAGTGAGTCCATTATGTGGTGGCTCATTAAGGGTGACCCGCACCACATCGGTCGGCAAACGCTACCGTGGCGATCAAAACGGAATTTGTGTGAAGACCCTGCGGGAAGCCATGTTTGACACGAGATGCCCTGAGCGTCCCAGCCCGTTACTTGCGACGGCGAAAATGGCTTGGCGCCTGCCCAGTCCAACGAACGAAAGCGCGGCGAAACGAGGCTTCGTCGCTGAAACCCAGATGGCCTGCGATGCGGCTCATCGACCAGTTCGTGGCATGCAGACAGCGCACAGCGAACTCTCGCAGGCATTGTTCGCGCAACGCCTGGTATCCCGTGTTTTGAGCGGCCAGGCGCCGCCGGAGTGTCGGTTCGCTAATACCAAGGGCGGTGGCGATTTCGCTTAGCGTTGGAAGAGGAACTTCCCGCGCCAGTGCGGCATCGAGAAAGCCGTACACCTGTTGGGAGAATGACAACGCGTCTGGAAACGTTCCCGTCAGCCGAAACGGCACGTCCATCAGGAACGGAGCAAGCTCTGCCGGCTGACGCAACACGGGCCGCGTCAACAAAGCGGCGTCGAATGTGAACCCGTAGGTCGGCTCGCCAACAGCGACCGGGGCCCCGAACAGGCCGAGGAAGGGTGATGCGTCTTCGCGCAGCGGATGGGCGAGAAAGACCTTGCCCGGTTTCAGCGGTTGCCCGATTAACCAGCTGAAGAGCTGGAGATAGAACAGCAAGCCCGTCAGATCAACCAGGCATGCCGCAGAACTTTGCCGTTGACGCAACGAGTCCATGCAGAACGTTGCTGTCAGGTTGGCCGACTTCAAACTCAACGCGCCCGCCCTCGGATGCAGCATGGTGCAGAAGTCAATCGCGCAGTGTATGGCCTCATCAAGTGAGCGGCAGCTGAGCAGGCACCGGCACATGAGATCGACCTCGGTCTTGCGCATCGGGGGATGGCCGTCACCTTGCGCGACTTGTGCCTCCAATTGCTCGATAGCCGCGCGATACATCGAGACGAAATGGTCGGCCGAAAGAGGGTCGGTGGCATCGGGTAAAACCGGCAGCGTACTTGCGGCGCTCGTGCCGCCATGGCGGCTCAGTTCGTCCAGCAAACGCGAGCCCAAACCCTGCGGCACGCGCGCAGTGTGCCGCTTGCGCGAAGTTGCCACGCAAATCTCCTTTTGAGCGAGGTCGTAACGGTTAATGATCGAAACGGTAAGCGTTGTTCGTTCGTCGCGACCAGATAATGACCTCACGCCGAAAGCCTGTCTGCCAGGTCATGTCCCAGTTAGCGATTCTTGCAGGCTCGCGGGCGCGGCGATGATATTCCTCAGGCGTCGGCCTGTCACTTTTGAAACAGAGCATGAGCACCCTCGCGACAGGCCGGCAGGGGCAACCCTCGCCTGATCGCGAACGATGTGCCACGGAGACGAAATGGAACCTGCAGAAGGTGCTGCAATGCGCGCGGTCGTGCTGGATCGCGTTGGCGGACCGGAGGTCATGAAGATCGCCCGTGTTCAGAGACCCGAAGCCAGTCCCGGCGAGATTCTGATCAAGGTCGCGTACGCAGGCGTGAATCCGGCGGACTGGAAGTGCCGGGAAGGTTATCTGAAATCGTTCATCAACTATACGTTCCCCTTTGTCATCGGGTTTGATCTTTCTGGAACCGTGATCGATGTTGGGGCGGACGTGGTCGGCTTCGAGAAGGGCATGCGGGTTTTTGCACAGAGCGATGTTGGGGCCGGCAAATGGGGGGCCTACGCGGAATTCGTCACGGTTTCGCAGGCCTCAGTGGTGCGCATGCCCGAGAACCTTAGTTTTGCGCAGGCCGCTGCGGTGCCGACCCCCGCTTTGGCGGCATGGACTGGTCTCTTTGAGGATGGGGAGCTTCAACCCGGTCAGCGTGTGCTGGTCCACGGCGGGGCGGGGGCCGTCGGCGCATTCGCGATCCAGTTTGCCAGGCACGCCGGTGCCCACGTCGCAGCGACGTGCGGTGCCTACAACTTCGACTATGCTACGGCGCTCGGATCCGAATGCAACATCGACTATCGAACCCAGGACATCCTGACTGCCGTTCATGACTGGTCGCCGGCAGGGGTTGACCTGATCCTCGACACGATCGGTTGCGCGACGCTGCCTGCTGGGCTGGACATGCTACGACCGGGCGGCACCCTGGTCAGTATCCTGACGTTGATGCAAGGCGATACCGGCCCGGATCATGAGGACGCAGCGCGGCGAGGTCTTCGGACCAGGCTGACTTTCAGCAAGATGCCAAGCGGCCGGCAACTAGGCCAGGTCGCGGATCTGCTTGCTGGCGGTAAGGTCCGCCCGCCGCGCATCGAATCGTTGCCCATGGACAAAGTGGCGCACGCTCATAGCATGGTTCAGAACGGCACGCACCGAGCGAAGCTCGTTTTGCAAATCTCTGATGACCGGACTTGATCTGACCTGACCCGAACGAAAGCTGATTTCGGCTTCATCGAAAATCAGTCAAAAACTAATCATCAATATGGAGTAGGATAAAGTGATACTTTCATATGCAAAAATATTCGGATTGCTTAGCATAAATGTAGCAATGATATTGTCGAGCACCTCCGCGTTGGCCGCCATGAGCGCAGAAGAGTTCAACCAGTTGGGCAGCGCGCTCACGCCGATGGGAGCCGAGCGTGCGGGCAACAAGGACGGAACCATTCCCGCATGGACCGGAAAGTGGTTGGGATCGCCGCCAGGCGTCGCATACAAGGAGGGGGAGCGATATCCCGATCCGTACCCGGGCGAACAGCCGCGCTTCGTCATCACGGCGCAAAACATGTCCGAATACCAGGCCAATCTGACCGACGGTCAGAAGGCGCTGTTCAAGCAATACCCCTCTTCGTTCAAGATGATCATCTACCCGAGTCATCGAGATTTTCGTTACGACGAGGCAGCGTACAAACGAATTGGCACGTATGCGCAGAATGTGCAGATGACTGCGGACGGCAATGGCCTCAAGAACTATCCTCCGCAGGCGCCTTTCCCTATTCCGCATAATGGGCAGGAGTTGATGTGGAACCTACGTTTCTCGTCGGCCATTGCCACCGAGTCCGCGGTGTACGATCAGGCAGTGGTCTATCCGGCTGGGAGTATTGCCTGGGGAAAGTGGAAATACGAAATCTGGTCGCCGATGAACGGCCCGAAGTTTGATCCCAGCCAACCGTTTATTGACAGGACGTTCGCTCGTGTGGGAACGGATCTGCCGCTTAGCGACCGTGGCAGCCTTATTGTCTCGCAGACCTATTGGGACCACGAAGGATCCGATCTCACCAAAACATGGGTATACAACCCTGGTACGCGACGTGTCCGCCAGTCTCCCGAATATGGATTCGATCAGCCTCAGGGGCCAGGCGGATTCAGAACGGTTGATGACGACCGGCTATTCAATGGTTCCGGTGAGCGTTACAACTGGAAAATTCTCGGCAAGAAAGAGATCTATGTCCCGTACGATAACTACAAACTGAACGATTCTTCGATCAAATATGCGTCGCTGTTGACGAAAGGACATCCCAATCCAGACTTTGTCCGTTACGAGTTGCACCGGGTTTGGGTTCTGGAGGCAACGTTGAAGTCAGGATATCGGCATCAGTACGCCAAGCGGGTGATCTATCTTGACGAAGACACGTGGATGGCGTTGCTGGCCGACAACTATGACGCCCAAGGTCAGTTGTGGCGAACCAATATGCAAACGACGTTCTATGCGTACGATGCCCAGCGATTTTATGCGGCAACCGTGTTCTACCAGGATCTGATTTCTTCGGCGTATATGGCTGATCGAATGACGAACGAGGGGAAGGTTGTGCGTCTGAACAGCGACCCGGAATTCAATGAAGGACATTTTTCGCCGGATTCGATTCGGGCGTCAGGTCTCTGAGGTCGTAATTTCGAACCGTCCAGTCAGCCAGTTTCGCTGCGGGGCAGGTGGCGCCCCGCAGCACGTTACTTCACACCATCGAAACCACGCTATTGAGCAGCGTCTTCACGAGCACTGCCTGGCGCGTCGCGCCAGTTTTCGCAAATACGCCCCGCAAATGCGCTCGCGCCGTGTTCTTCGTCACGCCGAGCGCATCGGCGGCTTCATCCAGTGTGAGGCCGTCAACCAGAAGCAGGGCGAGTTCCGTTTCGGTCGGCGTCAGGCGGAACAACTTGCGCAGCATGGCGCGCGAATTCTGCGGCGAGCCGGCGGGATCGCGAATGAAGACGGCGACGGCTGGCCGCCGTCTCTTGTCCTCCGCACAATAGTTGAGCGGAATCGGGCGCATCAGAACGCTGAGCGGCATTTCACCTGTCGGTCGTGACAGCGTCGTCGCCTCGACGCATGCGGTGGCGGCGATGAGGTGATTGTTGATTGCCGACTGAATTGTCTTCTGGAATTTGCGATTCTCCAGCGGACAGTGCGCATGCAAGGCATCGTGGCTGAGGTAAATGCCGTCCTGCTTCGCAAACAGACGGTCGGCCGCGCCGTTGCTCTTCATCACCCTGCCATGTTCGTCGAGGATCACGGTGCCCACCAGCATGCGGTCGATGGTGCCTGCATACAAGGTGCGCTCGGACTCGAGAGCGTCGAGCGTCGAGTGAAGATCGACGGCGCGTTTCAGGTGAGGCAGGAGAATGGCGATCAATGCCTTGTCAGCTTTGCCATAGTCGCAACCGCGATGGGCGCGGCTGACAAAGAACGCGCATTCCACGCCGTCGTCGGTGCGGATGTTGGCCGCGAGGATATAACGGAGGTCAAGCGGCTTCAGGTATTGCAGATAGAACTCATGCTCACACCAGGCTGCTTCGCCAAACAGTTCGTCGGCGGTGACCACCTGCCCGGCGGGCAGGGTGGTAAATGGGCAGATCGCATAGTAGTGCTCGCTGTAGGATGGCTCGCCCGGCAATAGCGTGCCATAGGAGGACGCATTGACGATCAGGCCGGGCCGGTCGCTCGCCGGGTTGCGCAGCACCAGCGTGACAAAACTCGCGTCAAGCTGCTGCCGGATGCATTCCAGCAGGCGCGACCACGGCGTCGCTTCCAAAGGCCCCTGATAGACGAGGCCGAGCAGCGCACTCAATTGCCGAGGGGCAAGCGCCGCCGCGTCAAAATATTCGGAAGCGACAGTGTCGCAATCCGCCGACATCGCCATCGACATGTTCGGTGTCTCCGATGAACATGGACTCAGGATTTTTTCTTGTGTTTGCAACGATCATACAAACGTGCGCGCCGCCCACATCGTCCGTTTGATCTAGTCGATGGGGCGGCGCGGTAACACGGCCGTTGAACGGCGTGAAGGCGTTAAATCGGATTGCTATCGCCCAGCAAATACGCCACGATGCGCTCCGCGGCCTGCTCCGGCGAGTCGGTCGTGGTGTCGATGCGGATTTCCGGCTGTTCAGGCGGCTCATACGGCGAGTCGATGCCGGTGAAGTTCTTCAGTTCGCCACGCCGCGCTTTCTTATACAGTCCCTTGGGATCGCGCTGTTCGGCGACATCGATCGGCGTGTCCACGAATATCTCGACGAACACGCCCGCGCCAGCCAGCGCGCGTGCCATGTTGCGCTCGGCGCGGAAGGGTGAAATGAACGACACCAGGGTGATCAGACCTGCGTCGGTCATCAGACGCGCTACTTCGGCGACACGCCGGATATTCTCGACGCGGTCGGCCTCGGAGAAGCCGAGATCCTTGTTCAACCCATGACGCACGTTGTCGCCATCGAGCAGATAGGTGTGTTTGCCGAGCGCGTGCAGTTTCTTCTCCACCAGGTTGGCAATGGTCGATTTGCCCGCGCCCGATAAACCCGTGAACCACGCGATGCGGGGCGTTTGGCCCTTGAGCGCAGCATGCGCCGCACGATCGACGTCGATGGCCTGCCAATGCACGTTCTGCGAGCGCCGCAACGCGAAATGCAGCATGCCGGCGCCGACCGTATTGTTGGTCAGCCGGTCGATCACGATAAAGCCGCCGGTATCGCGATTCTCGGCGTAGCTGTCAAACGCGATCGGCCGGTCGAGGCTGAGATTGCACACGCCGATTTCGTTGAGATCAAGCGTGCGGGCCGCCAGGTGTTCGAGCGTGTTGACGTTGATCTTGTACTTGGGCTGCGCACTGGTGGCGCTCACCAGACGGGTGCCTATCTTCAGCAGATAAGGACGGCCTGGCAGCATCGGCTCGTCGCTCATCCAGACGAGGGTGGCTTCGAACTGGTCGGCGACGGCGGGCGGTGCGTCGGTGCAGGCGATCACGTCACCGCGGCTGACATCGATTTCGTCTTCCAGCGTCAGCGTGACCGATTGTCCGCACGATGCCGCGTCACACTCGCCCGTAGCGGTGATGATCGACGCGACACGGCTTTCCTTGCCGGACGGCAACACGCGAACGCGTTCACCGCGACGGATGTTGCCTGAGACGATGTTGCCCGCATAGCCGCGAAAATTCAGGTGCGGCCGGTTGACCCATTGCACCGGCAGGCGGAACGCGTTGTTGCGTTGTGCATCGTCTTCGATCGGTACGGCTTCCAGATACGTCATCAGCGGCGGTCCCTGATACCAGGGCGTGTTGGCGCTGGGCTCGGTGACGTTGTCGCCGCGCAGCGCGGACATCGGGATGCAGACGATATTGTCCAGGCCGATCTGCCTGGCGAACTCGCGATACTCGGCTTCGATTCGATCGAACACGTCTTGCGCGTAGTCGACCATATCCAGTTTGTTGATCGCCACCACGATGCGCCGGATGCCGATCAGCGACACCAGGTAGCTGTGGCGGCGCGTCTGGGTCAATACGCCTTTGCGCGCATCGATCAGAATGATCGCGACGTCGGCCGTGGAGGCGCCGGTCACCATATTGCGCGTGTACTGTTCATGTCCTGGCGTATCGGCGACGATGAACTTGCGCTTCTCGGTCGAGAAAAAGCGGTACGCGACGTCGATCGTGATGCCCTGTTCGCGCTCGGCGGTGAGTCCGTCGACCAGCAGTGCGAAGTCGAGATCGCCGCCTTGCGTGCCGACTTTCTTCGAATCCGCTTCGAGCTGGCTGAGCTGGTCTTCGAATAGCATCTTCGACTCGTACAACAGCCGGCCGATCAACGTGCTCTTGCCGTCGTCGACACTGCCGCAGGTGATGAAGCGCAGCAGCCCTTTGGTTTGATGCGTCGACAGATATTGCTCGATGTCGTCGGCAATCATGGTGGAAACGTGTGCCATCAGAAGTATCCCTCCTGTTTCTTCTTTTCCATCGAACCGGCCGAATCGCTGTCGATCAGCCGTCCCTGGCGCTCCGACGTCTTCGCCAGCAGCATTTCCTGGATGATGCCGGTCAACGTATCGGCCTCGCTTTCAATCGCGCCGGTGAGCGGGTAGCAGCCGAGCGTGCGGAAACGCACTTTCTTCATCTCCGGTACTTCGTTCCTGTGAAGCGGCATGCGTTCGTCGTCGACCATGATGAGCGTCCCATCACGCTTGACCACCGGGCGCTCCTTCGCGAAGTACAACGGCACGATCGGGATCTCGTTCAGGTAGATGTATTGCCAGATGTCGAGCTCGGTCCAGTTCGAAATCGGGAACACGCGGATGCTTTCACCCTTGCGCTTGCGCGCGTTGTACAGATGCCAGAGTTCGGGGCGCTGCATCTTCGGGTCCCAGCGGTGCTGTTCGGAGCGGATCGAGAAAATGCGTTCCTTGGCGCGCGATTTCTCTTCGTCGCGGCGCGCCCCGCCGAAGGCGGCATCGAATCCATAGTGGTCGAGCGCCTGTTTCAGGCCCTGCGTCTTCCAGATGTCCGTATGCACCGCCGAGCCGTGTGTGAACGGATTGATGTTCTGCTCGACGCCCTCAGGGTTGATATGGACCAGCAGTTCAAGATCGAGCCGCTCGACGGTCTGGTCGCGAAACGCAATCATTTCGCGGAATTTCCACGTCGTATCGACGTGCAGTAGCGCAAAGGGAGGCTTGGCGGGATAGAACGCCTTCATCGCGAGATGCAGCATGACCGAGCTGTCCTTGCCGATCGAGTACAGCATCACCGGGTTTTCGCATTCGGCCACTACCTCGCGCATGATGTGGATGCTCTCCGCCTCCAGACGCTCCAAGTGGGTCAACATCGTAAGTCTCCTTATCGTTTGCTGGGCCCCGTGACGAAGATGAGGGGCCGCGCATGAAGGAGACAGTACGGGTCCGGTGCCGATGCATTCTTCGTCCGACCAGACTAAAAAACGCATGAGGCGCGGTTTGTCCGTACGAACGGGACTAGCCTGGCTGCGTCGCGCATGCGGCCTGGTAGAGCGACTCGGCCCGCACTTTCAGGCTGCGCGCGACCGCGTCGAAGCCCATGCGCACCCATTCGCCGTGCGTGGCCATCACGACCGGCGCCGTCGGCCCCAGAAACAGGTCAGTCGAATAGTAAGTACAGCTTGCCTCGCCCGTGGCTTCGATCACCTGGTCGCGGCGCGCTGCATCCGGGTTGCCGGCTGACGGGATCATTTCCCACGACAGCAGCGTCGGGCGGTCGAACGCCACCAGGTGTTCGACCACGTGGAGCAGTTCGCCGGGCGCGGCAGGGTTCGGCAGGAACAGGTTGACCGGTTCGCCCATCTTGAGCGTCGATTCAACCTTGACCGTGTACGGATTCCATTGCGGATACTGGGCGAGATCGGTGAGCACGTCCCACACAAGCGACGCAGGCGCATCGATTTCGACCTTGATCGATGTCACCAGGTTTTGCTGACTGGACATATAAGCCTCCTTGGAAAGCGGGTTGTCGCGCGTTGTCGCGCGCGATCATCCTGTCAGAGGCATGCCGTCGCGTTCCTCGTCCAGGTGGACTATTGGCGGGTAAACCCAAGTTAGTCCGGTCGGACGAAGAGCGCGGAATTCGTCCACTTGTATCGTGTGTTTTCAAGGACACGACGGAGATCCGGCATGGCGGCACATTCCAGTGAAGAACAGCTTCTTTCCGGCCAGGCATGGGCTGAATTCTGCGAGACGTTAAAACGCAGCGGCCAGCAGATTCTCAGGGCGGAGGCACCCAGCGACGCGCTGACCCGCACGGAGGGATTTCGTTATCTGAGCCGGCTCTTGCGAATCGCGCTTGAAATGCATGTGGAATTCGCGGACGCGGATTTCCCCGGCTTCTTCTCGCCATCGCATGAAACCGCGAAGATCGGCGCGGATAACCCGGACAATCTTTACCAATATGCGCGTCTGAACGGCGCACACGACTATCGGGTTTCCGGTCAGCGCGGCACGGTGGCGTATTTGAGCTTCGGCACGCAGAAGGGTGGTTACGAGACCGACGGCAAGATGACCCAGACGGGCTTCATCGATGCCAACCATCTGGCGGTGGAGGCGGACGGCAGTTTTGAAATCGTGCTGAGCCAACGGCCGCATGAAGGCAACTGGGTACGTATGGAGCCGGGCACCAACGCGCTGATCGCGCGGCAGACGTTTCTCGATCGCAAGTCGGAGAAGCCCGCCCAACTGAAGATCGAGCGCATCGGTTCGACGGACAAGCCGGCTGCGCTCGATCCCGCCACGCTGCACACCGGCCTGTTGCGCGCGGCCGGTTTCGTCGAGAACACCGCACGTCTCTTCGCGGATTGGGCCGCGGGTTATCAGCACCACGCCAACCAGTTGCCGCCCGCCGACCAGGCGGTGTGCCAGGCGGTGGGCGGTGACCCGAACATCTTCTACTACCACTCGTACTGGACCCTTGGCGACGACGAGGCGCTGGTGATCGAGGCGGCATCCATACCCGAATGTGACTTCTGGAACCTGCAGATCAACAACTACTGGATGGAATCGCTCGACTACCGGCACCACACCATCTGCATCAACAAACATTCGGCGCGCTACAACGCCAATGGCGGCGTGACGCTGATCCTGAGCGCGCGCAATCCGGGCAAGTCCAATTGGCTCGACACGGCGGGGCATCGCAATGGCACGATGTGCTGGCGCTGGGTCGGCGCCGCGCATCCGGTGCATCCGGTCGCTCGGGTCGTCAAACTCGAAACGCTTGAGGAGGCAGTATGACGACGGACGCTACCACGGCAACCCGCCTCGACGCGGACCGCCTGTTGGCGCTGGCGATTGAACGCTCGGGAGGCCTGACCGATTTCGGCGCCGGCAACTATCGCGAAGCGCTTGACGTGTTGATCGATTCGCTGACCCGCGAGGCGAACGTGTCGCCGCAAGGCGAGGCGATGTTGCACGGCAAGGTGCTGGCGCAACTGGTCAACCGGCTGGTCATCGAAGACTATTGCCGGCGTAATCCCGAGATCCTCACGCAACCGATTGATGACCCGCTTGTCATTGTCGGCTTGCCGCGGACCGGCACCACGCTGCTGCAACGCATGCTGGCCGTCGACCCGCGCTTCTACTCGGCGGCCTGGTGGGAAACGCGCTACCCGGCGCCGTTGCCGGGTGAAGCGGTTGAGCATCCCGCGCCGCGCATCGCGTCGGCTTGCGCGGAGGTCGAGCAGATGATCCAGACCATCCCGCAGATTCTCGCGATTCACCCACTCGATGCGATGCAGCCGGACGAAGAGTTCATGCTGATGGAGCACTCGTTCATGTGCGCAATGGACTCGTATGCAAACGTCCCGACGTATACGGCCTGGCTCGCGCAGCAGGACCAGACCCCCGTCTATGCATACCTGAAAAAGATGCTGCAGTTCCTGCAATGGCAAAAGCGGCAACGCGGCGTTCGGGATGCGCCGCGATGGATACTCAAGACACCGCAGCATCTGCATACCCTCGAAGTCCTGTTCAAGGTGTTCCCGCGCGCAAAAGTGGTGCTGACCCATCGTGATCCGACCATGACGATTCCGTCGATGGCCAGCATGGCGCACACCCTGTGGAAAATGTTCGCCGACGCGCCGGACGCCAAAGTGGTCGGCGGGCAATGGTCCGCGCAAATGAGGCGCGCGGTTCACCACGCAATGGAGGTACGTGCCACGCTGCCGGCCGGGTGTTTTCTCGACATCCGTTTCGAGGACACCGTGACCGATCCATTCGGCGTGATCGAGCGGGTGTATCGCTTTGCCGGCATGCCGTTTCCGGACGATGTCCGCGAAGCGATGAAGGCATGGCTGTCGCACAACAGCCGCGACAAGCGCGCCGTACACGACTACACGCTCGCGGAGTTCGGACTGAGCGTGGAGCAGCTTGAACGCGACTTCGCGCCGTACCGTGAACGTCATATTTTGCCCGGTGTAACCGCGGCGCCTTAACGCGCGGTTCCCCGTGCAGCCAGCGCGCTGCGCCCGCATTCAGAACGCCCACTCATCATCGACACACACACAGGAAAGTCATGCCGCGCGATTTGCAGTACCTGCTCGACCGGGCCGACATCTCCGATTTACTGATCGATTACGGCACCGCGATCGATGCGCGCGATTTTGCCGCGCTGGATCGTATTTTCACTGCCGACGCCGTGATCGACTACCGCGCGACCGGCGGCCCGCGTTGCACGCTCGAAGGGGCCAGGCAGTTTCTGGCCGAGGCATTGCCGCAGTTTCCGCGCAGCCAGCACATGATGGGCAATATCAGCATCACGCTGCAAGGCGCGACGGCGACCGCCCGCACGATGTGCCACAACCCGATGGTTATGCGGCAACCCGATGGCAGTGAGAAGGTGATGTTCTTCGGCATCTGGTACGCGGATGAACTGGTGCGCACCGGCGACGGCTGGCGCATCCGCAACCGCTGCCTGGAATTCTGCTACTCGTATAACTATCAAGGGAATCTTTGACATGCTCCTCAGAAACAAGGTCGTCGTGGTATCGGGCATCGGTCCGGGTCTCGGTATCAAGCTTGCCGTCGAGGCCGCGCGCGAGGGGGCGCACGCGGTGGTTGCCGCCGCCCGCACCCCGGCGAAACTGGATGAGGCGGAACAGCGGATCCGTGAATTGGGCGTCGATTGTCAGGTGCTGAAAGTGACGGCGGACATTACCGACAGGCAGCAATGCAAGCACCTGGTCGCGCAGGCAATCGAGCGCTTCGGCCGGATTGACGCGTTGGTGAACAGCGCATTTGTGCACGGCAAATTCCCGGAGCCGATTGAAGAGGCCGATCTGGATGGCTGGCGCTCGGTGTTCGACACCAACGTGTTCGGTACGATGAACCTGACGCAGGAAGTGGTGCCGCACATGAAAAAGCGCGGCAGCGGCGCGATCGTCATGATCAACACGCAGGCTGTGCGCAAGCCGTTTCCGGGTGAAGCGGGCTATGCGGCGTCCAAAGGCGCGCTAGCGGTGGCGGTCAAGTATCTTGCGCGAGAACTTGGGCCGCATGGAATCCGGGCCAACAGCATCCACATGGGCTGGATGTGGGGCGCGCCGGTGCAGGAACATGTCCGGCAGGCTGCTGCTGCGTACAATGTGCCGCAGGAGCAGATCATCGCGCCGATCGCGGCGAATATCGCGCTAGGACATATTCCGACCGACGACGACTGCGCAAAAGCGGCACTATTTCTGGTGTCCGACTACGCGAAAGTCATCACCGGCGCGACACTCGACGCCAACGGCGGCGACTTCATGCCTTGACTCGACCCGTTTGGAGACACACTGTGACCCAGCCTATCGTCACGGATCAACATCAGCATCAACGCAGCGGCGCTGCGGGCGCGGAAGATTCGCGCGCCGTCGCAACGGCGACTCACTTCTTCGCTTTCAACGGCGACGCGGATGGACTCTGCGCGCTGCAACAGTTGCGGCTCGCCGAGGCACCGCAGGCCGTATTGGTCACCGGCGTCAAGCGCGACATCCAGTTGTTGCGGCGTATCGAAGCCGGTCGCGGCGATCGGGTTACCGTCCTCGACGTCTCGCACGAACAGAACGGTGCGGACGTCAACCGTCTGTTGCGGGCCGGCGCGCAGGTCCGGTATTTCGACCATCATTTTGCGGGTGATCTGCCGGCTCATCCGGGCTTCGACGCCCATATCAACACCTCGGCCGACGTGTGCACCAGCTCGATCGTCAACGGCTACCTGGGCGGACGACATGTCCGTTGGGCCATCGTCGCGGCCTTCGGCGATGAGTTGCCGCAGCTTGGCCAGGCGCTCGCTCAAGCGTATGGACTTGCACCCGAAACCGTTGTCTCGCTCGCGGAACTGGGACGTCACCTGAACTACAACGCCTACGGCGAAACCGTCGACGACCTGCACTTCGACCCTGCTGTACTGGCCGAGGCGATATTGCCGTTCACCGACCCGAGCGATTTCATGCGGGAGACCCACGTTTTCGCGGCGCTGTGCGAGGGCTATCGTGAAGATATGGGGAAGGCGCGTGCGCTGCGTCCCGAACGGGAGGTGAGCGGCGCCACACTGGTCAGGCTTCCTCAAGAAGCGTGGGCGCGACGCGCGACCGGGGTGCTTGCCAACGAACTGATGCAAACGCGGCCGGACAGCGCGCTCGCGGTCCTATCGCCGAAGTCCGATGGCGGCTTCGTCGTGAGCGTGCGGGTGCCGGCGGGCAAAACGCTGGGGGCCGACGATTTCTGCCGTGGCTTCGACACGGGCGGCGGACGAAAGCGCGCGGCGGGTATCAATCATTTGCCGGAGACAGAATGCGAGCAGTTCATCGCGCGCTTCGAAACGGCTTTTCGGCTGCAATGAGCAACGCATCGGACCGTTCTGGCCGATGCGCCGCCATCCTTGTCGCGCGATAGGGCGTAGACCGCGATCGATCGAATCAATGCGCCGCGAGCGTATTGAGCGCACCCATACCCAATTGATTCCGGCTGACGATCGGACAGTTTAGCGAGCAACCGGTCGGGTCCAGGTTGGCGTAGGCTGCCGCGCGCGCGCCATTGTCCGAACTGGCATCGCTCGCATGCGTGCGCACGAAGCCGCCGAGCGCCAATAACGCGACCGTACATCCGCCAACGACACTGAGTTTTCGGGAAATGCGTTTCATGGTGTCTCCGTCCAGTTCAGCCAGGATTCGTCTTGCGCGGCCATTCCGGGGCGCGGCAGAGCGATGATTTTGTATGGACTCAGGCTAGCACCGCCGGTTGACCGGGTCTTAGTCCGATTGAATTAGGGGGAAACCTTGGGTGTGTGGGGGCGGCCGGGACCGCTAGTCGCAGCGCCTGTGTTGCAGAGCAGCAAGAGGGCGACATGGGGTTAGCCCTGATCCCCGCTGCCGTCACAGTTAGTCTGAATGGATGATTGAGCCTTGCTGTGGAACTTGTAACTTGGCGCAAAGGCGTCGCTTTCGATCAGCCTCGGAACCCGGAGACTACATGACGGCAATGGACCACCTGGAGGCGCGGCTGCGCAGGCTCGAAGACATGGAGGCGATCCGCAGCCTGAAGTCGCGCTACTTCTTTTGCTGCGATCGGAAGGACCCGCAGGGCATACGCGACTGCTTCGCGCCGGGCAAGGTGCTGATCGACTACGGGCGTATCGGCGTGTTCAGCGACCGCGATCAACTGGTCGACGTGTTCGAGCGACTCGGCTGTCACGACCATATCGTCGAAATGCATCACGGAGCGAATCCGCAGATTGCACTCGTCGACGATACGACCGCACGCGGCACCTGGGGATTGTTCTACTACCTGATCAACACACGCGATCGCGCGGTCACGCAACTGGGTGCGTACTACGAGGACGAGTATCGCAAGCTCGACGGTGTCTGGAGGATCTCTGTGACGCGCTGCGTCGTGACGTCGACGCTGGCGATGGATCTCGCCGATGGAATGGCGAAGATTCTGTTCGCGGGTCGAAGCGCACCGGCACTCGTCGACGATCCGGAAAATCAGGCGTAGCCCCGCTCGGGGATTCCAAAACCCTGGTTCTACAACCACATCAACCTGGCTTGCGCTCTCCCGCCGCGGCGACGCGCTCAGCCCGTCAGAAAAGGAGCTTCATCATCATGGGTCGTCTTGCAAACAAGGTCGCTATTGTCACCGGCGGCGCCCGCGGCATGGGCGAACAGACGTGCCGCCTCTTCGTGCAGGAAGGGGCGCGGGTGGTCATCGCTGATGTGCTGGAAGCGGAGGGCGAGGCGCTCGCAGGCGAACTGGGGGACGCAGCCTGTTTCATGCGCCTCGATGTCAGCGACGAAGCGAACTGGGAGTCCCTCGTCGCGGCGACGCTCAGAAAATTTGAACGCATCGATGTGCTCGTCAACAACGCAGCCGTGCTGGTGTTCGGCGAGATCACCGCGTTGTCCAAACGTGACTTCGAGCGCGCCGTTTCGATCAACCTCGTCGGCACTTTCCTGGGCATTCGCACGGTCGCGACTGTCATGAAGACCCAGCGGGCCGGCTCGATCGTCAACATTTCGTCGGTTGACGGGTTGCGCGGTGTCAACGCGCTTGCGGCCTATGTGTCGAGCAAATGGGGCGTGCGGGGGTTGACCAAGGTCGCCGCGCTCGAGTTCGGTCACCATGGTGTCCGTGTGAATTCGATTCATCCAGGTGGCGTCAACACGCTGATGTCGAATCCGGGTGGGGCACCGGTCGAGGAGGTCAACAAGGCCTATAAACACGTGCCGATGCAACGGGTCGGCGAACCGGACGAGATTGCCCGGGCGACGCTGTTCCTTGCCAGCGACGAGGCGTCCTATTGCAATGGCAGCGAGTTGTCCGTCGATGGCGGTATGGCAGCGGGGAGTTACTATGCCGGCTTGCCGGGAGCGCCGGCCTGACGATGGTTCACGAAGCCGGTCAGGACCGATGCCAGTGCGGCCAGTGGCGGAGGACACTAGGCTAGGACACCGCACCAGATCCCGATAATTCACACATATCGAAAGCGTGATTTGTTGGTTTGCCGCATTCAACGCCGCTGATAGCATCGATTCGCAGTTTCAGACATTCTTTGAAACCGGCGAATCCGGCTAGTTGTGCGACGCGAAGTGAAGTGAAGCACATCCGTGGCACGCGTGTGCCGCCGGATCGCCGGGCATTCCCGGCAAGGCAAGACTTCATGATTGAGGCAAACAACATCACCGCAGCGGCGTTGCCGATTCTCGATCTGGCGCAATTCGATCATGGCGACGCCGAGGCGCGCGCGGTCTTTCTGGAGAATCTGCGCCATGCCGCACGCGATATCGGTTTTTTCTATTTGCGCGGCCATGGCGTCGACGCGACGTTGATCGACTCGGTACAGACGCTGTCGCGGCGCTTCTTTCTGCTACCCGAAGCGGAAAAGCGCGCGCTCGATATGGTGCGCTCTCCACAGTTTCGCGGCTACACGCGGGCCGGCGGCGAACTGACGCGCGGTCAGCCCGATTGGCGCGAGCAGTTCGATATCGGCGCCGAGCGGCCGCCGATTGCGCAGGGTGACGGCGTGCCGGTATGGACCCGTCTGCAAGGCCCGAACCAATGGCCGGCCACGTTGCCCGAACTGAAACCTGTGTTGTTGCGCTGGCAAGCCGAATTGACGCGCGTGGCGGTCCGTTTGCTTGGCGCGTTCGCCGCGGCGCTCGAGCAACCTGAAGACGCATTCGAACCTGTCTACGGCGAGACGCCGAACCAGCACATCAAGATCATTCGCTACCCGGGCCGCGAGGCGACCAGGAGCGATCAGGGCGTCGGCGCGCACAAGGATTCGAGTTTCCTGAGCTTTCTGCTGCAGGACCGGCAAGCCGGGCTGCAAGTCGCCACCGACGACGGTCAATGGATCGACGCCGCGCCGCTGCCGGGCACCTTCGTCGTGAATATCGGCGAATTGCTGGAACTGGCAACCAATGGCTATTTGCGTGCCACCGTGCATCGCGTGGTGAGTCCACCGGTAGGCAGCGAGCGTCTGTCGATCGCGTTCTTTCTCGGCGCGCGACTCGACGCGACGGTGCCGCTGCTGAGTTTGCCGCCAACTCTTGCGGCCCAGGCGCGCGGCCCGGCGAGCGATCCCGACAATCCGCTGTTTCATGACGTCGGCCCGAACTATCTGAAGGGGCGGTTGCGCTCGCATCCGGATGTCGCGCAGCGTCACTACCAGGATGTGCTCGGCGCACAGCCTGCCTAAGCCCAGTCAAACCGGTTTTCTTGCGGTGTCTTTACGCGTGGCCGCCTGCCGCGCGTCGTTCAACCTTTCTTGCGCCAGGACTTCCATGCTCCGTTCAGTGATGATCCGTCTTGTTCGTAACGCGGCCTTTGCCGTGTTGCCGTTCACCTTTGCCGCCCACGTGAGCGCGGCCGACGCGCCGCCGCTTCGCGTGGCTGCCGATGCGGTGCCGCATGCGGAAATCCTGACCTACGTGCAAAAGATCGCGCCCGATCTGAAGCTGAACGTGATCGAGGTGGCGAACGGCGTCAATCCGAACGAACTGCTCGCGCACGGCGACGTCGATGCGAACTATTTCCAGCACGTGCCGTATCTGCATTCACAGGAGCAGGCGCTCGGCCAGAAGTTCGCGGTAGCCGTGACTGTGCATATCGAGCCGCTCGGCGTCTATTCGCACAAGCATAAGAGCTTCGCGCAGGTGCCGGATGGCGGCTCGGTGGCCGTGCCGAACAACGTGACGAACCTGAGCCGAGCACTCTTTCTGCTGCAGGCGCAAGGCCTGATCAAACTGAAGCCGGGTATCACCGGCAGCGAAGCGAGTCTCGCGACGCCGCGCGATATCGTTTCCAATCCGAAGCATCTGAAAATCATCGAGATCGAGTCGCCGCAACTGCCGCGCTCGCTCGATGACGTCGATCTCGCCGTGATCAACGGCAACTACGCGCTGGAAGCGGGCCTCGTCCCCGCCAAAGACGCGCTCGGCCTCGAAAAAGTGGAAGGCAATCCGTACGCGAACGTGGTCGTGACCACGCCGCAACTGGCGAACGATCCGCGGATCAAGCGTCTCGCGGCCGTACTCAACTCGCCGCAGGTCGCGAAGTTTATCCTTGACCACTATCGCGGCTCGGTAATTCCGGTGCACTCAGCTGGGAGCGGCGCGTGATCCGCGTTGAGGATCTGCGCAAGGTCTACCGCTCGGGCAGCGGCGAGTTCACCGCGCTCGACGGCGTCTCGCTGGAGATTGCCGACGGTTCGATCTTCGGTATCGTCGGGCGCAGCGGCGCGGGCAAGAGCACGCTGATTCGCTGCATGAATCTGCTGGAGCGCCCCACCTCGGGACGCGTGTGGGTGGACGGCGAAGAGCTGACGGCGCTGCCGGCCGCTGCGCTCAGGCGGCAGCGGCAACGCATCGGCATGATCTTTCAGCACTTTCATCTGCTGCACGCGCGTAATGTTGCCGACAACGTCGCGGTGCCGCTGGAGATCGTCGGTATGAAGCGCGCCGAGCGTGCGCGGCGGGTCGCCGAACTCCTCGAACTGGTCGGGCTCGCCGACAAGGCGCACGCATTTCCTTCGCAGTTGTCCGGCGGCCAGAAGCAGCGCGTCGGGATCGCGCGGGCGCTGGCGGCGCAGCCGTCCTGCCTGTTGTGCGATGAAGCGACCAGCGCGCTCGATTCGGAAACCACCCAGCAGATCCTCGCGTTGCTGCGCGACGTGAACGAGCGTCTCGGCGTGACGATCGTGCTGATTACGCACGAACTCGATGCCGTCAAGTCGATCTGCGATTCCGCAGCCTTACTGGAAGCCGGCAAGGTGGTCGAGGCCGGCCCGCTGGCGGCGTTGCTTGGCAACCCCGCATCGCGTCTCGGCAGGTCGTTGTTGCCTGCGTGTGCGGGCCTGTCGCAGGGGCATGGCGCGGTTGCCGAGTTGACGTTTACCGATACCGTCGAAGCCTCACCCGTGCTCAGCAAGCTGGCGCACGAGCACTCGATCGGCGTGACGCTGCTGGGCGGTGGCGTCGAAGCCATCGGCGGGCAGCGTGTCGGCCGTCTGCGGGTCGGCTTTCAGGCGCCGGAAGGCGGCCTCGATTTCGGCGGCGTGCTGGCGTTTCTGAACGATCGCGGGGTGAGGGCGGAGCGCGTATGAATCTTGATGCATGGACCGACATCGTGCCATTGGTGCTCAATGGAACGGCACAAACGCTTTACATGGTCGCGCTTGCGGCGCTCGTTACCCTCGTGATCGGCTTGCCGCTCGGTGTGCTGTTGTTCGTCACGCGGACTCACGGCGTGCTTGATGCGCCGCGTCTCGGGGCGGTGCTCGGCGCGATCGTCAACGTCGGCCGGTCGGTGCCGTTCGTCGTGCTGCTGATCGCGCTGATTCCGCTGACGCGTGCCATCGTCGGGACGACGCTGGGCAGTTCGGCGGCGGTTGTGCCGCTATCGATCGGCGCGATCCCGTTCTTTGCGCGCGTCGTCGAGGCGGCGCTCGACGAGATCGACCGTGGCCGCGTCGAGGCCGTGGTCGCAATGGGCGGCACCGCGCGCCACGTGATCCAGAAAGTGCTGCTGCCCGAGGCGTTTCCGTCGCTGCTCGCGGGACTGACGCTGACGGTGGTGATGCTGATCGGCTTTTCGTCGATGGCGGGTGTGGTGGGCGGCGGTGGCCTCGGCGATCTGGCGATCCGCTACGGCTATCAACGCTTCAACAATCAGGTCATGGCCGCCACTGTCGTGGTGCTCATCGTGCTGGTGCAGGCCGTGCAGATGACGGGTGACTGGCTGGTGCGCTCGCTGGCCCATCGGCGCTGACACGTCGCACCCCATTTCAGCTTACATAGCCGCGTCCAGAAGCGCATTTGCCAGCACCGACGCACCTTGCGCGAGATGTACGGGATCCGCATCTTCCAACTCGTTGTGACTCAGCCCGGCTTTGCAGGGTACAAAGATCATGGCGGTGGGCGCGACATACGACAGATTGACCGCATCGTGGCCTGCCCCGCTGCAAATATCCATGGCGGGATAACCCAGCGATGACGTCGCTTGCCTTACGCGTTGGACACATTGAACGTCGAAGGCGACGGGTTCATAGGCCGCAACCGTTTGCACGTCGACACTCGCACCGTGGGTCACGGCCCGTTGGGCGCAGATAGCCTTGATTTCGGCGACGAGTTTCTGGAGCATCGGTTGCTGCGGGTGCCGTACATCAATGCTGAAGACGACTTTGCCAGGTATCGTGCTTGGCGAATTGGGATAACAATCGATGTGTCCTACCGTCACGCGCGCATCGGGATCAATTTTGTGGCCGAGATCAAGCATCGACGCAATCATATTGGCGGCGGCTTCCAATGCATCCTTACGCAAATTCATAGGCGTCGTGCCGGCGTGGGATTCGAATCCCACAATCGTCACTTCCAGCTCGTAGATGCCTTGGGCACCGGTGACCACGCCAATCGGAAGATTGGCGTTTTCCAGTATCGGTCCTTGCTCAATATGCGCCTCGAAATAGGCTTTTGGCATCTGGGTATCAGTCGCAGTGCCGGCGAATCCGGTACGTCGCAACTCATCACTCAAGAGTACGCCGGTTTGCATGCAGGGGCGTGCGCGCGCGACGTCTATGTCGAGTTTCCCGCTGTACACAGCGGACCCCATCATGCCCGGTGTGAAGCGGGAGCCCTCTTCGTTGGTCCAGGCCACGACCTCGATGGGATACCGGGTGCTGACGTCAAGTTCGTTCAAAGTCCGGATCACTTCGAGGCCCGCCAATACCCCGTATACCCCGTCAAAACGACCGCCCGCGGGTTGGGTGTCAAGATGACTTCCACACATCACGGCCGGGGCATCTTTCTGGGTGCCGTTCCTGCGCGCAAAGATATTGCCGATTGGGTCGATGCGAAGCTCGCATCCGGCTTCTTCACACCATTGCATAAATAGGCGCCGGCCCTGTACCTCCTCGTCTGTCAGCGCCAGACGGCAGTTGCCGCCTTTAGCCGTCGCGCCGATCTTCGCCATGTCCATCAACGAACGCCAGAGCCTGTCCTGATTCACGCTGATCATGCTGGTCACTTCCCTAAGTTTGAAAAAGTTGATGGCGTCCGCCGAACAGCTTTGGTCGCGAACCGGGCGGAAAAGGTTTCGAAAGAGCTTGAATTGACTGCGCGGATCCATGCTGCTGCGAATGGCTCTGGAGGTAAGCGTATATACTGGGATTGATAAACAAAAGACAAAAAATATTTCACCTCGATAACGTTTTGTTGTCATCTCCCGCAGCCATGAAACTTAACCAACTCAACGCGTTTCTCGCGGTGACCCAACATACGACAATTCGTGGTGCGGCGCGTGCACTGGGCTTGACGCAGCCGGCAGTCACCAGAGTCGTACGCGAACTCGAACTCGATTTCGGCGTTCCACTCATCACGCGAAGCGTGAAGGGCATTGAACTCACGGAGTATGGCAAGGCATTCGAAGTCCGCGCCCGGCTGTTGGTGGAAGAGATGCGCCGCACGCGCGACGAGCTTGAGCAGATCAAGCACGGGACGACCGGATCAGTATCGATCTCTGTGAGTCCCACCGTCGCGTTCACGATTCTGCCGGCTGCTTTTGATGCATTTACGCGCAGCCTGCCCGAGGCCACGGTCAGTTTCAGCGAGGGAAGCCATACGTTCGGGTTCGCCAGGCTGCGTGACGGTACGCTCGATTTCATCGTCACCCATCTGCTGAAAGAGCCAGAAGAAGCCGACGGTGAATTCACCTACATTCCACTCTTCCGTTCGGTCTTCGTGGTCGGTGCCAGGAACCGGCATCCGCGCGTCCGTGCCCGCTCGTTGCGAGAGATCCACGATGAACAGTGGTGCATGCCGTTGTATGGCGCGGGTGGCGATGATCTGACGCGTTCGATTTTTCAGCCGAATGGCATGGCGAGACCTAAACGCATCGTTCGATGTCCTTCTTTCTCGGTGGCACTCGGACTCGTCGCCCACACCAATGTTCTGAGCGTGTTCGCCAAGCCGCTTGTCGACATCGAATTCAAGCGGCACGGCATCAAGGCACTGACATTGCAGGAACCGTTGCCTCAGCTAACCGTCGCGATCATCGCGCGGCGAGATGCACGTCTTACGCCTGCGGCACTGCACTTTATCGATTGTTTGAAGGAGGCCTCGGCGGTGTTCGGGGCGGACTCGCTAAAGACTTCGGCCCTCGCACAATAGAACGATCGCTGCGGTACCTTCGCATCATCGCTTGAGGGTAAAGACTAACAATAGGCGATCAGGATGCCGCGTCAGGCACACTTTTCCTGCTTAACCGAGTCGAATAGTGCAGCGTATCGATGCCGGCAAGGAGCAGCGCGTCGACATCTTCCCAGCGTGCGCCGTGCAGCCGGTCGGTCCACACCATCGAGCCGAAAATGCCTTCCAGCAGCGACTGGAAATAGACGCTCGCAAGGTGCAAATCGAGTGTGGCCGGCAGTTCGCCGCTGGCCACCGCGCGCCGCAGCAGCGCGGTCGTAATACGTAGCGTCTGCTTGTCATAGAGCGTACGGCGGCGCAGCAGCGGTGCATTTTCCTCGCTCTGCTCGCACTTCATGTACAGGATCTCGAGCACCCGCTGCACCGAGCCCGACTCCACACATTGCCGCAGATAGTGCAGCGCCGCCTGGTGAAGCGTTTCGAGCACGGGCCCATCCTCGACCAGTTCGAAACCCTCAGCGGCACGCGCGAACGCCCGATCGCACATGGCGAGGCACACGTCGATCTTGTTCTTATAGTGACCATAGACTGCGCCGCGCGAAATACCCGCGGCATCCGCAATGTCGGCCATTGCGGTTTGCGCGACCCCTTTTTCCAGAAACACCAGCTCGGCAGCATCGAGGATGCCGTTGCGCGTGTTCTGCGATTCCACTTTCGTCTTGCGGGCCATTAATCCCTCCCTTTCAATTAGCTGTCGTCTGGATGCGACAGTTGGCCATCACGGTGCTTTATTTAATCAGACATGACTGATTATAATCGATCGCCTTAAGCGGACCGCTGGACGAGGCGATGGCAACCCACGGCGTATCCGCAACGACAGAAAGGATTCACATGAAGACCACGCGCTCCATCCTGTTGGCTCTCGCGATCGTTCCGCTGCTCGCCGGATGTGGCAAGGGGCGTTCCGAGGCAGGCGAAGCGGCGGCGCAACCGCAGGAAGTCGCGGTTGTCACGGTCCGGCCGTCGGCGGCGCCGTTGACGGTCGAACTGCCGGGTCGACTCGAAGCATACCGGCAGGCGGAAGTGCGGGCGCGGGTCGCCGGCATCGTGACGGCGCGTCTCTATGAAGAAGGGCAGGAGGTGCACAAGAACGCGCCGCTGTTTCGCATCGATCCTGCGCCGCTGAAGGCCGCGCGCGACGTGGCCGCCGGTTCGCTCGCTCGCGCTGAAGCCAATGCGCTCGGCGCGACCGACAAGCGCAAGCGCTATGACGATCTCGTGACGGACCACGCCGTCAGCGAACGCGATCACACCGAGGCCTTGACCGAGGAGCGTCAGGCGAAGGCCGAAGTCGCGTCCGCGCGGGCGGAACTCGAGCGTGCCCGGCTTCAGTTGAGCTACGCCACCGTGACGGCGCCGATCGACGGCCGCGCGCGGCGCGCGCTGGTGACCGAAGGCGCGCTGGTTGGCCAGGATTCGGCCACACCGTTGACGACGGTCGAGCAGATCGATCCGATCTACGTGAACTTCTCGCAACCCGCCGCCGATGTCGCCGCGCTGCGCCGCGCGATCGATACGGGCCGCGTGAAGGGTGTCGCGCAGAAGGACGTCAAGGTGCGTCTGACGCTGCCTGACGGCAGCGAATATACCCAGACGGGCACGCTGCTCTTCACCGATCTGGCTGTTGACCCCGGCACGGATACCGTCGCGATGCGCGCGCTGTTTCCCAATCCGCGGCGCGAGCTGTTGCCGGGTGCGTATGTGCGGATCACGCTGGATCGTGCCATCGATACCGCCGCGATCGCCGTGCCGCGCGATGCCGTGAGCCGCACCGCCGATGAGGCGTCCGTCAAGATCGTCGATGCGGCGGGCAAGATTGCAGTGGTGCCCGTGCAGGTCAACGAGCTCAAAGGGCGCAACTGGCTCGTGACGGGCGGCCTCAAGGGAGGCGAACGCGTCGTGGTGGAAAACGCCGCGACGCTGGAGCCAGGCGCCGTTGTCAAACCGCGCGAACGCGCTATCGAACCGCAGACCGATGCGAAGACCGCAGCTAGCACGTAACACGCGTGCATCACGCACGAAGTCACGCATGTAGCACGTGTGCAAAGCGCGTCGATGAACCGCGCGGCGCCGTCAGCGCGCGCCGCCGCGGTCCAACCTAACTGATCAGAGGCCGCAATGGCTCGTTTCTTTATCGATCGCCCCGTATTCGCGTGGGTGATCTCGTTGCTCATCATGCTCGCGGGCATCTTCGCGATCCGCGCGTTGCCCGTTGCGCAGTACCCGGATATTGCGCCGCCCGTCATCAACATCTGGGCGAACTATCCGGGCGCGTCCGCGCAGGTCGTCGAGGAATCGGTGACCGCGGTGATCGAACGCGAGATGAACGGCGCACCTGGCCTGATGTACACGTCGGCGACCAGCAGTGCGGGGTCGGCGTCGATCACGCTTACGTTCAAGCAGGGTGTCAACCCGGACCTCGCCGCCGTTGAAGTGCAGAACCGCCTGAAGACAGTCGAGGCGCGTCTGCCCGAACCGGTGCGACGCGACGGCGTTTCCGTCGAGAAAGCGGCGGACAATATTCAGCTCGTCGTCACGCTCACGTCTGACGACGGCAAGATGAGCGAAGTGCAGCTCGGCGAACTCGCGTCGGCGAATGTCGTGCAGGCGCTGCGGCGTGTGGAAGGCGTCGGCAAGGTGCAGTTCTGGGGCGCGGAGTACGCGCTGCGCATCTGGCCCGACCCGACCCGGATGACGTCGCTCAACCTCACCGCAACCGATCTGGTGACGGCGATCCGCAGCCACAACGCGCGCGTGACGGTCGGCGATATCGGCAACCAGGCGGTTCCAAACTCGGCGCCGATCAGCGCGACCGTGCTGGCGGACGGACAACTGCGTACGCCCGAGGAATTCGGCGGCATCGCGTTGCGCACGCGCCCCGACGGCTCGTCGCTGTATCTGCGCGACGTGGCGCGCGTGGAGTTCGGCGGCAGCGACTATTCGTTCACGTCGCGCGTCAATGGCAAGACCGCGACCGGCATGGCGATCAAGATGGCGCCGGGCTCGAATGCGGTCGCGACCGTCAAGCGCGTGCGTGCGACGATGGATCAACTGGCGAAGTATTTTCCGCCTGGCGTGAGCTATCAGATTCCGTACGAGACGGCGTCGTTCGTGCAGATCTCAATCCAGAAGGTGGTGAGCACGCTGATCGAGGCGGGCGTTCTCGTGTTCCTCGTGATGTATCTGTTCATGCAGAACATCCGCGCGACATTGATTCCGACGCTGGTCGTGCCGATCGCTTTGCTCGGCACGTTCGCCGTGATGCTCAGCCTCGGCTTCTCGATCAACGTGCTGACGATGTTCGGCATGGTGCTCGCCATCGGCATTCTCGTCGACGATGCGATCGTCGTGGTCGAGAATGTCGAGCGGATCATGGCCGAGGAGGGGCTCTCGCCCTACGACGCGACCGTGAAGGCGATGCGCCAGATCAGCGGCGCGATCATCGGCATCACGGTGGTGCTGATTTCGGTGTTCGTGCCGATGGCGTTTTTCAGCGGCGCGGTGGGCAACATCTATCGGCAATTCGCGTTGTCGCTGGCGGTGTCGATCGGCTTCTCCGCGTTCCTCGCACTGTCGCTGACGCCCGCGTTGTGCGCGACGCTGCTCAAGCCGATTGCCGGCGACCACCACGAGAAGACCGGCTTCTTCGGCTGGTTCAACCGGATGTTCGCGCGCGCAACGGGCCGCTATCACGGCACGGTTGCGAAGATCCTGAAGAAGCCGGTGCGCTGGGTCGTCCTGTACGCGGCGATCGGCGCGGCGGTGGCCGTGCTGTTCCTGCGCCTGCCGACGGCGTTCCTGCCCGACGAAGACCAGGGCAACTTCATGATCATGGTGATGCGTCCGCAGGGCACGCCGATGAACGAGACGATGCAGAGCATCAAGGACCTGGAGCGCTATCTGCTCGACAAGGAACCGGTCGCCTATTCGTATGCAGTCGGCGGTTTCAGTCTGTACGGCAGCGGTCCGAGCAGCGGCATGATCTTCGCGACGCTGAAGAACTGGAAGGAACGCAAAGACGCCAAGGCCCACGTGCAGGCGATCGTCGAGCGCGTGAATCAGCGCTTTGCCGGCACGCCGAATGTCACCGTGTTTGCGATGAATTCGCCGGCGCTGCCGGATCTCGGCTCGTCCAGCGGCTTTGACTTCCGTCTGCAGGATCGCGGCGGCGTCGGCTATGCGGTGCTGGTGGCGGCGCGCGACCGGTTGCTGGCCGATGGCGCTAAACAGCCCGCGATCACCGACCTGATGTTCGCCGGCGAGCATGACGCGCCGCAGATTCATCTCGACATCGATCGCAACAAGGCTGCGGCAATGGGCGTGACGATGGACGAGATCAATACGACGCTCGCCGTCATGTTCGGCTCCGACTACATTGGCGACTTCATGCACGGCAGCCAGGTGCGGCGCGTGATCGTGCAGGCGGATGGCCGGGATCGCGTCGATATCAACGATGTGCGCAAGCTGCGCGTGCGCAACGCGGCGGGCGAGATGGTGCCGCTGTCGGCGTTCGTCACGCTGCAATGGCGCGCAGGCCCGCCGCAGCTCACGCGTTACAACGGCTATCCGTCGTTTACGTTGAACGGATCGGCGGCGGCAGGGCATAGCAGCGGCGAGGCGATGCAGGTGATGGAAGCGCTCGCGGGCAAGTTGCCCGCGGGGATCGGCTTCGACTGGTCGGGCCAATCGTTCGAAGAGCGGCTGTCGGGTTCGCAGGCGCCGGCTCTGTTCGCACTGTCGGTGCTGATCGTGTTCCTCGCGCTCGCGGCGCTGTATGAAAGCTGGTCGATTCCGCTCGCGGTCATTCTCGTCGTGCCGCTCGGCGTGATCGGCGCCGTGCTGGGCGTGACGCTGCGCGGCATGCCGAACGATATCTATTTCAAGGTCGGCTTGATCGCGACAATCGGACTGTCGGCGAAGAACGCCATCCTGATCGTCGAGGTGGCGAAGGATCTGTACGGCGCCGGCATGACGCTCGTCGACGCGACGCTCGAGGCTGCGCGCTTGCGGTTGCGGCCGATCGTGATGACGTCGCTCGCGTTCGGCGTCGGCGTGCTGCCGCTCGCGTTCGCGTCGGGTGCGGCCTCCGGTGCGCAGGTGGCGATCGGCACCGGTGTGCTCGGTGGCGTCATTAGCGCGACTGTGCTCGCCATTTTCATGGTGCCGCTGTTTTTCGTGGTCGTCGGACGGGTGTTCAACGTCGGCAAGCGCCGGCGGCGGAGCCCGTCCGCAACGAACCCGCTGGAGATGAAGTGATGAATCGCGTTTTGACGCAAGGCCTCGCATTGAGCGCGCTGGCCGTGGCGCTCGCGGGCTGCTCGATGGCGCCGGTCTATCAGCGGCAGCAGGCGCCCGTGCCCGCTGTGTATCAGGGCACTGACACCGCGACGCAAAGCAACGCGGCCATAACGAATCTCGACGACTGGCGCGGCTATTTCACCGATCCGGTGCTGGGTCATCTGATCGAAGTCTCGCTCGCGAACAACCGGGATCTGCGGGCGGCGACGCTGCGCGTGCAGGAAGCGCGTGCTTTGTACGGCATCCAGTTCGCCGAGCGGCTGCCTTCCGTCGACGGTACCGCGAGCTACAGCCGTGGCCGCACGATTGATCCCATGCTCGGCGAAAACGTGGTTGCGAGCCAGTATCGGGCGGCACTCGGTGTCACGTCGTTCGAGTTGGATCTGTTCGGCCGGGTGAAGAGCCTGTCGGACGCTGCGCTGGCTGAATATTTCGCCAGCGAAGACGCGCAACGCGCCGCGCAGATCAGTCTGATTGCGGAGGTCGCATCGGCGTTTGTCACCGAGCGCGCACTGTACGATCAGGAGCAACTGGCGCAACGCACGCTCGAAGCGCGCGAGGGCATCTATGCACTCACGAAGCGCCGCTACGGCGCGGGCATGAGCACCGCCATCGAATTGCGCACGGCCGAAATGCTGGTCCAATCGGCGCGTGCGTCGGAGGCCGCGCTGGCGCGCGAACGCACCCAGGCCGCAAGTGCATTGCAGTTGCTGCTGGGCGATTTCGCGGTGGATTTGCCGCGCACGACGCCCGTGCTCGACGACCTGACGATGACGCCCGTGGCCGCCGGTCTCTCGTCGGATCTGCTGACGCGACGGCCCGATATCCGTCAGGCCGAAGCGCATCTGAAGGCAGCCAACGCGAATATCGGCGCGGCGCGCGCGGCGTTCTTTCCGAGCCTGCGCCTCACCACCGAAGTCGGGTCGGTCAGCGACAGTTTCTCGCGCCTCTTCGCAGGCGGCAGCGGCGTGTGGTCGTTTGCGCCGCAACTGACGTTGCCGATCTTCAGCGGCGGACGCAATCGCGCGAATCTTGATCTGGCGACCGTGCGCAAGAACATCGCGGTCGCCGACTACGAGAAGTCCATTCAGACTGCCTTCCGTGAGGTGTCCGATGCGTTGGCGGCACGCGATCAGATCGATGTCCAACTCGACGCCCAGAAGGCCGTGTATGCGGCGGATAGCGAACGCATGCGTCTCGCGGAACGCCGTTACAGCAGCGGTGTTGCGACCTATCTCGAACTGCTCGACGCACAGCGCAGCCTGTTCGAATCGGGGCAAGAGTTGATCCGGCTGAAGCAGTTGCGTTTGACGAACGCGATCGCGCTGTATCGGGCGTTAGGCGGCGGCTGGTCGAATGTGCTTGCCGCCGACGCTTGAGCGGCAGCGGGTTCAGGGGCGCGGGGTGGATGATGTCCACGCATCTCAGTGCCGACGATCTGCGCATTACAGATGGCGGACCGAATCACTGCAGTGGGCCGCCATCCCGGTTATTGTCACCCGGTAAAGTCTATCGTCCCAAAGCTTGTAGAATGAGAGTCATTGCTCGCTTTTAAACAGGCAGGATCGTGACAACGAAGAGGCGCCCTTCATTAAAGCCGCGAAAGGTCCCGCAGCAATCCCGCGCCGAACACACCGTCGCTGCGATTCTGGAGGCGGCGGCCGGTATTCTCGAAATCCGGGGTATGGAGGGGCTGAATACCAATCTCGTTTCCCAGCGGGCGGGGGTCAGCGTCGGCACGCTTTACCAATACTTCCCTAACAAGGATGCGCTCATCGTCGCGCTCTGTCTGCGGGAGGATGCCGTGTTCTGCGCCGAGGCCGAGGGCGCGCTGAATGAGCCGACTGGGCAGACGGCCCTGAAACACCTGATTACCGTCTCGGTGCGCCAGCAACTGCGCCGCCCCGCACTCGCGCGCGCACTCGATTTCGAGGAGGGGCGCCCGGCCATCGCAAAAGAGCTGGCGGCCAAAAAGGCCGCTTTTCACAGCTTGGTGCAGCAGATTCTGTCGCGTAGCGATATCCCACCGCAGGCCAGCATGGAGATCGCGACGGAGGACGTCCTTGCCATCCTGCGCGCGATCATCGATGCGGCAGGCGAGCGCGGCGAGGTACGCCGTGCTGCACTGGAACACCGTGTTGGACGCGCTCTGTCGGGCTACCTCGGCATCACCGATGGCCAAACTGAGGCGTCGCCAGCGCGACCTAAACGGTCACGGTAGCTGGTGGCGGCTAGTCGCTCTCAAATCATTCGATTCGGCAGTTCGCGGCACGGTACCCCAATGCCGTGCCACATCGAGGTAAATCCCGGCAGATTCCGGTCGATCCAAAAAGCGAGTAAGTACTTGTTTCTACGCTGGTCTGAACGCGTAAACCCGCGCCGGCAATGGTTTCGGCGCCAGGTTAACCAACACGGCTAAAGCGAGTTTTAAAATCGAGCAATTACTCGCAAAATTCACTTCAAGGCGCATCCCCCGGAAGGCACGACTGAACAGGAACGGATCGGCGAGCGCCTGCACAGTAACCGACATCTTGTGAGATCTATCATGACACTTCATCAGCAAGCCAAGCTCAATCACCTGAGCTTTCCTACCGTCAACGTTGCCGAAACAGCTGCGTTCTTTGAAAAATATCTCGGCTGCGAGATTGTCGCGACCGGCCAGAGCTGCCTGCTCAAGCGCAACGACTTCGACATCGTCCTCGAGCACGTTGAGGAAGGGGGTCCGGTTTGGCCGAAGAACTTCCATTTCGGCCTGGAAGTCGACACCCTGGAAGGCGTCCAGATGCTCTACCAGGAATTCCTCGAAGGCGGCGTTCAGATGGAAACGGAAGTATTCAATAACACGCGCGGATCGCGATTTTTCTGCCGTGCGCCGGGTGGTGTGCTGATCGAGGTCAACACGCGTGAGGACATGCAGCAGCAGGACCAGTGGCAGAAACTCTTTTAACAGGAGACGCGATGACCCTGAGGGTGAGGGGGCATGGCGGCCAGACGGCCGCCTGCAAGGCTAATGATACGGAACGCTCATCATGTGAAGCACAGATTCGTACCGCCATCATGATGGGCGCATCCCAAGACATTGGCGCCACGATCGCAGATTGGAGGCTACCGTTTCACAGGCGCAGTCGTTCCCGGCATACGCTTAGCGTCAATTGCCGGAGCCAGCGATGGACAGGATCGACCTCCAAACGAGGATGCCACATCTGCGATACCGTAATCTCCTCGGTCTTCACGGGAAGCTCGAAGGCGTAGGTGGTGGCAGGCGCGCTGGCGCATGCGGGCAATTCTTGCTGTGCAGGCTGATTGCGCATAAGCGACGCAGGCACGAGCGCGATCAGATCGGAAGCTCGGGCCACCGCGAGCGCGGCAGGAAAACTCGGCACGACGGCGACAATCGTTCGTTCCAGCCCTAAAGCGGCCAACGCCTCGTCAACCGGTCCGGTGGTGCGACCGCGTCGTGAAGCGACGACATGGCCAAAGGCGGTGTACCGTTTGGCTGTCGCCTTGCGCTCCATCGCGAGGGGATGGCCCTGTCTGACAACACCAAGAAAGCGATCCCGGAATAAGGCCTGCACGCGGACTTCCGGCCCCATTTCGCTCAAAACACCGATCTCAAGATCTGCGGAGCCGTCTCGCAGATACGCCGCCGTCTTCTCAAGCTTGGGCGCAAAACGCAAGCGCACGAGTGGCGCAACCGCGGTCGCCGCGGCGATCAGTGAAGCGCCAAAACCCTCCACAAAGCCGTCGTTAGCGCGAATGGTAAAGGTTCGCTGTAACGTTGAAAAATCCGGCTCCGTCGTGGAGGGCCGAAGTACGGCACGTGCCTCGTGAACCGCATTCTGAGTGCGTTGACGCAGTGCCTCCGCGTGGGGTGTCAATACCATACCGCGCCCCGCCCGAACCAATAGGGGGTCACCGGTCGCCTCGCGAAGCCGGGTTAAGGTTCGGCTCATTGCCGAAGCGCTCAATCCCAGGCGGCGCGCAGCGCCAACCACGCTGCCATCGGCAAGCAATACGTCGAGCGCAATGAGTAAATTCAAATCGGGTTCGGGCATGCCTGATCGTAGCATCATCCGTCGAGACATGGCGTTTGATGCAAGTAATAAGTGCAACTGCTGCGTCTTCCGCCATGTCTCAGTCGTCGATATATTTCATGTACTGACTCATGACCGAACGCGTGGTGCCTGAAAGCTACGCCGCATCATGTCTCATTCACAGGGAGCGATCCATGCAAGACAACTCTTCGCAGAAAACCATCCTCCTCATCGGTGCATCCCGCGGTCTCGGATTCGCCATGGTCGAGGAATACCTCAAGCGTGGCTGGCGAGTCATCGCCACCGGCAGGGAGGGCTCAACAGAAAAGCTTCTTCAACTCGCGAAAACATCGCATGAAGCTCTCGAAGTTGAAACAGTCGATATCACGATTCCCGATCAGGTCGCCGCGCTACGCGCTCGTCTTGAAGATCGACGACTGGATGTGCTTTTCGTGAATGCCGGCGTCAAGAACGACGATGGCGAAACGATCGCCGATGTCTCGACCGAGGAATTTGTGCGTGTCATGGTGACGAACGCGTTGAGTCCGATGAGGACAATCGAGGCGTTCCAGCACCTTGTGCGACCGACCGGAACAATCGGTGTCATGTCGTCCGGGCAGGGTAGCCTGACCAACAACGAGAACGGTAATTACGAGGTCTACCGGGGCAGTAAGGCTGCGCTCAACATGTTCATGCGTAGCTTTGCGGCGCGCCACCAAGACGACCCGAGAACCTTGCTATTGATGGCACCTGGATGGGTCAGGACGGACATGGGCGGTCCCGACGCGCGTCTGAGTATCGAGGAAAGTATCCCGAACTTGCTGAACACGATAGAGGCTTACGAAGGACGCTCCGGATTGCATTATCTGGACTACCTGGGAAGAGTCGTTCCCTGGTGAGCGGCGACGTAAGTGCCAAAGTCACCGCATCCCCTATCAGTCGCAATCAGATTGACGACGCTTGCGGCCGCGGTGTCGCCTTTGTGCGTTTCCCGTAAGTTGGGGCGACCCCGTACTTGTTCGACGAGATTTCCTGCCTGAACAGTTCGGCGAGCTTTTGCGCCGCCAGTGAAAGCGGCGCATCGCGTAGCTTCAGAATGCCGAGCTTAAGCGGCGGCAACGCCATCACTAATGGCACGCGGTTCGCCTGTTGCCCATAGGGCGCCGCGTCGAGCATCCCGGCCGGACACACGAGCAGCGCGTCAGTGCGCGTCATCAGACTCCAACTCACGCCGAACGTGTTGGTCCGGATGATGCGCGTAGGGAGCAACTGCCGCGATCGGCGCAGATAGTCGAGCAGGTTACTGTGCTGACTGCCGGGCGAGAGGTTCATGACCCATTTGCAGTCGAGCAACTGCCGCCATTCGGTGGCCTTTTCCAGTGGATGGCCCCGCCGGCATGCCACGATAGTTTCGAGCGTCTGCAGCGGTTCGAAATCGAACTCACCGCTGACCTCCTCTTCGGCGGGTGCGGCGACCGCGAAATCGATGGTCCCATCGCGCAGTGCGTGGAGTACGTGGGGCATCAGGCCTTCCTCGAAGGTGAGCTCCGCGAGGGGCATGCTTTTGCCGAAACGTTCGATGACGTCGGGCAGCACCCCCAGGAATACCATCGGCGTGACCGCCACCGATACGCGGCTGCGCTTGCCGCCCAGAATCTGCTGAATGTCCTGACGTGCCAGCGCGAGTTGAGATTGTGCAAGGCGCGCGCGTACCGTGAGCTGATGGCCGCACTCGGTCAGTGTCACGCCGCGCGAACTGCGCATGATCAACGGCGCATCGAGATCCTGCTCGAGTTCTCGCACGGCCTTGGTGACCGCGGCTTGACTCAGATGCAGATGGCGTGCCGCGCCGCGGATACTGCCCGTTTCCACCAGGGCAAGCCAGGCTTTCAGGTGATGGTCTTTCATGTCTCGTCCGCCATATTCCACTCCTCGCACGTGACAACGCAAGGTTGTCTCCGTCAATAATTTATTGTCTTCTGATCTGAATTTTATCTGAGTACGCTGTCACGGATTCCGCCCCGGCCATCCCGCCGCGTCACACGCATGCGTCGCGCCGCGGGATGGCTTACGTCATTCTATAGAGGTATCCTAATGAACAAGAAGACCTTCGCTGACTGGCAGGACAAGGCCGCTACCCTCGCAATCGAGGGGCGCGCATTCATCGACGGCGCACTCAGTCATTCACGAGACGGCAAGACTTTCCCATGCGCGAGCCCGATCGACGGGCGTGAGCTTGCGCGGGTGGCGGACTGCGGCGAGGCCGACGTCAACGCGGCTGTCGCCGCCGCTCGCCGCGCGTTCGACGAAGGGACGTGGGCCGGTTTGAATCCGGGTGGGCGTAAGGCCGTGCTGCTGCGCTGGGCAGCCTTGATGCACGAGCATCTCGACGAACTCGCCTTGCTGGAAACGCTCGACATGGGCAAGCCGATCGGCGACACGACCATGATCGACATACCGGCCGCGGCGCACTGTGTGGCGTGGTACGCGGAGGCGATTGACAAGGTCGGTGGCGAGGTGGTGCCCGCCGACCAGCACCTCGTCGGTCTGGTGACGCGCGAACCGATGGGCGTCGTGGCGGCCGTCGTGCCGTGGAATTTTCCGCTGGTGATGGCGGCGTGGAAGTTCGGCCCCGCGCTCGCGGCGGGTAACAGCGTCGTACTCAAGCCGTCGGAGAAATCGCCGCTCACGGCGATCCGCGTCGCGCAGCTCGCGCATGAGGCGGGACTGCCGCGGGGGGTATTCAATGTCGTGCCGGGCGGTGCCGAGCCGGGCAGGCTGCTGGCGGCGCATGGCGATGTCGACTGTATCGCGTTCACCGGTTCAACGCGAACCGGCCAGCTCATCATGCAGTGCGCGGCACAATCCAACCTGAAGCGCGTCTGGCTCGAGCTGGGCGGCAAGTCGCCCAATATCGTGCTGGCCGATTGCCCCGATCTCGATCGCGCGGCCAAAGCGGCTGCCGACGCGATCTTCTTCAACATGGGCGAGGTGTGCTCGGCCGGTTCACGCCTGCTCGTCCATCGGGACATCAAGGACGTGTTCATGGAGAAGTTGCTCGCGGCAGCACGTTCTTATGCGCCGGGGCACCCGCTCGACCCTGCCGTGACGATGGGCGCGGTGGTCGACCGGATCCAGATGGACCGGGTCCTGGCGTACATCGAGGCCGGCCGAAGCGAGGGAAGGCTTGTCGCGGGCGGGGCGCGGGTCAAGAAGGAAACGGGCGGTTTCTACATCGAGCCGACCGTGTTCGAAGTGAAGCCGGACGCGAAAATCGCACGCGAGGAGATCTTCGGGCCGGTGTTGTCGGTCATCGTGTTCGACACGGTCGATGAGGCCGTGCGCATCGCCAACGATACCCAATACGGACTCGCCGCCGCCGTCTGGTCCGCCAACGTGACGACCGCGCATGAGATCGCAAGGCGTTTGCGTGCAGGCACCGTCTGGGTGAACTGCTACGGCGAAGGCGGCGGCGACATGAACTTCCCCTTCGGCGGTTACAAGCAGTCCGGTAACGGGCGTGACAAGTCGCTGCACGCGTTGGAGAAATACACGGAACTGAAGTCGACACTCATCCGGCTGCGCTAACCACGGATGATAGGCGCGGATGCGGGCACCGACGCATTCGCGCCTGCCTCTGCGTTTCGATTCGAGCGGCCACGGGTGGCCCGCACGGACGCATTCATAAGAACGGGCAGCGCCCTCGGCCGTCCCGCGGCGCTGCCTTGACTCGCGAACCCATGCTTCGCGCAGGTCTCCTCCTTCAATGGTTCCATGTTCGCCGGCATCGGCGTGATGACCCTTTGCGCGCTGCGTCGGGGTGCTATCGCACGGCCGGCCTATCACGACAATTTAGCCCCGCCTACACAAAACCCACGATAGATATTGCCGGGCACGAGTACCGCTGTCCCGTGTTCCAGGGACAGACATCGAGTTTTGTGGACGCTAGAGTGCCTCATGCTTCAAATCAGCTTTGCCTGTCGGCGGCGACCGTGCGATAGGGCACCGCTAAACCACACCAATCAGGAGACTTCGTCATGCGTACCGGTTTTCGTCGTCATGCCATTGCCATTGCCATCGCCGCGCTTGCTGTTACCGCTGGCCTCACGCCCATCGCGAACTCACCGGCGTATGCCGCGGATGCCGAGCTCAACATCTATAACTGGTCGGAGTACATAGCGAAGGACACCGTGCCGAACTTCGAGAAAGCGACCGGCATCAAGGTTCGCTACGACAGTTACGACAGCGATGACACCCTGCAAACGAAGCTGCTCGCCGGCATCTCGGGCTATGACATCGTCGTGCCGACGTCGAACTTCATGATGAGGCAGATCGAGGCAGGCGTGTACCAGAAGCTCGACAAGTCGAAGATTCCGAACCTTGCGAACCTCGATCCCGCGCTGATGAGAAAAGTCGCCGATGGCGATCCGGGCAACCAGTACGGTGTGCCTTGGGCATGGGGTACGGATGGTGTGGGCTACAACGTCCAGGCGGTCAAGAAGCGCCTTGGCGAGAACGCGCCGGTCGACAGTTGGGCGTTGCTGTTTGATCCGGCGGTCGTATCGAAACTGAAGGGATGCGGTGTGTCGATTCTCGACGCCCCGGCCGACGCGTTCGCCGCCGCGTTGCAGTACATGGGCCGCGACCCGAACAGCAGGAATGCGGCCGACTATCAGGCCGCCTATGAGGTGCTGAAGAAAATCCGTCCGTACATCACGCAGTTCAACTCGAGCGGCTACGCGGACGACCTCGCGAACAACGACGTGTGCGTCGTGCTCGGCTGGTCGGGCGACGTGGGCTTGGCACGACGGCGCACACAGGACGCGAAGCGTTCCTACGAGATCCGCTTCTCGAACCCGAAGGAAGGCGGTCTGGTGTGGTTCGACATGATGGCCATACCGAAGGATGCGCCGCATCCGGAGGCCGCGATGAAGTGGATCAACTACATCGAAGACCCGAAAGTGAACGCCGCGATTACGAATGAGATCTTCTATCCCACCGCGAACAAGGCCGCGCATGCGCTCGTCACGCCGGATATCGCACAGGACCCCAGCGTCTATATCCCTGACGACGCGTTGAACAAGATGACGTTCGCAAAGCCGGCGACGCCTGAAATCTCGCGTCTCGAGAACCGGTTGTGGCTGCAGCTCAAGTCGGGAGGCTGAAGCGAGGCAACTCGCGACATCTGATGCAGGCGCCCCTCGCGTGGTGGTGCCCGCCGGAGATCTGGGTTGGGTTGCGCTGATATGGGGCTGTTCATGAAGTGAGCGGGCGCTGAAGTTCAAGCGTCCGTCGGCACCCTGAAAACGATGTCGACCGTACAGCCAATAAATATAGGTTAACTAAATAATTTGTATCTTTTCCGAACATGGAAAAACCAGTAATCGGCACCCGCGAGGTGCGCGGTAATTCGCGCCGTGGCTATGGCAATCCGGATGAGTTTGTCCGTATCGAGAACGTCGTGAAGCAATTCGGCGACAGCGTCGCGGTCGATAACGTCAGTCTGACCATCGCCAGGAACGAACTGTTCGCGCTGCTCGGCAGTTCCGGCTGCGGCAAGTCGACGTTGCTGCGCATGTTGGCCGGTCTCGAGACGGCCACGTCCGGCCGCATCTTCGTCGACGGTGAGGACCTTGCGACACTGCCGCCCTATCGCCGCCCCGTCAACATGATGTTTCAGTCGTATGCGTTGTTCCCGCATATGAGTGTCGAGGCGAACATTGCATTCGGACTGAAGCAGGAGGGAACGCCGGGCAATGAGATCTGCGAACGCGTTGCCGACGCACTCGAACTCGTCCAGATGCGCGGGTACGCGCAGCGCAAACCCCATCAACTCTCCGGCGGGCAGCAGCAACGCGTGGCGCTAGCCCGCTCGCTCGTGAAGCGTCCGAAGCTGCTGTTGCTCGATGAGCCGATGTCCGCGCTCGACAAGAAAATCCGTCGGCAGACCCAACTGGAGCTGGCCAACATCATCGACAGAGTCGGCGTGACCTGCGTGATGGTGACGCACGATCAGGAGGAAGCGATGACGATGGCAGGCCGCCTTGCCGTGATGAGTGAAGGCCGCATCGTGCAGGTTGGGTCGCCCAGCGAAGTCTACGAGTATCCCAATAGCCGATTTTGTGCCGGGTTCATCGGTTCGACCAATCTGTTCGAAGGGACCGTGGTCGAGGATGAGCCCGATTACATCGTCGTGGAAAGCGAGGAACTGGAAAGCCGCCTGTACATCAGTCACGGCATCACGGGCCCGATCGGCATGGCCGTTGGCATCTCCGTGCGACCTGAACGAGTGAGCGTCTCGCACGCAAGGCCGGAAGCGCGCTACAACTGGACGCGTGGCGTGGTCACTGACATCGCCTACATGGGCAGCTATTCGCTCTATCACGTGCGCCTTCCGGGCGGCAAAACCGTGGTGTCGAATCTCGACAGCGCCAGCCTGATGAAAGAGGACGCCCCCGCCTGGAACGACGAGGTGTTCTTATCGTGGTCGCCAGCAAGCGGCGTGGTGGTGACGCAATGAATACGTCCACCAACCGGGCCGTTGCCGCGAACGAGACCTCGCGTCGCGCGGGCTCCGTCGTAGCTTTGAGGTTCGCTGCCGCCCGATTCCTCCCTTCAGACCGCAAGGCGGTTATCGGTATCCCGTTTCTGTGGCTCACGGTGTTCTTCGCACTGCCGTTCGTGCTGGTGCTGAAGATCAGCTTCGCCGATCTGAGGCTGGGTATTCCGCCCTATACAAGTCTCGCCGGGGTGAACGACAACGTCGTGCACCTTGCGATACAGCTCGGACACTACGCGCGGCTGCTGCAGGACGACCTGTACATCGCCACCTACATCAGCTCGCTCAAGATGGCGGCGACCTCGACACTTCTGTGCCTCGTGATCGGCTATCCCATCAGCTACTACATCGCGCGCTCGGCGCCGGCCACACGCAACCTGCTGATGATGGCCGTGATGCTGCCGTTCTGGACGTCGTTCCTGATTCGCGTCTACGCGTGGATCGGCATTCTCAAGGACGACGGCCTGCTCAATCACGCGCTCATGGCCATCGGCTTGATTCATACGCCATTACGCCTGTACCACAGCAATGCGGGCGTGTATATCGGCATGGTCTATTCGTACCTTCCGTTCATGGTGATGCCGCTCTATGCGTATCTTGTGAAGATGGATCTCACCCTGCTCGAAGCCGCGTACGACCTCGGCGCTAAACCGTGGGTGGCGTTCACACGTATCACGCTGCCGTTGTCGAAAAACGGAATCATCGCGGGCAGCCTGCTCGTGTTTATTCCCGCGGTGGGCGAGTACGTAGTTCCCGAACTGCTCGGCGGCGCCGACACCCTGATGCTTGGACGCGTGATGTGGGATGAGTTCTTCAACAACATGGACTGGCCGATGGCCTCCGCCGTGACAGTGGCGATGGTGATGCTGCTCCTTCTGCCCATGGCCGTATTCCAGTACTACCAGGTCAAGGAAATGGAGGAATCGCAATGATCAAGCCAAATCGAATGCTATCGGCGAGTGTCCTGACGGTCGGTTTTCTGTTTCTCTATATCCCGATCATCAGCCTCGTCGTCTATTCGTTTAATGAGTCGAAGCTCGTTACCGTCTGGTCGGGATTCTCGCTGAAATGGTACGGCGTCCTGATGCACGATGACGAGCTGCTCACGGCAGCCTCGCTGTCGCTGAAGATCGCCTTGATGACCGCAAGCGCATCGGTTGTGCTCGGTACGTGGGCGGGGTTCGTGCTCGCGCGCATGGGACGCTTTCGCGGTTTCACGTTCTTCACGGCGATGATCAATGCGCCGCTCGTGATTCCGGAAGTGATTCAGGGTATCTCACTGCTGCTGCTCTTCGTGACCACACAGCAGATGTTCGGATGGCCTGCAGGTCGCGGACTGCTGACCATCTGGATTGGTCACGTCATGTTGTGCGTGTCCTTCGTCGCGATCATCGTGCAATCGCGCGTGAAGGAGATGGATCGCTCCATTGAAGAGGCGGCGCTCGATCTCGGCGCGACACCCTTCAAGGTGTTCTTCGCGATCACGCTGCCGCTGATCATGCAGGCGCTGATATCGGGCTGGTTGCTTTCGTTCACCGTTTCGATCGACGACGTGATCCTGTCGGCGTTCCTCTCCGGGCCGGGCTGGACCACGCTGCCGCTCGTGGTCTTCTCACGCGTGCGAATGGGCCTGAATCCTGAAATGAATGCGATTGCCACGATGTTCATCACCGTCGTGACGATCGGCGTAGTCGCCGCCAATCGCGTGATGCTGGGGCGTGAACGCCGGCTTGCGCGCGACCTGCACATGGCCGAAAGACAAGTCGATCCCGCCAGCCCGCCCATCAGTTGGACTCCGTCTGCACAACGGGGCGGTGAGACCGGACGTCGCCGCACGATCTGATTTTTTCCCTCTCACCGAAATACCCGAATAACAAATGACCAGGAGAACTTTCATGACGAAGAAGCTAATTTGCCTGTTGGTGGCGGGGACCCTGCCAGGGTTTGCTGCGGCGGACGCGACCAGTGACCAGATCAAGGCGATGCAGGCCCAGCTGGACGCGATGCAAAAAGAAGTGAAGTCGCTCAAGTCCGAGCTTGCGGCGAAACCGGCAGGCAAAAACCAGCTCGCCGCCAAGCCAGTCGTCGCAGCACCGGTAGTCGATGTCTCGTCGCCCGACTATGGCAACGCGCCGGCACAACTCACGAACGACGAAGTGACGCAGTTGAAGCAGCAGATGACGAACCAGCAAATGAAGGTGGACTCGCTCACCGATGCGGCCAACACCGGACCGATAGCGGGCCTGTCGATCACCGGCTATATCGATCCGACCTATATCTACAATCGCGCGGCCAGCACGTCGTCGTTCCTCTTCGCTAACCACGAGAACGCCTACAACTATTTCAACAGCACGTTCGGCGACCTGTATCTGGACATCAAGAAGACCTTTGGCGTGGGGCCGATGGCGCCGTCCTTCGAAGTCACGCTGATGCCCAATCGCGGCGCTGGCATGTACTTGATGAACGAGCATAGCGATAGCGGGTTCAACATTCTGAACACGGCCATCGCGACCGTGCCGCTGACCAATACGACCTCGTTCGTGGCGGGTCTTATGCAGGGGGTTGGCGGCTATGAGTACCAGCCCTCGAACCAGATGTTGACGCTCACGCACAACATGCTCTATGACTTCTCGGATCCCGGCAGCTATGTCGGTGCGGGCGTCAACTACACGGGCGACCACTGGGCCTGGAAGTTCCTGCTGGGCAATGAGCAGCTCCGCACGAACGGCGCCGTCACGCAGACCGGCGTGAACGCGCTGGGCGATCCGATCACGACGAGCAACAGGATGCCGACCTTCGCCGCGCGGGTCGATTACCTGCATGGAAGCCAGCTCGATATTGGCGGCTCTTTCAACATCGGTCGGCAAACGCTGCCTAGCGGTCTCAATCCGGCGACGGGCACAGTGGTCTACGGTTCCGGTGGCCAGGCGCCGAGCGCCTACGGCACCTACTTTTTCACCGAGATGGATGCCACTTACCAGTTGGCCGACGTGCAGTACAACGCCGAACTGGACTACGGCCAGCAGCAGCACGCGGCTTTCAACGGAGGCCTTGCGCAGTGGTATGGCTTGTCGCTGCTTGCGCACCACAAGTTCAATATGCCGGTGGTGGGCCATATGGGCGTGACGGCGCGTTACGACCTGCTCGTCGACAGCGAGAACGGCGGTGGCGGGGGCGGCATCGGTCTGAACGGCAACGGCATGGATCCGTATAACGGCTTTGGCCTCGACTCGGAATGCCTTACCAATTCGAAGGCCAACGGTGGGTCCGGCTTCGAGTGCAAGGGCGCGACACGCCAGGACGTCGCGCTCGACCTGTTGTTCTATCCGACCCAGCAAATCATCGTGAAGTTTGAATACCGGCACGACTGGGCCAACAACAAGGTATTCCTGCGCGACGACGGTTCGTACTCGAAGTCGAACGATCTGCTCGCGGCGCAATTCATCTACTCGTTCTAACCAGGGGCCGGCGGCGCTCGATAAGGCGTCGCCGCCGTTGTTCATTTCACGTTTCCGCCCATGCTCAAATTCGCGTATCAGCCGCACGTCCCGTCGTATTACGCTGCCACAGCCAACGATTCCGCGCATCATCCGCCGCTTGAAGGGGCGATCACTGCGGACGTCTGCGTTATCGGCGGCGGGCTAACCGGCATCTCAACGGCGTTGAACCTCGCCGAACGCGGCTATTCGGTCGTCGTGCTTGAAGCGTCGAAGATCGGCTGGGGCGCGAGCGGACGCAATGGCGGCCAGTTGATCGGTGGCTTTGCGTGCGGGATCGACACGTTTGCGCAATACATGCCGCGCGAGGATGTCCAGCGCGTCTGGAAAATGGGCATCGAATCGGCCGCGATCGTCCGGGACCGGGTTCAGAAGCATGGCATCGACTGCGACCTGACCCGCGGTTTCATGACCGTCGCGAACAAGCGGCGCCACGCTGACGAGTTGCGTGCGTGGCGCGACGAGGCGGCATCGCGCTTCGGCTACCAGGGGTACCGCTATGTCGAGCGTACCGAACTGTCCGGCTTCGTCGATTCGGACCGATACATCGGCGGCCTCGACGACGCTGACAGTGGCCACCTGCATCCGCTCAACTACACGCTGGGGCTCGCCCGCGCAGCGAGCGAAGCGGGAGTTGCGATCTACGAGGAGACCTGTGCCTCGTCCGTTGAAAATACGGCGAACGGGCACCGGGTAACGTGCGCGCGCGGACATGTCGATGCACGCTACGTCGTGCTCGCGTGCAACGCGTATCTCGGCAGCCTCGCGCCCGAGCTCGCCCGCAAGATCATACCGGCGGGGACCTTCGTGATTGCCACCGAACCGCTCACTGAGGCGAGGGCACACGCGCTACTGCCGACGAACGCGGCGATCTGCGACACCAAATTCCCGCTGGACTATTTCCGTCTCTCGAAAGACCGCCGTTTGCTCTGGGGGGGCAAGGCCAACTCGTCCACGCGCATGCCGGCCAAGCTCGTCGAGGCGATGCGTGGTGACATGCTAAAGACGTTTCCGCAACTCGCCGGCGTAAAGATCGACTATGCCTGGGGCGGTTTCGTCGATATCACGATGAACCGTGCGCCGCATTTCGGCCGGCTCGAGCCGACTGTGTATTTCGCGCAGGGCTTTTCGGGGCACGGGGTGAACGTAACGGGGCTCGCGGGCCTGTTGATCGCGGAGGCCATCGATGCCCAGGCCGCGCGCTTCGACCTGTTCGCGAAGATTCGCCATCGCGACTTCCCGGGCGGAAGTGTATTTCGCGCGCCGATGCTCGCGTTGGCAATGGCCTGGCACACGATGCGCGATGCACGGTGAGCGTGCAAGACACGTAATCGTCGGCGCGCAGGCAGGCGCGCCGGAACACTATCGAACACTACATTGACAGAGGCCGATCATGGCGGACATCTCGAACATCTCGAACATCGTTGAATTCAGCAAGGAAGAAGGCGAACTGATCCAGTATCGCGTGCCGCGCGGCAAGCTGTTGTCGGGCAATCCCATGCAGACGTTGACGCATCGCTTCATCAGCCCGTGCGGGCGATTTAGCTGCGGAACGTGGGAGAGCACGGCAGGGCACTGGGAGGTGGAATACGACGAAGAGGAATACTGCGAAATCGTGAGCGGTACGTCCGTGGTCCGCGACCGGGCAGGGCGGGAGAAGGTGTTTCGCGCGGGCGACCGTTTTGTTATCCCGTGCGGTTTTTCCGGCACATGGGAGGTGGTGGAGTCCTGCAGCAAGATCTACGTATCGCATGCGCCGCGTGCGGAGGCTTCGCCTGAGTCGATGTCGAACGACGACAACGCACAGTGACGGGGTACGTCTCGAAACATGAACGAGTGACAGTGCCGTCCGGGGTGACAACCACCGGTGGGCTCCTTAAATAAAAGATCGTCTTCTGTCATCACGCTGGTCCGGTTAGCCTCTTTCCAGCGTGGTGACGATCGAGCATCCCACAGATTCAAACGACATAGAAAGCATGGAGGAGCACAAATGAACCAGGAATTGTGGCGCCTGAGCGCAACTGAAATGGCAGCCCTCGTCGCCCGTCGCGACGTATCGTCGAAGGAGCTTGTCCAGAGCAGCCTGAAGCGGATGGAGGAAGTTAATCCGCGCATCAACGCGATTGTCGACGTGCTCGCCGACAGCGCCCTCGAGGCCGCCGCGGCGGCCGACGCCGCCATCAGCCGCGGCGAATCGCCTGGCCTGTTGCACGGCGTCCCGGTCACGGTCAAGGTGAACGTCGATATGGCAGGTTTTGCGACGACCAACGGTGTCACCGCATTCAAGGATCTCGTCGCTCGCGACGACAGCCCCGTCGTGGCGAACCTGCGCAAGGCCGGTGCCATCATCATCGGGCGCAGCAATGCGCCGGCGTTTTCGTACCGGTGGTTTACCGACAACGATCTCTATGGCCGAACGCTGAACCCGTGGGACGCCGGCCTGACGCCGGGCGGATCCAGCGGCGGCGCTGCGGCTGCTGTGGCAGCGGGCATCGGTACGATCGCGCACGGCAACGACCTTGGTGGATCGATTCGGTATCCTGCTTATGCGTGCGGTGTGGCAGGACTGCGGCCTTCCACGGGGCGAGTCCCTGCCTACAATGCGACGCAAAGCCGTGACCGGACACTCGCGGTTCAGCTCGCATCGGTTCAGGGTCCGCTTGCGCGCACGGTCGGCGACCTGCGGCTTGCGTTGGCGGCCATGGAGGCGCCGGATCGGCGCGATGTCTGGTCGGCACCGGTGGCACCCGTCGGCAAGGCGACGTTGTTTCCCACGCGTGTTGCGGTCTGCGCGCGCCTGCCGGGCATCCCCACGGACGACATCGTCGTCAAGGCCGTCCGTCAGGCTGCGGCCTGGCTGGAAGATGCCGGCTGTGTGGTTGAAGAGGTGGTGCCGCCGCGCTTCGACGAAGCGTGCGAACTGTGGCTGAAGCTGGTCACCAATGAAGCGCTGAGCGGGCTCGAGGAGACTATTCAGGCCTACGGCGACAATGCATTGCGCACAGCATTCGGCAGCCAGCGCCGCATCGCGCCGCCACTCGATCTGTCTGGCTACATGAACGGCCTCTCGCAACGCACCGGATTGCTGCGTGAGTGGCAGGCGTTCTTTGAGCGCTATCCGCTTCTGTTGATGCCGGTTTCAAGTCAACGCCCGTTCGCAATCGATGCGGATCAGAACGGCGACGACGCAATGCGCCGCATCCTCGAAGCACAGGGTCCGCTGCTCGCAACGGCCATTCTCGGTTTGCCGGGGCTCTCCGTGCCGACGCCGGTGCGCGAAGGGGTGCCGGCAGGCGTGCAAATCGTGGCCGGTCGCTTTGAAGACGCACTTTGCCTCGCCGCAGGCGAGGCTATCGAAGCGCGTGCCGGCGTATTTGCGCCGATCGATCCGGCAAACGATACGGCGCATCGCGCGGGCTGACCCGATGATCAAGGTCCTGATCGGCCTGGGGTTGCCCTACATCGGCGTTCTGGGGCTGCTGCCCTGGATCGCCTCCACCGATGTTGACGTGATGGGCATGCCCCTCATCTACGCCTGGATGTTCCTCTGGTTCGGACTGACATCCATCTGCCTGTTCGTCTGCTGGCATTGTTTCGACAGGCATGCCGGCGACGCCGCTTCACACGACGCCTGATTTGACGGGAGCACCTGCATGTCAACCGCCGTATTCGCCGGCTTCATTCTTCTGTCGTTCGTCCTTGCTCTGCGCGCGCGGCAGGGCGGGGGCGCGCAGAGCGTCCACGACTTCTTTGTCGCGTCGCGCCAGTTCGGCACGTTCCTTGTATTTTTCCTGGCGGCAGGGGAGATCTACAGCGTGGCGACCATGGTGGGCTTTGCGGGCGGTATCTATGCCAAGGGACCGACCTATGGCATCTGGTTCCTGGGTTATATCCTGCTTGCCTACCCGCTGGGCTATTTCCTTGGCCCGAAAATCTGGGAAGCGGGCAAGCGTTTCAATGCGATCACGCTGCCGGATCTGTTCAAGGGCTATTTTCAGAACCGCACGATAGAGGTCGTCGTTGCGTTGTCCTCGATCCTGTTCCTGCTGCCGATGGCGCAACTGCAATTCACCGGACTGGTGGCGGCGTTCCGGGGGCTCGGCTGGCAATTCGATCCGCTCCATCTGGTCATGATCGCGGCTGCGCTCGCGTTCGCCTATATCATGATCGCGGGGATACGATCCTCTGCCTACGTCGCCGTGCTGAAAGATATCCTGATGGTCGTTGCCATCGTGGTGACCGGCGTTGCCGTCGCGCAAAAGGTTGGGGTGACGACGGTGTTCCACGAGGCGAGCGTGCAAGTCAGCAACCGGATGAATGCCGAACAGTTGCGGTTCGCGATGAGCACAATTCTGTTCCAGTCGCTTGGCTTCATGGTGATGCCTTTCGGTGTGCAGATCTTCTTTACGGCGAAGAGCAGCAACACCATCCGGCGCACCCAGATCGCCATGCCGCTGTACATGCTGATGTATCCGTTTCTGGTCGTCGCTTCGTACTACGCGATTAGCCAGCACTATCACCTGAACTCGGCGAATGAAGCGTTCTTCGTCGCAGCGAACGATTTGCTCCCTTCGTGGCTCCTCGGTCTTGTCGCGGCGGCTGCAGCACTCTCCGGGTTGCTCGTCCTGACAGGCATGTGTCTGGCGATTGGGCCTATCGTAAGCCGCAATCTGTTGCCGACGCTGTCCGGACAACGGCAGAAGTCGGCCGCGAAGATGGTTATCGTGCTCTATCTCGCCGCATCGATCGTTATGACCTCGGCGACGCCGACGTTGATGCTCACGCTGATCAACACGACGTATTACGGTGTGGGTCAGTTCTTTCCGGGTCTGATCGTGGTGCTTTTTTCGCTGCGCGTCAGACCGGTAGCGGTGACAGCCGGTATTCTCGTTGGGCAATGCCTTGCGGTCACTTTCTATCTCTGCAAGTTCAGTCTGGGTGGTATCAATCCCGGTTTGCCCTGCCTGATCGCCAATGTCGTCACCGCCGCCGCAGTCAATTATTCGCTGCGTGCGACAGGAACGCGCACGGCGTTGCAGCGTTAAAGGGTTCGAGGGTCCGACGGTCCGAGACACCTGTGGCCCTTCGCCACCGGATCAACTCACACATGCAGGCTCTGGTCACGAAACGGAACACTTTTGACAAAGGACGCCAGCAGTTGCCTGCGCGACCCGATCTCGAGTTTCGCGAACGCGCGCTTCGCGTAGGTTTCGACCGAAGAAGGCTTCACACCCATTGACTGCGCGACGGCCTGAGTGGTCATGCCCTGAATGAACGCGGAGCATACGGCCGCCTCGCGCGCCGTCAATTTCGCACGCGATTGCCCAAGCCATTGGGCAAGCAGATTGTCTGGAATGCCGGCAGTTGCTGCGTCTGTCGAGGTGGGGCCAGCCAGCCGCCTATGCATTGCTGCGAGCGGCAAAACAAGGGTGGCAAGGTGCTTGACGACGCTCAATTCCTTGAGCGAAAACGGTGGCAACCGCCGTGTGCGGCACACCGACATTCCATACCCCACTCCCTGCACGACGCTGCCGACGGCACATTCGTCGTGAATGTCCCCGATGTCGAAGAACGCGCGCCTAAGTTCGGCGTCGACCCGTTGCGCGGACACCTGGAGCAACTGCACTTCCTTTCCGTGGCTAGCTTCTCCGTAGGTAGGGTCGTCGTTTGCGTAGCTGCGGTAATAGAGTTCCATCGTCTGTTGGATCAACTCCGGATTCTTGCCGAAACTACCGATCCAGCCAACGCGGCGGCCAGCCGGCGAGCTCTGGTCGTAATCCAGGTGCAGCGCATCGAAATCGACGAATCGCACGAGACCCTCGTACAGCGCAGGGAGAAATTGGGCGGAGCCAACGGCCTCCACGGCGGGACTCAGGGCCTCTGTCGTGAGGACGAGCTGGCTGAGCTGGATGTCGGTGGAGGATTGGGCTGTCTTCATGGGGTCCATTCGTTTCAGGGCACGGCTAACACCAGGTGTATCACGACAAAAACGCCGTACCTATGCTGGAATGCCCTGTTACGAGCGGATGCATCAGCGTGCTTGTCCCGTCTTTCGGGGACAGACGTGGAACGCCTCCATCGCTAGAGTCGAAATGTGATGGATGACTGACTAACGGAGAACGAGATGCTTTTGCCGAGGACACACCAGCAGCAGGTTCATGATGCACGGCGCTACCTGAATTGCACGTTGCACAACGGCGTGGTGTACACCGGTGGTGCAAATCCACGCTGCGTCGACTGCGTCGTCATCCGGGACGGGCGCATTGCGTGGGCCGGCGCTTATTCGGTATGTCCTGCCGTGTTCAGGGATCATGAGACGATCGATCTGCGCGGCCGAATGATCGTGCCGTCGTTTACCGATTCTCACGCTCACCCCGTGGAAGGCTTTCAGTTGATCTGCGACGCGGACCTGGGCACCGCGGATTCGTTCGAGGCCATCGAGCAGGGGGTGCGCCGCTGCGCGCGCGAGCATCCTGAGCGGAGCTGGGTCATGGCTGGCAATGTGTCGCTCGAAGCCATGGGATCGAAGCTGCACAGCGAAGCGCTGGACACGCTCGTGGCGGATCGTCCGCTTATGTTGATCGGGCATGACGTCCACTCGGGCTGCGTGAACAGTGCCGCGCTGCGTGCGCTGGGCGTCGATGCCGCGACACCCGACCCCGAAGGCGGCATCTACGAGCGCGATGAGGGCGGGCGGCCCACTGGCGTTGTGCACGAGGCGGCGCTGTATTCCATGTTTCGCCATCTGCCGCAAATGAGTCCAGCAGAATCGGCGCTCGCGCTCAGAAAGGCACAGCAGCAGGCGCATCGGTTCGGCATTACCGGGTGGTTCGAAGCCATGGCCGGGCAACGGCTCGTGGATGCCTATGCGAACGCGCGCGATACCGGAGAATTGAAAGAAAACGTGAGCCTCGGCTTGCTGGTGTCGCCGAATCTGCCGCTCGGCGCGCAGATCGACAAGCTCTGCGAATGGCGCGCGGCTTACGATGGCGGGCGCCTGCGGCTGCATACGGCGAAGATCTTTATCGACGGCGTGATCGAAAGCCATACCGGCGCGCTGCTCGAACCCTATGCGGACGTCATGCACAACGGCGATGCGCACTGGACCCCGCGACAGTTGCGTGAGGCTGTGTTCACCGCGGACGCCGAGGGTTTCGATCTGCACTTCCATACGATTGGCGATCGCGCCGTGCGTATGGCGCTGGACGCGCTCGCCGCGCTGAAGTGCGAGCGCCCCGACCGCGAGCGTCGCCCGCAACTCGCGCACGTTCAGATGATCGACGAGGCCGATGTTGCGCGGTTCGCGCAGGTCGACGCGATCGCCTCGGTTCAGGGTGTCTGGGCCGATGTCTCACCGGACCTGCAGGCGCTTTACAGGCAACGTGTCGGCGATGCGCGCACCGCGCGGCAATATGTATTCGGCGATCTGGTTCGGGCCGGCGCGCGGCTCTCGGGCGGCTCGGACTGGCCCGTTTCGACGCAGAATCCGATGGTCGCGATGGAGCACGCGGTGCGCCGCGCGCATGCCGGCCAGCCGGACGCGCCCGTGTTTCTCCCGGAGCAGCGCGTTAACCTCGATGTGATGATGCAGGCGTACACGCATCACGCCGCGTTCAGTCTGCGTTTCGACGATCAGGCCGGGCACATCGCGCCCGGCCGCCCTGCGTCGCTCGCGGTGCTGTCACATAATGTGCACGCGGTGGAATCGCATCGGCTGGCAGAGGTGGAGGTGGAACTGACGCTGTTCGAAGGCGAGGCCGTGTATGGCGGTTTCGATTGAACATCCGGGGCTTGCTGCGGGTGAAGGACCGCGACGGATGCAGCATGAGCGCATAGGCGTGTGCCTGTTACCTGCGGCCGAGGCGCTATGGAAGCAAGTCATTCAGGCAATGAAGAGTCGCTAGGCTTTCGCCACTCAATTGCCAACGCTGCGGAGCCTCTCAGCCACGCAGCGTTGCGAACAGACGCCAATGATGCAACCGGCTATTTCAGTCGGCGGCCCAACGTCTCTCGTACCATCGCCAGGCCGATCAGCGACAACAGACCGCATCCTATGACGTAATACGCGGGTGCATTGGCGTCGTGGGTCAAATGAATCAGCAGCGTTGAGGAAAACTGGGAAAAACTGCCGAACACCACGACTGCCGCGTAATAGCTGACCGACAGGCCCGTGGCGCGCAGCCGTTGAGGCAGCACTTCGCTCACCAGCACCAGGGTTGAAGGTGAAGTCATCGCCATAGGCACGGCCAGAGCGGCTGTCACTGCCAGCAGGCAGGGCAATGTAGGATGGTCATTCAGAAAGGCGAAGGCCGGATAGGTCGTGATCAGTAGCGCCACGCGTGACCACCAGACGACAGTGCGGCGGCCGTGACGATCGCTGAGCCAACCCGATAATGGCGAGAAAAGCATGAGCATGAGCGAGCCGACGAAACCGGCCCAGATCGACTGGGACAGTGGAATGTGCAGTTGGATCGCGGCGTAATTGGGAAGATAGAACACGACGACGTGCACGGCGGACGCGAGACCAATCATCAGAAGCACGCTTGCCAGCAACTCGCGCCAATGCTCCTTCACCAGTTGCCGAGTGGAGCCGGCATCACTCTCTCCCCTCTTCTTCGGCACGAGCGTCTCGTCGAGGCGGCTGCGGATTATCACGCTGATGGGGATCACGAGAATGCCGATCACGAACGCCATCCGCCAGCCCCAGGCGCTTAGCGCCGATGGCGTTAGAACGTTGCTCAACGACAGCGCGATGAGTGCGGCAAATACTGCTGCGAGCCCCTGGCTGAATGGTTGCCAGCTCGTATAGAAGCCGCGCGATTTTTCATCTGCGTACTCAAGCAGCATGGCACTCGCCGGCCCCATCTCGCCGCCGATCGCAAAGCCCTGAAGAAGGCGAGCAATCGTCATCAGGATTGGCGCAAACAGGCCGATCTGGGCGTACGTCGGCGTCAACACGAGAAGCGCTGCGCTGATCGCCATCAGCCACAGCGTGAGTACCACCGCGGGCTTGCGTCCAACCCGGTCCGCATAAGCGCCAATCACCAGTCCGCCAATAGGCCGCATCACGTAACCGATGCCGAATGCTGCGAACGATAGCAATAGCTGGCCGTATCGGTCGCTGACAGGGAAATACATCGGCCCAATAAGCGTGGCGAAAAAGTTGTACACAACGGAGTCGTACAGTTCCAGACCGCTGCCGACCGTGATCGCGGCGATCGTCCCCGGTTTGGAGAGTGGTCGGGATCCGGATCTGCTCGAAGCGCCTGCACGTGCCGGCGCTTGAGAGGCGCTGCGTTGGTTGGACATCGATGTCTCCTGAATTATCTGGCGGCGCCAGTGTTTGCCCGCTCTTTGGCGGATTGGAACGGTGATGCGGTACCGGGTGTGCGGCTCGCGTTGTGGTGCGAGACCGCGCGTTTCTTTCGTCGTGCCGGGCCGGTCGAGTCTGCGAAGGGTTTTTGCCCGGCCGGGGCATGTTGCTGTGTTACCGGGGCATCCGATCGAGGACATCGTGCTGCTGGTTTTGAGCGTGCGAAGCCGGATCGCGCCATCGCTGCATGAGTTGCTCCCACCGTACGCGCGCCGCCGCGAGATTACGCGCCTTGACGTGACCGAATCCGCGGATTCCTTCAGGGATGCTGGCAATCTCGAGCGCAACAGTGAGATTGTCCTCAGTAAGCCCCTTCAGCACTTCCTCGATGCATGCGCGGTACTCGCTGATGAGTCGACGTTCCGTGCGACGTTCCTCGGTACGGCCGAACGGGTCGAACGGGGTGCCGCGCAGCACTTTCAATGCAGCAAGCCCACGGAAGGCCGGGCGAACCCAGGACCCGAACGGACGCTTGACGGGTTCACCATTCGCGTTGCGCTTCGCGAAGAGCGGCGGTGCCAGGTGGTGCACGAGGCGGACGTCGCCCTCGAACATCGATCCTACGCTTGCGGTGAACGCGGCGTCGGTGTGCAGGCGCGCAACTTCATACTCGTCCTTGTACGCCATCAGCTTGAACAGGTAGCGCGCAACCGTTTCGGTCAAGCGGTGGCTGCCGAACTGCGATTCCGCGTCGCGCGCCTGGGCAACAAACGCTTCATAGCGAGCAGCGTATGACGGGTTCTGGTACTGCGTGAGAAATGTGGCACGTTTGCTGATGAGTTGATCGAGCGACGGTTTTTTCGTGATCTGGATCACCTGCGCATTGGCGTCGCGCACCGGCACGCTCGCGAGGTCATGCGCGCAGTGTCGTCCCCATTCAAAGGCCGCCTTGTTGTTGTCGACCTGCACACCGTTCAGCTCGATTGCACGCATCAGCGATTCCCGTGTCAGCGGCACGCGGCCTTTCTGCCACGCATACCCGAGCAGCATCAGATTGGAGTAGATCGACTGCCCGAGCAATTGCGTCGCGGTCAGTTCGGCATCGAAAACACCCATCTGTCCGGGCGCGACGCCACGGGCGATCGCCGCCATAGCCTCTTCGCCGGGTGCTTTCCAGTCAGGATTGCGCACGAACGCGGCCGTCGACGTGACGTGGCTGTTGAGCACAACGAAGGTTCGCCCGGGCTGCATCATCGAGAGCGTGGACTTTTGCGAACCGACGACCATATCGCAGGCAAGCACCAGGTCCGCCATCGCCACATCGACCCGCGCGGCGTGCAAGGCGTCGTCCTGATCCGCAATCTGGATGTGGCTCCAGGTCGCACCGCCCATCTGGGCCATGCCGGTCGCGTCTTGCGTGATCACGCTCTTGCCTTCGAGATGTGCTGCCATTCCAAGCACCTGGCCGATCGTGACAATCCCGGTGCCACCCACGCCTGCTACCACGATACGGCACGCGATGGCGGCATCGGGCAGTTGCGGTTCCGGTAGTGGCAGCATGTCGGCGAGCGTCACCTTGCGCGCGGCGTCGGGCTTCCGAAGCCGTCCGCCTTCGACCGTGACGAAGCTCGGACAGAAGCCCTTCACGCACGAAAAGTCTTTGTTGCAGGTGTTCTGATTGATCTGCCGCTTGCGCCCAAACTCGGTTTCGAGCGGCTGGACCGCAACACAGTTGCTTTCCACGCCGCAATCGCCGCACCCCTCGCACACCAGTTCGTTGATGACTACATGCTTGTCGGGTTCGGGCATCGTGCCGCGCTTGCGCTCCCGGCGCTTTTTCGTGGCGCACATCTGGTCATAAATGATGACCGTGGCGCCTGGCACGTCCCGAAGTTCGCGCTGTACAGCGTCGAGTTCGTCGCGATGCCGTACCGTCACACCCGTTGCCAGGCCGGTCGCCCCGGCATATTTGTCAGGATCGTCCGTCACCACGACGATGCGTTTGGCGCCCTCGGCCGCCAACTCGCAGGTCATGGCAGGCACGTCGAGCTGGCCGTCGACGGGCTGGCCGCCAGTCATCGCGACTGCGCTGTTAAACAGAACCTTGTAGGTGATGTTCACGCCTGCATGGATTGATTGGCGGATGGCAAGCAGGCCAGAATGGTTGTAAGTGCCGTCGCCGATGTTCGCGAACATGTGGTTGCGGCGGCTGAACGGTGCCTGCCCCATCCATGCAACGCCTTCGCCGCCCATCTGTGACCACGAAGTCGTTGAGCGGTCCATCCAGGTCACCATGCCGTGGCATCCGATACCCGCTGTGGCTTGCGAACCCTCAGGCACGCGGGTGCTCGTGTTGTGCGGGCAACCCGGGCAGAACCAGGGTTTCCGTTCGGAATCGCCCGTGACCAGACTGACTGCGCACTCTCTGGACTCGATTTCCGCGAGGCGGCGATCCATGCGCGCCGCGATGTCCGCTGGCACGCCGAGCCGCTTCAGGCGAGCCGCAATGGCCTTCGCGATCTGCGCGGGAGAAAGATCTGCCTTCGCGCGTAACAGCCAGTCCTCGCCCGGTGCGCGGTGGCTCCATTCGCCGCCGGGATGGTCCGCGCCGGCTTCATGGTATTTGCCGACAATGACCGGACGTGAGTCGGCGGGGTAATGGTAGAGCTCGTCCTTCAGCTGCTGTTCCACGAGCGGGCGCTTCTCTTCGACCACGAGGATTTCGCCCAGACCGCGCACGAATTCCCGAACGCTTGTGGATTCGAGCGGCCACACGACGCTGATCTTGTGCAACCGGATGCCGAGTGCGCGGCATTGCGCGTCGTCCAGACCGAGGTCGAGTAGTGCCTGGCGCGTATCGCTATAAGCCTTGCCGCTTGCGACGATCCCGAAACGATCATTGGGTCCTTCGATGACGTTGTGGTTCAGGCGGTTCGCGCGGATGTACGCAAGCGCGGCAGGCCACTTGTACTCCATCATGCGCGCTTCCTGCGCGAGCGGATCGTCCGGCCAGCGAATATGCATGCCGCCTTGCGGGATCACGAAGTCGTTCGGAATCACGGTCTGGATGCGGTGGGCATCCGTGAGCACAGAAGACGCTGCTTCGACGACTTCCTGCACGGTCTTCATGCCGGCCCACAGACTACTGTAGCGGCTCATCGCGAACGCGTGCACGCCGAGGTCCAGGATGTCCTGCACGTTGGCGGGGAAGAACACCGGCAGGCCGCAGGCGATGAAAGTGTGGTCGCTCTGATGCGCGAGCGTGCTGCTTTTCGACACGTGATCGTCGCCTGCCAGCGCAATCACGCCGCCGAGCGGCGCGGTGCCTGCAAGGTTCGCATGCTTGAGCGCGTCGGCACTCCGATCGACGCCCGGGCCTTTTCCATACCAGATGCCGAACACCCCGTCGTACTTTTTGCTGGACGCGTCGAACTCCAGTTGCTGCGAGCCCCACACCGCCGTGGCACCGAGTTCTTCGTTGACGCCAGGCTTGAATACGACATGCTGCTCTGCCAGAAGTTTTTTCGCCTGCCAGAGCGCCTGGTCGTAGCCACCGAGGGGTGAACCGCGGTAGCCTGAGATGAACGCCGCGGTCTTGTGTCCGGCCTGCTCGTCGCGCCGGCGTTGCATGAGCGGCAGGCGCACGAGCGCCTGCGTGCCGTTCATGAATGCACGCCCCGTTTCCAGCGTGTACTTGTCGTCGAGCGTGACGACTTCCATGGCCTTGCGGGTCGCTTCTGTAAGAAGGGCGTTCATGTGAAAGTGTCTCGTCGATATTTGTAATAAGGATGGCTAAATGGTTGGGCTGGATCGCCGCGATGCCGGAGCGTGTGGTCCCTACCCGGGAAAGCTCACGCGTAAGCGATCGCCGAGGGCACGCAGTTCCTTCGCGATGGACGCGGGCAATGTCACGCCTTCCACACGTGCCTGCCGCTCCAGCGCGTCGCCGCGTTCGCCCGGGAGCCGCGCGCCGTCGCCGCCTGCTGCACGGTATGTCTCGGTCCAGTCGTTCATGTAATCTCCGAAAGCCGACTGCTCAGCGTATTGTTCAGGCCGTACGAGCCAAAGAAACGCGCCTTGCATCGCTGCGCGCCGCTGCGGGGCGGGCGCGGCCGCCGTCAACGCACCCGCCAGGCATTCGACCATCATTGCGATACCGATCCCCTTGTGTCCGCCCATGGGGAGCAGAGAGCCGCCGAGTGCGCGCTTCGCATCGGTTGTCGGTTGCCCTTCGGCGTCGAGCGCCCAGCCCTCGGGAATCGGCTCGTCGTCGCGTGCGGCAAGGAGGATGTGTCCACGCGCAGCGACGCTGCAGGCTACGTCAAAAACAATCGGTGTGCGCCCAGGCCGCGGGCAGCCGAATGCGATCGGGTTGTGTCCGATTGCCGCGCCGCGGAATCCCTCCATCGCGAGTGCGGGTGGGGTGTGCTGGCCCATCATGCTGAAGGCGCCGCCCTCGGCGGCGAGCAGCGTGTGGATGCCGAGCGCGCCCAGATGGCCGCATGCCTGGATGACGATCAGTACTGAGGCGCTCGTCTTCAGCGCGTCGAGCCCGAGCCGAACCGCGTACGGACCCGCCAACTGGCCCATCGCGCCGTCCGCGTCGACCACGATGCCACCGGGGAAAGCCCTGTTCCTGATAGTGGGCAGCGGGTTGAATGCGTCTGACTGCAGCCGTTCTACGTAGGAAACGAGGCGTGTCATGCCGTGCGTGCCGTAGCCGCGCAGTTCGCTGCGAACCAGCACCGATGCGGCTTCGGCGGCCTGTGCGGGTGGCACATTACACGTTTCGAAAACCGCGGACGTCCAGTGCTCGAGGGCATCGGGAAGCAGGCGAGCATTCATTGCGCATTCTCTCGCGTGATGACGAGCCGTTCGGAAAACGGCCCGGAATAGATCGACTGGTAGTAGAGCGGCCGGTTGCGCAGCGTGTAGCCGCGCAATTCCATGATGAACCCGGGCTCGTTCGGGTCGATGCTCAGTTCGTTCGCCGCTGCGGCTGGCAGCTTGCCGAACTGGATCCATTGGTCTACCCGCAGCGTCGGCAGTGACAGCCGTTGGGCGACGAGTTCGCGCAGATTTCTCTCCAGCGCGGCCCGGTCCACGCCGCCAAGCTCGGCGAAATCCTCCTCGCGCAGCCAGAACTCGCTGTAAAGATCGAACCGGCCGCCCACGCTGATGACACGCTCGATGCGCACGAATCCGTCGCCGCCGAGGAACTCGGACCATGGCCCCTTGCGTTTCAGCCGCTTGACCGAGCGTGCGTGAACGTAGGAGGCGAGGTCGTTGCCATCCGCATCGCGAAAGCGCAGATAGCGCACGTCGGCGGGCGCAACGCGCGAGCCCGACACGAACGTGCCCCGGCCCTGCTCGCGGGTGATGAGCCCGGAGTGCACGAGTTGGACGAGTGCTTTCTGGACCGTCCCGACGCTCACGCCATGGCTCGCCGCGAGATCGCCCTCGGAGGGCAAGCGGTCACCTTCGCGCAATGATCCGGATTCGATGTGCCGGATGATCGCTTCCGACACCATGGATAGTTTTGTCATGTTCTCTTAGAGACTGCGTTCAAACCGGCTGACGGCAGTTTCCCGTACATCGAGCACTTCGCTGGCGAGACGCGTGCCCGATGCCACGTCCGTTGCATAGTCATACAGCCGGTCACCTAGATCCGAAATTTTCATTCCCTGTTCGAGAATGCCGCTGGCATCGAAATCGATGTTGTCCGCCATCGTTTGCAGAGTATGGATGTTGCCACACACCTTGACCGTAGGCGCGACCATGTTGCCGATGGGATTCCCTACGCCAGTGCCGAAAAACGTGAGCTGGCATCCGCCGGCGGCGAGCGCGGTCAGGTTTTCGACGGCCGCGGCAGGCGCGTCCATGAAATGAAGTCCTTTGCGGCGGGGCGCCTCGCCGTATCTAAGCACGCCGACAAGTGGAGTCGAACCGGCCTTAGCCATCGCGCCAAGCGCTTTTTCCTCGACGGTAGTCAGCCCGCCGCGCTTGTTATCCGGCGACGGTTGGGACTCGCGCATGTCCACGCCGCGCACAATCGCGGCGTGTTCCATTTTCTTGACCGCGTCGACGAACGCCGCTCTGACGGATTCATCTGCTGCCCGCGCGGCGAACAGATGTTCCGCGCCGATGAACTCCGACGTTTCAGAAATGATGACAGTGCCGCCTTCCGCAATCAAACGGTCCGCCATTCGCCCAATGGTCGGATTGCAACTGAGACCGGACGTCGTATCGGAGCCGCCACACTCGACGCCCACGATGAGTTCCGACATCGGGCACGGTTCGCGCCGCAGGCTCGAGGCGGCGATCGAGAGCCGCGACGCCTTGCGTGTGCCTTCGGCAATGCAGTGAATGGTGCCGTGCGGCTGGAGGTGTACGGTGTCGACGGGCTTGCCGGTGTCGCGTATGCGTGAAGCGACGTCCTCTGTCGACGATTCCTCGAGCCCGACAACGAGGACGGCAGCAATGTTGGGATTACGTCCGAGACCGGCGAGCGACTCGTACGCGAAGTCGAGATCCGCACCGTATTGGCCCCGCACGAACAGCGTGGTGACAGGAATCGTGCCATCGACCGAGCTGGCAATCGTCCGGGTCACCGGGTTGCAATTGTCCATGACGGAAATGATGGCGACCCAGTTGCGCACGCCGACGGTGCCATTTGCGCGTCGGTAACCGAGAAATGTTTTCATCTGCTTACCTTGTATTCAGATCGCCGCGTGCGCGGGTCGAGTCGATGTTGTGTACATGTGCATGTTCGCCGACTGTCAGCGACGTGCGAGCGGTGCCGATGACCTGGCCGTATTTGAGGATTGCCGCGCCACCAGAGGTCTGCGCAATGCAGACCTTGTGGCCGAATGGCACGTCCTGCCACAGCGTGACTTCACCTGAGCGTTCACCCTGAAGAACGCAGATGTCGCCGACCCTTCCGGGATCGATCAGTGTGGCGACATTGTCTGACGGGTTGAGCACGATCGCACGGGGCATTGTTTTACTCCTATACAGGTGTTGATCTAAATTTAGGATCCGGCGCATGGTTAGTCAAGCCGATTATTCCTTAATCCATGAGCCACAGAATAGAGCGGGTACCGAATGTCCTATATAGGTGTTTCTAATTACTCCTATATAGAAGTTGTTGACTTGTGGGTGACCGCCGTCTATCTTCCAAAACACGCAATGCAACGCTGTGGGCGTACGGACAAGGAGATTTCCGATGAACGTGAAGTCGCATCTGGAGAAGATCGCCAGACTGGAAGCGCTGCGTGCGCGCTTCGATCCGCTGGACGATTTCGAGTTGTGGTTCTGGGCCGGTATGACGGGCGGCACCCATGCCGTCAATGCAGCACTGCACCATGCGGGGATCACCGCTGCCGACGACGTCTACGTCGCGCAGCCAGGGGTTTACCTCGTTCCCCAGCCGGATGGCACGTTGCAAGCTGCCTTTCGTCCTTTAGGGGATGTGCTGCATGTGGGTCGGCCTGTTGTCGAGGCGCCCGTGCCCGAAGACATCGCGTCGATGATGCATCTGATGGAAGTCGTGGAGCAGCATCGCGACCCCTGTGTGCGCGAGGGTGTCGCACCGACGGCCGCGATCGTGGAGGAATGCGACAAGGCCTTGCGGGTGTGTTTTCGTCTGTTGAATGAACGGATGGAAGGAGCGTTGCATGAACATTGAACAACACATCGCCGCCGCCGGGCGCATCGAGCGCTCGCTGCGCAAATGCAGTGCGGAAGACGTCGAGATGCAGATCGAAGCGGCGATGCTGGCCGGCACGCATTGGCTGAACGCCGCGTTGCACCGCATGGGCGCGACGGAGCAGGCCAGCGACGTCTTTCACACGTATCTCCTCACGGTCAACGCGTATCGGAAGCTGTGCGTGGCAAACGAGGAGATGGTTCGCGCGCTGTCCGAAATCGAGGACCTGCGCCCGGCATTCGTGCGCGGCAATATGCCTGGTGCCGGGGCCGCCGTGGACCGTGCACGTGAGTTGTTATCGGTGATTCGTCTCAAGGCGACGGCAGGCGGCTGATTGGCACGAGAAACAGCCCATATTCAAAGGAGGAGACAACAGTGAAAGCAGTGCGAGTAGTGCCGACGCTGCAAGGCGGCAAAGTCGAATTGCAGGACATCCCCGTGCCGCAGGTCGGGGCTGGACAGGTGCTCGTCAGGGTTCGTGCCGCGGGGCTGAATCGCGGCGAGATCAACCAGGCGCGCGAACTCCGTTCGGGTAACACGATTACCGCAGGCGTCGAGCTGGCTGGCGAGGTGGCGCAGGTTGGCGAAGGGGTCACACGATGGCGCGAAGGTGACCGCGTGATGGGCCACGGCAAGGGCTGTCAGGCGGAATACGTTGTCATGGACCCGCTTGCGCTGATGCCGGTACCGGAAAACCTCTCATGGGTCGACGCGGCCGCTTTCCCCAACGTGTTTATCACCGCGCACGACGCGGTCGTGACAAACGGGGAGCTTCGCAAGGGCGAGTCGATTCTGGTCAATGGCGCGTCGGGGGGCGTGGCAATGGCGGCGATCCAGATTGCCTCCTTGCTGGGCGCGAAGCCCGTGATCGCGACATCCCGCTCCGCGGCGAAGCTCGACAAGCTCAGCCAGTTCGGCGTCGATGTCGGCATCGACTCGTCGCGCGACTCGCAGCTCGAGGTCGTGATGGCCGCAACCGACAAGCGCGGTGTCGACGTGATCATCGACACCGTGGGTGGCCCGGTATTCGAGGCGAATATGGACAGCCTCGCGGTCAAGGGGCGACTCGTCAATATCGCGCGTCTTGGCTCAGCGACCGCCCAGATCGACCTGGCAAAGCTATGGCTCAAACGCCTGAAGCTGATCGGCGTGACGTTCCGCACGCGTACAGAGCAGGAACGGCTCGAATGTATCCAGGCGTGCGCGCGCGACATGCTGCCGTTTCTCGAGGCGGGCCGCATCCGGCTGCCGATAGATCGTACGTTTGCGATCGACGAGATTGCAGAAGCGCACGCGTACATGCAACTCGATCAGCACGTCGGGAAGATCGTGCTGACAGTCCCATAAGTTCGCTCAGACCAACGATATCGATTAACAGGAGACTTTAATGAGCATCCAAATTACTCCGTTGACCGGCTCGGTCGGCGGGCTGGTCGAAGGCGTCAACCTGAACGAACCCATCACTCGCGATGTGTTTGAAGTGCTGCATCGCGCTTTTCTCGAGTACGGCGTACTGGTCTACCGCAGGCAGTTCCTGCAACCTGGGGCGCACGTCGAGTTCGCCAGACTTTGGGGCAACCCTGCGCAAAACAACCCGTTGGACCCATCGGTGCCAGGCTTTCCTGGTCTGATCCAGGTCACGAAGATTCCCAAGGAGACAGCATCGACGGAAGCGTGGCATTCCGACTCGATCTATACAGCCGTTCCGCCGAAGATCTCGATCCTCTCGGCCGTCGTTGTGCCGCATGGCGGCGACACGATGTGGTGCAATCAGTACGTTTCCTACGAGCGCCTGTCGCCGGCCATGCAGCGCATGCTCGAGGGCTTGCGCGCACGATTCACAGGGCTGCGGCTCGCACGGATGAGAGGTATCGACACGATTCCGTCGGCGGTGCATCCGATCGTCCGCACCCATCCGGAGACTCACCGCAAGGCACTTTACGTCGGCCATCCCGAGACCGCGCAGCAGATCGAGGGAATGACGGTTGCCGAGAGCCGGCCATTGCTCGACTTCCTGTACGAACACTCCACGACGCCCGACAACATTTACCGCCACATGTGGCAGGTGGGAGATGTCGTGATGTGGGACAACCGTTGCACGATGCACTATGCCGTGCACGATTATGGCGAAACTGAACGTGTGTTGAACCGCATCACGCTGGAGGGAGAAGCGCCAGTCTAACGCTTCGTCGGACCGCCGGATCGCCGGATCGCCGGATCGCCGGATCGGCAGGCGACCGGCTGGGATAAACGACAGGATGAATAGAATTTAAATTAATTCGGTATCCGAATTGATAAATGAATAAAAAACGGCTGGGAAAAGGAGGAGATCAGATGAAGAAGACAACTGTTGCGACGGCAGCGGCGGCAATGGCGGCAGCCATCGTATCGGCGCCTGCGTTTGCGCAAAGCTCGGTAACGCTGTATGGGATCGTTGATACGGGCGTCGAGTATTTCACGCACGCCACGCCCACGGGCGGTTCCGTTGCACGAATGCCCGTGATCGGCGGGGGAGACGTGCCGTCGCGCTGGGGATTGCGAGGAGCAGAGGATCTTGGCGGCGGCTTGAAAGCGGTCTTCACGCTCGAAAGCGGATTCTCGGCGTCGAACGGTGCGCTTCAACAGGGCGGCCGGCTATTCGGCCGGCAGTCTTACGTCGGTTTGAGCGGCCCTTGGGGGCAACTCACGTTTGGCCGACAGTACAGCATGACGAACTGGGCCATGACCGAGTCGAACATTATCGGCTCGGGCGGATTCGGTGGCCTCGCATCGCTCGATTCTTATCTGCTTGCCGCGCGCTTCGATAACGACGTGGTTTACATGGGCACGTTTTCCGGGGTCACTATCGGCGCGAGCTATTCGACCGGGCGCGATTCGAGTGCGGTGGGAAATTGCCCGGGTCAGACGGGCAATGACTTCCTTGCCTGTCGCGCGATCTCGGCAATGCTCAAGTACGACGGCAACGCATGGGGCGCGGCTGTGACCTACGACGAGCAGCGCGGCGGTGCAGGCGCGACGGCCATCACCGTCGTGCCGGGTGCGGCAGGTATTGCTTTCACGAAGTCCAGCGATACCGACCGACGCTACCAATTGGCTGCGCACGTGGATATCAGCTCGGTGCGTGTGGGCGCGGGATGGCTGCACCGGCTGGTCGAGGGCGACACACGGTCGGCCAAAACCGATATCGAATACCTCGGTGCCTCGGTGCCCTACGGCGCGTGGGTCTTCGATGCGCAGGTCTCGCACATCCTTGACAGCACCTACGACGCCGACGGCACGATGGGCACCCTGCGGGCCAACTACAACCTTAGCAAGCGGACCGCGCTTTACGGTGTATTCGCCTACATGAAGAACAGCGGAAAAGAGGGCATCTACTCGGTGTCGGCCTCAAGTGCGGTCCCGGCGGCTCCGCATCCCGGGTCGAATCAGCTCGGCGTGGAGTTCGGCATCCGACATCTATTCTGACCGCAGGTGTGACCGTAACGCGGCGGGCGTTGGTTCGGCAGATGTTGCGCGCGCTGCCACTATCGGCGCCCGTGACCGCAGGCTGGTGATTTGAATCGCCAGTGTGAAAACTGTATCGCGCAGACAGGCGCAATGTGAGGTTGGACATGCAGATTGGAATTCCCGCTGAGTTGGGAGATCGCAAAGCATTGGTTGCCGCAACGCCTGAGACGGTCAAAAAACTCGTCGCTCAAGGGCACGGCGTGACAGTCGAAGCCGGTGCCGGTGAATGCGCGCATTACACGGACGATGCATACCGGAATGCGGGTGCGCAGATTGGCGACGCGGCTGCGGCTTATGGCGCACAGATCGTATTGAAGGTCGCTTCGCCGACAGCCGCTGAATTGCCGTTGATGAAACCCGGTGCAGTGCTGGCGGGCATGCTCGATCCGTTCAACGCGGAAAACGCTGAGCGGCTCGCAGCAGCAGGGGTGACCGCGTTCGCGCTGGAAGCCGCGCCGCGCACCACCCGCGCGCAGAGTCTTGACGTGCTGTCGTCACAGGCCAACATCGCCGGTTATAAGGCCGTGCTGATTGCCGCGCACTATTATCCGCGCTTCATGCCGATGCTGATGACGGCAGCCGGCACCGTGAAGGCTGCGCGCGTACTGATTCTTGGCGTAGGTGTTGCGGGCTTGCAGGCAATTGCGACGGCAAAGCGCCTCGGTGCGGTGGTGGAAGCCTCCGATGTGCGTCCCGCGGTTAGGGAGCAGATCGAATCGCTCGGTGCGAAGTTTATCGACGTGCCCTACGAGACCGATGAGGAGCGCGAAGCGGCGGAGGGTGTAGGCGGTTATGCGCGGCCGATGCCGCCTTCGTGGCTCGCCCGTCAGTCGGCGCTCGTGCATGAACGAGCCAAACAGGCAGACATCGTGATCTCGACTGCGCTTATTCCGGGTCGTCCCGCACCGACATTGATCTCCGTGGATACGGTGCAGGCGATGAAGGCAGGCTCAGTGATTGTCGACCTCGCTGCGGGGCGCGGCCCTGTCATTGACGGGCACCGTGGCGGCAATTGTCCGCTTACCGAACCGGATGAGGTCGTCGTGACCGATAACGGCGTGCAGATCGTCGGCTATACGAATCTGGCTTCGATGGTACCTGCCGACGCGTCGTCGCTCTACGCACGCAACCTGCTCGACTTCCTGAAGCTGATCATCACCAAGGAAGGCGCCCTGAACATCGATCTCGCAGACGACATCGTCGCGGCCACGTTGTTGGCTCGTGACGGCGAAGTCGCACGCAAGGCATAAAGGAGAGCGGCGATGGAAGTCATCAACCACACCGTCATCAACCTGATCATCTTCGTGCTGGCGATTTACGTCGGCTACCACGTCGTCTGGAACGTCACC
>NZ_JAQQDU010000220.1:0-1461 GCF_046027825.1 Paraburkholderia sediminicola
GCGCTGACGCTGCAGTTCTTCATAGTGCTGCTGGCCCTGGTCGACGAAGGCTTCGCCACGCGTGAGCATGAAGTACACCATGCGGGCGAGCTTATGGGCGACGGCGGTATTCGCACGCGGCTTGTCCATGCGTGAGCACAGCCGGCGGTAGAACGCGCCGAGCGCCGAGTCATTACGCGAGAGGCTCATGGCCGCCAGCTTGAGCGCCTGGCGCACCCGGTTGGTGGAACACCGGGTGCGGGCGCTGAGCACCTTGCCGCCACTGACCTTGGTGCCCGGACACAGTCCCAGCCACGAACAGAAGTGCTTGACGTTGGCAAAGCGGCTCAGGTCCGGGCCGATCTCCGAGAGTATCGTCATCACCGTGGTGACCGCCAGACCGTTGATGCGCGTCAGGTCGACGCCCGCCCAGCGCGCGAGCGCGGTACGCGCGTCAAACCGCGGGGTGTTCTTGTGGCGCTTCTTCTCCGGCCCGGCCAGTTCCACGTCGTGACGCCCGAGCGGTACCCGCAGCGCCTCGGTCTTCGCGTCGCACTCGAGCACCCGCTGGGCCAGGCTGTCGACCATCGCCAGGGCCTGCCCGAGCACGAACAGGTGCTCCTCGCGCCAGTTGCCCGTCAGCGCCCGCTCGATGTCGCGCTCGCTGGCCTTGACGCGGCCGTTGCGGTGCCGGGCCAGCACCTTGGGGTCACGCTCGCCGGCCACAATCGCCCGCACGATCGCCTGCCCGGTCATGCCCATCACGTCGGTGAGCACCTCGGCAAGCTGGAGGTTCATCTGCACCAGCGCCTTCTGCATGCGCAGCACCCAGCTGGCCTGTTCGGCCAGCAGTACCTCGCGCTGACGTACCACCGCACGCACCACGCAGACCTCGTCGCCCGGGCGCCAGGCCGCGCGCAGCAGCCCCAGGCTCATCAGCTTCTGCAGCCACTGGCAATCCTGCACGTCGCTCTTGCGTCCCGGTACGTACTTCATCTGCCGCGCGTCGACCAGCCATACCGCGAGTCCGCGCCGCTCGAGCACCTCGTACACCGGGATCCAGTACACGCCCGTCGATTCGAGCGCCACCGTGTCGACCCCGCACGCCAGCAGCCAGTCGGCCATCGCGTTCAGGTCATCGGTCATCGCCCCGAATTCACGCACCGGCTCGTCATCGGCCTGTCGGGGCACCGCCACCCAGTGGCTGGAGCCGCCCACATCGATCCCCGCTGCGTTCGGGAACACCTCGTCTTCTTCTCGCTTGCGCATCGCCATCGCCTGCTCCAGAATCGTCCGTGAACGGCAGCGCCATGGGAATCGTCGAAATTGACCCGATCTCCTGAACGGGATGCGGCTCGCGCCGCTCACCACTGTCGCCGACGAATCCCGGACCATGCTCTTAAGCGGGCTCACTCCACGGCGGCCATGCCGCGAGCGCGCACCATTGGTCTGTCGGTCATCGCGGCGCTGCCGTTCACCGGT
>NZ_JAQQDU010000221.1:0-1451 GCF_046027825.1 Paraburkholderia sediminicola
TCACCACCTTCTATCCGCTGGCGCGTTGCCAGCCTTATCCTGCAATGCGCGTTACGCCGGAATCGCTTCCGGGAACATGCCCCATCTGAGAGCTATTCGGTTGCGTTTGCAACCCAGCGTGATCACGGGCATGTTCACTTCGAACTCGTTTGCTATGCAACTGCCAGACTCCTTCCTGCGAAACCAGGGCTCAAGCTGACTTTAGGTGCGCGCCTTCGGGAATGACCCCGTCTTTCAGATAGCGCCACAACGCAATGGCAAGCCGTCGTGCTACCGCGACGATGGCAATACGTCGCGCGCGTCGGTTCGGTCCGGTGCCCTGTGTGCGCTGGTAAAACCATTTCGTTAATGCGCTGCCAGGCTGGTAGCGCAGCCAGGTCCATGCGATCTCGACCAGAAGCGCGCGTACCCGCCGGTTTCCCTGTTTGCTGATCCCCTGGTCGACCTGACTCTCGCCACTGTCGAAGGGTTGGGGGACCAGTCCGACGCATGCACCGACTTCCCGACGGTTGTGGAAGTCCCGCCAGAACAGCTCGAGGGCAAGACGTGACGCGCCTACTTCGCCAATTCCCTGGAGGCGCGCCAGCGCATCGGAACGCTGGCGCGCGGGCGCTGGCACGTTTGTCTGCCGCGTCTTCTCCAGCACCGCAAGTTGGTGCTTAACGAGTGCCAGCCGTTCGCACTCGCGCAGTAACCGCTCATGCAACTCGCGCGGCAATGGCGCACCGTCATGGCAGTGCACTTCCCCGCGCTCGAGCCGGCCGGCGAAGGTCCGGTGATCGACGGCGTCCCAGCAGCCAATCGTAACCAGCAGCTTGCGCATCCGGTCGCGGTGCTGCAGGATTTCCTTCTGCAGTTGTCCGCGCTCGCGCATGAGGTGACGTGTAGCCTCGTCCTCCTGTGACGGCATGTGCACTACGTGCATGCGGTCGCGCTCGCCGCGCAGCCACGCGCGCAGGTTGATGACAAGCTTGATGACGTCGAGGCGGTCGGTCTTCGCGCGCCGCTGATGACGTTCGACCGGAATGCTGGCCGGATCGACGACGTGGCATTCAATGTGTCGGCGCCGCAGCGCGCGACAGATCCAGAACGCGTCCTGCCCGGCTTCATAGCTCACGACGATCCGTACGTCCTCGGGCAACGACCACTTCTCCTTGTGTATCTCGATCAGGTCCAGCGTCGCCTGCAGACGCGCTGCGGCCTGAGGCTGTGGGACCGTGTGCACGGCCGGCTTCTCGCGCCGACCATCGTGAAGCGCAACTTTCCATTTGGCCGCCGCCAGTTCCAGCGACACTGCCAGCACTGGTACGTCACCATTCCCTGTATATGCCTGATCGGTACGCATGATGTTCTCCTGAGAGCAAACCTCGGCACGCTGATTTTAGGCGTCAGCCTGTCGAGGCCCTCGCTTCATAGGATCTGATATCCGCGGGTTGATTACCGCATTACAG
>NZ_JAQQDU010000222.1:0-1414 GCF_046027825.1 Paraburkholderia sediminicola
GCCTCTTTTCAATTCTCAGTGGGTGGGTTGGCGGGTCAAGTACGGGCGGCAGCCCGGCGAAGCGAATACTTGACGCGCGTTGAAGAAGTAAGCTGAGAGAGGGCTGGTTGCGGCAGAATGCGGCAACCAGCCCTGCAAGACAACGTGAACCGATGAACCAGACCCAACTGTTTGAAGCCGCCTTGGGAATCAAGGCCCCGTGGTATGTGCAAGGCGTCGATTTCGATGCCGCGCGGCGTGAACTGACCATTGCCGTGGACTTTGTCGCGGGTACGCGCTTTGCCTATCCCGGCGTCGCGGGCGAGCATCCGGCTCACGACACCCAGATCAAGCGGCTGCGCCACCTCAACTTCTTCCAGCACGAGTGCTATCTGGAGGTCCGGGTGCCGCGGGTACGTCTGCCAGACGGCTCGGTGCGCCTGGTCGAACCCGACTGGATAGGCAAGCTGGACGGCTTCACGCTGCTGTTTGAAGCGCTCGTGCTGGCGCTGTGCCGGGAGATGACATTTGCCGCGGTGGCCCGCGTGGTGAACCTGTCGTGGCATCGGGTGAAGGCCATCTGTGATCGTTACGTGGACCTGGCCGTGGCCGCGACTGACCTGTCCGAAGTTACCGCGGTGGCCATTGACGAAACCTCGGCCCGACGTGGGCAGGACTATATCTCGCTGGTCGCCGACATGGACGGCAGGCGCGTGGTCTTCGTCACGCCAGGCAAGGATGCAGGCGTTGTCGAACGCTTTGCCCGGCACCTGGAGGAACACAACGCAGTGCCCGGGCAGATCGAATCGGTAAGCATCGACATGTCGGCTGCCTTCATCAAGGGCGTGGACGAACACCTGCCCGATGCGCGTGTGACCTTCGACAAGTTTCATGTCGTCGCGCATGCGTCCAAAGCGCTTGATGGTGTGCGCCGCGCGCAGCAGAAAACCGATCCCTCGCTGAAGGGCATGCGCTGGTCGCTGCTCAAGGATGCCGAGAAGCTCGATCTCGCGCAACTGACCGATCTCCAGGCGCTGATCAGCCAGTACACCACCAACCGCACGGCCCGAGCGTGGATGTACCGCGAGCAACTGCGCGAGATTCTCGATCGCAAACAGATCCACGTCGTCTCCAAAATGCTGCGCCGGTGGTGCGGCAACGTCATGCGCTCCAAGGTCGAGCCCATGAAGGACGTCGCGCGCATGATCCGTCGTCATTTCGACGGCATTATCGCGTGGGCCCAGACGCGCCAGACCAACGGATTCATTGAAGCCATCAACGGCCTGTTTCAGGCCGCCAAGCGCAAGGCACGGGGGTACGCCAGCTTCAAGACCATGCGCACCGTGCTGTTCCTCATCGCAGGCAAGCTCGACTTCTCAGCACTCAATCCGCATGCCTCGTGAGCCGCATTACCCACTGCATTCTTAAAAGAGCC
>NZ_JAQQDU010000223.1:0-1413 GCF_046027825.1 Paraburkholderia sediminicola
CCTTATATGGACACCGCCCGGTTTGCCAAGTCGATCTTGATGTGATGCCGTAACGAGGTATCGGCTGCGGTCTTATATCCGGCTTTACGCAGGCCGAAGCCGCGAGCCCTGATGGAATACGCCAGGAATGTCCTCATCTCGGCCGCGTGCTTCAGGCACAAGGCTGTGTTCAGGTTTGCACTCCTGCGGTCCGACCTGTTTTGCCATCACGGAGAATCAACCATAGCAACCTACCGGTTCATCAAGGTCTCAGCGTCTCATACAGTTAAGCTGGTCTTACACTGACGTGATTCGCTTCGTAACAGCTCTCGTGGGCCAGTATGGCCCAGGCAGTCCGAGCCATCTTGTTCGCCAGAGCGACAGCTACCACATTGGTGGGTCGCCGCTCCTGAATCCCTTTCTGCCAGGCTGTTGGTGCCTTCGTGTGACACAGGACGGAGCGCGCTCCATGGATCAGCAGCGTGCGCAGGTAGGGATCGCCTCGCTTCGAGATGGAGCCCAATCGAATCTTCCCGCCCGTACCGCTTTGCCGCGGAACAAGACCGAGGAACGCGGCGAACTCACGTCCTGATCTGAAGGTCCTCGCGTTTCCGATCGTTGCTACCAGGGCCGTTGCAGTAAGCCTGCCGATGCCGGGCACTTCGGAAATCGCGCGACATGCCACTTCCTGTTTCTGCCAGGCACCAATGCGCCTTTCGAGTTGATCGATATCATCCTCGAACGCGTTGATGCGTCGCAGTTGGTCTTGCAGATTAAGCATGATCGATGCTGGAAGCGTATCTTCCAACTCCGCCATGCGCTGCCTTACCTCAGCAAGCCCTGCCGCCCGGCCTGTGCGAAACGTCACGCCAAATTCGTAGAGAAACCCACGGAGCTGGTTCACCTGCATTGTCCGAAACTTGATGAGTTGCGAGCGCATCCGATGCAAGCTCAGCATCGCTTGCTGATCTTCTGTCTTCGCTGCAACGGTGCGCATTCCAGGTTGCTGAACGGCAGTCCATATCGCCTTTGCGTCCGCCGCGTCGGTCTTGTTCGTTTGAACAAATGGCCGGATAAACTGCGCATGCAACAACACGACCTCGTGTCCCAGCGCCTGAATTTTACGTGCCCACCAGTGAGCGCTCCCGCACGCCTCGAGAGCGACCCGCCCGGCAGGACGCTGAGCCAGAAACGCGATCAGATCGTCACGTCCGAACCGCCGATTTGCAATCTCGCCAGTTTGGGCATCGACCCAGTACAACTGGAACACCCGCTTTGCAACATCCAGTCCGTATGTCGTAGCATTCATTTGGGGCCTCCGTTCCTCAAGTGGTTGTGTCGCAACTCCACTTTGGCACATTGATGCCGTTCGGTTCTGGAGGCCCTCAATCATGCCCACCTCCCCGAAGGGAGGGCGGTGTCCATTCCATCTCG
>NZ_JAQQDU010000224.1:0-1409 GCF_046027825.1 Paraburkholderia sediminicola
CTAGTACCACTGTGTTAACAAATTACTCGATTTTCCGTCCGCAGCACGGGCACCGCTCAAGGCGGGCAAGCAGTGCGGCAGCAAGCTCCAGTCGCAGCGTTGTAATGGAGTCCGGCACATGGCGCTGCTTACGCAGGGGCGCCCCGGGGCCTGAAGCCTTCGGGTAAGGAAGACACTTCGCCGGGTAACCGATGAGTTGGAGTTTTTTTTTGTGCCACCAGGCGCTCGGTGACGAGAAAGCTGTACGCCGCTATGCACAGCGTCGCGTGATGATGAAAGCCGCGCCAGCTGCGTCCCTCGAAATGCCCCAGGCCAAGCTCCTGCTTGAGCTCCTGGTAATCACGCTCAATACGCCAGCGCAGTTTTGCGAGTCGCACGAGCTCCTTGATTGGTGTATCCGCCGGCAACGTACTGAGGAAGTACTTGGTCGGCTCGATTTCTTCCCTGGGCCACTCGACGAGCAACCATTGCTCCTCGAGGGTGTCAACTGGCTGGGCTGCGCGGGAGGTGCAGTGCACCCGTATTGCCGCAAAGCGCGACGTCAGGGCGGCGTTGGTGCCTTCACGCCATGTGACCGTGCGAAAGCGCCGCGACGGCAACTGCATGGCCAGCTCTTTCGCCTGCAATGGCGCCTGAGCTTGCATCTGCAGACTGACCGCGCCTGTGACCCCGACCACATACGTGAAGCCCATCGCTGTGAGCTGCTCGCGGAACTCGGTGCCTGCCCCGTACCCGGCGTCGGCGATAACCAGTTCGGGCAGCGATTCCACCTCTGCGAGATTTTCGAGCAGTTGCAGCGCGAGCATCGGCTTGGTGACGAACTCGAGCGCCTCGGGCACTTTGGCAGCCTTACGACGGTCTGCGTCATCGGCCCAGCTTTGCGGCAAATACAGCTGATAGCGCACCGGCAGACTGAAGCGTTCATTTGCGAGCGACACGCTGACTGCGACCTGGCAGTTGTCCTGTTTCCCGAGCTGGCCACAATATTGCCGAGCGACCCCGACCGAGTGCTTACCCTTCTTCGGAACGCCGGTATCGTCAATAATCAGCGCCTCCGGCGAACCCGCGCGCCGGCTTATTCGCTCAAGTACGTAACTGCGCACCGTATCAAGCACCGCCTGATCCGACCACGGTGCATCGGCTACAAAGTGATGCAGCCGCTGGTGCTCCGAGCGCACCCGGTCCGGCGACAGATGCGCAGCCATGGGCTCAACGCTTTTGCGCTTGACCGGCAACATCAAGCCCGTACAGTAGCCACGAAATGGCTCGACACGATCAGCGTGCCCAAGCGACTGAGCCATCAAGGACACATACTCCACGAATCTCTTCGAAGTAGTTTCCATCGCTCTCCTCACAATGTTCTTGAAGATAAGCGAATCATGCCTTATTTTGTAACACAGTGGTACTAG
>NZ_JAQQDU010000225.1:0-1395 GCF_046027825.1 Paraburkholderia sediminicola
CCATAATCGGCGACGCTGAAAATCGGCGCTTCCGGGTCCTTGTTGATGGCGACGATCACCTTCGAGTCCTTCATGCCGGCCAGATGCTGGATCGCACCCGAGATACCGACCGCCACATACAGTTGCGGCGCGACGATCTTGCCGGTCTGGCCGACCTGATAGTCGTTCGGCACGAAGCCCGCATCGACGGCTGCGCGCGATGCGCCCAGCGCTGCGTTCAGCTTGTCGGCCAGCGGTTCCAGAACCTTCGTGTAGTTCTCGCCGTTGCCCAGACCCCGGCCGCCCGAGACGATGATCTTCGCCGAGGTCAGTTCCGGACGGTCCAGCTTCGTCACTTCACGGCTCACGAATTGCGAGAGGCCGGTATCCGCTGCCGCTTCGATCTTCTCGACCGTCGCGCTGCCGCCTTCTGCTGCAACCGGGTCGAAACCGGTCGTGCGGACCGTGATGACCTTGATCGGATCAGCCGATTGCACCGTCGCGATCGCGTTGCCGGCGTAGATCGGGCGTTCGAACGTGTCGGCGCTGTCCACTGCGGTGATGTCGCTGATCTGCGCGACGTCCAGCTTCGCCGCGATACGCGGTGCGATGTTCTTGCCGTAGGCAGTCGCCGGCGCGAGGATGTGCGTGTAGTCCTTCGCGATGTTCATCACGGTGGCCTGGACGTTTTCTGCCAGACCCGCTTCGAGTTGCGCAGCGTCGGCCAGCAGCACCTTCGAAACACCCGCAATCTTCGCTGCCGCATCCGCCGCCGCTTGTGCGTTGTGCCCTGCGACCAGCACGTGAATATCGCCACCAATCTTCTGCGCGGCGGCAATCGTGTTCAGCGTCGCGGCCCTGATCGACGCGTTATCGTGTTCTGCAATTACCAGATTCGTCATTTCGTCCGTCTCCTTACAGCACCTTGGCTTCGGTCTTCAGCTTCTCGACCAGTGTCTTCACATCCGGCACCTTCACACCGGCGGAGCGCTTGGGCGGCTCAACGACTTTCAGCGTCTTCAGGCGCGGCGTCACATCAACACCCAGATCTTCCGGCTTGACGACTTCCAGCGGCTTCTTCTTCGCCTTCATGATGTTCGGCAGCGTCACGTAGCGCGGCTCGTTCAGGCGCAGATCGGTCGTGATCACGGCCGGCAGGCTCAGCGACAGCGTTTCAGCGCCGCCGTCCACTTCGCGCGAGACCGTCGCCTTACCGTCGGCCACGACAACCTTCGAGGCGAACGTGGCTTGCGGCAGGTTGGCCAGCGCAGCCAGCATCTGGCCGGTCTGGTTCGAATCGTCGTCGATCGCCTGCTTGCCCAGAATAACCAGCCCAGGCTGCTCCTTGTCGACCAGCGCCTTCAGCAGCTTGGCCACCGCCAGCGGCTGCAGGTCTTCGTTCGACTCGATCAGGAT
>NZ_JAQQDU010000226.1:0-1355 GCF_046027825.1 Paraburkholderia sediminicola
CTGGCTCGGACGATGTTAACTTGCGCGCAACTCCCGTAAAGCCACACGCCATTGCCTTCTGTAGACGACGACCCTAACCGTGACTGGGCCGACACCGAATTCGGTGCGGCCAATCTGGGCGACGCCCGTTTGACGAGCCGGCTGGTCGCGCTGGCACGGCGGCTTGCGAGCAGTCCCGACTGCTCGTTTCCGCGTTCGCTCAATGCCGCCGAGCTCAAGGCTGCCTATCGTTTCTTCGACAACGAACAGGTTGATACCGACGGTGTTCTTGCCCCGCACGTCGAGCAAACGCTGCAGCGCATGACGCATCTCCCGGTCGTGCTGGCGGTGCAGGACACGACCGAATTCAATCTGACGCATCTCGAGGCCACTGAAGGACTGGGCTACGGCAGCGGTAACGCGTCGCGTGGCTTCATGCTGCACAGCTTGCTAGCCGTGACGCCGGAGGGTTTGCCGCTGGGCGTGCTGGGCATGAAGACCTGGGTACGCCCGGACGCGGACCTGGGCAAGAAGAAGCAGCGCAAGCAGCGCCCGATTGAAGACAAGGAGAGTGCCAAATGGCTCGAAGGAATCGAGCATCTGGCCGCGCTCAAGGCGCGCTGCCCCGATACCCGGATAGTGGCAACAGGGGACCGGGAAAGCGACGTCTACGAAGTGTTCGTGGCTGAGCGGCCGGCGGGCGTCGACTGGCTTGTGCGTGCGGCATGGGATCGCCGCACTGCCCACCCGGAGCGCTATCTGTGGGACACCGTGACCGCGACAGCGCCCATGGGCGAGACCGAACTACAGGTGCCGGCGCAGCGCAACACCGCGAAGCGCACTGCGTGTCTGACGGTGCGGTGTACGCCGGTTCACCTGCGCGCGCCGAAACGAGCTTCGCCCGGACTCGCCGCGGTCGAAGTGTATGCCATTCATGCACTCGAAACCGACCCGCCCGCAGGCGTTGAGCCACTCGAATGGATGCTGCTGAGTTCCGTGCCGACTATCACGCTGGAGCACGCGCTCGAGCGACTTCGCTGGTATGCGCGGCGGTGGACGATCGAGTCGTGGCACCGTGTGCTCAAGAGCGGATGCAGCATTGAAAAGCGTCAGTTCGGCAATCTGGAGCGGTTCGTCCGGTCGACCGCGTTATTTGCCGTGATCGCCTGGCGCATCATGTACGCGACGTTGCTGGGCCGCGGCGATCCCGATCTGTCCTGCGAGGTGCTTCTGCAGCCCGACGAGTGGCGCGCGCTCTATAGCCGCGCTAACCGCACCTCAAAACCGCCACCTCAAACACCCTCGCTCGGCGAAGTGGTGTTGTGGATTGCAAAACTCGGCGGCTATCTGAACCGCAAGCATGACCACCCACCCGG
>NZ_JAQQDU010000227.1:0-1331 GCF_046027825.1 Paraburkholderia sediminicola
CGGCCTTAAACGTGCAGCAACAAATGACGGCGTTCCCACGAGCTGATCACGCGGAAAAACGCTTCATATTCGGTTTCTTTCAGTGCCAGGTAAGCCTTGACGAACTTCTCGCCGAGAATCTCGGCCATCGGCTCGCACGCGCCCATGAGCGTCAGCCCTTCTTCCAGATTGCGCGGCAACTGGTAGGGCAGTTCGTAACCGTCGCTGAGCAGCGGCTCGGTCGGCTCCAGTTTTTGCGTCATGCCAAGATAGCCGGCCGCCAGGGTCGCTGCGATCGCCAGATACGGATTGCAGTCCACACCCGGAATGCGGTTTTCAATGCGGCGCGCGGCCGGGCCCGAATGCGGAATCCGGAAGCCCACGGTGCGGTTGTCGTAACCCCAGGCCACATTGATCGGCGCAGCCATGAAGCGCGACAGGCGGCGATACGAGTTGATGTACGGTGCGAAGATCGGCATCAGCGCCGGCGTGTATTTCTGCAGCCCGGCGATATAGCCGGTGAAGAGCGACGTGGGCTTGCCGTCCGGACCGGTGAACAGGTTCTGGCCGGTTTCTTCGTCCACGAGGCTCTGGTGCATGTGCATCGCCGAGCCCGGTTCGCCTTCCATCGGCTTGGCCATGAAGGTCGCGTACATCTTGTGACGCAGCGCGGCCTCACGCACCGTGCGCTTGAACAGGAACACGCTGTCGGCGAGTTTCAGCGGATCGCCGTGCATGAAGTTGATTTCCATCTGCGCGGCGCCGACTTCGTGAATCAGCGTGTCGACTTCCAGTTCCTGCACCTCGCAGTATTCATAGATGTCTTCGAACAGCGGATCGAACTCGTTGACGGCTTCAATCGAATACGCCTGACGTCCGGTCTCCGGACGACCCGTACGGCCGATCGGCGGTTGCAGCGGCAGATCGGGGTCCTTGTTCATGTCGACCAGATAGAACTCGAGCTCGGGCGCGATGACCGGCTTCCAGCCTTTGGCCTTGTAGAGTTCGAGCACGCGGCGCAGCACACGGCGCGGCGAGATCGCGACGGGCGTGCCGTCGAAGTGAACGCAATCGTGGATCACCTGGGCGGTCGGATCGACGGCCCACGGAATCATGCGGATGGTGCTGGCGTCAGGAACGCACACCATGTCCGGATCGGTGACGCCGGTGAGCGTGCCGTCTTCCGGATAGTCCCCTGTGACGGTCTGGATCATCACCGCCTGCGGCAAGCGCATGGACTCGCCGGATTCGAACTTGCTGCGCGGAATGATCTTGCCGCGTGCGATCCCGGCCATATCCGGAATGATCGCTTCGATTTCGGTGACGCGGTTCTTCTTCAGGAAGTCGTCGAT
>NZ_JAQQDU010000228.1:0-1330 GCF_046027825.1 Paraburkholderia sediminicola
CAGGCTGCGGAAATACAGGCCGACATTACTAAGCCGTGAAGCTTGATCGGAATTTTCAGCGGCATGTTTTTCATAATTTGGAATATTGACCGTGGAATTTCGATTTTTGGGCCGTTTTGTGAGCTGCTCTTACGCTTTTGGGGCTCATTGCGCCTGCAGCGGACGGAGTTGTCCCAGGGTGCGCATACGCACGAGGTTGTAAGCGGCCATCGTCAGCACAAACATCTGATCGACTTTCTTCAAGCCGCGCACCATCACCTGGCGCATACCGCCGATGCTCTTGGCCCAGCCGAAACCTTGTTCGATGAGCTTGCGCTTTTGCTGGGAAACCGCATAGCCCGCACTCTGGGCGATTGACTCGGGCACCGCCGACTCGCGGCCTGACTTGTTTTGCGCCACGTGAGGTGTGACGTTCATGGCCTTGCAGGCCTCGATGAACTCTGCCGCGTCGTAGCCTTTGTCTGCCCCCAGCGTGATCTCGCGCGTCGGATCGTCAAGCGCCTGGCGGGCATCGTCGATCATTACTTTGGCCGCTTCGCGCTCGGCATAGCCATCGGCCAGCGTCACCACGGCGCTGGCGATCAGCCCATGGCGGTTATCGCTCAACGTATGGCCCATGTAGCGTAGCTCGCTTGCCGTTTTGCCTTTACGATACAGCCGCGAATCCGGGTCGCTCTTCGATTCATGCGTCTCATTGCTACGCCTCTCGCCCTTGAAGTTCCCACCGTCTTCGGGATCGTGATCATCGTCGCGGCGCACAAAACTTTTGTGGCCGGCCCACGCTTGAATCAATGTGCCATCCACACTGAAGTGCTCGCCTGAGAGCCAGTGCCTGTTCTCGGCGATGCCCACAACCTCGTTAAAGAATTCGATGACCGCGTCGTGTTTAATCAGCCGCTCGCGGTTCTTGGTGAAGACGGTGGGCACCCACACGGCATCGTCCATCGACAGCCCAATGAACCAACGAAACAGCAGGTTATATTGAACCTGCTCCATCAACTGCCGCTCCGAGCGAACGCTATAGAGCACCTGCAACAGCATCGCGCGCAGCAGCTTCTCCGGGGCAATGCTGGGGCGCCCACCTTTGATCTCAGCCTCGTACATCCCGGCAAACAAGCGGTCCATCCTGGCCAGCGCTGCGTTGGCCATCTTGCGAATCGAGCGCAACGGGTGATCGGCTGGAACAAAGTCCTCGAGCTTACGCAAGGTGAACAAATTCTCGGTAAAGGTATCGGCGCCGCGCATCGCTTCTCACAGTTGTGGGGTCTGCACTAACAACGTTTGAACTGACCTTTCGGGTGACTTCGGGGCGAGGTATTTCCGCAGCCTG
>NZ_JAQQDU010000229.1:0-1309 GCF_046027825.1 Paraburkholderia sediminicola
GGTTCGCTCTCCAATGCGCGCCAGATGGTTTGCCCGAGAGCCAAATCGGACGACGTTGCCCCTCTTCGAGGCTTACGCGAACGTCATTTTCGCCATTCTCCTCAGGTTCAGCGCCGCACAGACGAGTTTCCACCCGGCCTCGGCCCTGGCCAGTCCGCGCAGGTTGAATTGTCGAAACCCGAGAACGCTTTTTACCCACGCATTCGGCGGTTCGGACAGCCATTTGCGTTTGCGATAGGCACGCTGAGTTTCCAGAGAAGCGAATTTTTCCGCCATCGCGGCACACAGCGGCCGCTTGGTGGCATCGATCTTCACGTCTTTCTTGCCCTCGCGGCCGAGCGCTACGATCAGGTCGGCGGGGTGCTCACGCAACTGCTCGAACGTTGCTTCCGACCGGTAGCCCGCATCGGCAAGGACCTGCCTGGGATCGGCGCCGGCATCGCGTAGCACCGCAGCCAGAACGGTTGGTAATTGCACGCTGTCGGCGGCACTGTTACTCAGTTCGGCCGCGACGATGATGTGGGCCGTATCATCGACAGCAGCCTGGGCATTGTAGGAATAGTCGAAGCCGCCGCCGGCATGCTTCATGATCGGACTTTCCGGGTCGGTAAAATTCTCCTGGGCGTCGGGCTTGGGCTCGCCAAACCTGTACTTGAAGCGCGATTTCTTTTTCGGCTTGTCGCCGCCATCCGGCGGCGCGTCGTCGTCGCTACGACCCCGCGCAATATCGGCCTGGCGCTGACGTTCTTCCAGTCGTGCGCGCGCGGCACGGATGACCGCAAGCCGGTCCTCGCGCCGCGTGATCCCGGCTGGAATATCGAGTTCCGGCTCGTTCTTCCCGGCGTCATCGGCCGCCTTCGCTTTTGCCAGCAGCGCATTGATCTGTTCTTTGAGTTCCAGCTCGGCCTTCTTCATCCGGTCGTAGCTCATCGCCTTGTGGCGCGACGCATTGGCTTTGATCTTCGTGCCGTCAACGGCAATCGTCCCGAGCTTGACCAGTCCGCATTCCCTGGCCAGCTTCACCACTTGCACAAACAGGTCCGACAGTTCCTTCAAGTGAAAGGCACGAAAGTCGCAAAGCGTGCGATGCGCCGGATAATTGCCCGCCGCGAGGACCCGGAACGCGACATCTTCATGCAGCTTCCTGGCCAGCTTGCGCGACGAGAACACGCCGGTCGCATAGCCGTACACGAGCACCTTCACCATCATCGCCGGATGAAAGGGTTGATTGCGCGCGCCGCCGCCTGCATACCGCGCATGGAAGGCGGACAGGTCGAGCGAATCCACCGTGTCGCTGATGTAGTAGGCA
>NZ_JAQQDU010000023.1:0-105629 GCF_046027825.1 Paraburkholderia sediminicola
TAGCGCTTCACGGGGTTTTTTGTTTTTGGGCTGGCTTGCACGAGCAAAGAGTCTGGAGAACTTTGCCCGCCTCACTCCTGTACGAGAAGGCATCGACCCGGCAAGCATCACCGGGCCGAGCCCATCACCCGCTTACGCGAGTTCGAACCGGTCGAGGTCCATCACCTTGACCCAGGCAGCGACGAAGTCACGCACGAATTTCTCCTGCCCGTCCTCGCTTGCATAGACTTCGCCCAGCGCGCGCAGTTGAGCATGCGAACCGAACACCAGATCGACGCGGCTGCCGGTCCACTTCACCTCGCCAGTCTTGCGGTCACGCCCCTCAAACACGTCCCGAGCGTCCGACACCGGTTTCCATTCCGTACCCATGTCGAGCAGGTTGCTGAAGAAGTCATTGGTCAGCGTTTCCGGCTTGCGGGTGAAGGTGCCTTGCGGGTTTTGCCCAGTCCCCACGTTCAGCACGCGCAAGCCTCCGATGAGCGCGGTCATCTCGGGGGCGGTCAGCGTCAGCAATTGCGCCTTGTCGATCAACAAGGCCTCAGGCGAGACACCGTATTTGCCTTTGACGTAGTTCCGGAAGCCATCAGCGATCGGTTCGAGGGCCCCGACGGATTCCACGTCGGTCTGTTCCTGCGAGGCGTCCATGCGGCCCGGCGTGAAAGGCACGCTCACCTGACGGCCGGCGTTTTTCGCCGCCTGCTCGATGCCGGCGCCGCCGGCCAGCACGATCAGATCAGCCAGCGAGACCTTCTTGCCGCCGGACTGTGCGCTGTTGAACTCGCCCTGGATGCCTTCGAGCGCCTTCAGGACCTTCGCCAACTGCTCGGGCTGGTTGACCGCCCAATCTTTCTGCGGGGCCAGGCGAATGCGCGCGCCATTGGCGCCACCACGCCTGTCAGAACCGCGGAAGGTGGATGCCGATGCCCAGGCCGTCGAGACCAGTTGCGAAACGGACAGCCCCGATGCCAGCATTTTCTGTTTGAGTGAAGCGATGTCCTGTGCATCGACCAGCGGGTGGTTAACCGCCGGGATGGGATCCTGCCAGAGCAGTTCTTCGGCCGGCACTTCCGGACCCAGGTAGCGGGCACGCGGTCCCATGTCGCGGTGGGTCAGCTTGAACCATGCTCGGGCGAAGGCATCGGCGAGCTGGTCGGGATTCGCGAGGAAGCGCCGCGAGATCTTCTCGTAGACGGGGTCGAGGCGCAGCGAGAGGTCAGTGGTGAGCATCGTCGGCCGCTGCTTCTTCGCGGGATCGTAAGCATGCGGGATCGTTTCGCCGGCATCCTTGCCGACCCACTGGTTGGCGCCGGCAGGGCTCTTGGTCAGTTCCCATTCGTACTTGAACAGGTTCTCCAGGAAGCCGTTGCCCCATTTTGTCGGCGTGGTGGTCCAGGTGACCTCCAGACCGCTGGTGATCGCGTCGCGACCGCTGCCCGTGCCGAAGCTGTTCTTCCAGCCTAGTCCCTGGTTCTCGATGCCCGCGGCCTCAGGTTCCGGCCCCACGTTAGTGGCAGGGCCCGCGCCGTGCGTCTTGCCAAAGGTATGGCCACCGGCGATCAGCGCGACCGTCTCCTCGTCGTTCATGGCCATGCGCCCGAAGGTTTCTCGGATGTCATGGGCCGCGGCGAGCGGGTCAGGATTGCCGTCGGGACCTTCCGGGTTGACATAGATCAGGCCCATCTGCACGGCGCCCAGCGGATTTTCCAGATTACGCCCGCCGTCGTCGCGGCTGGTCTCGCTGCCGTGCAATTCTTCGTCGGCCACGATCACGCCTTCGTGCTTGCCGGCTGCACCGTTGCCATAACGGACGTCGCCGCCCAGCCAGGTCTTTTCGTTGCCCCAGTAGACGTCGAGATCCGGCTCCCACGTGTCCTCGCGACCGCCGCCGAAGCCGAAGGTCTTGAAGCCCATGGTCTCGAGCGCGACATTGCCGGTGAGGATCAGCAGGTCCGCCCAGGAAATTTTCTGGCCGTACTTCTGTTTGATCGGCCAGAGCAGGCGGCGAGCCTTGTCGAGGCTGACGTTGTCAGGCCAACTGTTGAGCGGCGCGAAACGCTGCTGTCCGCGCCCGGCACCGCCGCGGCCGTCACCGATACGGTACGTGCCTGCGCTGTGCCATGCCATGCGGATGAATAGCGGACCGTAATGACCGAAGTCTGCCGGCCACCAATCCTGCGAATCGGTCATCAGCGCCGCGAGGTCCTTCTTCACCGCAGCGAGATCAAGGCTCCTGAAAGCCTCGGCATAGTTGAAGCTGTTGTCCAGCGGGTTGGACTTGCTGGAGTGCTGGCTGAGCAGATCCAGTCTTAGCTCCTTCGGCCACCAGTCACGATTCGTCGTGCCGCCACCGGCGGCATGATTGAACGGGCACTTTGCTTCGTTTGACATGCGCTATCTCCTTGAGGGATGGTCCCACCACCTGCTCTTCCACGGCGACTGGCTTCTACGATGCATCGCTGCTCCCGTGCCGGCGGGCGGCCGGGAAGTCTCAGAGCGGGCTCTTTCTGGCGTACTACCGCTGTCACCCGACGCGTGGCCTTCGTCCGATGACGGAGGTCGTGGCATGCATTGGACCAGGATGGTCCGCGTCGGTAGGCCTGCTGCATCTAAAAATATATGTGAGAGTGATCATCAACAGAATGCGATTTTTGCAATGCTACTGATAGCTCACGACTATATCGTGCCGCATGGCCTTGGCCACACCGGCACCGTCATTTAAAACTGTTTTGATCAACCATAGGCGATAGGTCATACCTATGCAAATTGAGTGACCAGGTGCTCGCGATAGCAAACCTATATCGGCGTTCGACCCATTCCACAACAGCCACCTTATCCAGCCTCGGGCCGCGAGCGCGTATCGCTGCGCATCGATGCCCCGCGTCGAACAGATTGAATGATCCAGGGTCAACGCGGAGAGACTGTTGCTTTGCGGCATGCGCCGGAGAAACAAGGCGCGCTAAAACATCGGATGTGCGGTCGGATAGAGCGCCGTTCTCAGTGCAAGTCCACCGAGTACGACAAAGATGATGGCAGCAAGGATGTGAACGGCCTTTGTCGGCAGGCGGTCGGCAAACTTATGCCCAAGATAGATGACCGGCACGTTCGCCAGCATCATGCCCAGCGTCGTTCCGGCAACAACACCGAAGAACTCATGAAAGCGCGCAGCAAGCGCGATGGTCACGATTTGAGTCTTGTCGCCCATCTCGGCGAGAAAGAACGTTACAGCCGTTGTGCCGAAGACGCCCATCGAGTTCTTCGTCAATACAGCGTCGGCGTCGTCCAGCTTGTCGGGGATGAGAATCCACACGGCCATAACCGCAAATGATACGACGACGGCCCAATTCAGAATGTTGGGGCTCAGAATACTCGCGAGCCACACTCCCAGTGCCCCCGAAGCGCCATGGTTGATAAGGGTCGCTGCAAGCACACCAAGGATGATGGGAACAGGCTTGCGATAGCGCGCCGCTAACACCAGGGACAGCAGTTGAGTCTTGTCGCCGATTTCGGCGAGGCCGACCACACTGGTCGAGACGAGGAAGGATTGCATGGGATGTTGTACCCAGGCCGCGCTGAAAGAACGCGATGACGCGCATTCCGGCGACCCGGTTAGGTCGGAATGCGTGTCATCGGTCTTGCCAGGCACTTGGCTGCGCACGCCATAGCGGGTCTCTCGACTCGCCAAGTATGTTGACATGCGCCCTCGAACTTGGCGTTCGAGGCGGCTACTCCCCAATGATCAGGCGCGATTCTATCGCACCGTGTGTTACGCAAGCAAGTCACCACGCCGGAAGCTCACGGCGGATAGCGACGCCCCCTAGACTGAGTTATTCGAAGTTGCAGCACCCTGGGCCAACACCGAGGCTTCCCGCTGCAGCCTGGTCTGCCGCCTCACCCGGTCGTTAATCACCTGGTGGCGCCGATGATCGGTCATCTTCTTCCAACCCCGAATTTCATCGAGGGTACGAAAACACCCAACGCACAATTTGGTCTTGCCATCGATGGTACAAACATCGATGCACGGCGACTTGACTGCCATGGATCAGGCCGCCGCGTGTGAAGGTTGCACTTCAACGGTGACATGCGACAGCCCTTTGAAGCGCGCGAGCACTGCGTGATAGAAACGCGAATCACGTTGGGATTCACCCGTTGCCACTGACACCACAGCACTCATGTGACCGGGACCCACCCGCCATACATGCAGGTCGACGACCTTGTCGCCACGATCCTCAATAGCGTTCCGCACGCTCTCCGCCATGCGCCGGTCGGGATTCATATCGAGCAGGATTGCACCCGTGTCACGCATCAGACCATAGGACCAGTTTGCAATCACCAGCGCGCCGATGACACCGGCGAGCGGGTCCATCCAGAGCCAGCCAAATGCGCGTGCAAGTAAGAGCCCGATAATGGCCAACACGGTGACAGCCGCATCGGCCATCACGTGGATGTAGGCCGACCGGATGTTATGGTCGCGGGTTGCTGCCTCATGCGCGTCGCCGTGGTGCTCATGCTCTTCGAATTCGACTTCGTGCTCGCCGCCCGGCATCCGCACGATGGCCTTGAACGCGTGTGGCTCGGGAATGTCTTCCTTCGATTCCAGATAGCCGCCACGGGCCGCCAGCGCGAATACCTGTTGCGTCCCATCGGGTCGCACCGTCGTAACGGACACCGCGGAAGCGTCCAATCGTGAACCCTCCGTCGCCGGGGTAATGCGGAAAACGGGCGGCACGCCATCCTCGAAGATAGAAACGGCAAACACACCGGACGGCGCGAAAATCTTCTGCGCATCTTCTTCATGCGCATGGTCGATGTGACCATGGCCGTGTCCGTGGCTATGGCCGTGACTGTGCCCGTGATGATCGCCGCTCAGCAGCCACACGCTCGCCAGGTTGACCAGCAGGCCGACCACCGCGATAGGAATCGCTTCGCCGAAGTGAATGGGTACCGGCGACAGAAAACGCGACACTGCCTCGTAGCCAATCAGCACTGCAATCATCGCCAGCACGATGGCACTCGTGAACCCTGCGAGGTCACCCAGTTTGCCGGTACCGAACACGAAGCGGGAGTCAGTGGCGTGCTTGCGCGCGTAGGTGTACGCGAGGGCCGCAATCAGCATTGCTCCAGCGTGCGTTGACATGTGCAGACCGTCAGCAACAAGCGCCAACGACCCGAACATACTGCCGCCGACGATTTCGATCAGCATCATCGCGCTGCACAGCGCGATGACCGCCCACGTCCTGCGCTCATTCTGCTCATGGGCGGCGCCAAGAAAGATATGGTCGTGCCCTGCGCCGAACGCGGCGTTCTTGAAATCACTCATGTTCTGCTCTACTTGAAATAGCTGTGAACGACTTCGATGAGCTGATCAGTTGCACTGCCGGCCGGCTCTTCGCGAGTTTCCGCATCGACGAGATGGGTGCGGATATGGTCCTCGAGCACCACGGCCAGCAAGCCGTTCATCGCGCCGCGGCAACTGGTTATCTGCTGCAGGACGTCGATGCACCCCCGCTCTTCCTCGAGCGCCCGCTCGATGGCTTCAACCTGCCCCTTGATGCGGCGGACGCGGTTGAGCAGCTTCTGTTTGTCGCGAATGGTGTGGCTCATTGATGATCTCCGATATACCGAGGGGGAGTATAGGTCTAATAGGGTGGAGGGGTATACTAAATTATGAAAACGGGAGATTTGAGAAAGAATTCGTCCAGGCACTCTGGTTAAATAGTTGTTTGCGCGGTCGAGCACTACAGCGCGCAAATTATCACTAATCCCTTTCTGCCCTGTCGACATCAACGTCTTTTCGATGGCACCAGCGATCGGTCGATCCACCATGGCGATGGTCACAATCAGTGTCATGCCCGGCCGTGTCATCGGCCACGTCGTGGGCCGGCGCGCGGAGATGGCGGGCGATGTCGTGCTGATCGGAATCGGCAGCACCCTACTTGCTGAACATCTGAAAATCTTCAGCTAACCGGCGTTTCATCACCCACTGCGTCAGTTGAAACCGTATTCGGGATTACGTCGATCGAAAATCGATTCGCTCCAGTGATGAGGTACGACGTCCTCGAAACGGATCATCTCCACCAGGTCGCCGCGTTCGTCCCACGCGGCTTCGCCACTTGGCCAGGGATGCTGAAGATCGAATAAGAGTCTCACTCGTTGTGCATAGTGTGCCGGCGGTCCTGATGGAGCAGTCCATGTCCAGGCCAGCATGCGCGTGCCGTGCACGCTCACGAGTTCGACCCGGCTTGGCTTTTCAGTAAGAAGCTCTTCACAAAAGCTGCGGGCGTCGTGCTCGACGGTGCGCGCGATGAACTGCAGGCCGAGATCGCGGACACTATGGCGGGACTGCGCGCGCGCGAATGGACCATTGATGGCGACCTTGCCCGAGAAAATGTGCAGCGAGCCGCCCAGATGGCCGAAGACGCTATCAGGGTCCCTTGTTTCGTCGTAGAGAATCTCCTGTCCCGCATGGGCGCCATCAGGTAGCCATTTTGCGTAGACTTTTCGCGGCTTGTCCTGGTATCGGATCACCATGTGATCCGGCCGCTCGGCCCATCTGCCGGATACACGCTCCTGTCGAAACATCCGATATTCGTAAGCGTCATCGCGAACCATGTCGAACCTCGCGTACTCGACGAAGGCGTCCGGCTTCATCGCACTCATCAGGGTAAGGATTTGGGCGTCGGCGAGGGACAAAAGTGAGTGGTTTTCAATCCACGTCCGAAGCGACGCCGCCTGTTCGCGAGCCGTGAGACACCGGAACCGGTTGACGTCCACGCTCACGGTATTCGTCGTGACGACATCGGTGCATCCCGCCGATGTTCCAGATAGGGCCGGGGTGACGGAGTTGATCGCCTGGGCGAAAGCACTCATTGAGACAAACAGGCATGTCAGTGCGAGTGCGCACAACAACGTCCGCGCGGTTGCCTGCCAAGCCGCAGCAGGCAGCGCGTTCCGACTTGCTGAATGATCGGAAATGCGAGTTCCTCGAGGCATCATGGGTTCAAACCGTCGCTCGTGTCCCGGCTCCTGAACGCGCGCCCAAGCATGCTGCATGCGTCGATCGCCATGGATCGCAATTGCACCGTGGAGACCAGGCCAGTCAGCGCACATCCCGTCCCCCGATTGCCCCAATAGAACGTACTGCGATTGCCGTCACGAAACAGGCGGAATGCTGTCGCGTCCTTGGGAACCGCCGCGACGTACATCGTGAGACGGGCGCCAGCCGTGTTCTGATACATGAATAGCGCGGCGGGACTGGACTCGCCGGGCAGCAAGCGACCACCAATCAGCGAATACCCATACTCCCCAAGCGAAGGCACCGACAACCGCTGACCAAGGCGTCGTGACAGCCAGTCGACCAGTTGATCGCGTTGCGCCGCCGCTATCTCCACGGGGTGGCGTTGCTCAGGCGTGTACACCGCGAAAGCGATGTCGGCGCGCTCCGCGAACACGGGTGGATCGGTCGCGAAATTCGCCGACACCCAACCGGGCGACGAGCCGAGCGCCACGCCCACGGCCATGCACGATGCCGCCACGCCTGCCTGCCGCCACCACGGCGTGCGGTGGCGCACCAAAATACAATGCGCATCGTCTCCCGGGTCTTCGAACAGTGCGGTCAGGGCGGCTTTCTGCGCGCGATAGTTGCTCACGCGCGTGACCGCCCCAGGGTCGGCCGCCAGCCGAGCGAGCGTGGTTACTCGCTCCGTGGCGGAAAGTTCATCGTCTGAAAACGCCGACAGCGGCTGCAAATCCTGCTTGCCAAAACGTCCTCTCATCCGGTGGCTATCATCGTTCATGGCGCGTTTGAAACTTCTCAACATGATGTCCAGTGGCGACGAGCCGCAGCGCAGCGGTCATGAGCAGGGTCGGTGCCACCCGACGGGCTGGCGTTGGTACTTGTGATGCGCGTCAGCGGCTCGAAACATCCAGCGTCGACACCCGTTAATAAACGTACGGCGGGACCGCTATATTCCAATCAGGCAATCTAACGGTTTGCCGTGTCCGAGCCGGAAATCGTTCGGGCACCACGCCTCCACCCGGCTCGGGCAGCCCAGTTCACAACGCTTTCGCGTCATCAGGTTCTGCACAAAGGATGGAATAGACGTCGTGCCGAATCGTTTAGAGGTAGTACGAACCAACGGCAGACTTCGATGAACATTCAACAGCAACACGTCATTCGTTTTGCGAACGCAAATCTGCTAATGGCATCCGCTGCATTGTTCGCTGCGTGCGGAGGCGGAGGCGGAGGCAGCCCAGGCAGCGTGTCGATGATTTCGATCGCCGGTACGGCGGCAACCGGGAAGGCACTCGCGAACGCGACGATTAGCATCGACTGCGCACAGGGTTCCATGTCGGTCGCTGCAGATGCGAACGGAAACTATCACGCGACGCTCGGCGCAGTGACGCCGTGCATGATTTCCGCGACTTTGGGCGGGACGATGCTGCATTCCGAGGCGTTCGCTGGCGGCACATACAACGTCACGCCGGAGACGGACTTGCTGCTGTCATATCTCGCGGCGCAACTTGGCACGAATGAAAGTGGGCTCATCGCCAGGTTCACGACAAACACGCAGTTTCAGCAGACGCTGCAGAATCAGACCGACGTGCTGACTGCGCAGACCGCTGTCGTCCAGGGTCTGCAGCAGAAGTACGGTGTTACGCTTTCCACGCCCAATTTTCTGACCGCCGCATTCACCGTCGGCCAACCAGGCGAGGACCGTGATCTGGAAGCGCTCTTAGCGCTCGGCGCAATCGACACCAACGGCGAACCGGACGCCAGCGCTGTCACACTCATGGCCACGACGGGGGCCGCGCATCCGATTGCGACATCGCCAGCTACCGGCACAAGCGGGACCAGTGGCGCAGGGGTGGGCGGCACGGGAAGCCTGGGCGGCATGATGTGAGACGGCAGGACACCTCAGGTCCTTGTGTCACCGTTCAACGCCTCCAGGTACCTTTCGACTAGTGCCGATGCACCTCGCCGAATCCGTGGGTCCCGCCGAACCCATGCGTGCCGCCGAATCCCCTCATACCACCGAAATCACGCACACCACCGCCGGTGAACGGGCCGCGATGAACGCCCGCCCCGACGAATGTAAAGTGGTCGTGACCGATCTGATGAAAGTGATCGAAGTGGTGAAAGTGATGGAAATGGTCGACAAAGATCAAGCTCACGCCCGCACCAATGAATATTGGCGGCCCCCACCACCAGGGGTCGGGATAGGGATAGGCCGCAACGGGGTACCACAGCACGCTGCCATCCGGGCTTTGCACAATCTGCCAGGTCCCGTCACTTTGCAGGCAAGCACGCCCGACGACCTGCTGCATCGTCCCATCGATTTCTGCCTGCCCGACAACCGCGCGGCAATTCGTGCTGTCAACCGGCACGGGTGACTCGTCATATGTTTGCGCGAGTACTGGCGCAGTGAAGCCGAGACAGACGAGCAATGTCCCGACACGAAGCAGGTTGTCCATGATGTATGGCCACATGAATCCCCGACGTTTTCGACGTCATGCCATCGGCGTCACCCAGCACATCGGTGTGCTTGCATAAATTCACGCCGCGGGTGTGGCAGCCGTGGAAGCTTGCCGCCCGGGACGTGGTTGCCTGACGAGTAAACGATGGAGTACACCGGCTTATTCCAGCGTCGCACGTGTGACGTGGACTGGGTCGTCCCCGAGATCGTATGCTTGTGCATGGTTGCAATTAACTCCGCAACGCGCCCAAGTGTGCATACGCAGGCGGAAAGGCGAGACGACATGACTCAAGACCCATCGGCAGGACCACAATTTCACTGGAGCGATTCGAACGACGTCCCCTGGATACCGTCAACGCTCGCGAAGGGTGTCGAAGTGAAAAACCTGGGTAAGGCAAACGGCCGCGCAATCCAGCTCGTGAGGTTCTCACCCGGCACCACGTTTCCCGACCACCTTCACACGGGCCCGGAGTTCATCTATGTCCTGGAGGGCGAGGCGACCTGGAACGGCCGGCTGCTAGCGCGCGGATGCGTCGGCGTGGCGGAAGCGGGAACGGTCGAGCGCGGATTCCGCAGCACGACCGGGTGCGTGTTCCTGCTCATGTACGACCTCGATCAGCTTTTCGATTCGGTGAGTCCGGCCACGGTATGAGTACGCCCGCCTGTTCAGGATCGTCCATCCGTGCAGCCAAGCTGCTACCGCTTGGACATCCGTGAACCAGGCCCATACACATCCTGAGGCGTAATCGCCAGATGCTCTGACAGCGCCGCAACCGCCGCCTCCGCGTTCCTGCCGAGCACTGAGCGCATGAGCGCCTCATGCCGCTCGACGAACCCATCGAGTTCCTGCGCGTCGGCGAGAATCACATGACGGTAGCGGCTCGCCTGATCGTAGAAGGTGGACTGCAACTCCATCAGCCGCCGCGAACGGCAAGCCCCGAGCAACGCGGCGTGGAAGCTCTTATGCGCCATCTCGATCGTGCTCCGCGCCTCTGCCGGCACATCGTAATGGCGCGTCACGGCAAGCGACAGCTTGGCGAAGCTGCCCGCGATCTCCATCTCCCAGTCGGCATTGCCTGCCGCGATCGCTTCACGCAACGCCTCTGTCTCGATCAGCTGGCGCATCCGGGTCAGGTCTGCCAGGTCCCCTTGCGACAGCGGCGCAACCCGAAAGCCACGGCGCGTCTCATTGGTCACGAAACCAAGGGACGTTAGCCGCGCCAGCGCCTCGCGCAATGGCGAGGCCCCGATGCTGTACTGCTCCTTCAATTGTTCGATGCGCAGGTTGTGTTCAGGCGGCAGCACGCCGGAGACGATGTCTTCGACGAGACGCTCGAGAATCGCCTCGGTCAGCGTTTCCTTGACGAGTATTTCCATGGACGGCACAGGCTTGAGAGGGATAGCGTCATCCTGCGCTACACCCTACTTTTTGTCAATAAAGTCCATTTTATCGATAATAATGGTATTTACCGATAGAGAGTCGGGCGTCGGTCATCCACTATGGAGACCATAGGAGGAGGCGTTCCATGAACACTGAGCATCTACGCTTTATCGACTTGTCGGTCGCGCTGGAGAACGACGTGCCGGCCGATCCGCCGGGTTTGCGTCCGCGCATCCAGTACACCGATCACCAGCGCGGCGCCGAACAGATCACCGCGATGTTCCCCGGTCTTTCGCCGGACCAACTGCCCGATGGCGAAGGATGGGCGGTCGAAGACCTGGTCCTGCACACACATAGTGGCACCCACATGGACGCACCGCTGCACTATGCGTCGACCATGAACGGCGGCGAACGCGCGATCGGCATCGACGAACTGCCGCTCGACTGGTGCATGGCGCCCGGCGTGAAGCTGGATTTTCGCGCGTTGCCGGATGGACATGTCGTGCGTGCGGACGAAGTCGAGGCGGAACTGGCCCGCATCGGACACGTCCTCAAGCCGCGCGACATCGTGCTGGTCAACACCGCCGCAGCCCGCGCATACGGCACGCCCGCCTACATCGATAGCGGCTGCGGCATGGGACGTGCCGCCACCCTTTACCTGCTTGAGCGCGGCGTGCGCGTGGTCGGCACGGACGCGTGGAGCTGGGATGCGCCATTCCGCTACACGCGCGAGGCCTACCTCAAGAGTGGCGATCCATCGATTATCTGGGAAGGCCACAAGGCAGGCAGGGAGATCGGCTACGGCCAACTCGAGAAACTGACCAACCTGGATCTGCTGCCGCCGTTCGGCTTCACCGTCTGCTGCTTCCCCTACAAGATCAAGGGCGCGTCCGCCGGCTTTACGCGTGCAGTCGCCATCATCGACACGGAGCCCCGCTCGTGAAACTCGCCACATTCGAAACCCGCGATCATGCTGTGCATATCGGCGTTGTGTTGTCCGCCCAGCAGCGTGTCGTTGCGTTATCCGATGCGTTTCTCGCACATCACGGCACCGCCCTGCCCGATTTCGCCGACATGCTGGCGCTCATGCGCGGCGGCCCGCGCGCGCTGGACACGGCCTTCGAGTTGATAGCGCGCACTCACGGTGACGAGCCATTCGTGCACCCGTTCGATTCGGTGCGGTTCCTCGCGCCCGTCCCGCTGCCGGAACAGATTCGGGACTTCTCGACCTTTGACCTGCACATGCAACAGGCCGGGGCAGCCATTGCCCGCCTACGCGCGAATCGACGGGGCGACGATCCCCTCGCCCTGCCCGAACCCAAAGACATCGCTCTGCCGCCGGTGTATTACGAGCAGCCGATCTACTACAAGGCCAACCGCCTCAATGTGATCGGCCATGAGCACGACGTGCGCTGGCCACGGCGCGCAAAGTTGCTGGACTATGAAGCAGAACTGGGGGTGTATATCGGGCACACCGGGCGGGATATCGATAGCCGCAACGCGCGCCAGCACATATTCGGTTTCACGATCTTCAATGATTTTTCGGCACGTGATATTCAGGAGCACGAAATGGAAGGACCGTTCGGCCCGGCCAAGGGCAAGGACTTCGATACCGGGAATGCGATGGGTCCATGGATCGTGACTGTCGATGAAATCGCGGATCCCTATGATCTGGCCGTCACCGTACGCGTGAATGGCGAACAGTGGTCGCGTGGCTCAACAAAGGATATGCGTCATAGCTTCGAACGAATGATCGAACACGTGTCCGCGGACGAAACCTTGCATGTTGGCGAATTCCTCGGATCGGGCACGGTGGGCAGCGGCAGTGGTCTCGAGTTGGACCGGTGGATCAAGGACGGCGATGTGATTGAGATTGAAGTCGAAAAAATTGGCGTGTTGCGCAATCGGGTCGTTGCGCAATCGGGCGAACATAAAGGAAGCTGATCATGAACAATCGTTGGATTGCACTTGCGGTGCTTTGCCTTGGCGTCTTTCAGTTCACACTCAACTGGTTCTGCGTCGTTCCAGCCTTTCCGGCGATCGCGCACGAATACGGACTATCGATTCCGCAGGTCGCGGCGCTCGTCGCAGCGTTTGTCGGGGGATACGGCATTTGCCATCTGCCGGGCGGGTGGTTGTCCGCCCGATTCGGTATGCGCTCTGCGCTGATCGTCGGCATTGCGGTTGAAGCTTGCGCATCGCTCGGCGGCGCGCTGGTGTCGTCGTATCCAGCGATGCTGGCCACCCGGGTGATCGCGGGCGCCGGTGGTGCCTGCTGTCTGGGTGCAGTCGTAGGACTCGTCAGCGCCTGGTTCCGCGACCGCGAATTGTCGTTCGCGATCGGACTGACAACCGGTGTCGCCTTCGCGCTCGGCGCGGCGACGGGACTGTTCCTGTGGGCAATGGTCGTGGCGGCCGTTGGCTGGCATACCGCTATCGTCATCGCCGGGCTCATCGGGCTGGGGGTACTGCTACTCGTCTGCGTTGCACCGATCGTCCCACGCACGGCTGCGGCGACACTCGACGGCGGTCACCTTGATATGCGTGCCGTGCGCCGCGTGCTGGGCAATGGGGCGCTCTGGTGGTGGGGACTGAGTATCGTCGGCTCGTACGGCGCGTTCTTTACCCTTGCTCAGTTCCTGCCCATCTACGCGGAGCGTGTCCTGCATTTCTCGCCGACCGAAGGCGGACGCATTAGCGCCTTGCTGCTGCTGAGCGGCATTCCGGCCGCGATGCTCGGCGGCTGGCTGTCGGACCGCTTCGGCCGGATCAAGCTGCTTATCTGCGGCGCGTTCGTCGTGACTGGACTCATAACTCTGATGCTGCCTCGCCTCGATGGCGGAGCGTTGCATCTTGCTGCCGCAGCGATCGGGCTGATCACCATGATCGGACTCACACCGTGGTTCAGCGTGCCGGCGATGTATCCCGACCGCATCCCCCTGCATGACGTGCCCGCGGCCTCCGGCCTGATGCTTTCGCTGGCGGCGATTGGAGGCTTTGCAGTACCGCTGGGATTCGGCCGCATTGTTGCCAGCTACGGGTTTGACGTGGGCCTGCCCTACCTCGGCATCGTATCGATTGTCTTTACCGTCTTCGGACTGATTGCGCCGACACCCTCGCGGCGCCGCGGCATCGTGGGCCAGATTCAGACGGACGCCGCCTGACAGAAGAAAACCGGCGCAACAAGGCATAACCTGGCGCCTGGTGATTGTGCTCCGCAAGCCCTTTTCACTGACATTTATCATTTTGAATACCTAATTACATAAAAGGAGGAGACATGTATATTCCAGGAGGCAAAAAGGCCTACCCGTTGTGGGTTGCCTGCGCCATGCTCGGCAGCCCATGCCTTGCACAAACCAGCGTCAGCCTGTACGGGCAGATCGATGTTTTTGCCGGCGCGACGAAGTCCATCGGCGGTCGAACGGCGTGGCAGGAATCAAGCGGCGGCTTATCCACATCCTATTTCGGCATGAAGGGCGCGGAGGATCTCGGTGCGGGCATGAAGGCGATCTTCACGCTGGAAAGCTTCTTCCAGCCGCAAAACGGGCAGATCGGCCGTTTTCCGAATGACGTCTTCTTCTCGCGGAACGCGTACGTCGGCATTGAATCGCCATATGGCACATTCACTGCGGGGCGCCAGAGCACCAACCTCTTCATTTCGACAATCCTGTTCAATCCCTTTGTCGATTCATTTACGTTTTCGCCCGTAGTGCTGCAGACCTATCTGGGCCAGGGCGGTCAGGGTGTAATCGGCGATACAGGCTGGAACAATGCAGTCCAGTACAGCACGCCGCGCTTTGGCGGGCTCTCCGGCGCAGCGATGTATTCGTTCGGCAATTCAGCGGGCGCTGCGGGGCAACGTAAATGGAGCGCCCAGTTCCTGTACTTTCATGGACCGTTCGCGGCAACGGGCGTCTATCAGTACGAAAACTACAGCTTTGCCGCCGGCGACATCGGCACCGCGCTTCCCGGCGTGGCGGGTCTGACTAGCCAGAGCACAAGCGAGCTCGCTGCAACCTATGATTTCCGGATCGTCAAGCTATACGCGCAATATCTGCGCACCGATGACCAGACGAGCAACGGCACCATCCTCGTCAACAGAGGACAGGCCGGTTTTTCGATTCCACTCGGCGCCGGCTCGATTCTTGGTTCGTACGCCTACTCGAAGAGCAACGGTCCGGCCGACGGCGTGGTGCGCAAGACGTGGGCCGTCGGTTATGACTATCCGCTGTCAAAGCGTACTGACATATACGCCGCTTATCTGTCCGACCACCTGACCGGACAATCGACCGGCGACACGCTGGGCGTCGGCATCCGGGCGAAGTTCTGAAGCGTGCCAGGCAGAGCGCAGATTTCGGATCGATGTATGACGACGCGTCGGACGATCCAACCATACTTCGCGCCATGCGCTCACGCTGACGATGCCATGCAGCGCGCGGCGCCCCCCTTGACGGACTATCCGTGAGGCGAGGCAGGTTCGCGGAATCGTCGGAGTGGTCACGCTGGACCGGTTCGGAAAGACCGGTACGCTGACACCGTATTCAAATGAAACAAAACACCCCGTTAAGCCTTAAGGCTCCACGGGGTGTTTTGTTTTCGGCTGTCCAGCAAAGGCAAAAAAATCTATTGAGCCTTGCCCGCCCCACTCCAGCTAGCACCAAAGCCAAACTGCATCGCCGGCACCCACTTCGCGCATGCCTGAAAACTCAACGCAGCGCCGCCGGCGGCGAACAATACCGGGATCAGAAAGTCGTGGCTCACCCGGGTAAATTCAAAGACGAGAACCACAGCAGTTATCGGCATCTGCATCGAGGCAGCCAGAAACGCCGTCGCACCGACAACGGCAAAAGCACCCATAGAAGCCCCCGGCCAGAACAGGCTCCAGGCCCCGCCGAGCACGATGGCCAACAGCGCGCCGTTCGCAAGCCCAGGCGTCAGCAGTCCGCCCTCCGCGCCCGCGCGCAAACTACTCGCGGTGATCACGACCTTCAGCACCAGCAACATGGCCGCGAGGCTCATCGTCAAGCCGCCATCGAACGCCAGTCCTGCGGGACCTTTGCCATTGCCGAGCAATTGCGGAAAGTGCATCGCCAGGACACCGATGATTGCGAAGTTCAGCAGCGACAACACCGGCAAACGCCAATCCTTCGGCGCCTGTGCACGCGCGCGCTTTGTGATCTCCGTGAAGCCCCATGCCGCAGCGCCGAAAATCGGCCCGCACACCACGGACCACACCACCAGCGATGTGCTCATCGTCAGCGACGGCACCAAATACTGATGCTCGTTGCCCAGACCGAATTGCGCGACCAGCGCCGCCACTGCTGATGTCACCACGGCAGGCACCGCTGCTTTCCAGCCGAACGTTCCCAACAGGACCTCGAGCACGAACACCGCGCCGCCGAGCGGCACGTTGTAGACCGCGGCCAGACCCGCGCCGGCGCCACATGCGACCATGATCCGGCTCTGCTCGACCGATAAGCCCGCGCGGTGCGACAGCCACCCGGCCAGCACTGAGCCGATCTCGCGTGGTGCGACTTCGCGCCCAAGCGGCGAACCCAACGCCACCGTCACAATCTGCAGCAACGCATGGACAACAGTGCTCAGCACGGGCATGCGCGGATCGTCGGATTTGACGGCCTGACGAATGCTCACGAGCGGCCGCCCGAAGCGATACAGCAACCACCAGCCAAGACCCGCCACCAAGCCGCAGATCGTCAGGACGAGCACGCGACGCTCCGGCGCGGCATCGGTGACGCCTTGCAGAAAACTCTCGCTGCTGATCACGTGCGTCACGCTGTAGCCATAGGCGAGGTGCTGAATGGCGTGCAATAGCAAGGCGAGCAACATGCCGCCGAGGCCGGCGCCAATGCCAGTCAGCAACGTGACCGCGGCCATTGCCACAAGGGGGTTGCGCGCGCGCCGCCGTGGTTCCGAAGTGATTGATTTGACTGACATGGTGCGTCGACAGAGGCGGAATTAATGGAATGGCGATCATCTTATTCCGCGTCGCAACATGAATCAAATTGATTTTTCTGCTCGACTGATGCGTTTTACGCATATGTTGCGCGCACCAGCCTTGGTCGACGGAAACCTGGGCAGTGCGGCCCATCCCGATCGTGCAAGCCGGCGACGCACGCATCCGTCGCCTCGCCCCACGCTTCGCTGTACCTCAGTTCACCGCACGAAAAACAACGACACCACGCACGCGACGCCGACGAACCATACCAGCGAGCGCAACGTCGCCAGATTCGCCACATACAGCACGCCATACAGCACACGCGCGACGACAAAAGTAATCGCCAGCCCGTTGATCCACGGGCTCGACCCGCCTGCCTGCCCTACAACGACGATCGCGGCGGTAAACATCGCCAGCGCTTCCCACGCATTCTGATGCGCAGCATGGGCACGCGCGCGCCAGCCTTCGAGACCGGCGAGATAAGTGCGCGGCGCACCATTGTCGTAGCGCTTGCTGGTCTTCGCCAGGAGGGTCCATGGGAACGGCAGCAGAGCCACGATAAGCAGGCATAGATGCGGAATCGTCATTCGCCAGTCTCCTTGTATGCGCGGCGTGAATGCCGCGAGCCGCTGTTATACCTGCAGGCATCTGTTACCACCAACCTGAATCCTGCGAGTGTCACCTCTACCGGCACGCGAAACGGGAAAGCCAGATTGACCGGATTGCCGCTCGCGATTGCGAAATTAACATTACAAATAACAAACATATAACCAGTCACGATTAATACAATAATTACATTTACCAAACATTTTGCATGCAGCCGGATTCCGCATGAAATTCGCTCCAGGGATTAGTACGGATAAACGCGGGTTCAATCATGCAAGCATTTAAGGGTCGGCGTACACTCGCTCGAAGCCCACACCACAGGCCATACGGGGCTGCAGAGCCGCCCGCCGTCAAACGCGGGTTATTGGAGACTCAGGAGAACAATCAATGAGCTGGACACGGGAACAGAGAAACGTCACGATCGCCGCCTATCTGGGCTGGACCCTGGACGCATTCGATTTCTTTCTAATGGTGTTCGTATTGAAAGATATCGCGGCGGAGTTCAATACAAAAATCCCGGCCGTCGCCTTCGGCATTATGCTGACCCTGGCGATGCGTCCAGTCGGCGCATTGATTTTCGGCTGGCTCGCCGACAAATACGGCCGCCGTCCCACGCTGATGGTCAACATTGCGTGCTTCTCGCTGCTGGAACTGCTGTCCGGCTTTTCGCCTAACCTGACCACCCTGCTCGTGCTGCGCGCCCTGTTTGGTATCGCGATGGGCGGCGAATGGGGGGTGGGCGGCGCACTGACGATGGAAACCGTGCCGCCGAAATCGCGCGGCATCGTCTCGGGTCTCCTGCAGGCCGGCTATCCGAGTGGCTACCTGCTCGCCTCGGTCGTGTTCGGCCTCTTCTACCAATACATCGGCTGGCGCGGCATGTTCTTCGTCGGCGTACTGCCGGCGTTGCTCGTGCTGTATGTGCGCGCGCACGTGCCGGAGTCACCGGCCTTCAAGACGCTCGAGAAGAAAAAACGTCTGGGTCTCGTCGCCACGTTGAAGCAAAACATCGGGTTGTCGCTCTATGCGATCGTGCTGATGACCGCGTTCAACTTCTTCTCACACGGCTCGCAAGATCTTTATCCGACCTTCCTGCGCGTGCAGCATGGGTTCGACGCGCATACCGTGTCGTTGATCACGATCACGCTGAACATCGGCGCGATCTGCGGCGGTCTGTTCTTCGGATACATCTCGGAGAGGATCGGCCGCAAGCGCGCGATCTTCATCGCTGCCTTGATCGCGTTGCCGGTGTTGCCGCTGTGGGCTTTTTCGTCCACACCCGTGCTGCTCGCGGTCGGCGCATTCCTGATGCAGATCTCAGTGCAAGGCGCATGGGGTGTGATTCCGGTCCACCTGAACGAAATCTCGCCCGATGAAATTCGCGCGACGTTCCCGGGTCTCGTGTATCAGCTCGGCAATCTGATCGCGTCGGTGAACGGCCCGCTGCAAGCGAGCGCCGCTGAAGCGCACGGCAACAACTACGCGCTGATCATGGCAGTCGTGATCGGTATCGTGGCTGTCGTGATCGCCGTGCTGATTCCGTTCAGCCGCGAACGTCGCGGCATCGACATGACGCAGTCGGCGAAAGAAGTCGTCGCATAGCTTTAAGCGTTCGAACTAAACAGCTATTTCGCCGGCCCGTTATCGGGCACAATAGATACAAAGGCGGTTCGAACCGCCTTAAAGAAAAACGCAGCGACGCAGACGCAAGGCAAAGCAAGCGCAAAGTAAGAACGCGCACGAAGCTCTGCAGTCAGCAAGCTAACGCAAGGCCAAACACAGGCAGTAAGCAATACGAGGCCGTTCCGATTTCGATCGGAACGGCCTTTTTTTATTTCCGCGCGGCTTGACGCGCCCGCGCGCATTGGAAAGACGGACCTTCGTCAGGTCTTCTAGAGGAGTTAGTCCACACAGGGCCCTTGATCGTAGTCCTCATCCTTCTTTATCCTAAAAAAAACGGCTGTTTCAAATAGTCATTTGAATCGCTTGTTTGCGGGCCGGATGCCCGGCAACTGGGAGACGCAACATGGCAGTTCGCACAACAGGCCGGCATGCCGGCGACACGAAGTCCCGCATCCTCGACGCCGCCGAAACGCTTTTCATCGATTGCGGCTATGAGGCCATGTCCCTGCGCCAGATTACTTCGCGTGCCGAAGTCAACCTCGCGGCAGTCAACTATCACTTCGGCAGCAAGGAATCGCTGATTCACTCGATGCTGGCGCGCCGGCTCGACCGGCTCAACCAGGAGCGGCTCAAGCTGCTCGATCGCTTCGACGACATGCTCGGCGAGCGTCTGACCTGTGAGCACGTGCTCGGCGCAATGTTCATTCCCGCGCTGCGGCTGTCGCGCGATCCGCGCGTGGGCGGCAAGGCGTTTCTGCGCTTGCTGGGACGCGCTTATACCGATCCGTCGGCGTTCATTCGGGACTTTCTGAATGCGCATTACGAATCGGTGGCGGTGCGCTTTTTCGATGCATTCCAGCGTGCGCTGCCCCATCTGCCGCGTGAAGAACTCGGCTGGCGTCTGCACTTCGCGATCGGCGCGCTGTCCGGGGTGCTGGCCGGCACCGATACCGACAGCCTGATTTCCGAGTTCTCGCAGGGCAAGTCGATGAACGACCTGCAACTGATCGCGCGCCTCGCTTCGCTGATGGTGGCCGCGCTGAAAGCGCCCTTGCCCGACAGCTCGCAACTGGCTACGTTCGCCGCCGTGCTGGGCGACGCCACCGACGGCGCCCCGGAAGGCCAGGCGGAAAGTCTGAGCCCGGCGGCAGTGACGCAGCAAGCGCCGGGCGGGTTTGAAACGTCGGCGCCAGAAGCTTCGGATGGCGAGCGCCACGGTGGCAATGTGGAGGCAAGTTCGTTTTTGCCGGCGTTGCACGGCACGGCCTGATCCGCAGACCGAGCCGGAGCCCGCGCGGGCGGCACTGTCAAAGGCCGTCCGCGCGCAAACAACATGAGTACCGCACACCCGAGCAGCACGTCTAAGTCCCGCACCTAAGCAACGTCACGCTGTCGAACTACAAAGACGACACGAAAAGCGAAGCAGGCGCGACTCGAACACCGCTCACGAGCGCCTGAAACAGTGGCTAAAAAGCGGCGACAGGCGACTTGAAAGCGCCCCGAGCACGCCACGCAGCAACACCGCCAGTTAGAAGATCAACAGAACGCGAGCCGTCCGCGCCCCGTGGATGCGTTCGCACGCACCATCGAAACAGGAGGAAACGTCATGTCGTGGTTCATCCTAGTGCTCATCATTGCCGCTCTCGCGCTCGTCTACTTTCAGGCGCGCGCCTCATGGTGGCTTGCCTTCATGATCGCCTGGGTGGCAGCCGCGCATGCCAGCGGCGCAGCGGGTCCGCTGGCGACGACGGTGCTCGCGATCGTCTTCGTCCTCCCCGCCCTCGTGCTCACGATCAAACCGCTGCGCCGTGCGTGGCTCACGAAGCCGGTGCTCGACATCTTCCGCAAGATCCTGCCGGAGATGTCGCCGACCGAGCGCGACGCAATCGAAGCCGGCACCGTCTGGTGGGACGCCCAACTGTTCTCCGGGCGCCCGCATTGGGACACGCTGCTCGGCTACGGTCCGGCCACGCTCTCCGCGGAAGAACAATCGTTTCTCGATGTCGAATGCGAGCATCTGTGCGATCTCGCGAACGACTGGGAAACCACCATGGTGTGGCAGGACCTGTCGCCGGCAACCTGGCAATTCATCAAGGAACGCGGCTTCCTCGGCATGATCATTCCGAAGCAGTATGGCGGCAAGCAGTTCTCCGCTTACGCACATTCGCAGGTCATCATGAAGCTCTCCACGCGCTGTTCGGCTGCCGCCGTTTCGGTGATGGTGCCGAACTCGCTCGGCCCGGCCGAGTTGCTGATGCACTACGGCACCGAAGAGCAGAAGAACCACTATCTGCCGCGCCTCGCGCGCGGTGACGATATCCCCTGCTTCGCGTTGACGAGCCCTTACGCGGGTTCCGATGCGGCCGCGATCCCCGACGTCGGCATCGTCTGCAAAGGCACGTTTGAAGGCCACGAAACGCTGGGTTTTCGCGTCACATGGGACAAGCGCTACATCACGCTCGGACCGATCGCGACCGTGCTCGGCCTTGCGTTCCGCGCGCTCGATCCGGACCATCTGCTTGGCCTGGATGAAGAGCCGGGTATAACCTGTGCGCTCATTCCGACCGATCATCCGGGCGTCAACATCGGCCGCCGTCACTGGCCGCTGAACGCGGTCTTCCAGAACGGCCCGAACTCGGGCAAGGACGTCTTCATTCCGCTCGACTGGGTGATCGGCGGCCGCGCGCAAGTCGGCAACGGCTGGCGCATGCTGATGGAGTGTCTCGCAGCGGGCCGCGCGATTTCGCTGCCGTCGTCGAATGTAGGGATGGCGAAGATCGCCGTGCGCGGCACCGGTGCCTATGCCGCGATTCGCCGTCAGTTCCGCACCGCCGTCGGCAAGTTCGAAGGCGTGCAGGAAGCGCTCGGCCGCATGGGCGGCAACCTCTACGTGATGGACGCCGCGCGCCGCCTGTCCGCGCATGCGGTGGACCTTGGCGAAAAACCCTCGGTAATTTCGGCAATCGCGAAATATCACATCACCGAACGCGCCCGCATGGTCATCAACGACGGCATGGACGTCGCCGCCGGCAAGGGCATCTGCATGGGGCCGTCGAACTTTCTGGCGCGCGCCTATCAGCAGGTGCCGATTGCGATCACCGTGGAAGGCGCCAACATTCTCACGCGTTGCCTGATCATCTTCGGCCAGGGGGCGATTCGCTGTCACCCGTATGTGCTGAAGGAAATGGCGGCCACGCGCGAACCGGATCGCGCCAAGGCATTGCGCGATTTCGATGCGGCCTTTTTCGGCCACGTCAGCTTCACGCTGTCGAACGTGGTGCGCAGTTTCGTTTATGGCATCACGGGCGGCGCCTTCATCGCCAAGCCGCGCATGGCGTACGGACCGCTGCTGTCGTACTACCGCGCGGCGACCCGCATTTCGACCGCGTTCGCCTTGCTCGCTGACGTCTCCATGTTTGTGCTCGGCGGCGATCTGAAGCGGCGCGAACGCATTTCCGGGCGCCTGGGCGATGTGCTCTCGCAGCTCTATCTGATCTCGGCGACGCTCAAGCGTTTCGAAGACGAAGGCCGTCAGGAGGAAGATCTGCCGTTGGTGCGCTGGGGCGCCGAAGATTCGCTCTACAAGGCGCAACACGCGCTCGACGGCGTGCTCGCGAACTACCCGAACCGCCTAGCCGCCGGTCTCGTGCGCGTGCTCGCCTTTCCGTTCGGCCTGCCGTATCGCGAGCCGTCCGATCAGTTGGGCACCGAGATCGCGGAGCTGATGCAAACGCCGGGCGCAGCGCGCAACCGCCTCGTGTCCGACTCGTACGTGCCGCATCCGGATGTCGATGCGCTCGGTTACGGCGAGCTCGTGTTCGAGTTGAACCCGCGCTTCACGCAGATCGACCAGAAACTGCGCGATGCAGTCAAACAAGGTCTGCTCGAACCGATGCCTCAGAGCCTGCCGCACCTGGCCGCGTGGACCGAAGCGGCCCAGCAGAAAGGCCTGATCGATGCCGACGATCGCCGCGTGCTGGAAGACTATGCGCGGTATGGTGCGCAAGTCGTGAAGGTCGACGACTTCCCTGCCGACTTCGACATGCTCGCCAGCTTGCAAAAGCGCAAGGACGCGCTCGAAAAAGCCCTGGAGCTCGCGGCCTGAGTGCCTTAAAAACAACATCCAGGCGGGGCACACTCAGTGCCCCAAACTGGGTGCACACTGACACACGTCCGACGTCCCCAGTAGGGACTTCCTTCAAGGCGTGGCCAGCGGAGCAACGAACAATATGAACGACTCTTATCTGAACTTCGTCAACTCGCCGTTCGGCGCGCGCCTCGCGCGCTCGTTAGGCTTGCCGAAGCCCGAGGTACTGCAACGCTATCGCGCGGACCGGCCCGAGTTCGACGGGCTGGTGGCGATCGGCGCGGGCCGCCAACCGCATCTGCTCGAGGCGCTCGCGAATCTCGTCACGAGCATCGGCGTGACCAGCGTGGCGCATGAAAGCGCGGGGCTGTGGGTGCCGCTCGCGAATCGCCATGGTCTGATGACGGGTCGTTTCGAACCGGCGGAGTCCGGTTCGCATGGCAAGCTCACCGCCCTGCTGTTCGATGCCAGCGGTATCGAAGACAGCAGCCAGCTCGAACCGCTGCACGCGTTCTTCCACGACACGTTGCGTTCGCTCGGCAAGTGCGGCCGCATCATCGTGCTAGGGCGTCCGCCAGAAGCCTGCGCGACCCCGCGCCAATGGACCGCGCAGCGCGCGCTCGAAGGCCTCACGCGTTCGCTCGGCAAGGAAGCGCGGCGTGGTATTACCGCGAATCTCGTCTACGTGGAGCAAGGTGCCGAGAACGCCATCGACTCGACGTTGCGATTCTTTCTGTCGCCGCGCTCCGCGTATGTATCAGGTCAGGTGGTGCGAATCGGTGTGCGTGCCGGCGCGGATGCCTTGCCGGCGTTCGACTGGAATCAGCCGCTCGCGGGCCGGCGTGCCGTGGTCACCGGCGCGGCGCGCGGCATCGGCGCATCGATCGCAAGCGTGCTCGCTGGCGAAGGCGCGCACGTCATCGGCATCGACATCCCGTCGGCGCGCGACGCGCTTGATTCGACCATGCGCCAGTTGAACGGCACCGCCCTCGCCTTCGACATTGCCGCGCCCGAAGCGCCCGCTCAGATCGCTGCGGCGCTCGACGAACAGGGCGTGGATATCGTCGTGCACAACGCGGGCATCACCAAAGACAAAACCATCGCGAAGATGACCGACGCCGCGTGGCAAAGCGTGATCGACATCAACCTGTCCGCGCAGGAACGGATCGACGACGCGTTGCTCTCGGCGGGCATTCTGCGCGATGGCGGCCGCATCATCGGCGTGTCGTCGATTAGCGGCATTGCCGGCAATCTCGGCCAGACCAATTACGCCACGTCAAAAGCCGGCGTGATCGGCCGGGTGCAAAGCATGGCGCCGCATCTGCGCGCGCGTGGCATCACGATCAACGCGGTTGCACCCGGCTTTATCGAAACGCAGATGACCGCGAAGATTCCGTTGACCATCCGCGAGGCCGGCCGCCGCATGAATTCGATGAGCCAGGGTGGCCAGCCGGTGGATGTCGCACAGACCATCGCATGGCTCGCGCATCCGGGATCGGCGGGCGTGAGCGGCCAGGTCGTGCGCGTGTGCGGACAAAGCGTGATTGGAGCGTGAGCATGGGTGAGCCGGGTGATCCGTTCAGGAGTGGTCACGCAGCAAGCGCGGCCCGTCCGAAGACCGTCGTCATCGAGCAGTTACCCGCGCCGGCGAAGCTGTATGCCCGCGCGTTGTCCGGCATTGTCAAACGCGGGCGCGACACGCACTTGCCGGCGTTGCGCCTCGTGCGCCCCGCCGTGATCCTCGATCCAGGACCGATCTGGCGTTATTCGCGGGTCTGCGGCTTCATCCCCGAGCACGGCGTACCGCTCACGTACCCGCATCTGCTTGCCTTCCCGCTGCATCTGCTGATGCTGACCGACCCGGCGTTTCCCTGGCCGGCGCTCGGCCTCGTGCATCTGGCCAATCGTGTGCGGCTGCGCCGGCCGCTCGCTTACAAGGACATGGTGCGCGTCGAGGTGGAATTCGGCGCGCTGCTGCGTCACGACAAGGGCCAGGCGTTTGTGCTGCATACCCGCATGTACCGCCGCGGCGAAGCGGTGTGGGACGGCGACAGCGTCTATCTGAAACGCGGTGTGCCGGCGAGCGGCAGTCCGCTCGATCCGCTGGAACTCGGGCACGACGCACTGGAGCGCATCTCGCGCTGGCAACTGCCGCCGCAACTGGGCCGCGACTACGCGAGTGTGTCCGGCGACTACAACCCGATTCATCTCACTGCGCTGTCCGCGAAAGCATTCGGTTTTCCACGCGCCATTGCCCATGGCATGTGGACGCTGGCGCGTGCCGCCTCCGCCCTGCAACCGCCCAAGCCACTCGCCGAGGCAACGCTGTCCGCCGAATTCAAGCTGCCGATGTTGCTGCCCGGCGAGGCGTCGCTGTGGAGCGCGTCGCCTTCGCTGATCGAGCGCGACCTCGAGGTGCGCGACATTGCCGGCGAAAAACCGCATTTACGCGGCCGCATGCAATGGAAGCTGCTATGAAGCACCCGCGGGCACGCGCATGTTTTCGTCGCCGTATGGAATTGAAGCCGTCTGCAAATCGTTGTTGAACTAACCGAAACACCCACGCAAAGTAAGCCTTACTTACCATTCGCACCGTTCAATAACCAGGGAACGACCCAAAGGAGCCGAGCATGTCCAACCCGCAGCCCGCCGTGCGCCGCGTCGCCATCATTGGCGGCAACCGGATTCCGTTTGCCCGCTCAAACACCGCCTACGCGACCGCGTCGAATCAGGACATGCTGACGTTCACGCTGCAAGGCCTGATCGACCGCTACAACCTGCACGGCGAACGCCTGGGTGAAGTGGCGGCCGGCGCCGTCATCAAGCATTCGCGCGATTTCAACCTGACGCGCGAATCCGTGCTGTCCACCACACTGGCTAAGGAAACGCCCGCCTACGACGTGCAGCAGGCCTGCGGTACCGGGCTGGAAGCGGCCATCCTCGTCGCCAACAAGATCGCCCTCGGGCAGATCGAGGTGGGCATTGCGGGCGGTGTCGATACGACCTCCGACGCACCGATCGGCGTCAACGAACGCATGCGCAAGATCCTGCTCGAAGCGAATCGCGGCAAGAGCACGGGCCAGCGTGTCGGTGCGCTGACAAAGCTGCGGCCAGGCATGTTTTTCAAACCGCTTTTGCCGCGTAACGGCGAGCCGCGCACGGGGCTGTCGATGGGCGAGCATTGCGAGCTGATGGCCAAGCGCTGGAACATCTCGCGCGAAGCGCAGGATGTGCTCGCTTATGACAGCCACCGCAAGCTCACCGAGGCGTATGCGCGCGGCTTCGTCAACGATCTGATGACGCCGTACCGCGGCCTTGCGCGCGACAACAATCTGCGCACCGATCTGACGCTCGAAAAACTCTCCGGCCTGAAGCCGGTATTCGATCGCGACGCGGGCACGCTGACTGCCGGCAATTCGACGCCGCTGACGGACGGTGCGTCCGCCGTGCTGCTCGCGAGCGAAGAATGGGCAGCCAAACATAGACTGCCGGTGCTGGCGTATCTGAGCTGGTCCGAAACCGCCGCCGTCGACTTTTTCGACAAGAAAGAAGGCCTGTTGATGGCGCCCGCCTACGCCGTGCCGCGCATGCTGGCGCGCGCCGGGCTCACGTTGCAGGACTTCGATCTGTATGAGATTCACGAAGCCTTCGCCGCGCAAGTGTTGTGCACGCTTGCGGCATGGCAGGATGACGAGTATTGCCGCACGCAACTCGATTTGCCGGGCCCGCTCGGCGCGATCGATCGGGCAAAATTGAATGTGAACGGCAGCTCGCTCGCCACCGGCCATCCATTTGCCGCCACGGGTGGCCGCATCGTCGCCGGACTCGCGAAAATGCTCGCCCAACTCAACAAGCCGGCCGGCACCGCGCGCGGGCTGATCTCGATCTGCGCAGCGGGCGGCCAGGGTGTGGTGGCAATTCTGGAACGCTGAGCGTCGCGGCTGGCTCAGCGCGTGATTCAATGATTGCCTTGTTTCGAAGGCTGCTGCCATGACTGCTTCGAGGACCGCTTTGATAACGTCAATGACTGGCTGCAAGACCAGCACACAAACAGATGAAGCCACGGCTTCAGGAGACGACCGATGACCCAGCCCACGCAAGCCCCGCTCTCGCCCGCCGCCGGATCCGCACCGCTCGCGAATGCGGCAGACCAGGTGCCCAGTCAGGTGGCACATCACGCGCCCAACACCGACGGCATCTGGTACACGTCCTATCCGGCAGACGTCCCGCATGAAATCGACGTCAACCAGTACGAATCACTCGTGCAGTTCTTCGACGAATGCATTGCGCAGTTTCGCGAGCGGGTCGCGTATGTGAGTGTCGGCGCAAACATGACGTATGGCGAGCTCGGCCGCAAGGCCACCGCATTCGCCGCGTATCTGCAAAGCATCGGCGTGAAGCCCGGTGAGCGCGTCGCGATCATGCTGCCGAATACGTTCCAGTATCCGGTCTCGCTGTTCGGCGTGCTCAAGGCGGGCGGCGTGGTCGTCAACGTCAATCCGCTCTACACGGTGCGCGAGCTCGCGCATCAACTGAAGGACAGCGGCGCGCAAACCATCATCGTGTTCGAGAACTTCGCGAAAACCGTTGAAGACGCGCTGCCCGGCACCAAGGTGCAGAACGTCATCGTGACGGGCCTCGGCGATCTGCTCGCCGACGGTCTGAATCTGAAGGGACGTCTGCTCAATTTCATGCTGCGCCATGTGAAGAAGATGGTGCCGGCCTACAACCTGCCGAAAGCGGTGCCGCTGCTCGACGCACTCTCGACCGGCTATACGCGGCCGCTGACGCCCGTGCGCCCCACTCACCAGGACATCGCCTTCCTGCAATACACCGGCGGCACCACGGGTGTGGCCAAAGGCGCGATGCTCACGCACAGGAACATCATCGCCAACCTGCTCCAGGCGAAGGCGTGGTCAGAGGGACAGTTGAGCGGCGAAATCGAAACGGTGCTCACGCCGCTGCCGCTGTATCACATCTATTCGCTGACCGTGAACGCGCTGATCTTCATGGGACTCGGCGGACGCAACATCCTGATCGCCAATCCGCGCGACATGAAGCGCGTGATGATGATCATCCGCCACGAGAAATTCACCGGCATGACGGCAGTGAACACGCTATACAACGCGTTTCTCGACAACGAAGAGTTCTGCAAGCGCGACTTCTCGAACCTGAAGCTCGCGATGGCGGGCGGCATGGCCACGCAGAAGTCGGTCGCCGATCGCTTCAAGGCGGTCACCGGCAAGCCGATCATCGAAGGTTATGGGCTGACCGAGTGCTCGCCAATCGTCTCGATGAATCCGGTCGACCTGACCAATCTGCGTGACTTCGAAGGCTCGATCGGTTTGCCCGCGCCGTCCACGCAGGTACGTTTCAAGAAGGACGACGGCACATGGGCGAACGTCGGCGAAGCCGGTGAGCTGTGCGTGAAGGGGCCTCAGGTGATGAAAGGCTACTGGAATCGCCCGGAAGAAACCGCCAAGGTAATCGACGACGAGGGCTGGCTCGCCACCGGCGACATCGGCGTGATGGATTCGCGCGGCTTCATTCGCCTGATCGACCGGAAGAAAGACATGATCCTGGTGTCGGGCTTCAACGTCTATCCGAACGAAGTCGAAGACGTGATCGCGGCGCTTCCAGACGTGCGCGAAGTCGCCGCAATCGGCGTGCCCGACGCGGCGCAAGGCGAACGTGTGAAGGTGTTCATCGTCAAGCGCAATCCGTCGCTGACCGCGGAACAGGTGATCGCCCACTGCCGCAAGAACCTCACGGGCTATAAGGTGCCGAAGCTCGTGGAGTTCCGCGAGGAGCTGCCGCAAACCAACGTCGGCAAGATTCTGCGCCGCGCGCTGCGCGACGAGGAACTCGCGAAGCAAAAACCTGCCTGACAGGCAAGGCGCCGGATACCGCGCCTTGCGCAATCCTTTCGGAGACACTGATGAAGCACAGCATGTCCGCACGCTTGAACCGCTCGCCGGCCTTCATGCGCCTCGCCCGTTTTTCGTCGGCGAGCACAACATGGGGTGCGCCCCTGACTGCTTCATTACGTGCGCTTTCATCACGCACACTCCTGATTGGCGCACTGGTTGGCAGCGCTGCTGCGTTGGCAACACCGCCAGCGTTCGCGCAGAACGACGACATGCCGCCCGCGCTCGACACCGGCGTCGCCGTCAAGGCGCCCACCACGCCGTCCTCGCAGGTCGGCAAGCTCACGCTCGATGAGCAGGTCAAGTGGCTGCGCGCCGAGCAACAAAGCGGCGCGATGGAAAAACTCGACGACGCGCAACTGGTCGCCCTGTTCCAGTCGCTCGATCCGCTTGCATTGCCGCGTTACATCAAGGAAGGGCCAAACGGTTACCCGTCATACGAGTTCGTCATGTCGCGCTCGGAACGCATTCACGGCCAATGGCCTGACAAACCCGATCACATGCTGGTGCGCATCGCCCACGACCCGTTGCGGATCTACGCAAAGTGGCTGCCTGACGGCGCGCACGCAGGTCAGGAAATCATCTACGACGAGTCCAAACGCACCGACGAAATGTATGGCCACCTGGGCGGCATCATGAACGTGATGCCGCTTTGGACCTCACTGAACGGCGCCCTCGCCCGTGCGCAATCGAACCACCAGGTACGCGATCTCGGTACCGAGTACATTGCCAATCAGTACCTCTCCGAAGGCAGAAAATACGCCGAAGCCGGCGTGCCGCACACAACTCAGGTGGAAGTGAAAACGATCGATGGCGTGCGCGTCGTCGCCTTCACCTTCGAAACGCCGAACGGCCAGCCGCAGTTCTATGCGAAGAAAGACACGCTCGGGCTGGATCTGCGGCATCCGTATTTCCGCACCGTCGAGTCTTATAGCAACGACGGCAAGATCTTCGAGAAGATCGTCTTCGAAAGCATCACGCCGAAAACGTTCGATGACTCGACCTTCGATCCGAAGAACAAGGCTTATAACTTCTAGCGGAGAAGGCCCGGCGTCAGCGCGAAGGCGACATTTGCGATGGGCCCCGTGCCCTGCTCGTAGCGGTGCTCGACCAGGTGGCCAACGCGCGTGGCAAGCTCCTTCAGCACGAAGTAATCGGATGCGCGTATGAGGCCGATCAGCGCCGCCGGCATTTGCGTCGGCGTTTGCCACAGACGCGGTGCAAGCGTCGTGTACCAGAGCGCGCCGATGTCGTCGCCGGTTTCGAAGGCGGGCAGATTCATGTGCGCGACGTAGTCGGCGAATGCGGGGCCGCACGCGAGGGTGGAGTCGATCACGGCGAGCGTGCCGTGACGAGCGGCAGCATGCGTGAGCCACGGCCACGCGCCACCTGCCGCGGTCGAAAGCCATGCGCTGGTCACCATGAAAGTGCGTCGGTCCATTGTTTGATCACGCCACTAGTTCACAAATGTCACGCACGGCATTCGCATCTCTCACACCTCGCATACGTGACATACCTTACCCGCTCCCCACCCGTCATCCCGCTCACGCGCCTCACGTATAACCCCGCCGGTCGCGCCACGCCGCCGGCCAGATCCCCTGCTTGCCCGGCGCGAGAATGCCGTTCGGGTCGAGTGCATCCTTGATCGTTTCCGAGAGGCGCAGCAACGCGCCGTCGTTGAAACTGTACTGCGCCGCGGCGAAATCCATATACGCGAGATGCGCGCGATATTCGCCGTAACCCGCCGCGCGCGCATCGCTCATCAGCGAACGCAGCAAAGCACCGGCCTGCTCGACCTGGTTCGCGTCGTCGCGATCGAAAATTGCCGCGAAGATGTGATGCAGATGACGCACACCCGCCGTAAAACCGCCGTAGTAATCGAAGCCATATTCCGCCGCGCGCGTCTTCACCATGGTGTACTGGCGCATCGCGTCGCGCCCGGTCGCCGGGCACACCGGCGCGAAGTCCACATGGGCACCCGCGCCGCCACGCCAGTCGAGCATGCGGAACGCGCTCATTGCCGGGATACCGGCCAGGTTGCGATCGCCGCCCGCGATGGGTTGCGCATCGCCCGCATAGCGAGCGGCCGAAAGTCTGGCCTGCGGGACGCGCGCGAATGCGCGCTGCACGATCGCATAACGGGCGTCGATCAATTCAGGGGTCCCGTACAGTGCGAAATGCAGATTCCAGCGACCCACATTCAGCTTGTCGAGCATCGCCGCCACCGCGTTCTCAGGCATGGCGCCGTTGCCTTCGTACCACTGCTGACGTGACGACACGCCCGCGGCCCGGCGCAAACCACCTTCGATCACCGCGTTGTTGCGGATCGTTTCATCGAGCCGCAACGGCCGTAACAGTTCGACGATCGTTTCGAGATCCTCTTCGTGCCGGAACTGGATTTCGCCAAGCAGATACGCGGGTGGTGCCGGCATCAGCCAGACACCGAGCTTGGTGACGATGCCGAAGTTCGACTGCATGAACATCGCATCGAAGGAAGGCCCATAGCCCGGCTGATACAGTTGCCACGCAGTGCCGATTTCGATTCCACCCATTCCTGTGCGCAACACGTCGCCGTTGGCGAGCACCACTTCCATGCCGCATTGCGCCGCCGCGTGATCGCCGTACGCGGTATAGCCAAAGCCGCGCTCGAGCGTATTGCCAACCACGCTGCCCCACCCCGCCGCTGGCGGATCGACCCAGAGCTTGTAGCCTTTGTCGCGCAGATGCGCGTAGAGATCGAAGTAGCTGACGCCCGGTTCGACCAGCGCGTAGGCGAGCGTTTCGTTCACTTCGATAATGCGGTTCATCCGCTGCAGATCGAGCACCACCGACCCCGTCAGTCGCGGCGCGGCGCCACCGTACGCGAAGTTGCGTCCGGTCGAGACCGTCCACAACGGAATACGAAATTGATTGGCAATCCGCAACACTGCGCGAATCTGGTCGACGGATGCGGGCAGCAGCGCGGCGGACGCGGAGAACGCTTCGCGCTCGCCGGGCGCAAACGGATCGAGGTACGCGGCGAGCCCGGCCGCCGAAGTCACCACCTGTGGATCGCCGACAATCGCGCGCCAGCCCGCGAGCGCGCGATCGAACTCAGTGGCGGAAACTTTCGGCGGCAAGCTGCGCGTCAAGATCTCTCCTTTGCGGCGATGCGTGCGAGCGGCGGCAAGCTAGCGGCGCATTCCGCCACCACCGCCGTGCGACATGCCTTCCCATGTTTGCGTCGACGACGCGCCATGCCAGCCGCCGCGCGCACCCATTCCAGACGATCCGCGCACATAGTGCACGTGGTCCATGTGATGGAAATGATGAAAGCGGTCGACGAAAATGACCGACACGCCCGCAGCGAATACCACCGGCGGCCCCCAATACCATGAATCGTAGTAATACACCGGAGCTGGGCCTAAGGCCAGTGCGGCGGCGTCGTCTTCGACGATTTGCCAGCTACCGTCCGGCTGCAGGCAAGCGCGGCCGCTGACCTGCTGCATGACGCCGTCGATTTCGGCCTGACCCACGACGAAACGGCACGCCAAAGCGTCGTTCAACGGCGCGTTGGCGTCAGACTGCGCCTCGACGGGCGCAGCGCATGCGGCGCACAGGCACAGACACAGACACGCAACGCCGGAACACAGCCCCGTGCCGAGAGGATGAAAAGTAAGCATGATTTTGCTGCCTCGACGCATCGGCGTTGCGACTCGCAAAGGGCGTGTCGACACCGTGAAGACCCCGTCGGTTTGCCTCGCACGGGAGCGTGCCGTCCCGGTGCGCATGCAAGGTGGGACGGCAGGATCCTGCAGCGAGTAAACGAGGCGCCGCGCGACGCTATTCCGACGGCGGCCAGCAAGCGCCAGGCGTTTCTGTTACCGCGTGTTGCAGCAGGTTCTTCTCACCAGTGTTTTGCCAGGTCCTGGTGCTTGCCGTGCTTTCAGCGCTACTGCCAGTCCTCCGGTTTGCCGCCGAGCGCGCTGCATACGTCGATGGCAATCGAGCGCAGCTTGCCTTCCGCGATCGGCCCGGACAGCGCGTAGCCCATGCGGTCGCTGACCCAGTAGAAGGTCCTGCGGTTACCGTCGCGGAACAGGCGGAACGCGGTTTCACCGCGCGAAATTCCGGTGATGTACAGCGTGAGCCGTGCGCCGCTCTGATTCTCGTACATGAACTGCGCGGCCGGTCCCGCCTCGCCAGGCAACAAACGCCCGCCTACCAGCGAGTAACCGTACTCCTGCAATGACGGCACCGACAGCGGCCGGTTCAGCCGCTTGGACAGCCAGCTGATCAGATGCTCTTCCTCGCTCGCGGCGACTTCGACGGGATGACGCCGCTCGGGTGTGTACACCGCATAGGCGACGTCGGCGCGCTCGGCAAAGCTTGGCGGCTGGCTGCCGCCCAGACCGTTCCACGCGCCGCCCGTCAGGCGCGGGGCGAGCGGCCCCAGGGCAAGCGCGAGACCCGCGCCTGCCGCGAGCCAGCACGCAGCGAGGCCCACGCGTTGCCACCACGGCGTCGGCCGCCGCACCACAATGAAGGCCGGTTCATCGGCTGCGCTCTGCCCGGCGCTCCCGCTGCGCTCATTGTGTTCATCGCGCTGTGGCGCACCACACAGCGCCCGCAGCGCCGCTTTCTGCGCACGCCATGCGGCCACTCTCGCGACAGCCTGCGGCTGCTGCGGCAGTTGTGCCTCGATCGCGGCGCGCTCCACAGGCGGCAACTCGCCGTCGACAAACGCCGACAGCGCGTGCAAATCGAACCCCTCAGGCAAGCTGGAATCGTGGTCGTTGTTCATTACGGATTTCTCACTACTTTCAACGGCGGGACTTTACGCGCCAGCCCCTCAGCGCCCCCTTCAACCGGCCCCTCCGTCATCAGCACGCGCATATGCTCCCGCGCCCGCGAGAGCCGCGACATCACCGTGCCGATCGGCACGCCGAGCGCCTTCGATGCCTCCTGATAAGACAGCTCCTCCACGCAAACGAGCAGCAGCACTTCCCGTTGCTCGACCGGCAGGCAATACAGCGCGCGCTGAAGATCGCGCAGCACCAGACCGTCGACTTCGCCATGCGGCGCTTCGAGATTGCGCCACGGCGCGCTTTCATCGTCGACGGCAATCTCGCGGCGACCGCGCAACTGATCGATGTAAAGATGCCGCAGGATCGTCAGGAGCCACGCGCGCAGGTTGCTGTTCGGACGGAAGGCCGCCCAGCGCGCGAGCGCGCGCTCCGCCGTATCCTGCACCAGGTCGTCGGCCCAGGCGCGGTCGCCCGTCAGTGCGCGTGCATAGCGGCGCAACTGCGGGAGCCACGAAATCACTTCCGCTTCGAAATTCACCCTGCGTGGCAACGCTCAGTAGCCGCCAGTGTTGCTCGTGCTGCCGCTGGCGCCGCTGGCGCCCGAGGCACTGTTGTCGGTCGCGGAGGTGCAGGCGGTCGTGGCGAGCGAGCCTAGCGCGAGCGCCAGCAGCACGAAGGCGGCCGAAAGAATGCGGGATGCTTTCATGGTGAGTCTCCTGATGAGTGCCTGGCCGGTGCGCGCGAGCCGGCAACCCGATCGGCCACGTGCGATATGCAGCGAAGCCGTGTCTGACTTAACGTGAGCCGGCGGTGATTTATTCCGCGCGCGGCATCGGCACGCACTATCTTTTTCCGCCAGCCGCACCGGAACCGCCCGCGCGCGGGTCCGACCGAACGCGGGTCCGACCGATCGTGGCCGAAGAAAGCGCTTCTCGTCCGCAGATTCGTAACTCAACGTTACAGCTAATAGTTATCAGATGCTTATGTGCGCGCAAGCCGTTATAGTGGACGGAGTTCGGCCGCCGACGCGTTCCGCCCCCACACAGGGTAGAATCGCGGCGAACAACCGTCTTACTAACCTGAATTGTCCATGGCTTCCGCAGAATCGCATCCGCAAAACGACTTCATGAACGCTGCGCGCAAAGAACGAAAGCGCGTCGAGATCTACCTTGTCAACGGCATTCGCCTGACGGGGTGCATCGAGTCGTTCGATCAGTATCTGGTGATGCTGCGCACGCCTGTCGGCCTGCAAGGCATCTACAAGCGCGCGATCTCAACGATCCAGCTCGACACCGGCACGCGTCCGGCGCCGCGAGCCGGGCGGCCTTCGCACGGCGAGCACACCACGCGTGGCCCGCACGGCTCGCGTGAACCGCGCGACCATCGCGAGCCGCGTGAACCGCGCGAGTCGTACGGCGCGCCGTCTTCGGACCGCCCTGCGTCAGATCGTAGCAGCAGCACGTCCGACGGTCCGGTGGTGGTCACCCGCCGCCGGCGTCTGTTCGGCACGGGTGGTGGCGACGGTGGCAACCATGGCGGCGGCAACCATGGCGGCAATGGCGGCGGCACCCCCAGCGGCAACGAATAAACTGCTGCCACAGCGGCCGGCTACTCCGCAGGATGGCCGAGCCGCTGCAAGATCTTCTCCAGTCGTATTGCCTGCAAGTCCGTCAGTTCGAATCCGCATTTGACCGCCAGCACGCGGCGGCGCCAGTACAGGGCGTCCAGCATGCGCAGCGCCGGTTGCCGTGTTGCCCAATCCAGGTGTTCCAGTTCCGCTTCCACCACGTGTGACGCGTTGAAGCGCTGCGCGCGTGCAGGGTTGTTTCGGTCCATGTCGTTCGCTGCCTTGGTGTTCGCTGTTCTTGTTTGCTCCCCTCCCGAGCTGGATGTTGCCCGTTCACGGTATGCCGTGCGGTATGCCTGCCGGTGCGGCAGGCGGATTGCTTTTGTTTTTCAGGCGACACACGGAAAACGACTTGATGCGGATTGGTTTTAAGTTTTGTTTTTTGCCGGGTGTTTTCTGAGCTGGTTTTTGGGGCTTGGGGCTTGAAGGGAATGCTTACGGTGCGAGGGGTTGGGGCGTTCGGCTGATGCTCACGTGGGGGCCTGCTTTGCGCTATGCTGAGTTGTTGAGCCTCTTCTAATGGAGCATGTCATGAGCAAGCAGAAGCAGCACGGAACTCATCCTAAGGATGTGGCGCAGCCCGTTGAGTCTGCGGAGGATAGGCTCGATGAGGCTCTCGAGGAGAGCTTTCCGGCCAGTGATCCGATTGCGGTTGATGTGACGGAGCCGCGGCACTTGCCGGCGGAAGGTGGGCATTCGGGGGGGAAGAAGAGGCATTAAGAGGTGGGCTTTCTTTGCCTTGGGCGGCGGCGTTGGCTGTACGCCTACGGTATTGGCCTTTTCTTGAATTCTTAGTGGTCTATTAGCGTTGCCCCTGTGCGGGGCGGCACTTACTTTCTTTGCCGCCGCAAAGAAAGCTAAGCAAAGAAAGCGGCTCAAACCGCTAATTCTTAAGCGGGTCCCCCGCGCAGCCGCGGTAGTGGCACCTCTGGAATCCGTGCTCTCGCACACTCGGCGTCAGTGACAAAGGTGTCATTAGCTCCCACTCCGCACTGCATGCGTCGCGGATGGGTTTGCGTGGGAAACCAGGGGGATGGCCGGTCTGCGGTGGGAGGCTTCGGAAACGAAGCTTTTACTGCGGGGATAGGTGACTTGCGTTACTAAACAATTTGTACATTCGATGGGGAGGGCGGCGCGTTCAAGCCGCGCTCCGCCCTCCCGTCTTGCGGTCGTCCAACCAGCGCGCTCAGTTTGTCGGCAGGCCGCTTTCCAGTTGTCGCTGCAGTTCGCGAACCTGGCGTTGCGCGGCGCGCAACTGGTCTTGCGCGGCAGCCTTCTGCTGCGCAAGCGCCGTTGCTTCGGCACGGGTCTGCTGCTGCTGTGTCGTGACAATCGTCTGCTGCTGATGCGCAACGTCGAGGTCAGCCTGCAGGCGGTTTGCGCGGTCCTGCGACAACGCAATCATGCGCTCCGTGAAGGCCTTCTGCGCTTCCAGTTGCGTGCGGCGAATCTCCACGTCCGACAGTTGCACCGTCTGACGCACAAAATCCTTGTAGATCATGTCGGCACGTGTGGCGTCCTGCGTCTTGATAACGCGCCAGAAGTTCTTCTGCTGGAACAACGCAACGTAGTACGTCATCTCCTTGCCATAAAACAGCAAGCTCGCTCCATAGCTGCCGTTGTACGTCGTGCGCAATTCGCTCAGATCCGAGCCGCGGATCATCTGCTGCAATTCCGCCACATTGCCCGCAGCAGACTGCCTGGCTTCGTCCGGCGTCAATGCGTTCGTCTGCGCCTGTCCAGCGACCGCGTTGGCGGGCAAAGCCGTCGTCGTGCCCGGCTGGGAAACAACGCCAGCGCTCGATCCGCTATCCGGCAGAGCCTGCGCATTCACGCCCTGCACGCCCCCCATCACCATGAATGCAACCAGGGCAATCTGTCGTAGTTTCGACTTTCGGTCCATGTAAATCCTGCTTGAACAGTTTTTGTTTTAGTACAACCGTCTCATTATTACTCACTTTCGCGTGTTTCGGGCTCTTCGTCAAAAATTTGGTACTTGCGCATCTTTTCCCACAAAACCTTGCGGCTAATGCCTAGATAAAGGGCCGTATCCTGGCGGCGCCAACCGTTTGCGTCGAGCGCGGCCAGCACGCGATTTCTCTCGGCCATGTCCCATTTGCTACGGTCCACCAGCACCTCGGCCGCACTCTCTGCCGGCACCGGCTGACTGGTGCGCGCAAGCGCGAGCAGCCGCTGCAGGCGCGCGGCATCCCACGCGCCGATCTGGCGCACCGTCACGCCGATCCGCTCGGCCAGATTGCGCAGTTCGCGCACATTACCGGGGAAATACGTGTCGGCGACTGCGTCGGCGAGCCAGTACGGCAGGTCCGGTAAAGCCGAGAGACGCTCGCTGCCGACGATCTGCGCGATGAACGCCTTGAAGATCGCAATCTTGTCGACGGCGCCCCGCTCTTCGAGGGACGGAATCTTCAATTCGATCACCGCAAGCCGGTAGTAAAGATCGGCGCGGAAGGTGCCGTCCTTGACCAGTTGCGGCAGATGTTTGTTGGTCGCCGCCACGAGTCGGAAATCGAGCTTCACCGGCGTGGCTGAACCGATTCGCGTGACCGCGCTGTCTTCGAGCACGCGCAGTAGCTTGACCTGCTGGTAGAGCGGCAGATCGCCGATTTCGTCGAGGAACAGCGTGCCGCCGTCAGACTGCTCGAAGTAGCCTTTGTGCGCGACCACCGCCCCCGTAAAGGAGCCTTTCGAGTGGCCGAAGAACAGCGATTCGAACAGACCGTCCGGAATCGCGCCGCAGTTCACCGCGACAAACGGCCCCTGGCCGTAGCGGGTATGTTTTTCGTGCAACAGTTGCGCGATGCGCTCCTTGCCGACGCCGGTTTCGCCGTGCACCAGCACGCTCGTGTCGCAGTCGGCAAAGGTGTCGACTTCGTGCAACAGCGCCTGCATGCACTCCGAGTTGGCGATCATCGCGTCCGACTCGTGCGTCTTGGCGCTGTGCGCGCGCAGTTGCAACACGAGCTTCATGACCATGCCGCGCAATTCGGCGCAGGTGAAGTCAAGCGGCAGGATGTGCGAATAGTCGGACGGGTAAGTCGCCGGATCATGGTCGCGCGGCGCGGCGCCGACCCACACGACGGGAATGCCGTGCGCGGCCTGCCAGTCGCGCATGAGCAGCGCGCCGCTGTCGATCACCGACACGCTGATGATCGCGAGCGACGGCCGCAGCGCGGTCCGTTCAGGCGAGATCGCGATATCGTCCGCGCGGATCACTTCGACGTCGAAGCTCGCCATGCAGCGCGCGACCCGGTCGACGATGTCGGCCTTGCCTTCCCAGACGTAGATATCGAGTTCCTCGATTTTGGGGTTGGTTCTCATCTTGTCTTGGTTACGCTAGTTGACCAGTTGCGAAACGCCGCATGTCAGCGACATGTTGTGGAGCGTGGCGGTGCCGACTTGTACGCCCAACAGTGAAAGCGTCGGGACAATAAGGGTGTTAAGCAGGCTAAATACACCTTGAAGCACCGGCGTCAGGGTGGTCGCCACGAGCGATAGAATCGGTGTAAGGAGACTGTTCAGAATGCCGCTACCCAAAACACTGACGGACAACGCTGTAGGCAGTTGCGCAAACAATGTCGCGCTCAACGTGGAGAGGTCGCTGCCGAGCGGGTTAGAGTTCACCGGGGGTGGCGTGACGTCGAAGCTGCCAGAAGAACCGTTGATGGTCACGGGCGTGGTTCCGGGCATAAGCGGCAATGGCCCGAGGCTGTTCAAAGTAATGGCGACAAGGCTGGCGCTTGCCAGCAACGAGACGGACGCAACGTTGACGGAGCCTGTGCAGGCCGCGTTCGCGCCCAAACAAACCGTTGCGATGCCCGGCGTCACCAGGATCGTGGCCTGGGTCGCCGCCTTGGTGCTTTCGCAATCGACCGGATTCAATGTCGCTGTGCCCGGCGCGACCGCCAGTGTCAGCACTACCGGTGTACTGAGCACCGAGATTGTAGCGATACCCAGGTACAACGGCGGCAGCGGCGCCAGACTGAGGTTCAGGTTGACCGCTGCGGTGCGCGCAGTCGTGCGGAAGTTGGTGGCCCCATTGACCGTGCCGCCCTCGCCCACCGCCAGCGCCGGTGGATTGAGGATCTGCAGCGAAATATTGGCCAAACCTGCCAGGCTGGCCGCCACGTTGATCACCGGCGCGTTAGCCGCGGTGCCGTCCGGACTGCGCTGCGCGATCTGCGCGGCGACCATCACCGCGTCGAACGCGTTGATGGTCGCGGTCGTCGCGGCATTGGGATTGGCGAGCCCCAGCGCGAGCAAGCCGGGCGCGGACTTGCCGCCATCTCCCACGGTGATGTTCTGACCGCCAGGAATCGCGACGGCTAGCGTCTGCAGAATCGCCGCATTCACGGTATCGCCGCCGGCCTGCAACGCCTGGACCATCGCGACCATCAGCGTCTGGTAACTCACCGTCGTGGCAAGCAGGCCTTGCATGTTTGCCGCGCCCAGCGCGACCATCAGATTCTGAAGCGAGATATGCGCGGTGGCGAGGCTCTGCATGTCGCCCAAGCTGAGCGACACGCTCGTGTTCAGCAACCCACCAAGGATCGCGTTCAATAGCGCCGATTGTTGGGTGTTGATCGTCGCGATGCCGGTACTGAGCGAGAACGCGTCGATGTTGGACGCCAGCGCGGTGGATGTCGCCGTCACGTTGCGCGATGGCCCGAGGAAGAAATAAGGTACGGTCTGGGTCGTCTGCACCTGCACCGCATTGAACGGGTTACCGGTCGTGCCGAAGTAGGTGCTGGTGCTCGTATCCCAGCGGCCGCAGGTCAAGCTGAGGATGGTGGTGGTGCCGTTAGCGGCGAAACCGTTGGACGCCGCATTCTGCTGCGCCGCCGTGGTCGCCGTCGTGCAGGCGCCCGGCGTGCTAAGGACCTGAACCGCAGCCATCGCCGCCAGATCCGCCGTGCGCTGTAACTGCCGGCGCACGAAATACAGATTGCCAATGTCGATCGCCCCGAGCGCCGCGATCGCGATGCTCAGCCAGATCACCGCCAGAACCGCGACCGCGCCATGCTGGCGGCGCGCGCCAGGCATCGACGCGCCACCACGCCGCGCGCGAAGCGAGCGCGGATAGCGAGTAGCCACGGCAAAGGTCGAGGGTTTGCGCATATCAGTTCGAACCACCGCCAGGGCCAGTCCCGCCGGTTGCGCCCATCGCGCCACCGCCACCGCCGCTGTTGCCGCTACTGCTGCCGCTATTCAACGCCGACCCGTACAGGTCGGGAATCTTGCTCTTGAACGATTCCATGTAACGACGGTAGGCAAGCCCGGCTTCAGCGCCAAGCGTCGGCAGCGCAGGCGCGGCTTCCGTGTTGCTGCTTTGCAGGTCGAGCCATGCGCGCGTCGAGTGACCGATTTCGCTGGCCCGAACCGGCGGCTGCGCAGCCTCTACCGACTGAGCGGCATCGCCGGTCTGCGCAACCGCTGAAGCAGCCACCCCCATCGCGACACCAAAGCACAGCACGCACTGCACCGATGCCTTCCAGCCCCGCTTCGTTGTTCTTTTATTCATCTCGACTCCCCTGATTGCCTGTTCGGTCACGGCGCGGTCACTGCGCGAAACGCTGCAACACACGCGGCGCCGGTTCGATACCCTGCGCGCTTGCGACCGTGCCGGTGCCTGCGCCCGCCTGCCCGAACTGTTGTTGTGGTTGCGCCTGCGACCCACGTACCTGCGCGCGTCCCGCCGCGGCTACCTTCGCTGCATCGCTGCGAATTGCCGCACGCACGTCCGGCGTGAACTTCTGCTGATTCATCACCGCCAGCGCCTGTGCCTGGTCGCCGTTGGCGAGCAGATAAAGCACCATGTTGCTGACGATCTTCTGATTGTTCTGATCGAGCTCGGCCGCCTTCATGAGCGGCACCCGTGCGCCATTCACATCGCCGTCGCGCAGCCGCGCATAGCCGAGGTCCGACAGGGTCACCGCATCGGTCGGTGCGAGTTGCGCGGCCTGCTGCAGTTCCTGCGCCGCATGCGCAAAGTCGCCGGCCGCGCCGACGATCAGGCCGAGCCCACGATAGCCGCGCGCAGCGAGCGGGCTCTTCAGCAGTTGTCCGTATGCAGTCGCTGCGGCGTCGGGCTGATCGGTCATTCGCAACGCGTCGGCGCGCAGCAAAATCGTGTCGGGGCTCACGCCATACTGTTTTTCGTACGCGTCGATATGCGCGAGCGAGGCGAAGTAAAGCCCCTGCGACTGCATCTGGTCGATCAGTCCAAGGTACATGCCGGGCGTGTCCGGCGCGGGATCGCGATTGGCTTGCTGGGCCATCGCCGCACGTTCGGCCTGCGCCCCGACGCCGTAACCCACGACGTCTTTGGACGCGCACGCGCCGAGCAGCGAGAACGCGGCCAGCGCCACAGCGCAGCACGTGGCGCGCCGGGCGTTTTGGGCCGGACGCGTCAGACGTTCGAACGATAGACAGTGAGTCATTGCAAAATCCTTACCGATGCATCGCACTCAGCGAATGCTGGACAGCCAGTACACCCGGGCCGGCGGTAACGATCATCAGCGCGGGCAATAACGTGACGATCATCACACCGGTCATCTTCACGGCGAGACGGCCAATGCGTTCGCGCAACATCGCCCGGCGCGATTCGCGCAGGCGGTCGCCGAACTGCTTGAGCGGTTCCTGCACGGCGCCCCCGTGCCGGTCGACCTGCACCAGCAGGCGCACGACCGCGCGCAAATCTTCGTTGTTATAACTGGAGGCGAGCCGGTTCAGCGACTGCTCGCGCGTGCGGCCGGTTGCGAACTGACGCTGCGCGATTTCCAGCTCGCTCGAGAGTACCGGCAGCATCGTGCGAAAATCGTTGACCATCACCTGCAAACTTTGATCGAGCGACAGGCCCACGCCCTGCAGCAAGCGCAGCAGATCGACCAGCAAAGGCAATTCGTCGACCACGCCGACCCGGCGCTTGCTGGCACGCCGCCTCAGCACGATCTTCGGCACCATGAAGCCGACCACGATCGAGATGACCACCAGCATGACGTAGCGCGGGCCGCCCAGATGGTCGCGTGCCAGTACGCCCACCAACACCGGCAGCACTAGCGCGCCCACGAGCCGCGCCACCAGAAACAATCCGCGCGTGCGCGTATCCACGAAGCCGCACTGCTCAAGCAACTGGCGGTCTTCCTCAGCCACGATCTGGCGGCCGAAAGGCGTGTCTAGCCAGCGAATCCCGGTGTGCGCAAAGCGCTCCAGCAGTCCTTTGAAACCCTTGGGCTGCGCGGTTCGCAAAGCCGCTTTGGAGGCGCTCTGCGCGCCGTCCGCACCACGTGCAGCCGCTGCGGCCGCGAGCGCCGCGGTCTGCAGCGCGCGTTCGTCAAGCGCGTGTCTGAGCGTACGTTCGCTGCGCCGCACGGCGGCCACGCGCGCCAGCACCAACCCGGCAAGCAACAGCAGGGCGAGCGCGGCCAGGGCCAACGCGAGAGCGACGAGTTGATGAGCTTGCATCGTTAGCTCCTCAGACTCGCGAGGCGATACAGCAGAAAGGCGCCGACAACCTGCAAGCCGAACGCCAGGTAGACGAGCTGGCGCCCGCTCGGGTCGAACCACATCGACGCGAAATAACGAGGATTGGACAGGATCAGAAATCCGCCGATACCGACCGGCAGCATCGCCAGCACCCACGAAGACAACCGCGTTTCCGCCGACATCGCGACGAGTTCGCGCTCGGCCTGTTCGAGATCGCGCATGAACGAAGCCATGCGGTCGAGCATCACATCGGCACGGCCGCCGTACTTGACCGACAGACGCAGCACGGCGCCAACCAGTTCGAGCTCGCGCACCCCATAGATCATGGCAACCTGGGACAGCGCACGATCGATTTCGACTCCAGTGCGCAGCATCCGCGAGACATAGTCCAGACATTCACGCAAAGGCGCCTCAGTGCTTTGCAACGCGGCCTGAAAAGCGGCGGGCACGCTATTGCCGAGCGTAATCAGACGCACGATGCCGTCGAGGAACAGCGGCAATTGCCGCACGATCAGTTGACGGCGCTTGTTCGCACGCATCGCGAGCAGAAAGTAAACGAACATCACGCACGCAATCAGCGTCGCGCCGGCTGCGAGCGTGCCACCGACCAGCGCGGCCCAGACACACAGCAGCAGCGTGATCGCGCCGACAATCGCGACAGGGCCCTTGGCGCTGCCAACGCCCGCGCGAGCCATCGCGTGTCGCACCATGAAGCGTACGCGCGCTTGCAGGTAGCGCCCGTGCTCGAGCCAGCCCGCGTCGGCCGGCGGCGCTTGCGGTGCGATCGCGGCAGACGCCGCGGCGGCTCGCGCGGGCGCGACGCGCGGATTGCCCGCCGCACCGCTCGCCAAACCACCCGCACCCGCGCCGGCCGGCATAGCTGCCGCCATACGGCTATCGATATAACGCTCAGTGCTCACCTGGTCTTTGCGTTGCGCGCCACGCTGCCATAACAGCAACGCGAGCGCCGCGCATAGCAGCGCGAGCGCCGCGAAGACCAGTGCCACGCTAGACATTGAAGCCTCCGCCGAAGCCGCCGCTACCGGCGCCTCCGAAGCCACCGCCGCTGAAGCCGCCACCGCCGCCAAAGCCCGCGTTGCCGAACCCGCTCTGCATCTCGCTAGCGCCCAGCGCCTGACGGAAACGCGCCAGCTTCGGCGAGTGCGGATGAATGCCAAGCGACACCCAGTTATCGAGTTCATCGCCCTCTGCGGTCGCGACCGGCTCGTAGCGATAGAGCTCCTGAGTCGCGATGATGTTGTCCGACAGGCCCGTCACTTCGGTGATCGACAGAATCCGTCGGCGCCCGTTCGAGAGCCGGCCAATCTGCACGATGAAGTCGATCGCATTGGCGATCTGCCGGCGCAAGCTCGACTCGGTGCCCTGGAAGCCCGCGAAACCCGCCAGCATTTCAAGGCGGTACAGACATTCGCGCGGCGAGCTCGCGTGCACGGTGCCCATCGAGCCGTCGTGGCCGGTGTTCATCGCCTGCAGCATTTCGAGCACCTCACCGCCGCGCACTTCGCCGACGATGATGCGGTCCGGCCGCATCCGCAAGGTATTGCGCAGCAGATCGCGAATTGTCACGACACCCGCGCCGTCGAAACCGCCCGGCCGGCTCTCGAGCCGCACCACGTGCGGGTGGTTCAGCGACAGTTCGGCCGTGTCTTCGATCGTCACGACGCGCTCCGGCTCGGGAATGTGGAACGCCAGCGCATTGAGCAGCGACGTCTTGCCCGAGCTCGTGCCGCCCGACACCAGTATGTTGCAGCGCGCGGCGACCGCCGCATCGAGCAAGGCGCCGATTTCCGGGTTGTAGGTGCCGTTGGCGAGCAGATCCTCGGGACGCATCGGATCTTTGCGGAACTTCCGGATCGAGACGATCGGCCCATCGATCGACAGCGGTTCGATCACGACATTCACACGCCCACCGTTCGGCAGGCGCGCATCGACCATCGGATTCGATTCGTCCAGACGCCGTCCGATCGGCGCGAGAATGCGCCGCACGATGCGCAGCAGATGCGCGTTGTCGGCAAAGCGCACCTGAATCTTGGTCAGGATGCCGTGACGCGACACGTACACGTCGTTGTAGCCGTTGATCAGAATATCTTCGACGGCCGGATCGGCGAGCAGATCCTCGATCGGCCCGAAGCCCGCCAGCTCCTTGGTCAGCGCTTCGGCGATCAACCGCACTTCACTTTCGTTGATCGGTATCCGGCGCAACCGCACGAAACTGTCCATCTCCAGATCGACGAACTGGTTGATCGCGTTACGCGACCAGCGGCCGAACTCGGAGCCGAGTTCCTCGATACGCGTCAGCAGGTGTTCGTGCGCAGCGTTCTTGATGTCCTGGAACTGCTGGCTATGCGCGAACGAAGGCGCGTCGTCGGCAAATTCGATTTCTTTTGCCATCGTCTATGACCGCTTGTAAGTGGTTGGAATGAAGCGCTTGAGCGCGCCGAGTGCGGATTTGCCGCGTGCCTGAGCGGCCGCGCAGTCGCCGCCGAGTCGCTCGATCAAAGGTTCGAGTGCGCGCACGTACGGATCGCGCGCCGCGACATCGGCCAGCAGATGCCCCTGGTTGACCGCCTGGCCAAGCGTGATGCGCCGTTCCGGCAACGTGACGAGCAAGGGGATCTCCAGACGCTGTGCGATCTGTGCGGCGGCGAGACCGAGGTCGGCATCGAATTTGTTGACGATCAGCCGCACGTTCGCCGTATCCACGCCCTCTTCGCGCAGCGCGTCCAGCACGCTAACCGCCGAGACGATCGAGGCCACGCCCTGATCGCACAACAACCAGGTTTCGTCGGCGGCCTGCACGACGTGAGCGATGAACTCGCTATTGGTGAAGCCACCGAGGTCGACGATCTGCTGGTCGAAGAATGCGCGCAGCCGGTTCAGCAAGCCAATCGACGAGGAATACGACACCTCGCGCATGTCAGCAAGATTCGGCGGCAGCGCGGTAAGCGCGAGGCCGCTCGAATGATGCGACAGCGCCGTATGGACGAAAGTCTGATCGAAGCGGCGCAGATTGCGCACGGCTTCGACAAAATTGAATTCGCTGCGCGTGTTCAGGAGCAGCGAGCCGTCACCGGCCGGCAAGCCGAGATCGAGCAAGGCGGCCTGCCGTCCCTGCGCGACGTCGCGCCGTTGCAGCATCACCGCGAGGTTCGCGGCCAGCGTGCTCACGCCCATGCCGATGCGCGCGCCCAGCAGCGCGGTGACGTGGCCATGGCGGCTAACCGGTTCGACGAGGTTGTCCAGTACCTGGCGCGTGATGCGCAAGGCGTCTTCAGCGGGCGCGGACAGGTCGATGAAATCACGCACGCCGGCACGCAGCGCGGCCAAGGCGCTTTCGGGCTCGGCAAGCGAACCGAGCGCGACGATCTGCATGCCGGGATAGGCCGTGCGCACAGTACTCGCCGCGGCACTCGCCGCCGCGGCGCGGCCGCCGGAAAAGTCGACGAATACCAGCGACGGGTTCAGCGTCGCAATGCGTTGCATCAACATCGACGGATCGAGTGTGGCCGCTTCGACCACACCTGCGCCCACCAGCGTATCGGCGAGCCAATGCACGTGTTCGTCGGCCAGCGACGCGAACACGAAATAATCGGTGACCGCCCGTTCAGTCAATGAATGCGTTCTCGCGTTCATGTTGGACATCCTTTTGCGGCATCGGCTGCGAAGCCACCGCGTCGTACTGCTTGCCAGCACGCGCATGCGGTTCGCACGCACGCTGGCTCACTGCTCCACCGATCCGGCGCGCCGTCTGGGCGCCCGCCGGCTTCACTTCGAAAATCCCGGCGCTGCATCGCGCGCCGCCACGCCACCGATCAGTGAGCGCCACACCGGCCCGTCACGCTGCTCGGACTGCTCGCCCGGCGTCGACGGCAAGGTCACGCCTTTCGCCAGCGGCGACACCAGATGCGGCGTCACGATGATCACCAGCTCCTTCTCGTTCTGCTGGTAATTCAGTTGCTTGAAGAAGGTGCCGATCACCGGCAGATCGCCGAGCATGGGCACCTTCGATACATTCGATGCGGTCTCGCGGTCGATCAGGCCGCCGATCACGAAGCTCTCGCCGTCGCCGAGCTCGACCGTGGTGTCCGCGCGGCGTGTGATGAACGCGGGCACCGACACGCCGCTGATCGTCACTGCATTGGCGAAATCCAGCTGGCTCGCCTCGGGCGCCACCTTCAACGCGATGCGTTGCGGGCTCAGGACGGTCGGCGTCAATGTGAGCCCGATGCCGTACGGCTTGAATTCGATCGAGGTCGAACCGAGTGCCTGCGGCACGGGAATCGGCACCTCACCGCCAGCAAGGAAGCTGGCGCTCTGTCCGGATAGGGCCACCAGTGTCGGTTCGGCCAGCACGCGTGCAAGGTTGTTGCTCTCCAACAGGCTCAGGTTCGCGAACAGCCCGTGCGTGGCGGAGTTGAAAATCAGGTTGAACGCCGACGATATCGGCGTCGTGCTCGTCATTTGCGGCGCCTGCCCTGCGGTTGCGGAAACGGAGCCCAGCGCCGACGGTGCAAACGAGCCGAACGTAAAACCGTTGTTCTGCTTGAAGAAGTTGAAACCGACCTCCTTGAGCACCGAGCGGCTGAACTCGACCACCCGCACGTCGACCTGCACCACCGCGCGACTCGCCACGGTCGACGTGTCGAACACCGCGCCATCCTTGCCGAGCGAGCCTTCCGCCGCGACCACGGCGTGCTGGTGCGCCTCCATCGTCGCCGACGAGCCGGAGACCACCGCCGTGCTGCCGAGCACCTTGACCTTCGGCGTGTCGGGCCCAAGCAGCGAGGCTGCGGCCTGCGTGATGACGTTGACCGTATAGGTCAGCGGCGCCTCGTGATCGCTCGTCCACAGCATCAGGTTGGTCGTGCCCGCCGCCTTGCCGACCAGCAGCACGCCGCCGCGCTTATCGCCCCTGATGATCAGCACATCGGCCACCGCCGGGTCGCCGATCGCGACACGCCGCAATGTATGACCCGTCGCGAGCGGCTGCTGCGCACCGACCACCAGATCGATGGTCTGTGACGACGCAGCCTGAACTGGCTGAGATGCCCGTGCCGGGTACCCCTGCTGCACCGGACCGGCCGCGTCAGTCGCAGCCGATACGGCGAGCAAGGCCAACCCGAGCCACGCAGCCTTCCCAAAAACATAAATCCGTTGTGTCATTTAGTTATCGACGCGTATGGCCGTCCGCTCCCTGAAACCGCTTACCAGGCGACCGTCTCGGCGCGCCCACCCCGTATCACTTCGATACCGCTTTTTGTACTGTTTGTGTTGCCCGCGACGCGTGTAGGCGGCGCCATGCGCGGCAACGGCGGCCGTACGCTAGCGCCCGCCGACTCGTTGCTTCCCGACAAGGCGTCGAGCGACACGCCGGCTGCCGCACGGGTCGAATCCTGCAGCGGCTCGGACGCGCCGGCACGAGCCACCGTCTTCAACACGCCGGGATAAGCCGGCAATGCGTTCTGATCGACTACTTCGGCATCCTTCGGATTGCGCAGCGCGAAGATCAAACGACCTGCGCTTTCGGCGAGCGTCAGGCGGTCCACGTCGGCGACCGGTACCGCCAGCACCGCGGTACGCACCATGCCGTTCGGGTCGCCGGCGGTGTCGCCGCTAGTCGTTGCATTGCCAAACGCCAGCACGCGCACTTTCGACATCAGGAGACGCGCCTGGGTACGATCGATTTCGCCGCCGTTGCCGATGGCGCCGTCACGCTTGAGCGTGAAAAACACGTCGACGAAATTACCCGGCCGCAGCCGGTTGCCGACCGCATTGCCCTCGTCGACCCGCACGGCCAACGCGCGTTCACCCGGCTCGACACGCTCGGCGAGCCCCGACGACAACTGGGTTTCAAGCACCGGCGAATCCGCAACGATCTCAGCGTTCGGCACGCGCCCGGTCAGTTGTGCCGGATCGGCGAATGCGCCGGTCGGATTGATCGGCAGCGACTGCACGCGCAGTTGATCGACGGTGATCGGCTTGCCTGCCGGCAACATCTGGGTGGCCACCACTACCGGAAAGCTCGCATGCGTCGCAGGCGTCACAGCCACGGGTGCCGGGCGGCGCGACAGCGTCCACGCGAACAGGCCGAGCAGCAACGCGACAGCGATCAGCACACCGGCAAGAATTTTGGTCAGATTCGGCATGACGACTCACTGCTTCGGTTAAACAATGCCGTGCCATACGAGCGTTCGGAGTCGCCTCGACGGACATAAAGGCTGGGAGCCGGAGCGCGTGTCACTGAATATTCTCCGGATTGAGTTGTACGGTGGCGCTGCTCGACAGGGTGTTAGGTAACGTGAAACCCATCAGCGGTAAGGCCGGCACCAGCGGATTGGCCTGGTAGTTGTAAGTCAGCAAGACGTTCACGCACTGCATGGTGTTGCCCGGGCCACAGGGTGCGGAACTGGACGTGCATTGCATGGACTGCACCAGCGTCGCGACCATCAGATTCGCCGCAGCGCAGGCGGCGTTGCCGCGATTGACGAGCGCGTTTTGCAGCGACGTGCTGCTTTGCCAGTTCAGCGCGGCGCGCGCGCCTTCTTCCGCGGCGAGCGTCAGGTTCTGCTGTGCCACGAAGATCAGACTGAAGGTGATGATCGCGTACAGGATTGTGAAAAACAGCGGGAACACCAAAGCAAACTCGATAGCCGTGGCGCCGCGCTGCGCACGCGCGCGGCGTGTATGAATATGCTTGAGCGGCGAACGCGAGGGCTGGGTCGTGATCGGCTTCATCGCGCGCCCCCGGCCAGTCCTTGCAGCATGAGCCATGCACTGGCGGCCACCGTAAGACATGCGGCGTACGGCGTGGAAGCCCTACCGGCCAGTTCGAAAGTCGCGCCGTGATGACGGACCAAACTGGCGAGCCGCGTGCGCGTCGTAATCAACAGCCAGAGCGCATGTACGCCCGCGGCAAGACTAGCTGCCATCCAGAGGCCGAGCAGCGCGTGCATACCGCACCACGCGCCTAGGACCGCAAATACCTTGACGTCCGCGGCACCCATGACGCCGAGCGCGAAAAACGGCAACAACGCGGCCAGACCGACTAGCGCTCCAATACCTGCCTGGGTCAATGAAACGCCAAAAGGCCCGCACTGAAGAAGCGAACAGCCGAACGCCGCCGCCAAACCAGCGACGACAACTGAATTGGAAATACGCCGGGCGCGGCAGTCGCTGATAGCGACCACAGCAGCCCAGACGATAAATAACAGAATACCGACGGAAACATTCATTTCGCACTCGACAGGCAAAGCAACGCCATGCGAATTGCAATGCAATTCGCATTAGCCAATTTGGCGATGCATTAAGAAACGCCTACGAAGCGGTCCAACGTAATAAAACGCTGACTGCTTCGCGGGACGTTTGCAGGTTGCCCTTTACGATGCAGGCGTTGCGTTGCTGATCTTGGTCGCGACGTCGCCCAACAAGGTCGAAAGGTTCGTGCCAATGTTCGTGACCGCCGTTGCAATGACGAGTACGACTAACCCCGCGATAAGACCGTACTCGATGGCCGTCACGCCCCGGTTATCTCTCAGGAAGCGTTGTGTGAACTTTTTCATTTTTACCCTCGGACTATCATTAATTTCGTTTGTTTACGTGCTACTTCGGATGACGGAGTCTTGTGCGCTACGGACCATTGGTCTCTCATTCCTGGTCCTGCTTGTTGCGCCGCAGAAGCACCGCCTCGCAGCCGGCTTCAATAAAACAGATGTCTTTAAGCTGTCTGTTCGATTACGCACCTCCCACGTCAATCCTTGATGCTTTCGGGTTTTATAGCCGAACAATCATATTTAAGCAATTGTCCGCTGCCCTTGGCCTCGCACCCTATGCGTTTTCACGTCGTACTCAGGTTAACGGCAGTCGGTGCGTTGCAGCACATAGGAATAACCATGAGTTAGATTCGCTACACTAATTATTTGTTTAAACAGAACGTTTCAAGCGCGCGGGACCCTCCCATTGCGCCTGCGTTACGCCGTGTTTCGTAACGGCGCGCGGGGCTCGTTACGTTACGCAGCCCTCGCAAACGTTTAGCGGATTAACTTTCTCACGGTATATCCGGGTTAGCGGACACTTCATCAATCAACCTCAAAGCCATATCACATATGGCTTCACGCCCTTTAGAAAGAAAATATTTCGCATTGCTCAGTCGAAATGGCACGGCTCGTGCAGAGATAGGCACGCAGCAACACCCAAAAACACATGCGATGCGAGGGCGACATGAATATTCAAACGGCCAACACCACACTTCGAACAACCCTGATTGCGGCCAGCGTGGCCGCAATGCTTTCTCTCGGTGCTTGCGGGGGCTCCGGAACCCTGAGTACCGGTACCGGCGGCAGCGGTAGCGGCTCCGCCGGCGGCGCAATTTCCACCACCGGCGGCGGCAGCGGTTCGATGGGTTCGGGCGGCTCCGGCAGCAGCACCACCAGCAATGGCTCGGGAAGCGGATCCGGCACGGGCACCGGAACAGGTACGGGAACCGGCACGACCCCGGTCGCAAATGCACTCGGCACCGTAGTCGGCAACGGCGGTGGCGTGGTGAGCGATGCCGGCTCGGTGGTCTCGAGCATTGGCACGGTGATCGGCTCGCAAACCCTGCCTGGCGTCAGCTCGCAAACCACGCAGGCCGCCGGCGGCGTCGTGCAGCAAGTCGGCTCGGCGGTCTCGACACTCGGCAACGGCGTATCGCAAGGGCTCGGCCAACTCGGCACCGGCGGCGACGCGGTTGGCACGACGGTCTCGAGCCTCGGTGGCGTGGTCAGTCATGTCGGTGGCGCAGTGACGGATGCAGGCGGCCTCGTGACGAGCCTCGGCAGCGGCCCGCTCGCGCCGTTGGCCGCCATCACCACGCCGCTCGGCGGCGTCGTCAATACGCTCGGCGGTGCAGTCACCAACGGTGGCAACACCCTCACTACCGCGCTCTCGACTGGACCGGTGCAGCAGATCACGCAGACGCTCAGCACGGCGATCACGCCGATTACGTCGATGGTCGCGGCGACCACACAGACAGTCGGCAACACCACGGGCCTCGGCGCACCGCTGAACGGCCTGCTCTCGACCCTCGGCGGCGGCCTGGGCAAGGCCGGCACGTTGATCAGCGCAACCGGCGGCAACCCGATCACGGCCGCTCTTGGCCATACGGTCACGGATACGGGGACCACGGTCGCATCGCTGGGCGGTCTGCTCACTGGCGGGACCGGCGGCAATCCGCTGGCGCCGCTCACCAGCGCCCTCGGCGGCCTGACGGGCGGCACCAACAGCGGCCCGCTCGCTCCGCTCACCAGCGTACTCGGCGGCTTGACCGGCGGCACCGGCAGTGGCCCACTCGCTCCGCTTACCGGCGCGCTCAGCAGCGCAACGGGCGGTCTGGGCGGCGCATCGAGCGGCGGCAGCCCGTTGGCGCCTGTTACCGGTCTGCTCTCGAGCGTGACGAACGGCCTGAGCAGCGCGACCGGCGGCAGCAGCAGCCCGCTCGCCCCGGTTACCGGCTTGCTGTCTAGCGTCACTGGCGCGCTTGGCGGCGTCACGACCACGGCGGCCGCCACGCCGACCTCGACGACCACCACCTCGACCAGCACGAGCCCTGGCCTGTCTCTGTCGAGCACCAGCGGCAAGGGAACGGGCAGCAGCCCGCTCGCTCCGGTGACGTCGGTCCTCGGCGGCCTGCTCGGCGGTCTGTCGAAGAAGTAAGCAAAGACGTCGAAGTCATCGAAAGAAGTGCAGTAACCGGCAATCTGGCGTCCGGAGTGCGGCCCGCCAGCCGCACCCCGGCTCCGCCGGAACCTGGCTGAATTGAGCCGCGCCGCTCAGACACCTGTTGCACCGGCGCACGGAACCAAACGCACACGACACCTAGAAGACACTGAGGAGCACACATGTCCAACCAACGTTTTTTTACTCTCCATGCGGCGTGCGCGACCGTGTCGTCGTTGCGCGCACCGTTGATCGCCGTCGCGGTCGCCGGCTTGCTCGCGGCGTGTGGCGGCAATGGCGTCACTGTGCCATCGAGCGCATCCGGCAGCGGTAGCGCCGGCGGCGGCGGTTCGACCAGCGGCGGCCCGACCACCTCCACCTCCGCGAGCACCAACGGCGTCGCCACCGCCGCCGCCAAGACCACCAGCGACCTCGGCAACACGATCGCCTCGCAGACGATTCCGGGTCTTAGCCCGCAAGTCACGCAAGGCCTCGGCAACGCGGTTTCGAGCACGAGCAACACGCTGAACTCGCTCGCCAATGCGGTAAGCGGCGGCGTCGGGCAAATCGGCGTGACCTCCAATCCGGTCGGCACCACGGTCGCCGGACTCGGTTCGGTGGTCAGCTCGACGAGCGGTGTCGTGCAAGGTCTGAGCACCACGGTCGGTGGCCTCGGCACCGGCAACCTCGCACCGCTGTCGCCGCTCACCACGCCGCTGGCAACGGTCCTCGCCACCACCGCGGGCGCACTGAACGCTGGTGGCGCGACGCTTGGCAATTCGCTGGCCTCCGTGCCGGTGCAGCAGATCACCCAGCCGATCAGCACCGCGATCACACCGATCGTGCAGACCGTTGGACTCGTAACGCAGACGGTCGGCACGCAGACCGGCCTCGGCGCGCCGGTAGGCGGCCTGCTCGCGCAAATCGGCGGTGCCGTGAGCTCGGCCGGCTCGCAAGTCGGCGCGGCAACGAAGAACCCGCTCGGCGCCGATGTCGGCACGCTCGTCGGCTCGCTGGGCAACACGGTGACGAACGCTGGCGGCCTCGTTAATCCGAACGGCCCGAATGGCGCGAATCCGATTCCCGGCTTGATTACGAGCCTCGTCGGCAGCACGAACGTGGCCGTCGTCAATGGGCCGCCTGCCAACGGCAACCCGCTCAGCCCGCTGCAAAACTCGCTCGCGAGTCTCGGGCTCGGCAGCAATCCGATCGGCTCGCTGTCGACGCTGCTCGGCGGCACGCCGCTGGCCGGCCTGACCTCGGTGCTGGGCAGCACGCCCTTGGGTTCGCTGACCTCGGGGACGGGCGGCTCGCCGCTGAGTCCGCTGACGTCATTGCTGGGCGGCACACCTTTGGGTTCGCTGACCTCGGGGACGGGCGGCTCACCGCTGAGTCCGCTGACGTCATTGCTGGGTGGCACGCCCTTGAGTTCGCTGACCTCGACGTTGGGTGGCACGGGTAGCGCATCGAATCCGCTGTCGACACTGACCGGCGCACTCTCCGGCGTCACCAGCAGCGCATCGGGCAGCAGCGGCAGCAGCCCGCTCGCTCCGGTAACCGCTCTCGTCGGCCAGTTGACCGGCGCACTCAGCTCGGCGGCAGGTTCGACGAGCGGCTCAAGCAGTGCGACGGGCGGCTTGACGACCCTGCTTGGCGGCCTGGTGCCGGTGAGCCATAAGTAGTCCGCACAGGTCGCTCATTGATGCCGCGCGCATAAGGCGTCCCATTGGACGCCCCATTACGCCGCGCGCATCAGCAGTGCGCCTCATCACGTGCTCCGTGCTTTTGCAGCCGATGCTCAAGCCCGACGGAGCACGTGACGTTATACATATAAGCATGGCAGTATGCGTCGAGCCACACATAAGCGATCGCGACCAGCCCGGCCAGGCGGCGCGCCCGCAAGACAAAAACGGCATACGAGGAAAATCCGATGAAACTCGGGTACGGTAGTACATGGACCCTCCTGCTCGCAGCGATTGCGGCAAGCGGGATGCAGATGGAAGCGCAAGCGCAGTCACGCCCCAGCCCGTCAGTCGGCGGCAACCCGATGGATACGCTGCCACAAATCAAGGCGCCCGACAAAGGCCCGAACGTGACCATGCAGGTCGCGCCGCAAGCCCCTCAACTTCAGGAACTGCTCGCCCGCCATCTGACGCCGTCAAAGATTCAGGTCGAGGGCGTGAAGTCCATTCCGTTCGACGAAGTCGCGCAGCGCTTCACGCCTCTCGTCGGCAAAGACACCACCATCGGCGATCTGATCCAGGTCGCCAACGGCGTCACGAAGCTGTATCAGGATCGCGGCTATGCACTGTCGTTCGCGTTCATCCCCGCCCAAACTTTCGAAGGCGGCGTGGTGCGCGTAACGGTGGTCGAAGGCTACGTGTCCACCGTCAAGGTAACGGGCAAACCCGGCGCGGTCGAAGACAAGATCCGCGCGATCGCCGACCACATCGTCGCCGACCGGCCGTTGCGGCGTGCCACCTTCGAGCGTTACATCAACGTGCTGGGGCTGTTGCCCGGCGTGAAAGTCGCGGCCAATGTGGCGCCCCCGCAAAATACCGACGGCGCCACCACGCTCGAGTTGAACGTAGACCGCAAACCGTTCGACCTCAGCACGGGTATCGACTTCAATCACCCCGGCGTGCAGGGCCTGTTGACGGCAACCGAAAACGGCCTGACCGCACTCGGCGAACAGTTGAGCGTGTCGGCCTTGCTGCCGAAGGGCCGTGACAATGTCACCTATCTCGCCGCGCACGCTGCGGTACCGATCGGCAGCGATGGTCTGATGGGGAAGATCGACGCGTCGCACTATCGCGGCAATCCGGTCGACAATCCCGGCCTGCCCTCTTACGTCGCGCGCACGGTCATCAACGACAAGGTCGGCGGTTCACTGGCCTATCCGCTCCTGTTGAGCAACAAGCAAAGCGTGATCGGCACCGCTTCGGTCTATGCCTCGCACGACGAAGATCGCTACAACAACCAGGACACCGGCGCGCAGATCGGCTTGCGCTCGCAGGTGCGGGTGATGCAACTGCAGGCCGACTACGCCAGCGTGGACACGGACCAGGTGCGCCACGCAAGTATCAATGTGGCGAAGGCATTCAATATCCTTGGCGCGTCGAAATCCGGCGACTCGAACGTGCCCGGCACAACGGTCACGAATCCGGCGTCGATCACTTTCGTGCGGACCGGCGCAAGTTTTTCGCAAACCAACCAGTGGCCGCTAAAGATCGGCACCGCGGTTTCGTTGACTGGTCAGTACAGCCCCGTCTCGCTACCGACGTCGGAACAGATCTCGTTCGGCGCGCAACGTTTTGCGCAGGGTTATGAACCGGGCGAGGCATCGGGCGATTCGGGCTGGGGGGCCATGTTCGAAGTCAACCGGGGCTTTACGCCGGGCTTCACCTATCTACGCACCTTTACCCCTTATGTCTCGTTCGACATGGCCCGCGTGTATCTGCATGCGGGGACGCCCTCGCCGTCGAAGATGTCCTCGATTGCGTTCGGCTTCCGGATCTCGGACGCGAAGTATTACAGCCTGGATTTGTCGGTGGCCAAACCGATCGGCGACGCGCCGGTGGAGAGCGCGTCGCGCAACCCACGCATCAACGCGACATTCTCGTATCAACTGAACTGACACTCACTGATACTCAGACATGCCGCGTGCTGATTAGAGGTTCCACTATCAAACGCTGCGCGCATTTTCAGGCGCACTTCACGTATTCTGCGATGACGACGTGCGACTCGCGGCACCCTTGCCGCGAGTCGCAGACCGATGTAGCCGAAGTTGAACCTGAGGGGCACCCCCAGACATCACGGCGGCCGGTTGCTGAAGACTGCCCGAGATGTCAATAACGCCGCGCGACCATGATCGCGCCGTCTTTAATCAAGGAGGAAGACAATGATGCAATTCACTCAACGCGCGCGCACAATCGCGCTTCGCACAGCCAAACAAGCCGCCCTCGCCGGCGTGCTGCTCGTCAGCGCCGTCACCGCAATGGCGCAAACCGATTCCCCGGTCGGCATGTGGCAAACCATCGACGACAGCACCGGCCAGCCCAAGGCGCTCGTGCAAATTGCACAGGACGGCAGTGGCTCGCTGAACGGCAAGGTGATCAAGGGACTCGGTGCAAACGATCAACCGGATCGCCGCTGCACTGAATGTACCGACGCGCGCAAGGACCAGTTGATTCTCGGCATGACGATCATCAGCGACATGAAAAAGGACGGCGACGGCTGGGATCACGGGCAGATTCTCGACCCGGAAAACGGCAAGGTCTACAAGTGCAAGATGCACCTGGAAGAAGGTGGGAACAAGCTGGTGGTGCGTGGTTACATCGGCGTTTCGCTGCTGGGCCGCTCGCAGACGTGGGTTCGTCAGCAATAGTGAGCGCCTCGTTCAGGCGCCGATGCCTGACACGCTAAGGTAACGTTCCATCAGAGCCACACATGCTGCCCGGATGGAACCAGAAGAAACGGCCGACGACCACCATTGTCCGGCCGTTTTTTTGTTTGCGTCTGGCTGGTTGGCGTTGTCATGCAGCGTGCTTGAAGGGCGACGTATACGCGAACGGCGAAGACGGTAACGGCTTGACCGATGCCGGGCTATACGCCGCAGGTGCCGTGGCCGGAACCTTTTCTGCGTCAACGCTCTTCTGTTGCGCGCTCACATGCGTGCGCATGCGCCCTTCCATCATGCTACAGAGTTCTTCGCTCGCCTCGCCGAACAACTGATCCATGACGCGCTTGAGCACGCCGGATTCATACCACGCCTTGAAGCGGCGATGGCAGGTTTGATACGATGGATATTTGCGCGGCATGGCGGACCAGGTCGCGCCGCTATACATCACCCACAGCACGCCGTTGAGCACCGAGCGCGTATTGGCGAGCGGCCTGCCACGCAGTTCGGAGCGCGGACGCAGTTCAGGGAGCAACGGTGCAATGCGTTGCCATTCTTCATCATTGATATCACGGTACGGATTCATGGTTTCTCCTTTGTCAGAACCATGACAAAGAAGATATCCAGGCGCCCGCCGACGGAATATAAGACCAATCCGAATCTTGAAAATACGACTTCGGACACCGCCTCTTTGCTAAGCGGACCGTGATCTATCGCAAAAGCATCGGCGGCCGCATCACGCGACGACTTAAGTCAGCGACGTATCGACGATCCGGCGCGGTGAGTCCAGATATTCCTGCGATTGCATCTCGACGATGCGCGACACCGTGCGCGTGAATTCGTTGGCCATTGGCCCTTCGAGATACAGTTGCTCGGGCGGCACCGCGGCCGACATCAGCAGCTTGACCTTGTGGTCGTAGAACACGTCGATCAGCCACGTAAAGCGGCGCGCCTCCGAGGCCATGCGCACCGACATCTGCGGCACGCCGGACAGGATCACCGCGTGAAAACGGCTCGCCAGTTCCAGGTAGTCGTTCTGCGAGCGCGGACCGCCGCAGAGCGTCGCAAAATCGAACCATACGACGCCGTCAGCGCGCCGCAGTGCCTTCAGCTCCCGCTTTTCGATACGCAGGATAGGGCTCTCATCGGGAACCGCTGCAAGGCGCGAAAACGCGTCGCGCAACGCTTTGTCCGACGCCGCGCCGAGCGGCGTGTGATACACCTCGACCTGGGCCAGCGTGCGTTGCCGGTAATCGATACCCGCATCGACGTTGATCACGTCGAGCTTCGACTTGATCAGTTCGATTGCCGGCAACATACGGTCGCGATGCAGACCGTCCGGATACAGCGTGTCCGGATCGTAGTTGGAGGTCATCACGAACTGCACGCCGTTCTCGAACAGTTTGTCGAGCAGACGGTACAGGATCATCGCGTCGGCGATATCCGACACGTGGAATTCGTCGAAACAGATCAGCCGGTAGCGCTTGGCGATACGGCGCGCGAGTTCGTCGAGCGGATCAGCCGTGCCTTTCAGATCTTCCAGTTCGCGATGCACCTCACGCATGAACTCGTGGAAATGCAGCCGCGTTTTACGCTGCACCGGCACGATCATGTAGAAGCTGTCCATCAGGAAGCTCTTGCCCCGCCCTACGCCGCCCCACATGTACACGCCGCGCGGCAGGTCCGGGTGGATGATCAGCTTCTTGAACGCATTCGAGCGGCGCGATTTGTACTCGACCCACTCGTCATAGCACCGCTGCAGACGGTCAACTGCCGCGCGTTGCGCCGGGTCCGATTGATAACCCCGCGTCTGCAGTTCTTTTTCGTAGTATTCGGTGACGTTCATTGTGTTGCTGCAAAAAGAAAGGCGGGAGGGAGTGAACCCGCCCGCCTTTGTGGTGATGCCAGAGTTGCGTTCAGCCAGGCGTGCGCGTGATTACATGTTCAGCGCGCGCTTGTCCACGGCGAGCGCCGCTTCGCGCATGACTTCCGACAGCGACGGGTGCGGATGGCAAATACGGCCAATGTCTTCCGACGCCGCCTTGAATTCCATCGCCACCACGGCTTCCGCGATCAGGTCCGATGCGTTCGCCGAGATGATGTGCACGCCGAGCAGTTCGTCGGTCTTTGCGTCAGCGATCATCTTGACGAAACCATCCGCCTTGTTGATACCGAGCGCGCGGCCGTTCGCCATGAACGGGAACTGGCCCGTCTTGACTTCGCGGCCTTCGGCCTTCAGTTGCTGCTCGGTCTTGCCGACCCACGCGATTTCCGGTTCGGTGTAGATAACCCACGGAATGCAGTTGTAGTCGATATGCGGCTTCTGACCGTCGATGATTTCGGCCACCATCACGCCTTCGTCTTCAGCCTTGTGCGCGAGCATCGGACCACGCACCACGTCGCCGATTGCGTACACGTTCGGCACAACCGTCGCGCAGTGGTCGTCAACGTCGATGAAGCCACGCTCGTTGGCCTTCAGGCCGATTGCTTCGAGACCGAGGTTGTCGGTGTTCGGCACGCGGCCGATCGACACGATCAGGCGGTCGGCTTCGAGCGTTTGCGCGTTGCCGTCCTTGTCCGTGTAATTGATCGTGACGCTCTTGTCGGTCGTCGTCACTTCGCCGACCTTCACGCCGACGTGGATGTCCAGACCTTGCTTCTTGAACTGCTTGGCGGCTTCTTTCGCCAGCGCCTGGTCAGCCGCGCCGAGGAATTCCGGCAGCGCTTCGAGCACGGTCACGTCCGAGCCCAGACGGCGCCACACCGAGCCGAGTTCCAGACCGATCACGCCCGCGCCGATCACGGCGAGCTTCTTCGGCACGGAGTCGAACGTCAGTGCGCCTTCGTTGTCGGCAACGATCTTGTTGTCGACCGGAACGGCGGGCAGATGGCGCGCCTTCGAACCCGTTGCGATGATGACGTTCTTCGCCGTCACGACTTCGGTTTCGCCTTCGCCGCTCACTTCGATCTGCACGCCGGCGTCCGTCTTGCCGGTGAACTTGCCATGGCCCTTGAGCCACGTGATCTTGTTCTTGCGGAACAGGAATTCGATACCCTTGGTCATCTTCTCGACGATGCCTTCCTTGCGGGCCAGCATCTTCGAAATATCGACCGACACGTTTTCCACGGAGATGCCGTGGTCAGCAAGGTGGTGTGACGCGTTTTCAAATTCTTCCGACGACGCGAGCAGCGCCTTCGACGGAATGCAACCCACGTTCAGGCACGTGCCGCCGAGCTTCAGCGCGCCGGCCGGGTTCTTCCATTTTTCGATACATGCGACCGTCTTGCCGAGCTGCGCTGCGCGGATAGCGGCGATATAACCGCCGGGGCCGGCGCCGATCACGACGACGTCAAATTCTTTGGACATGACAATCCTTTTGATGACGGAACGACGCGCGACCACGCTTCGTGGCGCGCGTCGTTCCAGTACTGCGGAATGCTAAAGACGTGCTGCTTATATGGCGTCGACTTGCGCGATGACAAGCCGGCGCCAGCCGAGCCAGTGCTTACAGGTCGAGCAACAGGCGCGCCGGGTCTTCCAGCGCATCCTTCATCGCGACCAGCGACAGCACCGCTTCGCGACCGTCGATGATCCGGTGGTCGTACGACAGCGCCAGGTAGTTCATCGGACGGATCACGATCTGGCCGTTTTCGACCACAGCGCGTTCCTTCGTGGCGTGCACGCCCAGAATCGCGGATTGCGGCGGGTTGATAATCGGGGTCGACAGCATCGAACCGAACACACCACCGTTCGAGATCGAGAACGTACCGCCCGTCATTTCTTCGATCGACAGCTTGCCGTCCTTAGCCTTCTGGCCGAATTCCGCAATCTTCTTTTCGATTTCGGCGAGGCTGAGCTGATCTGCGTTACGCAGGATCGGCACCACCAGGCCACGCGGCGAACCGACCGCGATACCGATGTCGAAGTAGCCGTGATAGACGATGTCGTTACCGTCGATCGACGCGTTCACGAGCGGGAATTTCTTCAGCGCGTGGACAGCCGCCTTCACGAAGAACGACATGAAGCCCAGCTTCACGCCATGTTCCTTTTCGAACTTGTCTTTGTACTTGTTGCGCAGGTCCATCACCGGCGCCATGTTCACTTCGTTGAACGTGGTGAGGATGGCGTTGGTTTGCTGCGACTCGAGCAGACGCTCGGCGATACGCGCACGCAGACGCGACATCGGTACGCGCTGTTCCGGGCGGTCCTTCAGCCATTGGTCGGCCGATGCCGGCGCCTTGACGTCCGGCAGCGACGGCTTGGCAGCCTTCGGTGCGGCAGCCGGTGCCGGTGCAGCAGCCTTGGCGGCCGGTGCGCCCGCGGTCAGCACGTCACCCTTGGTGATGCGGCCGTCGCGGCCCGTGCCGGCGACGTCGCCCGCGCCCAGGCCCTTCTCGGCCATCAGCTTGCCGGCAGCCGGCGAAGCAGCGGTGTTCGCACCCGTTGCGGATGCAGCCTGAGCGGCCGGTGCCGGTGCCGGCGCGGCAACGGGAGCCGGCTTCACTTCGGCTTCGACAGCAGCAGCGCCTGCCGTGCCTTCGGTGTCGATCTTGGCGATCACCTGATCCGCGACGACGATATCGCCGTCGTTCGCGATCACTTGTGCAAGCACGCCGGCGGAGGGTGCCGGCACTTCGAGCACGACCTTGTCGGTCTCGATTTCGATGAGAATTTCGTCTTGAGCAACAGCCTCGCCGGGCTTCTTCTTCCACTGCAGCATGGTGGCTTCCGAGACCGACTCGGACAGCTGGGGAACCTTGACTTCAACAATAGCCATTATGAATATCCTGAATACGTATCGGGTGACGGCGCGCGATCCACGGACCCGCGACGACCGCCTGCGAACCTCGAATGCCGTGAATGATCTTTCAGACGCGGCACGGGAAAGCGCCTTGCGCTTTCCCGGTTCTAATATTTATTTAGCGATCGACGCGCTCTTGAGGCGGCCGAAAGCGCCTTCGATCAGCGCCTTCTGCTGCTCGTAGTGCTTCGCGTAGTAGCCGACTGCCGGCGAGGCCGAAGCCGGACGTCCGCTGTACGCCAGCTTCTGCCCTTCCTTCATGCCTTCCTTCAGGTGGTGCTCGATGTAGAACCACGGGCCCTGATTCTGCGGCTCGTCCTGCACCCAGACCACTTCGGTCGCGTTGTCGTACTTCTTCATTTCCGCTTCGAACTGCTTATGCGCGAACGGATAGAGCTGTTCGATACGGATGATCGCGACGTCGTTCGACTTCGATTCACGGCGATGCGCCAGCAGGTCGTAGTACACGCGCCCCGAGCAGGCCACCACGCGTTTGACCTTCTTCGGCTCGATCGCTTCGTCGATTTCGCCGAGGATCGGCTGGAACGCGCCCTTCGCCAGTTCGGACAGATCCGACACGGCTTCCTTGTGGCGCAGCAGCGACTTCGGCGTAGCGACGATCAGCGGCTTCCTGAACAGGCGGATCATCTGACGGCGCAACAGGTGGAAAATCTGCGCCGGCGTGGTCGGTTGAACGACCTGCATATTGTGATCTGCGCACAGTTGCAGGAAACGCTCGATACGTGCCGACGAGTGCTCCGGACCTTGACCTTCGTAGCCGTGCGGCAGCAGCATCGTGAGACCCGACACGCGGCCCCACTTCACTTCGCCCGACGAGATGAACTGGTCGATCACGACTTGCGCGCCGTTCACGAAGTCGCCGAACTGCGCTTCCCACGCGACGAACGTATTCGGTTCAGCGGTCGAGTAACCGTATTCGAAGCCCAGCACCGCTTCTTCCGACAACACCGAGTCGATCACCGTGAACTTCGCCTGACCTTCGGCGATGTTCTGCAGCGGCACGTAGGTGCCGTCGTTCCAGCGTTCGCGGTTCTGATCGTGCAGCACCGCGTGGCGGTGCGTGAACGTGCCGCGGCCCGAGTCCTGACCGGTCAGGCGCACTGCATAGCCCGATGCGACCAGCGACGCGAATGCCAGATGCTCGCCCATGCCCCAGTCGAGCTTCGCTTCACCACGGCCCATCGCGCGACGGTCGTTGATGACGCGCTCAACCAGCGGGTGAACCTTGAAGTTTTCCGGGATCGTGGTGACGCGCTCAGCGAGACGCTTCAACTCAGCCAGCGGCACTGCCGTGTCAGCTGCGTCGGTCCACTTACGGTTCAGGAACGGAACCCAATCCACCGCGTACTTGCTCTTGTAGTTCGAGAGCACCGGGTCGACCGTGTGATGGCCTTCGTCCATTGCCTTGCGGTACGCCTTGACGTATTCGTCTGCATCAGCCGCCGTGATCACGCCTTGCTGCACCAGCTTCTCAGCGTACAGTGCGCGCGTGCCCGGGTGCTTCGCAATCGTCTTGTACATCAGCGGCTGCGTGACAGCCGGCGTGTCCTGCTCGTTGTGACCCAGCTTGCGGAAACAGACGATGTCGACGACGACGTCCTTGTGGAACTGCATCCGGAAGTCGATAGCCAGCTGCGTAGCCAGCACAACCGCTTCAGGATCGTCACCGTTCACGTGCAGTACCGGCGCCTCGATCATCTTGACGACGTCCGAGCAGTACAACGTGGAGCGCGAGTCGCGCGGGTCCGACGTCGTGAAACCGATCTGGTTGTTGATGACGATGTGCAGCGTGCCGTGCGTGCCGTAACCGCGCGTTTGCGCGAGGTTCAGCGTTTCCATCACGACGCCCTGGCCCGCGAAGGCCGCGTCGCCGTGGATCTGCACCGGCAGCACTTGCAGGCCGCTGTCGTCGCCGCGGCGATCCATACGGGCCTTGGCCGAGCCTTCGACCACCGGGTTGACGATTTCGAGGTGCGACGGGTTGAACGCAAGCGACAGGTGAACCGGGCCGCCTTCGGTCGAAACGTCCGACGAGAAACCCTTGTGGTACTTCACGTCGCCAGCCGGCAGGTCGTCGACGTGCTTGCCTTCGAATTCGGCAAACAGGTCAGCCGGCATCTTGCCAAGCGTATTGACCAGCACGTTCAGACGGCCGCGGTGGGCCATGCCGATGACGATTTCCTGAACGCCGTTTGCGCCGCCGTGACGCACGACTTCGTCCATCGACGCGATGAAGCTTTCGCCGCCTTCGAGCGAGAAGCGTTTCTGGCCGACGTACTTGGTGTGCAGGAAGCGCTCGAGGCCTTCAGAGGCCGTCAGGCGATTCAGGATGTGCTTTTTCTTTTCATTGGAGAAGTTCGGCGTCGAACGGATCGACTCGAGCTTCTCTTTCCACCAGCGCTTCTGTTCCGGATCGCTGATGTACATGTACTCGGCGCCGATCGTGCCGCAGTACGTATCACGCAGGGCCTGGACGATCTCGCGCAGCGAAGCACGCTCGAATCCGAAATACAGATTCGTTGCGCTGAACTCCTGGTCCATGTCGGCTTCAGTGAAGTCGTAGAACGCGGGTTCAAGTTCGGGGATAGCGGGACGTTCGCGACGCTTCAGGGGATCGAGATTGGCCCATTGCGAGCCGAGGAAGCGATATGCGCCGATGAGGGACTGCACATAGACTTGCTTGCGGGAGGTAGCGAGATCTTCGCCGCCAGCCGCCGTGCGCGGGATAAAGGCATTAGCCTTGGCCCGTTGCGCAAACGATTCGACGATCGGGCCATGGGCCACGTCGTTGGCATTGCTGCCATCCGATGCAGGGACGTTCTGCAACGCGTCGAAATAGCTGCGCCAGTTCTCGGGCACTGACGCCGGATTATCGAGATACGCTTCGTACATTTCTTCTACGTACGGAGCATTGCCGCCGAACAGATAAGAGTTCGACTGGAATTGCTTCATCATTTTTACGCTCACCTTTCTTCGAGTTTCTCGAGAAATAGCGGGTTACAGAACCTTCCGCGACACGGCCTGACCGTTTAGCGGATTGCGCGAATCAAGTCTTGCTTGGAAGGACCTAAAACTTTGCACCCCGGGAGCATATCACAGAACGGATAGTGCAGATAGCAGACGGATTGCCGCTCAAGCCCATGGCGACGGGCTTTCAGCGACATTACCGCTACTCGCAACAGTCTTCTGCGGAAAACGGGGACAAACACCTGCAATCGGCCCGCCAACCGCGAACAACGGCGTGCAATGCAATTCGCACGACCCATACGGCCCACTCGACTGGTGGCTCAGAAACGGCAAAAGCCACCCGAAGGTGGCTTTTGCCTTGCCATCAACCTGGATGCCAGGCGGATGCTTAGTCCACTGCGCCCTTACGGCTGGCGCTGCGGCGCTCGTGCTCCTTCAGGTAACGCTTGCGCAGACGGATGGATTTCGGCGTGACTTCGACCAGTTCGTCGTCGTCGATGAATTCAACCGCGTATTCCAGCGACATCTGGATCGGCGGCACGAGGCGCACCGCTTCGTCCGTACCCGACGAACGCACGTTGGTCAGTTGCTTGCCCTTGATCGGGTTCACGACCAGGTCGTTGTCACGGCTGTGAATGCCGATGATCATGCCTTCGTACAGCGGCTCGCCCGGCGACACGAACATACGGCCGCGATCCTGCAGCTTCCACAGTGCGTACGCCACTGCCGCGCCGTCGTCCTGCGAAATCAGCACGCCGTTACGACGCTCGCCGACACCACCTTCCCGGACCGGCTGATACGAGTCAAACGTGTGGCTCATCAGGCCCGTACCGCGCGTCAGCGTCAGGAATTCGCCCTGGAAACCGATCAGCCCACGCGCCGAAATACGATACTCGAGACGCGTACGGCCGCGGCCGTCCGACGCCATGTCGAGCATTTCGCCCTTACGGCGGCCCAGCTCTTCCATCACACCACCCTGATGGCCATCTTCCATGTCGACCGTCAGGTTTTCGTACGGCTCGTGCTTCACGCCGTCGACTTCCGTCATCACCACGCGCGGACGCGACACGGCCAGCTCGTAGCCTTCACGGCGCATGTTTTCGACCAGAATGGTCAGGTGCAACTCGCCGCGGCCTGCCACTTCGAACGTGGTTTCGTCGCCCGTTTCTTTCACGCGCAGCGCCACGTTGTGGTTCAGTTCCTTCATCAGGCGGTCGCGAATCTGACGGCTCGTGACGAACTTGCCTTCGCGGCCGGCCAGCGGCGACGAATTGACGAGGAAGTTCATCGTCAGGGTCGGTTCGTCGACGGTGATCATGGGCAGCGCGTCCGGCTGTTCCGGTGCGCAGATGGTCACGCCAATACCGATTTCTTCGATACCGTTGATCAGCACGATGTCGCCGGCTTCAGCCGAGTCAACCTGCACGCGCTCCAGACCCTTGAACGACAGCACCTGGTTGATCTTGCGGTTCAGGATCGCGCCATCGGGGCCCGAACGCACGGCGACGGACATGCCCGGCTTGATCGTGCCACGCGTAATGCGGCCCACGCCGATACGGCCGACGTACGACGAGTAATCCAGCGAAGTGATCTGCAGTTGCAGCGGCGCTGCCGGATCAGCCGGGCGAACCGGCACGTGTTGCAGCACGGCTTCGAACAGCGGACGCATGTCGCCTTCGCGCACGTCCGGCGCCAGGCCGGCGTAGCCGTTCAGACCCGATGCGTAGACGATCGGGAAGTCGAGTTGCTCGTCCGTTGCACCCAGCTTGTCGAACAGGTCGAAGGTCTGGTTGATCACCCAGTCGATCCGCGCGCCAGGCCGGTCAACCTTGTTGATCACAACGATCGGCTTGAGACCGAGCGCCAGCGCCTTCTTGGTCACGAAGCGCGTTTGCGGCATCGGGCCTTCGACTGCGTCGACCAGCAACAGCACCGAGTCGACCATCGACAGCACGCGCTCCACTTCACCGCCGAAGTCGGCGTGGCCCGGGGTGTCGACGATGTTGATGTGCGTGCCTTCGTACTCGACCGCGCAGTTCTTCGAAAGAATCGTGATGCCACGTTCCTTTTCGATGTCGTTCGAGTCCATCACGCGCTCGACAACCTGCTGGTTATCGCGGAACGTGGCCGTCTGGCGGAGGAGCTGGTCGACGAGCGTGGTCTTGCCGTGGTCGACGTGGGCGATGATGGCGATATTGCGTAGGGCGCGAGTCATAGGAACCTGGAGACAGTTGAGTGCGCCAGCAGCAGCATTTGTGTACGAAGCCAACAAAGCCCAAAGCGCACTTTTGGGAACCCAACATTATAGCACGCCCAAATGAAGCTTTCTGGTATTCCCTGATGGGCCTACCCTCTTTCATGTGAAGGCCCGTAGGAAGAAAGCCCGCCAAACGTCAGCAATACCCTACGCAAACCCGCGCACATTGTGCCTTGAGCAGAAAAAGTTCCTTGCCTAAGCTGTAATAACGCTTGCCGCGTCAATCAACCGCTGCCTATAATCCTGCCTAGTCAACCATTGCATTCGCACGAGAATCATGACGGATCCGTCCTCAATCCCGGACTCAGACATCAGCGAGTACCAGCTAGGCGAAAGCGTTGGCTATCTGATCTCACGAGTGAAATCGACCCTGTCCAACCTGGTCACCCAACGCAGCATGGCGGAGCTGGGCATCACCAGCCAGCAAGGCAGCATCCTGTTCATGGTGGCGAGCGGCAAGTGCCTGCTGGCAGCCGAACTGGCGCGCGAATACGGCATTGACGCAAGCGCCGTCACGCGCCTCGTCGATCGACTGGAAAAGCGCGGCCTGCTGACAAGAGTGCGCAGCAACGAAGACCGGCGGGTCGTACGGCTCGCGCTGACACCGGAAGGTCATGCGATCGCGGCCAAAATGCCCGCCATTTTCAACGGTGTGCTGGACAGCCTGCTGGGCGGATTCACCCCGGAAGAAGTGGGCTTCCTGAAGAGCATGCTGCGTCGCGTACTCGTCAATTCCGGCGAACAACCACCGGGGCTAACCCGTGATGCAGCAAGCAATTTTGACAGCAAATCGTAATAAATTGCTTGCAGTGTCCATCATTACATTCCACTCAAAGAGTCGAGCGATGAAATCCCTTTCCCTGTCCGCGCCCGCGCTTTCGAGCCGGGCCGCTGTCGCCGCTGCGGTGACGGCGCTCGCCCTCACGGGGTGCGCGAACTACTTCGGTATGAAGAGCGACAAGCAGATCTCGTCGCCGGCTCAGTACGAAGCCACCCAGAGCCTGCCCAGCCAGGGCGGCCAGTGGCCGTCGCTCGACTGGGCCAACCAGTTCGGTGACCCGCAACTGCCGAAGCTGATCGCGGAAGCGCTGGAAGGCAGCCCCTCGATCGCGCAGGCGCAGGCACGCCTCGCCAAGGCTTCGTCGTACATTGAAAGCTCGCGCTCGGCGCTGTACCCGAAGATCAACGGCAGCTACTCATGGATTCGCGAGCTGTTCTCGGCTAACGCGCTCTACCCGCCTCCGTACGGCGGCACCTGGTATAGCGAAAACAACGTGCTGGCCAGCGCATCGTGGGATCTGGACCTGTGGGGCAAGAACCGCCAGCGCCTCGGTCAGGCCGTGTCGCAGGAAAAGGCCGCGGAAGCCGACATGCAGCAGGCGCGCGTGACGCTCGCCGCATCGGTGGCGAGCACCTATAACCAGCTCGCCCAGTTGTACGCATTCCGCGACATCGCCGCGCGCGAAATCGCCAACCGCCAGGACATCGGCCGCATCACCAACGGCCGCGTCGCCGCCGGGCTCGATACCAACGTCGAACGGCAAACCGCGAACGGCAACATCGCGACCAGCCAGGCGAACCTGACCGATCTCGACGGCCAGATCACCGTGGTGCGCTATCAGTTGGGCGCGCTGCTCGGCAAAGGTCCGGATCGTGGCCTGCAGATCGCCAAGCCGGTTCTGACCACCGGCGACACCGTTGCGCTGCCGAACAACTTGCCGGCCGACCTCGTGGCCCGCCGCGCGGACATCGTCGCCGCGCGCTGGCAGGTCGAGGCCGCGATGCACGACGTCAAGGAAGCGAAGGCTGAGTTCTTCCCGGACATCAACCTCGCCGCCGGTTTCGGTTTCGACGCGTTCGGCTGGGGCCGCTTCTTCAAGTCGGGCAGTCGTCAGGTGCAATTCGGCCCGGCGATTCACCTGCCGATCTTCGACGCCGGCGCGCTGCACTCACAGTTGAAGGGCCGCTTTGCCGATTTCGACCTCGATGTGGCGAACTACGACCAGACGCTGATCAATGCCCTCTCGGATGTCGCGACGCAAGTGTCTTCGATCCGTTCGATCGACCAGCAATCGGGCGATGCCCAGCGTGCGCTCGACGCGTCGACCAAGGCCTATCAGTTGGCGGTGATCCGCTACAAGGCCGGCCTGTCGGAACAACTGCAGGTGCTGACCGCCGACCAGAACCGCCTTGCTGCCGAACAGACGGTGACGAGCCTGAAGATGCGCCGCCGCGATCTGCAGATTGGCCTCATCAAGGCGCTCGGTGGCGGTTTCGACGCCACGCAGACCGGCCTCGTGGTGCCGACCGATGCCCCGGCATCGGCCACCGCCGCGACCGCCGCTGCAAACTGAGTGCACAAGCGAACGCACAAGCCGAACCCGCAGCGAAGCCACACTGAATCCGCACGAACATCCGAATAAACGACGACGCTTGAGAGAACCCGGAGCACATCAATGAGCACCCCCCAGCAGCCCGCTGCCCCCGCACAATCGGCGAACAACGGCAAACGCAAGCGCATGATGACGTTGCTCGTCATCGTGATCCTGATCGCCGCGGTCGCCTACGGTCTTTACTACTTCCTCGTCGCGCGCTTCCATGAAGACACCGACGACGCATATGTGAACGGCAACGTCGTGCAGATCACGCCGCAAGTCACCGGCACGGTCATCGCCGTGAACGCGGACGACACGCAAACCGTCAAGGCCGGCGACCCGGTCGTCGTGCTCGATCCGGCCGACGCGCGCGTCGCGCTCGAACAGGCCGAAGCGAATCTTGCGCAGACGGTTCGCCAGGTGCGCGGCCTGTTCGCCGACGACAACCAGTATCAGGCGCAAGTTGCCCAGCGCCAGTCCGACCTGTCGCGCGCGCAGGACGACCTGAAGCGGCGCATGGCGGTCGCGCAAACCGGCGCCGTGTCGCTGGAAGAAATCTCGCACGCCCGCGACGCCGTGAAGAGCGCACAAGCGTCGGTCGACGCCGCCGAGCAACAACTGGCATCGAACCGCGCGCTGACCGCGAACACCACGATCGCGAATCACCCGAACGTGCAGGCTGCCGCCGCGAAAGTCCGCGACGCTTACCTGAACAACGCACGTAACAACCTGCCGGCGCCGGTCACGGGCTACGTCGCGAAGCGCTCGGTGCAGGTCGGCCAGCGCGTCTCGCCGGGCACCCCGCTGATGGCCATCGTGCCGCTGGGCGGCGTATGGGTCGATGCGAACTTCAAGGAAGTGCAGCTGAAGTACATGCATATCGGCCAGCCGGTCGAACTGACCGCCGATGTGTACGGTTCGTCAGTGGTGTACCACGGCAAGGTCGTCGGCTTCTCGGCGGGCACGGGTTCGGCGTTCTCGCTGCTGCCCGCGCAGAACGCGACCGGCAACTGGATCAAGGTGGTGCAGCGTCTGCCGGTGCGGATCGCGCTCGACCCGCAGGAACTTGAAAAGCATCCGCTGCGCATCGGCCTGTCGATGCAAGCTGACGTCAGCATCAAGGATCAAAGCGGCGGCCAGCTCGGCGAAGCACCGAACACGGTCTACGAGACCAACGTGTTCGAGAAGTATGGCGACCAGGCCGACGCTGAAATCGCTCGCATCATTTCGGAAAATGCAGGTCCGAACGGCGGCTCGCAGAAGTCGGCTCAAGCCGGCGCGGCCAAGCCCGCCGCGAAGCTGATGTAAGCGGCGCGACGATTCATAAAAGAAGGCTTTTTTAATGGCTCAGGCTCAGGCGCAAGTCCCTCATCCGCCGCTCGAGGGCGCGCAGCTGGTGATCGGCACCATCGCGGTGTCGCTCGCCGTGTTCATGAATGTGCTCGACACCTCGATTGCGAACGTGTCGATCCCGTCAATTTCGGGCGACCTCGGGGTGTCGGCTGACCAGGGCACGTGGGTGATCACGTCGTTCGCGGTGGCGAACGCGATCTCCGTGCCACTGACCGGCTGGCTCACTGACCGTGTCGGCCAGGTGCGCCTGTTCATGGCGTCGATCATTCTGTTCGTGATCTCGTCATGGATGTGCGGTCTCGCGCCCACCCTGCCGTTCCTGCTTGCCTCGCGCGTGCTGCAAGGCGCCGTGGCCGGTCCGATGATTCCGCTGTCGCAAACCCTGCTGCTCGCCAGTTATCCACGCGCCAAGGCGCCGATGGCGCTATCGATGTGGGCGATGACCACACTGATTGCGCCCGTGGCCGGGCCGATTCTGGGCGGATGGATCTCAGACAACATCTCGTGGCCGTGGATTTTCTACGTCAACATTCCAGTCGGCGCGATCGCCGCAGGAGCGACGTGGATGATCTTCCGCAAGCGCGATTCGGTTATCAAGAAGGCACCGATCGACGGCGTCGGTCTCGGGCTGCTGATCCTCTGGGTCGGCTCGCTGCAGGTGATGCTCGACAAGGGCAAGGACCTCGACTGGTTCTCGTCGACCACCATTGTCGTGCTGGCGCTGACAGCGGTGATTTCGCTCGCGTTCTTTATCGTCTGGGAATTGACGGCCGATCATCCGGTGGTCGATCTGTCGCTCTTCAGGCGACGTAATTTCACGAGCGGCACGGTTGCGTTGTCGATCGGCTATGGGCTCTACTTCGGCAACCTCGTGTTGTTGCCGCTGTGGCTGCAAACCGACATCGGTTACACGGCCACCGAAGCAGGTCTCGTGATGGCGCCGGTGGGCCTGTTCGCCGTGCTGCTGTCGCCGATCACCGGCAAGATTTTGCCGCGCACCGATCCGCGCTATATCTCGACCTTGTCGTTCCTCGTGTTCGCCTTGTGTTTCTGGATGCGCTCGCGCTATACGACCGGCGTCGATACTTATTCGCTGCTGGTGCCGACGCTGATTCAAGGCATCGGCATGGCCGGGTTCTTCATCCCGCTGGTGTCGATCACGCTGTCGGGTTTGCCTGGCAACCGGATTCCGGCTGCGTCAGGCTTGTCGAATTTCGTGCGGATCATGTGCGGCGGGATTGGCACGTCGATCTTCCAGACCGCGTGGGATCACCGCACCATCATGCATCATGCGCAACTAGCCGAACAGGCGAGCGCGTACAACCCGGTGTTCGATCAGTCGATCCGACAGATGGGTGCGGCGGGCTACAGTCAGCCGCAGGCGTATGGTCTGTTCAATACGATGGCGACGCAGCAGGCCGCGCAGTTAGGCGTGAACGATCTGTTCTTTGTATCGGCGGGCATCTTTGTCGCACTGATCGCGCTGATCTGGATGGCAAAGCCGGAACGCGCCGGGGGTGATGCGGGTGCGGCGGCCGCGGCAGCGCATTGACGGTTTAGCTTCCGTCCGCGATGCGGGCTGTAGGTGGGAAAAAAGGCGGGACCGCTGTCGAGCGGTCCCGCCTTTTTCGTTGTTGCTGCTGATGTTTCTGCCTAGCTCTCTGCGGTGACGACCAGCCGCTCGGGCGCCAATACGCCCTCGCCTTGCTTCGCGACCCCAAGCAGACGCCCTTCTGCTGCATACACGCGCACTCGAGGCGCATTCACTGCGTCGCCGGTGATCGTCAACTCGGAGAGCTTCAGACGTTGACCGTGCAGGAAGCGACGGGTCGCGTCTTCGTCCAGGGTGATGAGCGGGAATGTGGACAGCAATGCGTCGACCGGTTGCAGCCACGTATCACGTTCGGTCTCCGTCGCATCGGACAACGCGTCGAGCGTCACCGCATGCTCCAGCGTCAGTGCGCCGACGCCGGTACGCCGCAGCGCAACCAGATGCGCACCACAACCGAGTGCTTCGCCGATATCCTCGGCGAGCGTGCGCACATACGTGCCTTTGCTGCACGTCACGCGAAACGTCACATCGGGCAACGCAGAGGCCAGCATGTCGAGCGCGTGAATCGTCACCTGACGCCCTTCCCGCTCCACCGTTTGACCTGCGCGCGCATATTCGTATAGCGGTTTGCCGTCGCGCTTGAGCGCCGAATACATCGGCGGGACTTGAATGATGTCGCCGAGAAACGTCTGCATGGCCGCCTGAACGGCAGCCTGATCGCACGTCACCTCGCGCGTGTCGATTGCTTCGCCTTCGGCGTCGCCGGTGGTCGTGCGGATACCGAGGCGCATGGTCGCCTCATAGGTCTTGTCGGCTTCGAGCAGATCTTGCGAAAACTTGGTGGCTTCGCCGAAACAGAGCGGCAAGAGACCCGTGGCAAGTGGATCGAGCGTGCCGGTATGGCCCGCCTTTTTAGCCAGATAGAGACGCTTCGCGCGAATCAGCGCGTCGTTGCTCGACAGGCCGAGCGGCTTGTCGAGCAGCAGTACGCCGTCGAGCGCGCGACGCGGCACGCGGGGGCGTTGAGGTGCGGTCATGTCAGAAAGACAGAGTCTTCGAAGTAGTCGGAAACAGCGCTAAATGAATGGCCACTGAGGCAGTGCAGCCAGAAACGCGAACCGCGCGCTCAGTCTTCTTTCGCGCGATTGGCGTTCGCCTCGTCGATCAGACGGGACATTTCGACGGCTCGTTCGATCGTCTGGTCATAATGGAAATGCAGCGTCGGCACGGTATGGATGTGCAGGCGCTTGAACAGTAGATTGTGCAGATGACCGGCCGCGTGCTGAAGTGCTTCGAGCGTCTGTTGCGGGTCGCCAGTCAGCGTCGTGAAGTAGACCTTCGCATGCGCGTAGTCGGGCGTCAGTTCGACGCTTTGAATCGTGACGAGGCCGATGCGCGGATCCTTGACCTCGCGCAGCAACTCGGAAAGGTCGCGCTGGATCTGATCGGCGATCTGCACGTTGCGATTGGGAGATGAACGTTTCTTAGGCATGATGTTTGTGTGATCCGCTCAGACGGATGCAAAAAAGTTGTTCGCGCGAGCCGTGGCGGTTGTTGCCCGGGCAGTAACGAAGCGCGGCGACGAAGCAGCTTGATAGCGACTGCAATCCACCGCGGTGCGCAATACGCGAAATGCGCAGGCCCAAAAACAACGGGCGGAGCGGGCGCTTAAGCCCGCTCCGCCCGTTGAGCCAATGCCGCGTGAATTACAGCGTACGCGCGACTTCGGTAACTTCGAAGACTTCGAACTGATCGCCTTCGACGATATCGTTGAAGTTCTTGATCGACATACCGCACTCGAAGCCCTGACGGACTTCCTTCACGTCGTCCTTGAAGCGTTTGAGCGAATCGAGCTCGCCCGTGAAGATGACGACGTTGTTGCGCAGCACGCGCACCGACGACGAGCGCTTGACGAAACCGTCCGTGACCATACAGCCGGCCACCGCGCCAATCTTCGGTACCTTGAAGACCTGACGCACTTCGACCGTACCCGTCACGACTTCGCGCTTCTCCGGTGCCAGCATGCCCGACATCGCGGCCTTCACTTCATCCACAGCGTCATAGATGATGTTGTAGTAGCGAATATCGACGCCGTTGGTTTCCGCGAGCTTGCGCGCCTGTGCATCCGCACGGGTGTTGAAGCCGATGATGACCGCCTTCGAAGCCGTAGCCAGGTTGACGTCCGACTCGCTGATACCACCCACGGCGCCGTGCACGATCTGCACGCGGACTTCGTCGGTCGACAGCTTGAGCAGCGACTGCACCAGCGCTTCCTGCGAACCTTGCACGTCAGCCTTGACGATGAGCGGCATGTACGCCACTTCGCCTTCGCCCATCTGTTCCAGCATGTTCTCGAGCTTCGCGGCCTGTTGCTTGGCCAGCTTGACGTCGCGGAACTTGCCTTGACGGAACAGCGCGACTTCACGCGCCTTGCGGTCGTCCGGCATGACGATGACTTCTTCGCCAGCTTGCGGGACTTCCGACAGACCTTGAATCTCAACCGGGATCGACGGGCCTGCCGACTTGGTCGGCTTGCCGGTTTCGTCGAGCATGGCTCGCACGCGACCGTAAGCGCTACCTGCCAGCACCACGTCACCGCGGTTCAGCGTACCCGACTGGACCAGGATCGTTGCAACCGGACCCTTACCCTTATCGAGCTTCGCTTCAATGACCAGACCCTTGGCCGGCGCTTCGACCGGTGCCTTCAGTTCCAGCACTTCGGCTTGCAGCAGCACGTTTTCCAGCAGTTCGTCGATACCCGCGCCGGTTTTCGCAGACACCGACACGAACGGCGAATCGCCACCGTATTCTTCCGGCACGACGCCTTCCGCGACGAGTTCCTGCTTGACGCGATCCGGATTCGCATCCGGCTTGTCGATCTTGTTGATTGCGACGACGAGCGGCACGCCGCCTGCCTTCGCGTGGGCAATCGCTTCCTTCGTTTGCGGCATCACGCCGTCGTCGGCTGCGACCACCAGAATCACGATGTCGGTTGCCTTCGCACCGCGAGCACGCATGGCCGTAAATGCTTCGTGGCCCGGCGTATCGAGGAACGTGATGACGCCACGCGGCGTTTCAACGTGATAGGCGCCGATGTGCTGCGTAATCCCGCCCGCTTCACCCGCTGCCACCTTGGCGCGGCGGATGTAATCGAGCAGCGACGTCTTACCGTGGTCGACGTGGCCCATGACCGTGACGACCGGCGGACGCGGCAGTGCTTCTGCGTCCGTGATTTCGCCTTCGACCAGCATCGCTTCCGGATCGTCCAGCTTGGCCGCAACCGCATGGTGGCCCAGTTCCTCGACGATGATCATCGCCGTTTCCTGGTCCAGCATCTGGTTGATCGTGACCATCTGGCCGAGCTTCATCATCGACTTGATGACTTCCGAGGCCTTCACCGCCATCTTGTGCGCCAGATCGGCGACCGTAATGGTTTCCGGCACGTGCACTTCACGCACGATCGGTTCGGTCGGCGCCTGGAACGTGGTGTTCTGATCCTGATGCTTGCCGCGACCCTTCGGGCCACCGCGCCAGCCGCGATCAACACCGCCGCTCGAATCGCCACGCGTCTTGATACCGCGGCGCTTCGCTGCGTCGTCCTGCCAGCCGCCCTTGCCACCGCCCGGCTTCTTCTTGTCGCCGGCCGACGGCGTGGTCGTAGCAGCCGGAGCCGCAGCAGCCGGCTTCTTGGCTGCCGGACGTGCCGGTGCTGCGCCTTCCGGACGCGCCGGCTTGTGCAGCGTGCCCTTGGCTTCCACGGCCTTGACCGGCTCAGCGGGCTTCGGTGCCGGTTCCGGCGCCTTGACCTGCGCCTTGCGCGGCGTGTTCATCATTTCCCGAATCGCACGTGCTTCGGCTTCTGCCGCCGCACGGCGCTTGCTGATTTCTTCCTGCTCGGCGCGCGTTTTCTCGGCGGCCTGACGCGCTGCGTCTTCCGCTTTCTTCGCCGCTTCGCGTTGTGCCGCACGTTCCGCCGCAGCGCGCTCGTCGTCCTGCTCGCTTTCCTTGGCAGCCGCCGGCTCCGCAGCCTTGGCCGCTACCGGTTCAGCCTTCGCAGCCGCCGGCTGGGCAGCCTGGGCCGGTTTCGCAGCCTGAGCCTGCTCGCGAGCCGCCGCTTCGGCCGCAGCCGCCGCGCGCTTCTTCGCCGCTTCTTCTTCCGCACGACGACGCTCGGCTTCAGCAGCCTGCTCGCGCGCCTGACGTTCGGCTTCTTCGCGTTCGAGCTGTTCCTGACGCGCCTTCAACTCCTGAGCCTGCTTCTCGAGCAGTTCGGCTTCGTGACGAGCTTCCTCTTCACGACGCTGGAGTTCGAGATCATCGACGTCGACGTCGGCCTCGGCCACATGATTCGATGCATCGCCGCCTTCAGCGGCGGATTCGTCGCGGCGGACGAAAGTGCGCTTCTTACGCACCTCGACCTGAATGGTGCGAGCTTTACCCGTCGCGTCGGATTGCTTGATCTCCGACGTATGCCGCTTGGTCAGCGTGATCTTGCGCTTGTCCGCATCAGTCGAGCCGTGAGACTTGCGCAAGTGGTCGAGCAGACGCGCCTTGTCCGTTTCGGACAAGCTGTCGTCTTCGCTCGCTTTGGTGACGCCTGCTGCCTGAAGCTGCTCAAGGAGCACGCCTGCAGGCATTTTCAGTTCCGCGGCAAATTGGGCTACGTTGTTACTCGCCATTCATTCCTCTTAATGCAAGGACCGATTCCTTGCGGTTAGCATCTTGTCATGCGGCCTGACGGCCGCTTCAATTTAGTGCGCCATGGTCATTTCTCACTGGAACCAATGTTCACGTGCTTTCATGATCAACGCCTTAGCGGCATCCTCTTCCATTCCGGTCATCTCGACCAGTTCATCCACAGCCAGTTCGGCGAGTTCGTCGCGCGTCTGGATCTGATGTTCAGCAAGCTTGGCGAGCAGGTCGGCGTCCATGCCGTCCAGGCTCTTCAGGTCGAGTGCAACATTCTCGACCTTTTCTTCATTCGCGATCGCCTGCGTCAACAACGCGTCGCGCGAGCGATTACGCAGTTCGTGAACGGTGTCTTCGTCGAATGCTTCGATTTCGAGCATCTCGTTGAGCGGCACATAAGCGATCTCTTCGAGGCTCGTAAAGCCTTCGTCGATCAGGATGTCGGCAACTTCTTCGTCGACATCGAGACGCGCCATGAACAGGTCACGCAGTACACCGCGTTCCTGATTCTGCTTTTGCGCAGATTCGTCCGGCGTCATGATGTTGATCTGCCAGCCGGTGAGTTCGCTGGCAAGACGCACGTTCTGGCCGCTGCGGCCGATCGCGACCGCCAGTTCGTTTTCGTCTACGACGACGTCCATCGAATGCTTTTCTTCATCGACGACGATCGACTGGACGGCTGCCGGCGCGAGCGCGCCGATCACAAACTGAGCGGGATCTTCCGACCATAGCACGATGTCGACGTTTTCGCCACCGAGCTCGTTACGCACGGCCTGTACACGCGAACCGCGGATACCGACGCAAGTACCGATCGGATCGATGCGCTTGTCGTAAGCGACCACGCCGATCTTGGCGCGCACGCCCGGATCGCGGGCCGCCGCCTTGATTTCCAGCAGGCCCTGTTCGATTTCCGGCACTTCCATTTCGAACAGCTTCATCAGGAATTCGGGCGCCGTACGCGACAGCTCGATCTGCGGACCGCGAGCGGTGCGATCGACCTTGGCGATATAGGCGCGCACGCGGTCGCCCACGCGCAGATTTTCCTTCGGAATCAGCTGGTCGCGGCGCAGCAGCGCTTCGACACGGCCGGTTTCGACGATGAAGTTGCCCTTATCCAGGCGCTTCACCGAGCCGGTCATGATGTGCTCGCCGCGCTCGAGGAAATCGTTCAGGATCTGCTCGCGTTCAGCGTCGCGCACCTTCTGCAGGATCACCTGCTTGGCAGCCTGCGCGCCGATACGGCCGAATTCGATCGACGGCACCGGTTCTTCGATGTATTCGTCGAGCTGGATTTCCGGCTTCTGTTCACGTGCTTCGAACAGCAGGATTTCCTGATCGGGTTCCTGCAGGCCGGCTTCGTCCGGCACGACTTTCCAGCGGCGAAACGTTTCGTGCTCGCCGCTTTCACGGTCGATCTGGACGCGAATATCCGCATCTTCTTCGAAGAGTTTCTTGGAGGCCGAAGCGAGGGCCGCCTCGAGCGCGGCAAATACCACGTCTTTATCGACGTTCTTCTCGCGTGCCAGCGCATCCACCAGCATCAACACTTCGCGACTCATTGTTTGCGGCTCCTAAAGTCAACGTTCGGAACGAGGCGTGCCTTATCGATATCCGCGACGGTGAAATCGAGCATCGCGGCGCCTTCCTTCCCTTCAAATTCCAGACCGATCGTCTCGCCTTGCGGAGCATGCAGGATGCCCCGGTACGATTTCCGTCCGTCCAATGGCTTTTTCAATGTGATTACCACTTCGCTGCCTGCGAAGCGTTCGAAATCCGCCAGTTTTTTCAGCGGGCGGTCGAGACCCGGCGACGACACTTCAAGCCGCTCGTAATCGATATTTTCGACCGTCAGAACGTGCTGGAGCTGACGCGTGACTTTCTCGCAGTCCTCGATCGCGATGCCGGCCGGCTGGTCGATATAAATACACAAACTGCCGCGCCCGGTGCGCTCGAGATCGACAAGCTCGTAGCCAAGTCCCACGACCGTGGTTTCAATCAGTTCCGTCAGTTGCACAGTGCCCTCTAAGATGTTCGCGCGGCGAGACCTGCCGGGTTTGTCTGCAAACACCAATGCGGGCCGCGCGCCAAGCCGGCGCACGTTCGTGCTACCCGAGATGCCGAACCACTGAGAACTGAGCGGCAAAAAAAAATGGGCTAAACGCCCATCATCTTATTGCCGGTGGTCGCACCTGAGCCGCACATGAAAAGCCGCACGCCCAGCGACTCCGCGATTGTAGCCATTTTTCGGGACAAACGCAAACCGCAGAACGCCGCGCGAAGCGCATTTCCGCTTGATTTCATGGGAATCTTTCAACGATATGGCGGCGCTGCGGGCCTTTTGCAAGGCGGCTTGCGCCGCCCAAGACCCGCGCCGGACAAGCGGGGCCAGGAAACTCTGCCCCTACTTATGCACGCACCGCGGTTTTATGCGTTAGATGAAATCCGCGATGCTCGTCGATCGATTCCGACGGTGGCGAGGTGTGAATCGTTGAGAACCGATCAACCGCCCGCCGCCATGCTTACAGCGCTTGCTGCTTAACGGCCACGTGAGCGGCCGCGCGGCGCGCCGCCGCTGCGATTGGCGCCGCCCGCGCCGGCGTTGCCGCCACCCGCGCGGTTGGCGTTACCGCCACGATTGCCGCCCGGCCCGCGGCTGCCACCGCTGCCCGGATTGCCGCCGGGGCCGCCCGGACCGCCAGCGCGCTTACCACCGCCAGCCGCACGGTTGCCACCGCCCGACGGCGCGCGATTGCCGTCGACGTCACCACGGCCGCCACGCGGACCCGGCGCGCCGCCGCCCATCGGGCCGCTGAAGCCACCAGCGCTACGCCCAGCGCCGCGATTGCCGTAGCCGCCGGCGCCAGCGCCGCCAAAACCACCACCCGCACCGCCACCGAAGCCACCGCCCGCCGCACCGCGACGGCCTTGACCGCGCGGCTGCTGCTGGTCGAAACGGCCATGCGACATCAGCACCGGTTCGCGGCTGATGAAGCCCATCGATGTTTGCATCGGATCCGGCTGCTTACGCTCCGGCGCCTCTCTGCGGCTGCCCTTTTCTTCCGACGGGGCCTTCAGGCCGACCGACGCCATCAGCGCGCGCACCTGATTGTCTTCGAGTTCTTCCCAGCGACCGCGCTTCAGGCCCTTCGGCAATGAAATCGGGCCATGACGCGTGCGGATCAGGCGGCTGACCATCAGGCCGGCCGCTTCGAACATACGGCGCACTTCGCGATTACGCCCTTCGGCGAGCGCGACGTGATACCAATGATTGGTGCCCTCGCCGCCGCCATCGCGGATGCGCAAGAAATTTGCCGGGCCGTCTTCCAGCTCAACGCCGTGCAACAGCTTCTGACGCATGCCTTCTGCCAGCTCGCCGACCACGCGCACCGCATATTCACGCTCGACGCTGTAACGCGGATGCATGAAACGGTTCGCCAGATCGCCCGAGGTGGTCAGCATCAGCAGACCTTCGGTGTTGAAGTCGAGGCGGCCGACCGCGAGCCACTTGGCGGTCTTCATGGCCGGCAGCTTGTCAAACACTGACGGACGGCCTTCCGGATCGGCGTGGCTGACGATTTCGCCAGTCGGTTTGTGATACAGCAGCACGCGCGGCGGCTTGTTGGCCAGCTTGCGCTTGACCGGCTTGCCGTTGATGCGAACCTGGTCGGTCGGCATGATGCGCTGGCCGATGTGGGCCGGCTCGCCGTTCACCGACACGCGGCCGGCGACGATCAATTCTTCCATGTCGCGGCGCGAGCCCATGCCGGCTTCGGCCAGCACTTTGTGCAGCTTCGGCGCGTCGTCGTCCGCGGCGAGGACACGCTTGGGCGCGACCGGCTTGCCACGGCGCAGCATCGGGGCGCGCACGCCGCCGGTGGCGCTGTTGTCCGCATCGAATGCGGGCGAGGTGACGTACGAGAACAGATCGTCCGGGCTCGCTTCGGTCGCGACTGCCACCGGTGCTTCGGCGCCCCGGCGATTCTGACGCTGACCGCCTTCGCGCGGCTGACGCTCGCCGCGGCCTCCTTCACGTTGCCCTTCACGCTGCCCTTCGCGAGGACCGCCCTCGCGGGGCGCCCCTTCACGTTGACCGCCCTCACGCTTCGCGCCGCCCGCATTGCGGCGCGGGCCCTTGGCGCCGGCTTCCTTGCGCGGCATGCGCACTTGCGCCACCACCTCGCCGTCCGGCGGCGCTTCGGTGACGACCGGCGCGCCTTGCGCGGGCGCACCATCCGCGCCCTTCGTCTTCGCTCCGGCGCGGCGGCGCGCGATCAGGCTGCGCGGTCCGCGACGCAGGCCGCGGCGCGGACGGTCTTCACCGTCTGCTTCCGTGGTCTGCGCCGGGCGCTCGCCCTCGCCTGCCGACGCTTGCGTGGTGCGCGCTTCGTCGGCGCGTGCCGACGGCACGGCGCGCTCGGATTCGGACGAATCGGTGTCGTGGGTATGTGTCAAAACAACCTCAAAATGTCAGGTCGCGCGCGCCCATTGCGGGCGCGGCAAAAAAAGTTCGGTTACGTCAGGCGCTGCGCGACTCGGGTTCGTCGTCGGTCAGAATGCCTGCGTCCTGCGCCGCATCGCGACGATCCTCAGGATCGCCGTGCGCCGCCGTGGTCGGGTTCGGCTCGGCGGCGTGCTCCGTATCGCGGAGTACGCCCGAGTCGTGCGCGGGTAATGCCAGATCGGCCTGGGAGACCGGATCGTGATTCAGTGCAGGCTCGGCAATGCCGGCCTGCGGCTCAACTTGCAGCTCAACCTGTGGTTCAACGTCAGCCGCTTCGGCATGTTCTTGCCCGGCCGGGGCTGCAGCAGCATCCTGATGCGGCTCGGGTGCCGACGCGACATCCGTCGCGCCATGCGAGGCCTCGGCAGCTTCAGCCTCGCCAGCTTCGGCTGCCCCGCTTGCCTCGGCCGACTCCGCGTGCTGCGCCTGATCGGCCGGCGCGTGAAGCTCTTCAGCATGTTCGCCAGCGATTTCCGTTCCTGCGGCCTCGCCTGCTTCTTCGACGTGACCACTATCCGTAGGCTCGCCGAGCGATTCGCCCACTGCGGCAGCGTCCGTCGCCCCTTCAAACGGCCCTTCTTCGCCCGAAACCACTGTCTGTGCGGTCTCGATTTCGGAAAATTCGATCGCATGCTGACCGAGCAGATCCGCGTTCAGCTGCGCCGACGGATCCGCGAGCGGCGGCAATTCGTCGAGCGCCTTCAAACCGAGGTCGTCGAGAAATTGCCGCGTGGTCGCGTACAGCGCCGGGCGGCCTGGCACATCACGATGGCCGATCACTTCGATCCAGCCGCGATCCTCGAGTTGCTTGACGACCTGCGTATTCACCGTGACGCCGCGAATCTCTTCGATATCGCCGCGCGTGACCGGTTGCCTGTACGCAATGATCGCGAGCGTCTCGAGCACCGCGCGCGAATATTTCGGCGGCTTCTCAGGATGCAGACGATCCAGGTACGAACGCATCGCGGGCTTGCTTTGAAATCGCCAGCCCGACGCCAGCCCGACCAGCTCCACACCGCGCCCAGACCAATCCTGCTTGAGGTCTTCGAGCAAATTCCGAACAGTGTCTGCCGACACGCCGTCGGCAAAGAGCTTGCGTAAGTCGCCGAGCTTTAACGGCTCCTGCGCGCAGATCAAGGCAGTCTCGAGGACGATCTTCGCCTCTTGGGTATTCATGCAGCTAGGTCAGACCCTGTGGTCAAAGAACCGGATCAAACAGACGATGTGGAACTGAAGACGCGCTCGCCCGATTCTGATCGGTCATATTGATGGGAGCACGCACCGGGGGGAGGCGAAACAGGCAATCGAGCCAAACCCAGCCGGACGGAGCAGCGATGTTCCTGAAAGGAATCGCGTGACTGAGCGCCATATTACGCAAAAACAATCGGTGCGTAAAGACGAAATCCCCGGCGCATTTTTCAGCTTTGGCTTCCCCCGCTGGCTTTCGCGGAAAAGTAGGCGGAAATGCACGAGAATCGGGCTGAAATGGCCCCTAAATCCGGGCCGCCTTCCCGTTCCGCCACCATTCAATGCGTGCCGTGTTGCGCGAGAAACCGCTTCAGACGCTCGACACCGGCGTCGAGCCGCGCCGTGTCGCAGGCATAGCACCAGCGCACGAAGCCCTCGCCTTGCGGGCCAAACGCGCTGCCAGGCGCCACGCCCAGGCCCACTTCGCGCACCATGGCCTTGCATAGCTCGAGACTGCGCGACGCACCCGGCATCGAGAAAAACAGATACATCGCCCCGGGCGGCGCCTTCACGTCGACACCCGGCACGGCGGACAGCGCCCGGACCAAATGGTCACGAGACGCCTTCAGGTCGAGCACCAACTCCTGCGTGAAGCGCTCGCCCTGCTGGACGGCCGCGATACCTGCCTGCTGGACGAAATCCGGCGCGCACGACGTGTTGTATTCGACCAGTTTGCCCAGATCGTCCATCAGCGAGGCCGGCGCGACAATCCAGCCGAGCCGCCAGCCGGTCATCAACCACGCCTTGGAAAACGAATTCACGCAGATCACACGCTCGTCGCGCGCGGCCAGATCGAGAAACGACGGCGCCGTGCGCGAATGGGCGCCGCGCGCGCCGGGTTCAGCGTCCGCATAATAAAGACGCTCGTAGACTTCATCGGCGACGATCCAGATGCCGTGGCGACGGCAATGCGCCAGCACGGCGCGCTGCTCGTCGCGGCTCATCACCCAGCCGGTCGGATTGTTCGGCGAGTTGATCAGCAGCATCTTCGTGTCCGGCGTCAGCGCTGCCAGCAACTGCTCGAGATCGAGTTGCCAGCCGCGTTCGCCGTAGCCCAGCGCGACGGTTTCCACATGCGCGCCCAGAATCTTGGGAATCTCGACCAGATTCGGCCACAGCGGCGTCACCGCGACGACGCGGTCACCCGCGCCCACCACCAACTGCGAGGCCAGCATCAGCGCGTTGACGCCGGCACTCGTCACCGCGATGTGATCGGGCGACGTCGTCCCGTGCAACTCGCTGACGTAGCCCGCGAGCGCCGCGCGCAGCGGCGCAATGCCCAGGTTATGCGTGCAGAAGGTAGCGCCGGCGGCCAACGCGGCGCTGGCGGCGTCGCGAATGAAGGCCGGGGTCACCCGGTCGGACTCGCCGAACCAGAACGGCAGCACGTCTGCAACACCGAAACCGGCATTGGCGACTTCACGGATCTGCGAAGGACGCAGTGCGCGCACAGCATCGCGCGCGTTGGGGATGGTGGGTACAGGCAGATCCGATTCGCTCATCAAGGCTTCCAGACGGGTGATGGACGGGTTATGGGTCAAGACCAGGTCAAGACCAGGTCCAGGCTGACCAAAGGCTGACTCAAGGCAGACTCAAGGCAGACGCATTGACGGAGGCGACAGTTTAGCGCGGCGCCTGTTTTTGGGACGGCGAAGTCACCGGGCGACGACACGTGCCCGGGCCATCAGTTCAAATCCTCAGCGCGCGCCGGCAATTGACGAATCAGGCTCCATACCGCCTCCGCCGCCGGCGAAAGAGAGCGGTCGCGCCGCCGCACCAGTTCGACCGTGCGCTCCGCGCGCGGCACGAGCGGCCGCGCCACCAGCGAGGCGCCCGCCGGCAGCGGCAGCGCCAGCCACGGCAGCACGCTCACGCCGACACCCGCCTCGACCAGCCCAAAAACGGTCGCAGAATGCCCCAGCTCCTGCACCACGGTGGCGTTCACGCCGTACTCCTGCATCACGGCGTCGATGATCGGCCGGCTGCCTGACGCGTAATCGAGCATGACAAGCTGCTGGCCCTCGAGGTCCGTCCATGCCACCTGCCGCTGTGCCGCCAGGGGGTGGTCGTCACGCGAAACGACGCAAAACGAATCCGTCATCAGCGATTCGCTGAGCAGGTCATCCGCGGAAAACGGGCCAATAATCACGCCGAAATCGACTTCGCCCGACTTCACCTTGCGCACCACGTCGCTTTGCACGTCGTCGCGCAAACCCAACGTGACGTACGGGAACTGGCGTCCACACGACGCCACCACGCGGGGCATCAACCGGCAGGCGACCGTCGGGCTCGCGGCCACCACCACGCGTCCGCGGCGCTGCTCGCCGATTTCGCGGATCTCACGCAATGCGTCGTCGAGGTCCGTCAGCAGGCGTGACACGCTCGAGACCAGGTTGCCGCCGACATCCGTCAGCTGCACCTCGCGCGTGGTGCGGTCGATCAACTTCAGACCGATCTCCCCCTCCAGTTCGCGTACGCAGCGACTCACCGCCGATTGCGTCAGGCCGATCTCATCGCCGGCTCGACTGAAGCTCTGCAAGCGGGCGACCTCAATGAAAACCCTTAGCTGGCGCAGCGTCACATTCATTTACCGACCTCATCAATAACCTCATTTGATGCGCATTGTATGGCGAAATGCCGCACCACAGCGCTATTTAGCGATCTCGCTGCAATGCAGCAATAAGGCGCAAACGCACGCTGGCCGGGCCTAATTGCACAAGATTGGTGATTGTCCCGATTTGCGGGATGGGTTTTTTGGATTCTTATACGCCCCTAGCTAGCGCCCGCGCTGGCCCGCTGTCACAGGGCTTTCAGGTAGTTGGACTCAACTTGGCACACTTCCTGCATTTACATGCACACAGGGTCGGCGCCATGACTTCTGACTGAATAGCAGCTCGTGGCAAGCCCGACCCCCCTTGGCACTCGCCTATCGAGTGCATGGAGAGTGCGCGGCGCGGGGCAGCGCACCGGAGTTAGCTTCGCTGAGGTGAAACATGATGCTGTTCGACGATTTGAGAGACAACGAGTGGGCGCTGGTCGAGGCGTTGTTCTGTGCGGAGCCCGCACGGAGCGAACGGCGCGGTCGGCCACGCGTGGAAGCACGCGCGGTTGTCAACGCCGTGCTTTGGGTACTGTCGACGGGCGAAGGCTGGTCGAAACTGCCGGGCCGCTACCCGTCGCCGCCGACTTGCCGCCGTCGCTTCGACGAATGGCAAGCCGATGGTACGCTCGCCGAAATAGTTAAGCGACTCGGCACAAGCGGCCGTGAAATTTCGCTGCGCGGGCGCATTGGCGCGACCGCGGCGAAACCGCCGGCACCGCCGAGCCGCGACCGCCTGCGTGGCGCATTCTGGACTAATCCGGAATCGTGGCGCGCGCCGGTCAAAATGGCCTGACGCGAATAGTTTTGCCTCCGGGCGCCTGCGGGCGCCCGGCGTGTATCTGGGCCGGGGTGCGCCGACTGTCGACGCTCGCCTGGCCGGCATGGGCACCGCTCTTCGGCGCGCCCAGCGTAGCCGTCCCTTCCCGCTTCGCCGACCTCTGTATCGGCTCGCTTCAGTCGCCTGAAGCGGCTCGATTGTTGCCGGTGAAACATCCATTTACTATTGCTTACAGCGTGCTTTCGCTACTCGGCATACCTTATGTGTATGCAAACAGGCCGTGAGTTGATCGGCTTGAAGGGAGCTCAGCATGAAACCAATGTCACTGCTTCTGTGCGGCATTGTCGTTTCATCAATGGCCGCACCGGCGCTCGCACAGCAGCGCCCACAAGGCTCGAACTGGCGGCCGGATCACACGGCCACCGTTGAAGCCTCGCAGCAAGGCGAAACACGCAACCGCGACTTCACGCCGCCCGTGCCGCGCGGCGACTTGCGCGGCGATATCGCGAGTAATGTTCGCGCGCGGCCGGAACCGCCGCACGACGATCCCACGCACCGCCGCTAGACATGCGCCGACGCACCTATGGTGCGTGACGTGCGCTGAAATCGTGCAAATCGTGGGTATTGGGACGGGTGCTGTGGTTGTGGTCCGCTGCAGGTAAAGTTTTACCGTCGCTGCGAAACAACGCGCTGCACGGCGAATTGAACAATCGGGGAACCACCCGGCGCTGCGCCAGTCTGATTTAACGCCATTAGCACAGCGTGGCAGTAGTAATTCCGGTATGCCCGTATCCTTGCGATACGGGCTTTTTTTTGCATGAACAGGCAGGCGGCGCGTACGGTGCCCAGGCGCATAAGCCCGGGCAATAAGCACAGCAATTAAATCACCGCCAGCCGCGTCAAGCGGCCGGAAACAAACAACGCCAGGTCCCGCCGCCGTCCCTAAGGCCGGGCTTCGAGCGCGGCCGTGGGCCGGGCTTCGGCTGTCGCAACGGCGTAGTCGTTCATTCGCTGTACGGTCCAGCTCAACAGGCGTTCGTCATGCGCGAGTCTCGCGAACTCGGCCCTGCCGCGCTCGGTGAGCACGGCGATATCGACAGGCGCGTGAAAACCCGGAGCCGGTGCGACAGTGCGCTGCCGAACGGTGTCCATCAGGCCTAGCGCGCGAAGATATTGGAAAACACCCGGCCTTCTGGCCCATGGGACCTGGCGATATTGCGCCCGCCGCAGCGCTTCAAGTACCGCTTCGTTGGAATACGTGGTCATCTCACTTCTTTCTTAAAGTGCAGCTATGACACATCTATGCCCAACACGTCACCGCGCCACCAGTGACGCGCATAGCACCCGCCCTTGGCTGGAAGCTGGCCGCATGTCATGCGGTCGAAGTCCGCCAGGTGCTGCCTGGTCTCGTTTTCGGAACCCCCGTCTGAACGGCATGTTAGCGTTCTGTCTACGGGCCGACGATGCAACCGCTGCGGCGCGATAGCAAGCCCGTAGATTTGTCCCGAAAGTCATACGTTACCCCATTTAAATTGATTCTATTCACTTTATTAGCGCTTTTTTTTGCAGCAATCGTGCTATGGAAAAGGGCCCGCCGCCCGCTTGCCATCGGCACGATCGCCCTGTTCTGGCTGCTCGCCGCCGGCTGGCTCACTGCTCCATTGCTGGAATTGGCGCAGCCGCATCGGCAGACCGACACGCCTGCCAGCTTTGCCCCACGCACCGCGATCATCATGCTCGGCGGCGGCACCATCTACGACGACGACAACGTGCTCGTCCCACCGCGCGACGTGCTCGCGCGCATTGCGGTGAGCGCGGACAACTATGCGGCCTGCAAGCGTACGGCAGCCACGTGTCAGGTGATCGTGAGCGGAGGCAATCCGCAGCGGCATGGCGCAACCGAAGCGGACACCTATCTGCCCTACCTGTTGCGCAAGCAGGTGCCGCGCGCGGACATCGTGCTGGAAAACAGCAGCCGTACGACTTATGAAAACGCGCGCAACGTCTCCGCTATTCTCGACCGGTCACAGTACGATTCCTTGATACTCGTCACCTCCGCGTATCAGATGCCACGCGCACTGCTCGACTTCCACCGTTTTGGCCTCACGCCGCAGCCACTGATCTCCAGCGCGCGGCGCGCAAGTCTCGGTGTACTGCCGCGCTATGACAATCTGGTGAACGCGGAGCTTGCGCTGCACGAACTGATTGGAATTGCGCAATTTCATGTCTATCGTGCAATAGGATGGTTCTGAATCTCGTGTGCCGTGACGAGGCAATTTATTTAGAGATGCGAATATTTTCTATGCCGGCAACGCGCTATCGAGTTTGACGCAAGCTCATCTTCGGCAGCGACTGTGGATCGAACGTAACAAGATGTAACGAATTGTCATTGCCGTTACAAAACGTCCGCTGGAGCAGATATTGCTGGCTAGAATGCATTGTCTTTCCGATTGGACAGGCAAATACTCGGGTCCATAACCACTCTGCGGAGGTAACAATGAAGAAAGTGTCCCTGGCGATCCTGATTTCCCTCGGTGCCGTAACGGGCGCGGCCTATGCGCAGGACAACGGCGTCATGATGAGCACCGATCCGGCCAAGGCCGCCGACGTCGAACAGCGTGCGCAAGATTTGCAAAACCGCCAGCAGGCAATGGAAAGCGCACCGCCCATGCACGAGAAACATCACAAGATGGCCCCGCATCACAAGAAGGCCGCCAAGCCGATGGCCGCCAGTTCGTAAGCGTCACTGGGCGCATCACCAGCGGCCGCGCCGCGAAGGTGAAAAGCCGAAGCCGGCACCGCCGGTTTCGGCTTTTTTGTTGTCTAATGGACTTGCTACAGGCCCGCTGCGCCCGGCTGACGTTATGCTAAAGTCGCGCACCGACCGGCGCCTGGCGACCGTCGCCCGGCCGGACTCCCCCTAACCTGTGCGCACCTTGGTGCGGAGGACAGCATGAGCAACATCCAGCTAGATATCGAATGGACTGAAGCAGCATCTCGCAAAATCGAAAAACTGATGCCGCGCGGCGGTCAGGAAGCGTTCCTCGCGCTGCCGCCCGTCGAGTGCCTGCCGATGGAAGGCGACGTGCTGTTTCTTGGTCCGGACGGCAAGCAGCAACCGTTCATCGTCGCGGAGCGCCAGTATCACCACGATGGCGATGCCGACTGGACCATCATCCTGATCCTCGACGTCCCGCAAGCCACGCACTAAAGAGAAACGGCGAGCGCCGCACAGGCCGGTTCCGGCCTGGCAGTTGACTCGCCGCTGTATGATCCTCGTTGTTCGGGCCTCGTTGTTCGGGCCTCGCTGGTCAGCCCTCGCTGCCGCCTAAACGCTCACGCGATCTTCGATACGACGCGAAGTTCCGCGTGTTCGACCCAATCCGCCGCTGCTTTCTTAAAAGCCGCAATGTGCGCGGATCTGGCATGCGCCGCCAGCGCTTCCTGGCTTTCCCACCGCTCGACAAACACGAACCGGCGCGGCTCCTGCACATCACGATGCAGATCGTATTGAAGCGCCCCCTGCTCCTTGCGCGTCGGCCCGACGATACCTTCGAGCGCTTCGCGCAGTTGCTCTTCATAGCCCGGCTTTGCCACCGAGATTGCGACCACCGCGATTTCCGCCATGCCTGTCCTCTGTTGGTTCACGAAAAGCAGCAGCATACCCGTCGCCCGCCAAACCTGCAGACGCTCACGCACACCGGGCAGGCTCACGCGGCGACGGCCCGCTTAGCCTGACAAATGACCGCCCGCGGGCGCAAAACATCGGAGCACCGTCCTTGCCTGGAGTTTGGCGGGCGGCCACTTACCGCCCTGATACCCTCGGCTTCATACGCCTGATTGATCGCGTTTGAACGATCGGTCTTGCACGAGGCAAACGCGTGCGAAGCTGACGCGAGACGCCCGCAACACGGGAGCCGGCCACCGCGCCACGGCCGGTTTGCCGGGCATTCGGCCACGTCCCGCGTCTGTGATAACCCGCACATTCATGCGAAGTGCGAACTGCTAGACTGGTTTTGACTAAATCCGCCGGAGTCCAGCATGGCTGGCATTGCTCTCCGCGTTTCCGGGTTTTGCCCGCCTTACCCTGCCGGCGCCTGGGCTGGGCATCCGTCGCGCGCTAAATCTGTCTGCGCGCCCCGTCACCCGATCGTCGCGATGTCACTATGCCCGCACTCATGCCCGCCTTTATGCCGACCGTCAGAGAATTGACCCTGAGCGGCCTGCTCCCGCATCTGGTCCGGGACGAGTCCGGCTGGACCGCGACATGGCGCGCCCTGACCCTGCACAGCGTGTTCCAGCCTGTGCTGTCCGTCACGCATCAGTGCGTGGTCGGCTATGAGGGCTTGCTGCGCGCCTTTGATCCGGTCGGCTTGCCGGTATCGCCGGAAGTGCTTTTTTCCGGCACACGCTCGGCCGCGGACGCACGCGAACTCGACCGCATCGCACGCTGCCTGCATGTGGCGAATTTCATGGAACAGGGCATCAGCACCGGGTGGCTGTTTCTGAATACACGTCCGCAGGTATTCGAAACCGGCTGGCCACAGCGCACCTTCATCGACGAGCTCTCGGCGCACTTCGGCCTGCCGCAGGAACGCATCGTCATTGAAGTACTCGAACAACCCGCCGACGATGAATCCGCCGTCGCCAGCATGCTCGCGGCGTCGCAGCCACGCGACTTCCTGATTGCAATCGACGATTTCGGCACCGGTTTTTCGAACTTCGACCGGGTTTGGCGCTTTCGCCCCGACATCGTCAAGCTCGACCGCTCGCTGGTCGCGCGGGCGGGCAAGCGCGAAGGCGACGATTCGATGATCAGCCACCTGATCGCGATGCTGCATCAGTCCGGTACGCTGGTGCTGGCCGAAGGCGTCGAAACCGATGAAGAGTTGATGATTCTGATGCAGGCCGACGTCGATTTCGTGCAGGGTTTCTGGCTCGGCCAGCCGCAGAATTCGGTGCAGGCGGCGTGCGCCAGGGTGCCTGCGCTGATTGAGACGATGTGGACCAAGTTCGCCGCCTATGAACGCGCCCATGCCGGCCATCAGCGGCTCGGCTTCGAAGGGTTCGCCGAAGCCGTGCTCGCCGCCGCCGACACCTTCAAAGCCACCGGCGATCTGCGGCAGGCGGCACAACAGATCTGGCATTTGCCCGAAGCGCGCCGGGTGTTCATCACTGACGGTCAAGGTGAACAGACTGAAGCGTCGGTCACGGCCGCCTCGGTGCCGCCACCGCCGCTACGGCTCGCGCCGCTCTACACCAATGCGTGCAGCAACTGGTCACGGCGCGCGTATTTCAAGCATGCGCTTGCCGCGCCGGGGCGCGTCGCCATGATGGGACCGCACTATTCGCTCGCGGACGGCCAGGACTGCTATACCGCGGCAATCGCATTCGAGCGTGACGGCACGCATGTGCTTTGCGTCGACTTTGTGCCGACTACCTCGCCGGCCGATACGCGTTCTGGCGGACGCGGAAGCAAACGCTCAGCCTGACCGGCTTCGCCTTTAATCGTCCACCCGCCCGCGGCCGGATTTGATCTCACTGCGCTTGGCCTTGCTGTCGAGGCGACGCCGGTTCGACGCGCGCGTCGGCCGGGTCGCCACGCGTGGCTTGCGCGTCACGCTGACGCTTTCGATCAATTCATCGAGCCGCGCCAGCGCCGCCGCGCGGTTCATCTCCTGAGTGCGATGCTGCTGCGCCTTGATGATCACCACGCCGTCGCGCGTGAGGCGATGATCCGACAGCGCGAGCAGGCGCATCTTCAGCACCTCCGGTAACGACGAGGCATGCACGTCGAACCGCAGATGGATGGCGCTCGAGACCTTGTTGACGTTCTGACCGCCCGCCCCTTGCGCGCGCACTGCGGTCAGTTCGATTTCGTTCGGCGGGATCGGATAACGGGATGTCATGACTGGATTGGGCTAAGAGACGCAAGTGTACACAGGGCGCAGCCGGTTACGGGCTAAGGGCTATCGGGCACGGCCGCCGATGCGAAAAACTATTTGCATCGACACCACCAGTTCACCGATACTGCGGTTTTCGCTTACAGCGTAAATTAATATGAAACTCCGTCCGGGTTTTGTGCTGGAACTGGCCGTCAACTTCCTGCTGCCGTGGCTTGCTTACCGTCTAGCGCGGCCGCACATGGGCGAGACCGGCGCGCTGATCGCGTCCGCCGTGCCGCCAATCGTCTGGAGCCTGATCGAGCTGGCACGCTTTCGACGTGTCGACGCGCTCAGCGTGATGGTCGTAGCGGGCATCGTGCTGTCGATCGCGGCGATGGCGCTGGGCGGCAGTCCCCGCATGCTGTTGCTGCGAGAGTCGCTGGTGTCCGGCGCGGTGGGCGTGGTGTTTCTGCTGTCCTTGCCGATGCGCCGCCCGCTGATCTTCTTTCTCGCGCGCGCCACCGTCGCCCGTGAAATGGAAGGCGGCGCCGCGCGCTTCGAAGCGTTGTGGCGCGAGCGGCCAACTCTCGTCAGTGCCATGCGACTCATGACGCTCGTCTGGGGCGTCGGCCTGACCGGTGAAACGGCGCTGCGTGCATGGATGGCGCTCACGTGGCCGATCGAGCGCTTTCTGGTGGTCTCGCCGTTCATCGGCTATGGCATTTACGGCGCCTTGACGCTGTGGACGGTGTGGTATCGCAAGACCCTGCGCAGCCGGGACGAGGCGCGCGCGCAGCCGGACGGAATCGCGAGCTGAACACGGCTTAGGCGCTTTGGGATATTCGCCCAGGTAATCTGCTCGAGTTGCCCGGAGCGCCTGAGCCCCTTAAGCAGACCACGAACGACTATGCTCGTTGCCCGCGCGCCATGCTACCGGTCGACGCGCCACGCCTCCGCAATTCGAGCGGCGAGGCCCGAGTCGCGCTGTGTCGGCGTCGCGATGGCCTGCGCCAGCACCGCGCGCGCGCCAATCACTTCCACCCGCTCGCGCGCGCGGGTAATTGCCGTGTACACGAGTTCGCGCGACAACACGCGGCTGAACACCGACGGCAGCATCAACACCGCATGCTGGAACTCCGAGCCTTGCGACTTATGAACCGTGAGCGCGAATGCCGTATCGTGCGGCGGTAACGCTGCAGGCGATACGGCTCGCAGCGCGCCATCACCCGTGCGGAAATACACGCGCAACGCGCCACCCGCTCCAGGAAGCGCAATGCCGATGTCGCCATTGAACAGACCAAGCGCGTAATCGTTGCGCGTGACCATGACGGGGCGTCCGGCGAACCACTGCGCGCCGACAGCCTGCGTCACGCCCGCCGAGCGCCGCACCTGCGCGGCCATCGCGGCATTCACCTGATCGACGCCGCGTGGCCCCGAACGCGTCGCACACAGAATTCGAAAACGGTTGAGCGCATCGAAGAGCGGCAATGGATCCGGCGTCTCGGCGGCTAGCGCTTGCGCAAGCGCATCCGCGTACGGTGCAAAACCTGCGGCGAGCCGCACGATGGTGCGATCGGCAAGCGTCGCATGGGTGTCTTCGTGCAGCGCCGCTGCGCAGGGTTCCGCGGGGTCGATGCGCAGAACTTCGAGTGCCGCGCCGGCTGCGCCGTTGCGAATCGCGAGCGACAGGCGGCCGATCGGCGATTCGAGGCCAAATCGATAGTTACGCTCGAGCCAGACGACGCAGTCGGCGAGCGGGTTGTGAGCCGGCGAAGGCGATGCGGAGCCGAACAGGTCGTCAGGCGGCGTATCGAAATCGTCCGGCGCACCCGCATGTGTAAAGAAATCGTCAGGCCCCTGGTCGTCGTCGCTCGATGCGTCAGGCAATGCTTGCGACAAGCGCGCCGCTTCAATGCCAAGCGCCTCAGCGATCCGCTGCAATCCGTCTTGCGTAAAAGCAGGCCGCGCGCTGAGTTCGGCGAACACCGCACCCGCCTCGACGGCAGCGAGTTGGTCCTTGTCGCCCAGCATCACGAGTCGCGTGTGCGGCGCAATGGCATCGAGCAGATGTGCCGCCATCGCAACGTCAATCATCGACGCCTCGTCGATCACGACGACGTCATAAGGCAGCGGATTGTCGCGATGATGCCGGAAGCGCCCGCCCGGCCCGGAACCGAGCAGCCGATGCAAGGTGTACGACGTCTGCGGCAAGCGCGCGGCGAGTTCGGGAGGTAAATCGCCGGCACGGGCGAGCAAGGCTTCCTGCATCCGCTGCGCGGCTTTGCCGGTCGGCGCCGCGAGCGCAATTCGCAGATCGGCCCGCGCATCGAGCAAGCAGGCGAGCACACCGACCACCGTCGTCGTCTTGCCGGTACCCGGTCCGCCGCTGACGATGGTCAACCGCCCGGACAGCGCCATGACGGCCGCGACACGTTGCCAGTCGACCTCGTCGTCCTGCGGCGGCCCGAAGTAGCGCAGCAGACGCGCGTGCAGCGTTTGGGCGGTGGTGACCGCGTTTGCTCCAGCACCGACATCCGCACCGACACGTGAAGCTGTACTGGCGTTGGCATTGCCACCTTCGCCGGCATCCATCTGCGTGTTTGGAGTTCCATCTGCACCGGAGTTCATACTCGCACGGGCATTGGCATCGGACGCAGCCCGCGTGTGCTCGCGAGCCCTCGCATCCTCCGCCTGCCCTCCGACCGCATGCATTACCAGCGAGCGCGCGAGACGCCGCTCGTAATCGTAGTAGCGCGCCAGATACAGCCGCCCTTGCGCATCGATCACCAGCGGCCGCAACGCTGCCGCGCTCGGCGAACCGTCGCTGGCCATACCACTTGCGAACAGCGCCGCGCGCACTTCCGCGCTCGACGCATCGAAGCGTCGCGCCAGCACGGCAAGCGGCAGGCATACGTGCCCTTCGGTAGTCGCGCGGCTCGTGGCAAAGGCCGCTCGTGCCGCCCACTTCACCGCCTCGCCCGACGCACCGCCGCGCCGCGCCAGCGTGCCGATACGACGCGCGAACCCTTCGGCAAGCGCAGTGCTGAAATCGGCCGGCGCAGGTAAATTCACCCCGATGTCATCGAGCTCCGGCGGCGCGGAAGCGTTCCGCTCGAACGTGCTCATGCGACACCTCCGATCATCGCCGCGTCGAGCAGCGCCACCAGTTCGAATGCGGGCCGCCGCATGTGCACACCCGCCGCCCCGTCGGCATCGCGCCACTGCGGACGAACGCCGCGCACGAACAGATAGAGATAGCCGCCGATGTGCGTGTCGTACGCATAATCGCGCACCCGCGTTTTCAGATAGCGATGCAGCGCCACCGTATAGAGCAGCGCCTGCAGGTGATAGGCGTGGCTCGCCATGGCCGCTTCGAGCGGCGCCGCGGCGTAGTCGGCGGCGGTGTCGCCCAGATGGTTCGACTTCCAGTCGACGATCCAGAAACGTCCGTCGTGCTCGACGATCATGTCGATGAATCCTTTGACGAAACCGCGCAACACGCCGGGTTCCAGCGCGACGTCGGGATAGCCGTGTTCGATCAGCAGCTCGCGCAAGGCCGGAAAATCGAGCGAAGGCGCGGCAAACAGAAATTCGAGTTCGTTCAGGCGCCGCCGCGGATTCAGTCCGGCGAGCGCCATGCCGGGTACAAGCTCGGTGGTCACGACGTCCGCAATCAGGTTATGCATCATGGAGGGCAAACGTGCCGCGAGTTCGGGCACAGCCGGCGCCGGACGCTCGCGCAACGCGCCCCGGATAGCATCCAGCCAGGTATCCGGATCGGTGAAATCCGCGAGTTCGAACATGCGATGCAGACACTCGCCCGCTGCCGCGCCGCGAGGAAAGGCAAGAATGTCGTCCTCAGCGTAGGACGGTGCTTGCGGCACCGGCAACGGCGTAGGCGCGAGCGCGTCGGCGATCTCATCGTGATCGGGGCGCACGTCTTCCAACGGCGTATGCGCTTCCTCGGCCTTGCTGCCGGCGGCGATCAGGCCGCTGAAGCTCGCCATGCGCCATTGATCGCGCAACGGCCGCCGACTGGCGCGCGCCTGCATCCGCGCGCCGCTGTCCTGGAGGCTTTCCAGCGGCACGCGGCGCTCCACCTTCGGCAACGCCTGCAACGTGATCGGGCCGCCTGCTAGCGCCTGCCAGCACGAGGACAAGGCGGCCTCGTCGGGCGGATCGGTGAGCCAATCGTCAAAGGTATGACCGCTACCGCCCACCAGCCAGTTCAGCACACTGCGGCGCGACTCCTTGGTGGAACGCGACGAAAGATAAGTCCCGGCAACCAGATAGCAGCGATACACCGCGCGCGTCAGCGCCACATAGACGAGACGTGCCCGCTCTGCCGCCTGTTCGCGCGCCGCGTCACGCGATGCGCGTTCGGCCTCTTCGTCATCGCAACCGTAGTGCAGCACCGCGCCGCCCGCTTCATCGTGATACTCGCGCGCATCGGGCAAGCCGGAGGATGGCGGCTCGCGCAGCGCACCGTCGTTCAGAAACGGACAGAACACGACCGCATATTCCAGCCCCTTCGATTTGTGGACGGTGACGATCTGCACGAGGTTGCGATCCGACTCGAGCCGCAACTGCGCGTCTTCGCCGCCACCTTGCGTGCGTTGCGCGGCGAGCCAGCGCAACGTCGGCGCGATGCCGGGTTGCGTGGCGGCACGCGCCTGCACGAGTTCGGCCAGATGATTCACGTTCGTCAGACGGCGCTCGCCGTCCGGCCCAGCCACCAACCGTTGTGCAACTCGCAGCTCGCGCATCAGTGTGCGCCACATCAAGGCGAAACCGCGCTCGTGCCATAGCGTGCGATAACGCGAGAAACGTTCGACCCACCCCATCGCGTCCGCGGCATGCGCGGGATCGCCGGCGGGCGCCGGGGCATCGGCGACCTGCTCGAGGCGCCACAGCGCGGCGGCGTCGAGGCCGAGCCAATCGGTGGCGAGCGCCGCGCGCAAACGGCGCAGGTCGCCGGGCGTATCGACCGCAGCCAGCACGCGTTCGATCTGCTCGGCGTCGAGCGTCGCGAACACCGAGGCCTGCGCCAGTTCCACGCTGCCGACGCCCCACGACGCCAGCACACGCTTGATCAGACTGCCCTGCTTATGCGTTTGCACGAGCACCGCGATATTGCCCGGCGCGAGCGGCGCATCGCCGATCGTCACCGACCCTTCGCGCGCGCCGCGCAGGAGCCGTACGATCTCGGCGGCGCAGGCTTCGCTCGCCGCGCGCTGCGCTTCGCGTTTGGTCAACGCGGCGTCGCCTTGCGGCAGGGTCCAGATGCGGAAGTCACCCGCGCTCGCGTCGGGTTCGGAGAACGGCGGACGACGCCGCTCGCCAGCCCGCACCGGCTGATAGTCGAGACCGTCGAGCACGAACGCCTGTGGGTTGGCTTCGAACAGCCGGTTGCAGGCCTCGACGATCGGCGCGGTCGAGCGCTGATTGACCGCGAGCGTGTAACACGCCGAAGCCGCCGCGCGCGCCGCCAGATACGTATGCAGATCCGCCGCGCGGAAACTGTAAATCGCCTGCTTCGGATCGCCGACCAGAAACAGCGGACCAGCCGGCGCGAAGATGCGGCTGAAGATCGCGAACTGCAACGGATCGGTATCCTGAAACTCGTCGATCAGCGCGGCGGGATAACGGGTACGCAAAGCATCGGCAAGCCAGGGGTTGGCCGCGAGCGCGCGATACAGGTTGGACAGCAGATCGTCGAACGACACCACCCTGCGCGTGCGTTTGCGCGCCACCAGTTCGGCGGGCGCGTAGTCGAGCCAGGTTTCTACGAGCGAGAGCCAGCGCGCGCGTTGCGCGGCTTCGGCCGCGATCACGGCTGCAGCCAACGCTTCAGCGTGCTCGAAGAACAGATGCTCGGGCGGTTCGAATTTGACCTTGGTGGCCTTCTTCAACGCCGAAGCCGTCAACTTCAACGCAGCCCTGGGCGGTGGCGCATGGCAATCGCCCTTGGCAAAGTACTCGGTCCACGCGGCGATCGCGGCGCTCACGAGCTCAGGTTTGTGCGAGGTCTTGCTCAAGCGGTCTTGCGCGCCTCCGAGCAGACTGACGATCGCGTCGCGCTCCGCCTGCCAGACTGCGCAGGCAGCATCGAAACCCGCCTGCGGATCGGCATCGTCTCCCCTAGCATCGACCTTGCCCCAGCGCAACTGCGCCAACGGCTTCTTCAGCCGCCGCGCGAGTTGCTCATCGAGCGATGCGGGACCGGCGCGTTTGGCCACCAGCCATGCAGCGAAAGCAGGATATGCATAGGCCTCCGGCTCCACCTGCTCGCGCCAGAAATCGGCCGCCATTTCGAAACGCAACGCAGCGTCGTCGGCTTCCATTTCGAACGCGAATGGCATCGCCGCGGCGAACGGCGCCTCCTGCAAAGCACGCTGACAGAATGCGTGGATGGTGTGAATCGCGGCCTGGTCGAACGTACGCAGCGCTCGGCGTACGACTTTCAACGCGGTCTCGCGATCGATGCCGCGCTCCGGCGCGAGGGTCGTTTCAAAGAGACGCTGGATGAACGGATCGCCGCCGCCGTCGTCCGTATCGATAGCCCGATCCAGTTCCGCAAGCCGCCCGCGAATCCGCTCGTGCAACTCCGCGGTCGCCGCCTTCGTAAAGGTCACGACAAGAATCTGATCGGCGTTCAGGTTCTTTTCGAGCAGCAGCCGCACGTACAACGCACAGATGTTCCAGGTCTTGCCGGTTCCCGCTGATGCCTCGATCTGATTGACGCCATCGAGCGAACAGGCGAAGACGTCGAGCTCTTCCGCGACCAGCGCGTGATGGTGAACGGCGCCGCTCATGACGCGCTCCGCAGATGCTGCACAAGCGGTTTGAAGACGATCGAGGCGAGACTGCCGAACGGTTCGTCGAGCGTAAGCGGCGTGCCGCGCAGCGCGATGCGTAAAGCAGGGTCGTCGGATTCGCCGCGCACACGGTCATTGATCCATAGGCCCTGCGCCGCGGAATCACTCTCGCTAACCTTCGCCCACGCGCTCTTCGGGAAAAAGCGCAGCGGCAGCATGCGCCCTGCTCTGAACAACGCGGCAAGCTGCGCCAGTTCATCGAGTGGCGCGGCGACCGGCGTGAGCTCAAAGCTCTCGCCGCTGCCATGCCAAACCGTGCGGCGCGGGCCGTTCGGCTGCGCCGCGCAATAGACCAGATGCGCAAGCCACGCCGACAGATAGTCACGTGCAGTAGGTTTGGCGTAGCGGAAAATCACCTGTCCTATTTCGGTCAGCAAATTCAAGGTGCCGTGCAATTGCAGCGGTGCTTCGGCCGCTTTGCGGAGCGCTGCGTCGTGAGTGCCGAAGAGCGTATCGGCGATGTCGGCACGATCGGGCCAGCGCGGCACGATATCGAGCACGAACGGCAAACGCTCGACACCTGAAGCGACTTCGCGGCGCACGCTATCGGCGAGTTGGCGCAGCGCGCCGAGTTCGCGCGAGCGCCATACCGCGCCGGTCGCACCGCCCGGCAACTCGGGACTGGCCGCGGCGACGCGGCGCACGCGGTCGAACATGCTGTCGTCGTCTTCGGTATCGCTGTTCAACAGGACCGGCAGAAGCCGTTCCGCCAAGGCATCGCGGCCGGCCCAGTCAAGTTCGAACGGCTCGGTGTCGAGCAATTCGCCCTGCGCATCCGACAACACGATACCCAACCGGTCGCGCAACAACGCACGCGCCGGATGACGCCAGAAGCGCACGAATTCGTCGAAGCCAACGGACGCTGTCTCCTCGGCGGGCAACGGTTGATCGAAGAACGGCGCGGCAGCCGGATGCTGCGGCGCGGCCAGCAAACTCGCCAGTTCCGCGCGATCCATGTCGTAAGTGAAGAGGCCGCATCGCGATGAGAAATAGTCCGACGCGAACGCCTGCAGCGGATGATCGATGATGAACGCATGCCGCGCGGCTTCGATTTCCGCGGGACTCGCCCCTTCTCCCGCCGACACTTGCGCGAGGTAATCGAGCAATTCGTCGACCAGCGCAGCCGGCGGCAACGGCGCATTGTCGCGAATGCTGCGGCCCGTATAGGCGATAAACAGCCGGTCGCGCGCGGCCAGCAGCAAATCGAGGAACAGATTGCGCTCATCGTCGCGGCGTTGCCGGTCCCCTGCTTTACCGAACGCGGCCATCAGGTCGAATTCATCGGCGCGGGCGAGACTCGGTAGCACGCCGTCGTCCATGCCGAGCAGGCAAACGATGCGATACGGCAATCCGCGCAAGCTGGTCAGCGACGAAAACGTCACGCTACCCCAAGGCACGCCGCCGCGCGCCGGGTCATCGAGCGCCTCGGTGAGTGCGCCGCGCACCACGGCGGCCGGCAATACGACGTCCTGCGCACCCGCTTGCATCGCGTCACCCATCTTGTCGATGGCGTCGCGCACCGTCGCCAGCGAATCGGCAAACTCGACCCCGCCGTCGAAACACTGCGCGAGCGTCTCGAGCAGCAGTTGTGTCCATTCGGCAGGGGTCTGTTCGACCGCGCAGCGCTCAGCAAAGGTTTCGATATCGTCGACGAAACGTGAGAGGCGGCCGAGAAGCTCAGCATCCGACCCATCAGCGCCTTCAACGGGCAGCCACGCATCGACTGGCTCGCCGCCATCCGGCATCGCGTAGCCGAGGTAGAGACGGGTCAGCGCGTCGGCAAAGGTATGACGCGCAACAGGCACGTGTTCGCCCGTCGGTTCGATGGGCACCAGCCCTCGACGCGCACCGGCAGCCGCGAGCCATTCCTGCGCGGCTTCGAGCGCACTGGCATCGATCCCGTAACGCGCGGCGATCGCATCGACTCGCAGCCACTCGATCAGATCCGGCGCGCCCACGCTGCGCTCAGGCAAGGCCAGCCAATCCAGCAGCAAACGCGCCACCGGATTAGCCTGCGAGGGCGGCAAGCCGGTGATCCGATACGGAATGCGGCGCGTATCGCCCAGGGGGGCGGTGCCGAATACCGCATCGATCAATGGCCCGGCGGTCGCGAGATCGGACACAGCAACCAGCACGTCGGACGGCTGCAGATCGTCGAACTCATCGAACCAGCCGAGCAGGCGGTCATGCAGCACTTCGAGCTGCCGTGACAGGCTGTGACACACATGGACTTCAATACCGTTCTCGATCGGCAAATCGTCGGTGTCCGCGTCTGTTCCCGCTTCCGCCCGCAGATCGAGGATGCCGTTCTGCACGGCGGCCAGCCAGCTCGGTTCCGGATTCTCGGTGAAGTCGCCCGTCTCGCCGGATGCGGCGCTCTCGGTCAGCTCATGCAGCATGTGCAGTTGCGCCTGGGTCTGGCGGCCCCACTCGGCCAGAAGCGGATGGCCCACTTCCTGATAGTCGAGGTGGCCGGCGGCGTCGAGCGCCTCGACCCGGCCCGCACTGACCACGTCGAACCAGAATTCGCGGCACGGGTTCATCACGTACAGACGCACGTCGACCCAGCGCGACAGCGCGCGCAGCAACGCGACGTGCAGCGGCGGCATGGTCGGCAGCGCGAACACGCTGACTGCTTCGGGCCACTGCGCGTTCGAGATGGCTTCCAGATCGAGCGTGCCGATTTCTTCGAGAAAGCGATAAGCAGGCGGCAGGGCTGTCGCGGGTGTTTGCGCGTCGCCCGCCACTTCGGCAAGCACGGCGCGCCACAGTGCGGCTTGCCAACGCTCGTCCTCACGCGCCGCCTCGCTTGCGCCGACGAGACGCGGACCGTTGTCGTCCGCTGCGCCGCTCGCGAAGATCGAACCGCCCTTCTGCCATTGCAACAGCCATTCCGGGCGATAGGTCAGATAGTGGTCGAGCACGGTGGCCACGCGGCGCGCCAGTTCGTAGCGCATCGACGCATCCGCCGCATCGAGATAGGTACGCAGACGCGGTGAAGCATTCCAGGGCAGGCCTTCATCCGTCTCCCCCAGCAGCCGGTAGCACCGCCAGACGAGCCGGTCCGGCGCAAATGGGGAATGCTTCGGCACTTCGATCACGCCGCCGATTTGCGCCCACAGCCACTGCGCAAGATAACCAAAGTTAACATTCGCGCAGATGCCCTGGCGCGCGGCGATGTCGAGCTCGAGCCGGCGTCGCACCGCCGCGCTCGGGACGATCACGGGCTGCGCGGTCCAGGGGTCGGACGGCGCTTCTGCCAGGTCGTCGAGCAGCGCGCCGACAAGGGTTTCGTAGCGGTTCGAGTAGAAGAGTTGGAGCATGGATCCCGGAGAAACAGGCGACGCGAGCGGAACGACCGGGCCGCGACAGACATTGAAGCGACAGCATAACAAACGCGCTCCCAGGGCAGAACCTGGCCGAACGGACGAGGTCAGATCAGGCACAAAATCAGTTAGACTCGACGGCAGTTTGGGTCTGCCCCCGGGGTTGGCCCCTTCAACCGCGTTTTCTCAGTGAATGGAAGAATCCAGGCAGTCGATGCGCTATTCGGTTGAAATAAAAAAATTCCTCTACAGCCAGTACTTTTATGGCGGCCTGCGCATCGCAGTCGGCGTGTCGTTACCGGCCATATTGTGTCTGATCGTATTTCACGATCGCGACCTCGGCTTCACGATCGCGACCGGCGCACTCGGCGCATGTGTGGTCGATATGCCGGGTCCGCTCAAGTACAAGCACAATGAGATGCTGGCGTGCACGGTGATCGGCTTTCTGTCCGCGCTCGCCACCGGTCTCGCCACGGTCAACCCAGTGGCGCTGTGGTGCACGGTCGTGCCGCTCACCTTCGTGCTCTCACTGATCGTCGTGTATGGCAACCGCTGGCCGCAGATCAGCTTCGCCACGCTGTTCATGATGATCATGACGCTGGAAGAGCATTTCACGCCGATGCAGGCACTCGTCAATGCGTCGTGGATTCTGGTAGGCGGCCTCTGGTACACCTACTGGTCGACCTTCGTGAGCCGCTGGATGATGCACCGCATCGAACAGCAGGCGCTCGCCGAAAGCGTGTTCGCGTGCGCGGACTATCTGCTCGCGCGCGCCGCCTTTTATGATCTCGATAACGATCTCGACGAGTGCTATCGCAACCTGGTCGACAAGCAGATCGCCGCGGTCGATCGTCAGGATGCCGCGCGCGACATCGTGCTGCGCAATCTGCCGAAACTGAAGAGCGGCCGGCTCGAACCGCGCCGGGCGATGCTATTCAATCTGTTCATCAATACCGTCGACCTGCACGAACTGTTTGTCGGCACGCATGTCGATTACTCGCTGGTGCGCAGCACCTTTGGCGGCTCCGACCTGCTGGTGTTTTACCGCGATCTGATTCGCAAATCCGCAGCCGATCTCGAAGAGATCGGACTCGCGGTGTTGCAAAACCAGCCGCCGCGCACGCACGTGAATGTAAAAGCCGAATTGCGCGCCATCGAGTTCGAGATTGACCTGATGCGCAAGCAGGACCTGCCAGCCAGGAGCCCTGAGGCTTATTCGGCCGTGTCGTCCACCTTCCGGCGTATCTGGAGCGCCACGCGCCTGATCGACAAGATGCACCAAAGCCTGTCGAACGATCCGGGCGCGAGCGAGACCGAGACCGAACTGCGCCTCGACAAGGCGCTCTCCCGCTTCGTATCGAGCCGCCGCGTGCCATTCGGGCAGATCTTCTCGAATCTGACCATGGCCTCGCCGAGCTTCCGCCATGCGCTGCGTGTGACGATTGCGGTCGCCGTGGGGTTCTGGCTCGGCCGTTTGCTGCCGCTCACCAACGCATACTGGATCGTGATGACCACCGTCATCATTCTGAAACCTGGCTATTCGCTGACCAAGCAGCGCAACGGACAGCGGATCATCGGCACGCTGATCGGCTGTGCGGCGAGCATCGCGTTGATGATCTTCGTCAAGGAGCCGCATATCCTGCTGGTCGTGATGTTCGCGTCGATGGTGATGAGCTATAGCCTGTTGCTGTTCAATTACACGGCGAGCGTGGTGTTCACGTCCTCGTATGTGCTGCTCATGTTCCATCTGCTCGCGCCAGGCAGCATGCGCATCATCGGCGAACGCGCGATCGACACGGTAGTGGGTTGCGCGATCGCGATTGCGGCGAGCCACCTGTTCCCCTACTGGGAATACCGGTTGATGGGCAAGCTCGTCAACAGCATGATCAATGCAACGCGGCAGTATCTGGAAGCGAGTTGGTGGTGGAGCGGCAAGCCGGCTGCTGCGGTCGTCGCTACGGTGACTGAGGCAGGCGCGTTTGCGCCCGCCGCGGCGATGGCGGATCCGGCGATCGAAGCTGGCAAGCCGTCGCTAGTGATGGCAAACGCCGGAGCGAATGCGAGCGGCAACGCTGCGTCAAAGTCCGGCGCAAGCGCCGGTGCGACTGCTCTTGCAACCGCTGGTACCGGCGCGGGAACAACCGCCGACGCAAGCAGCGCCGGCGCCGCACCATTCAGCAACGCGGCCGCCAAACCGGTCAGCGGTGCGTCCGCTGCCGCCGTGGCCGCTGCGACAGCGCTCGATCGCGATTATCGCTACCGGCTCGCGCGCAAGAATGTCCACGTGGCGTTCGCCAATCTGGGGCAGGCGTTCCAACGCATGATGCTCGAGCCGAAGTCCGCGCAGAAGTTCGTGCCGGAATTGAACGACCTGCTGGTGCGCAGCCACGTGCTCGCCTCACAGATCACGGCGGCCGCGCCGCTCTTGCGCACTTCCGCACAGCAAGCCGACAGCGTCTCGCTACAAGCGTTGCAGCGCGCCCTGAGTGCGGTCCGCGACAATCTGACCGAAGCCGAAGCCGGTAGCGCGCCGCCCGCCGATCAGGGCGAGCAGGTCAAACAATTGGCGCGTGAGTTGGATGCGATGGTGGTCGAGACGGAGAAATCGCCGGACTACTCGGCGGACGCCGTGCACGACATGAAACTGCTCGCCCATCAGTGCAAGCAGATGCTGACGGCGTCGGCGCAGATTCGCAAAGATGCGAGCGTGATTCGCCTGCCGGAAGAGTGAAACGATCCCGTCGTCTTATTGCGCGGCGCCGCTTGCGGGCTTCGCTGCGGCAGCGGTAGCCGCAGCCGCCGCGTCCGATGAAATCGTCGGCGCCGAGGCGTTCTGGCGGTCGAATTCGCGCTTTTCCGTGATGGCGTTATAGAAGAGCGTGGCGATCACCAGCAATACCGCGACCACGATGAAAACAGCAATGCCAAAGGTCGGGTTCTTCTTGCGCGGCGGTTTGTTCATGAGGCGGGCTCGGTTCGCGAGGCAATCGCGGATGGTGTCTGGGAAGGCGGCATTCTACGCCCACTGAGCTTGCACACCGCTTGCAATCAGCACCCCTCTGCGATTGCCGAAGGCCGCGCCGGCAGCGCCGTCGAGTGTCTGGTCGGCTCGATCTCATCAAAACGCCCTTTCGGATCAATTACCTGGGCTTGTGACTCGCGCATGGCACCGTCCTTCCCCGCCGCGGCATGAACCGTTCGGCGGCAATCGGCCAGCATTGGCCGATCGGTTTTCGTCGGAGCGATCATTCGGTGTTACCCGAGTTGACGCAGAAGGTCGCTCGATGCCATATCTTCGGACGGCGGATA
>NZ_JAQQDU010000230.1:0-1302 GCF_046027825.1 Paraburkholderia sediminicola
TTGGATCTCTCATAGCAATGCCCTCTGGTTCATGAAGTGCGTTCGAAGAAGTCCGGCTGTTCGCTGACGACCTTGATGCGCAAGCCTTTGCATCGACCGCGGCGGACCAGCACCGCGTCGAGTTCGCCGCGCTTTACACGCTGCAACACAGTTTGACGGGAAACACCGAGTCGCTGCGTTGCGACCTGCATAGCGACGTATCCATCAGGAGTGCTATCAACAAAGATACGACGCAATGCTTCTGTTATCCGAATGCGCCAGGGCGCACCGGGCGTGGGATGCTCGCCGGCGATGAAGCCGTCATTGACCCAGCGATGGAGTGTCGACGATGCCGTGCCCAGCACGCGGGCGGCCTGGCGGACGCTGAGCAGTTCTCCATCGGGCTGCTCGGCGGGTGGTTCGAAACAGGGGATCTTCCAGTGACGGCGCAGGTTACCCACGAGATTCTGGTTGAAGCGCATCCCCTGTGCACTCAGCCGACCCTGCGCATTGAGGATGCCCGCAATGGTGGCGTCGGGATAGTGCTGCGCGAGCCGACGGACCAGCGCAAGGGTCTCTTCGTCGGTGCGGATGGTGGCGGGCCGCGAGCGGGGGAGCTCCACATCGCATTCGGTGAGCTTGCCGCCTCGCCAGCGCAGTTTAAGATGCGCCTGGTATTGTTCGCGATGAACGGTAACCGTCACTTCCTCAAGCAGGGCGCGCAGCAACTGCTTTCTGTCACGCACGGCGAGGTTCGGCGCATACCACAGTAGCTGAAGATCTTTGCCGAGTGCCAGGAGGCTTTGGCGTTCCTGAACGCTCAACGTTCGAGGGCGGAGCTGCTCGCGCCGCTCCAACTCATGTTGTGCCTGCTCGAGGTCGTGCAGACGTTTCTCCCATTGGGCTTCGAGCCCGCGTGCCACCAGGCGATTCTCGGGGTCGACGGCATGGTATCGGCGCTCGGCCCGCTGCGCTTCATAGCGCGCGCGTTCCACAGCCAGTCGCCACTGCACAAGCGCGGCGTCATGATCGGCTTCGAGAAGCTCTGCGGCCCGCACAGCAGCTTGCAGACCGGCAGGCTCGACGGCACGCAGGAAGGATTCAGCGGCAGCTTTGTCGATCTGCAGGCCACCGACATTCAGGCAATAGACGCCACGGCCATTCACAACACCTTTATTTGCACAATGGTATCCCGGCGTCTCGTTCATGCCGCGGTAGTGGGTTCTGAGTCGCCGGCCACAGTGACCGCAGATCGCCAGACCCTGAAGCAAGGCTGTGCCCTCTCTCACGGCCCCTCCGGCGTGATGCGGCGTGGGTTTGATA
>NZ_JAQQDU010000231.1:0-1298 GCF_046027825.1 Paraburkholderia sediminicola
GTTGTCGTCCTTACCGCATGCAGCGAGCGCCATGATCGCCGCGCATACGAAAATAAGCTTCCTCATTACGGAGTCTCCTTATTAATGCGAATTCCTGTAAATGAGCGCCGAACACCGACGCTGAACATAACGGTCAGCGCACACTCCAGATATAGCCCGTCTTGCTGAGCAACGCCGAGCGCCTGGCGGGAAACCAGAACAAGAAACGCGAAGTAAGCGACGGCCGACGCGAGGTCACCGATAAAGTTGCCAGGTGTCTCGATGAAATAACCCCGAAGCTGGCGCTTGCGTATGAGGTACGCCCAGTCAAGACAATGGACACGGAACAGAGCGCTGGTGAGTGCGACGGCAAGAATCCAGAAGGCAAACATGGCATATCCTGTTTATCAGGCGCCCAGGGGGCGCAATGGCCGAAGGCCCGGTCTTGTAGGCCGGCTGCATTGAAGCCTCGCAGGGCGAGGCTCATCGAATCGGCGCGGCATAAAATGACAATCCCACATGCCGAGGTCCAGCAGGACATGCTCGAAATCAAGGTCTACGTCCAGGTCCAGCAACTCGTCGGCGCATTGTTCGATGGACTTGAACCAGACTGCTGAACCGCCACGCAAAACAGGCACCACGCCGGAAGCGGTCACGACATACAGGCCGAACCCCAAATATCGATTCGCCCGAAGCAGAAGCGTCGGGACCAGTTCAACGTGGCAACGGGCGATACCCGTTCGTGGAGTGACGTGATTCTTACGGGGAACGAGTGTCTTGAGATCAGGCCATTTGAAGTGAAGTTTCGATTCCATGCAGACCTCCTGGGTTAACGGGACCAGCGTTGAACGTTCGCTTGAATGACAGCGGAAACCGCCGCCGTATGAGTCTTGATTGCTTCAGAGAGTTCTTCGATGACTTCAGCTCGATAGCCCGAATCCTCTGTCGGTTTGGCGTTTAACACGCGCGCGATCTGGTTGACGTTCCGACCAATCGCGAGAAGCCGGGTATTCGAAGCTGCCAACTGTTCGAGCTCGTACTGACCCAGCTGAGGCTCCTTGCTAAGACGCGCTCGGACAATCGCGGCAATCCATACATTCGGAGAAAATCCGTCTCTCGCGGCCATGTTCTCCATGACTGCCCATTCACTCACCAGAATACGCACCTCAATCCTTTTCTTTCTTCGAACATCGACAGCAGGGACATCAATGGCCGTGATCACCGCGGGCGTACGTGCCAGCAGCTTATGGATGACCTGTCGGGTGACGTCGCTTGGGGACATTCCGTGCTGCTCACAATATCGAATCCACGGCTCCTTA
>NZ_JAQQDU010000232.1:0-1288 GCF_046027825.1 Paraburkholderia sediminicola
TGACCTTGCCCCCGAAAAACGAATCCCTTGCTGAGTGTGTAAACTCAAGCAAGGAGAAGAAACGATGACGGTCAAGGCAAAGCGGGCGCAGTACACGCTCGAATTCAAACTGGAAGCAGTCCGGCTGGTGAAGAACGGCCAGAGTCTGGCTGCGGTGTCGGCGACGCTGGGCGTGGTGCAGCAGACCCTTCACAACTGGGTCCAGGCTGACAGGGAAGGCAAACTGGTCGGAGCCGGAGCGAAGCCGGTCAGTCCAGAGCAGATGGAACTGGCGCGGTTGAGAGCGGAAGTGTCTCGCCTGAAGATGGAGCTCGACATCACAAAAAAAGCGGCGGCGTACTTCGCAAAGGAATTGATGTGAAGTGCGCGTTCGTTGACCGGAATCGACACCGCTGGCCAGTCTCAATGCTGTGCGAAGCACTGGAAATCAGTCCCAGCGGATATCATCAGCGTCAGCAGCGCAGCGGCGATGACAAGCCGCACAGATGCCGTATCAGCAACGATGCCCTGCTCGCGCACATCAAGGCGATTCACGTGCAGGTCAAGGGCGAATATGGTTGGCCGCGCATGTGGAAAGAACTCGTTGCGCGCGGCGTGCGCGTGGGCAAGGAGCGTGTTCGCAAGCTGATGGCGCAGCATGGCATCCGTGCCCGACACAAGCGCAAGTACATCGCGACGACGAACTCGAATCACAACCTGCCGGTGGCGCCGAACTTGTTGGAGCGCAACTTCACGGCAACAGCGCCGAACCAGGTCTGGACGAGCGACATCACGTACTGTGCGACGGCTGAAGGCTGGGTTTATCTGGCGGTCATCATCGACCTGTTCAGCAGGCAGGTGGTGGGCTGGTCGATGCAGTCACACATGAAAGCGGAACTGGTCACGGATGCGCTGCGTATGGCGTGGTTCCGGCGCCGTCCAGAGGCTGGCGTCATCGTACATAGCGACCGGGGTAGCCAGTATTGCAGCGGGCTGTTCCAGGACACGCTGAAGGCCTACGGCATGCGCTCGTCGATGAGTCGACGCGGCGACTGCTGGGACAATGCACCGACCGAAAGCCTGTGGGGTTCGTTGAAAGTTGCACGCCTGCATGGCCGGCACTTCGCGACCCGGCGTGCGGCAATGGATGAAATCGTCGACTGGCTTGGCTTTTATAATTCTCGCCGGCTACACTCGACGCTCGACTACGTCAGCCCCATGACGTTCGAGAAAAACTGGTTCGCCGCTCAACAGGGACGAGCCGCATAAATCTCTCAGCTATGGGATTCGCGAAACAGGGGCAAGGTCA
>NZ_JAQQDU010000233.1:0-1254 GCF_046027825.1 Paraburkholderia sediminicola
CAGGGCAATCGCACGAAAAATTGTTTACACACAATGGGTTACGAATGGGGTTGTAAACTGCTGCGAAGAAGCGTTAACTCTTGGTTTTGCTAAGAGCCGAGAGTGGTGTGGACGACGAATACGAGCCGTTGAGTTTGCAAGACGCGTTTGGGGACCTGAAGGACCCGCGTGTACGCATCCCGGAGCATGATCTGACGGAAATGCTGGTGGTTGCACTGGCGGCGATCCTGTCGGGTGCCGACAGCTGGGTGGGGATCGCTTTGTGGGGGCAAGGACAACTGGAGTGGCTGCGCCGGTACTTGCCGCTGCGCAACGGGATTGCCTCGCATGACACGTTCGGGCGCGTATTCGCGGCGCTTGATGCGCGGCAGTTCGAGGCGTGCTTTGTGCGTTGGGTAAGCGGCATTTGTCCTGCAGTCGCGGGCCAGGTGGTGGCAATTGACGGCAAGACGGTACGGCGCTCGCACGGCATGGGGCGTAGCGCGATCCATCTGGTATCGGCCTATTGCGGCGCGTTGGGGGCAACCTTGGGCCAGGTCAGGACTGCCGACAAAAGCAATGAGATCACCGCGATCCCGGCCTTGCTGGACGCCTTGCTGCTCAAGGGTGCGATCGTGACGATCGACGCGATGGGTTGCCAGCGGGAGATCGCGGCGAAAATCGTGGCTGGAGGTGCCGATTATGTGCTTGCGGTCAAAGGCAATCAGCCTGCCCTGCATGAAGCGATCGTGCAGCTGTTCGATGCACAGCGCACCCAGTCTCTGCGCAGCGTGCGCTTCGCTGAGCACTGTCAGACAGGCAAGAAAGTGCACGGACGAATCGAGACGCGCCGGTGCGTTGCGACCGACATGATTGACTGGCTGGATGTGGACGGCAAATGGGCCGGCCTGCGTTCGGTGGCGATGGTTGAGGCCACCCGCGAGATCGACGGCCGCGTTTCGGTGGAGCGGCGGTACTACGTGAACAGCCTGCCCGCGGACCCGAAACGGATCAACGAGGCGGTGCGCGCTCACTGGGCCATCGAAAACAGCATGCATTGGGTGCTCGATGTCGCCTTTGGCGAGGATCAATGTCGTGCCCGGGTGGACAATGCAGCACAAAACTTCGCGATCCTGCGCCGCATCGTGTCGAATCTACTGCACGCTGACAAAGCCACCAAGGTCGGCATAAAGAACAAACGGCTCAAGGCCGGATTCGATGAACACTATCGGGCTCAAGTGCTTGGAATGCAGGTCTCTTGATGCGATTGCCCTG
>NZ_JAQQDU010000234.1:0-1242 GCF_046027825.1 Paraburkholderia sediminicola
GCGCTTGGCAGCTTGAAACAGGCCGTTGATCGCTTCAATGAAACCATTGGTCTGGCGCGTCTGGGCCCACGCGACGATGCCGTCGAAATGACGAAGAATCATTCGTGCGACGTCCTTCATGAGCTCGACCTTGGAACGCATGACATTGCTGCACCACCGGCGCAACATCTTGGAGACCACATGGATTTGCTTGCGATCGAGTATCTCGCGCAGCTGCTCGCGGTACATCCAGGCACGGGCGGTGCGGTTGGTGGTGTACTGGCTGATCAGCGCCTCGAGATCGGTCAGTTGCGCGAGATTCAGCTTGTCAGCATCTTTGAGCAGCGACCAGCGCATGCCCTTCAGTGCAGGATCGGTCTTCTGCTGCTCGCGGCGCACACCATCGCGTGCTTTGGACGCGTGCGCCACCACATGAAACTTGTCGAACGTCACACGCGCATCGGGCAGATGCTCGTCCACGCCCTTGATGAAGGCGGGCGACATGTCGATGCTGACCGATTTGATCTGCGCAGGCGTTGCGTTGTGTTGCTCCAGGTGATTGGCAAAGCGTTCGACGACGCCTGCATCCTTGCCTGGCGTGACGAAGACCACGCGCCTGCCGTCCATGTCAGCGACGAGCGAGACATAGTCGTGGCCACGTCGGCACGAGGTTTCGTCAATGGCCACCGCAGTGACTTCGGACAAGTCAGTCGCGGCCACGGCCATATCCACGTACCGATCACAGATGGCCTTCACGCGATGCCACGACAGGTTCACCAGACGAGCCACCGCCGCAAATGTCATCTCCCGGCACAACGTCAGCACGAGCGCTTCAAACAGCAGCGTAAAGCCATCCAGCTTACCCATCCAGTCAGGCTGCACGAGCCGCACCGAGCCGTCCGGCAAGCGCACACGCGGCACCCGCACCTCCAGATAACAGTCAAACTGGAAGAAATTGAGGTGGCGCAGCCGTTTGATGACCGTGTCGTGCACCGGGTGTTCACCCGGCACCCCGGGGTAGGCAAACCGGCTGCCCGCGACAAAGTCCACGGCAATCGTCAGTTCCGTGCCGAAATCGACGCCTTGCACATACCACGGCGCGTTGATTCCCAGGGCCGCCTCAAAGAGTTGGGTTTGATTCGTCATTGTTCGCATTGTCTTGCAGGGCTGGTTGCCGCATTCTGCCGCAACCAGCCCTGCACCAGCCTATTACCCCACGCGCGTCAAGTGTTCGCTTCGCCGGGCTTGCGCCCGCACTTGACC
>NZ_JAQQDU010000235.1:0-1238 GCF_046027825.1 Paraburkholderia sediminicola
CAGGGGTTCCGCACGAAGGCCCCCGTCAGACAAGGCCGAGAACGGAGTCACGCAACGCGGTATCCCATGCGGCGAGGTTACGAACGTTCTTGAGGCTGATCTTTTTCGGCTGGCGGCTCTGCTCGAGTCGAGCCAGGTTCAGCGTGATCTTGCGCAGGCTGGCCATGTTCTGCGCGGCTACCTTGTCGCGGATCAGGCTGGCATCCTCGCCCCACGACACATCGAGAACCCAGTGCAGCTGGTTTTCGATGCCCCAATGTGCCCGGATGAGTCGAGCCATCTCCGCAGCCTTCACTGCTTTCGAGCTGATGTAATAGCAGCTCTCGGTGCTCGTCTTGCCACCTTGCTCACGGGTACGCTCGAGCATGACCAGGCGCTCAATGCCAGCCCAGTGCTGCCCGGTACCCGCCAGCCACGCGATGTCATCAGCCACGCGGCACACCCGTGTTTCCAGCCGCCCGTGCCCCTTGTCGTGTTCGACATGTTCCCAGTACGAACTCTCCAGCCTGCCGTCCTGCGCGGCGGCGAACCATCGCCGCACGCCCTCGGCCAGGCCCGGCTGGTTGTCCTTGACCGCCAGAACGTAGTTGGCGCCCGCCTTGACGATGGCCTCAGCGATCGTATGCTGCGTGCCCATCGCGTCGATCGTCACCGTTGCCCCCTCCAGGTTCAGCGCTGCCAGCAGTTCAGGGATCGCAGTGATCTCATTGCTCTTCTCCGATGTGCTGACCTGCCCCAGGCTCAGGCCCGTATCTGAGCACCATGCTGAAACCAGATGCAGAGCTGAGTGGGTTCCGCTGCGACTGCCGCGCACCGCCTTGCCGTCAATCGCGATATGCTGACCCTCCAAGGCCGGGCACAGCTGGCCCGCCCAGTTGATGAAGCACTGCTCGAAGGCCTTCACGCTTAGCGCACCGAACACGCGCGCAAAGGTATCGGGCGAGGGAATACCGTTCTCGTATGGCAGGTGGGTACGCAACCAAGCCAGTTGGGTACGGGCCCACAGGGTGGTCGTCTCCCAATCCTCCACGCCACACAACACCGCGCTCAGTGCGGCGAACAGGATTTCCGGTAACGGATAACGACAGGTACGGCAGCGCGGATCCCGCAGGTCGGCAAATGCGTCCATGATCGAGGGCATCTCTCGTTCCGGCAAAAAACAAGAGTAAACCTGACCCGCTGATTGTTTACAACCGCTACGTCCCTTTATTTATACGGGCCTTCGTGCGGAAGCCCTG
>NZ_JAQQDU010000236.1:0-1157 GCF_046027825.1 Paraburkholderia sediminicola
ACGACCATGCGCAAAGCCGCCGCGCTGGTGCGCGAGCGCGCTTCGGACATCGCCCGCCTGATGACGCAGGAACAGGGCAAGCCGTTCGCCGAGGCGCGCGTCGAAGTACTGTCCGCGGCGGACATCATCGAGTGGTTCGCCGATGAAGGCCGTCGCGTCTACGGCCGGGTCGTGCCGCCGCGCAATCTGGCGGTGCAGCAAACCGTGCTCAAGGAGCCGATTGGCCCGGTGGCGGCGTTCACGCCGTGGAATTTCCCGGTCAATCAGGTCGTGCGCAAGCTGAGCGCGGCGCTCGCGTGCGGCTGTTCGTTCCTCGTCAAGGCGCCGGAAGAAACCCCGGCGTCGCCGGCAGCGCTGCTGCAGGCATTCGTCGAAGCCGGCGTGCCGGCCGGTACGGTTGGCCTCGTGTTCGGCGACCCGGCGGAGATTTCCAGCTACCTGATTCCGCATCCGGTGATCCGCAAGGTCACCTTCACCGGCTCGACGCCGGTCGGCAAGCAACTGGCCGCACTGGCTGGCGCGCACATGAAGCGCGCGACGATGGAATTGGGCGGTCATGCGCCGGTGATCGTGGCTGAAGACGCCGACGTGGCGCTGGCCATCAAGGCCGCGGGCGCCGCGAAGTTCCGCAATGCGGGCCAGGTCTGCATCTCGCCGACGCGCTTTCTGGTGCACAACAGCATCCGCGAAGAATTCGCTACGGCGCTGGTCAAGCATGCTGAAGGGCTCAAGCTCGGCGACGGTCTGGCCGAAGGCACAACCATCGGACCGCTCGCCAACGCGCGCCGTCTCACCGCGATGAGCAAGGTGCTCGACGACGCGCGCAAGACCGGCGCGAAGGTCGAAACGGGCGGTGAACGCGTGGGCTCGGAAGGCAACTTCTTCGCGCCGACGGTGCTGACCAACGTGTCGCTCGAGTCGGACGTGTTCAATAACGAGCCGTTCGGCCCGATCGCCGCGATCCGCGGTTTTGACACGCTCGAAGAAGCGATCGCCGAAGCGAACCGTCTGCCGTTTGGTCTGGCCGGTTATGCGTTCACGAAGTCGTTCCGCAACGTGCATCTGCTGTCGCAACAGTTGGAAGTCGGCATGCTGTGGATCAACCAGCCTGCCGCACCCTGGCCGGAAATGCCGTTTGGCGGCGTGAAGGATTCGGG
>NZ_JAQQDU010000237.1:0-1130 GCF_046027825.1 Paraburkholderia sediminicola
TTGCCACCCAGGCGAACCTGATTGGCTTCATAAGTTGCCCAGTCGATATAGCCTTCATGATGGTCCTTGATGAGCACGGCCCACTGCGACTGCGGCAGCCGACGCACGCGCGTCTTCAGTCCCCCCTGCGGGTCGATGTATCGCTCCTGCCGGCTCCTGCCGTAGCAATAGGCACCAGCATAAACCGGATTGGCGAGCACGCTATGGATCGCATGATACGTCGGCGCGATCCAGCGGATCTGGTCGCTGTTGTGATGCATCTGCAGGGGGAACGAGAGGTTCTCCGAGCGAAACCACAGCCAGACGCGGCGGGCTGAGCCGAATTCGCTGAAACGGGCGAATACGGCGCGTATTGCACCGACCACAGCTTCGTCGGGATGCAGTCTCACCTCGCCGTCGGCCTCGCCCCATACCAGCCCGGTTGGCAGCCCGCGGCGCAGTTCACCGCGGGCTGCCTTGTTGCGAATGCCGCCATCCAGACGGGCGCGCAGGATGTGCAGTTCGGCTTCACTCATGGTGCCCTTCAAGCCGAGCAATAGCCGATCGTTAAAAAACGCCGGGTTATATACGCCATCGGCATCGCCGATGAGCGTATCGGTCATGCTGCACAGATCGAGCAGACGGTACCAGTCGGAGTTGTTGCGCGCCAGACGCGAGACTTCGAGTCCGAGAATGATTCCAACGTGCCCCAGTGCTACCTCGGCGGTCATGCGCGCAAAGCCGCCACGATTCGCGACACTGGCGCCCGAGAGGCCCAGATCCTCGTCGACCACACTGACCTGCTGTTCGTGCCAGCCGAGGCTGAGCGCACGTTGAGCAAGCGCGTACTGGCGCTGTGTCGATTCGCGGTTGTGCTCAACCTGACTGGCGCTGGACTGGCGGATGTAAACGACCGCGGTACGCTGCAGATGGCTCGCGGCTATCTTGTGGGATGCATCACTCATCGTTGTGCTCCAGTTCGTTTGGACGACTTACGATTGCGACCTTTGCGATCGCCTGCGCGAGCCGATCGATCATCGTTTCGCGTGTCGCTTCGTCGAGTTGCTCCCATAGACTGTCGTCGTGCGGCAGATCCTCGAAGGCCAGGTTCAGTTGCATCGTTGCTCTCCTGTTCCGTTTGGCGCAGTAAA
>NZ_JAQQDU010000238.1:0-1123 GCF_046027825.1 Paraburkholderia sediminicola
ATTCCATTTCCAATTCAATAGTGAAATAATAAGCGCACCTTCCTCGTGTAGAAGGATGTGCGATGGTTCGTCAAGCGAGTGGTGGTGAAGTTTTCGAACGGGCGAAGCTGCTCGTGGTCGAGGCCAGGACGGTAGATGAATTGCGGCAGGCACAAGCAGTACTGTTACCGCTGGAATTCGGGCTGACGCTTGCCCAGACCGCGCAAGCGATTGGCGTGTCGGTCGGCTGGGCCTGTCAGTTGCGCCGGCGCTTCATCCTGGCGGGCGGGCGGCCTGAGGTCGAGCGCCCCAGGCCAGGCGGTCGCCGCCGGGAGAATATGACGCGAGAAGAAGAGGCGGCCTTTCTTGCGCCCTTCTTCGAGAAGGCCCGTGTGGGCGGCATCCTGGTGGTCGGCGAGATCAAGCAGGCGCTGGACGAGCGACTGGGGCGCAAGGTTGCCCTGGCTTCCGCCTACAACCTGCTACACCGTCATGGCTGGCGCAAGCTGGCACCCGACAAGCGACACCCCCAGGCCGATGTGGCCGCCCAGGACGCCTGGAAAAAAAACTCCCGACGTCCTCCTCGAAATCGACCGCGCGTGGCCGGGCCAGGGGGCGATCCGCCTGATGTTTCAGGACGAAGCGCGCTTCGGTCGCATCTCCGACACGCGGCGTTGCTGGTGCCCCAGACCCGTTCGCCCACTGTGTCAGGCGATGGTGACGCAGGAGTACACGTACGCTTATGCCGCCGTCTCCGTGACTGACGGCGCGCTCGACTCGCTGATCCTGCCGCACGTCAATGGCGCCTGCATGCAGCTCTTTCTCGATGAGGTCTGCGCGCGTCATCCCGACGACCGGATCGTGATGGTCCTCGATGGCGCCGGGTGGCATCAGAGTGCTTCGCTCAGGCTGGCCCACAATCTGCGCCTGCTCACGCTCCCGCCATACTCGCCTGAGCTCAATCCAGTTGAACATCTCTGGGACGATCTGCGGGAAAAGTCCTTTCACAACCGCGTCTTCGACAGTATCGATGCGCTCGAACACCATCTGTGCGACTCGCTTCGCGACCTTGAACTGGACCATCAACGGGTTCGCTCCATCGTCGCGTGGCCTTGGATCATTAATTCACTGTTGAATTAGAAAT
>NZ_JAQQDU010000239.1:0-1090 GCF_046027825.1 Paraburkholderia sediminicola
GGCTATACCGGCAGCTCGTGAACAAGGGCTTCGAATGCATGGTATGCGCGCCGTCGCTGATTCCACGCAAGCCCGGCGAGCGGGTGAAGACCGACCGGCGCGATGCGATCAAACTGGTGCGCTCGCTGCGCGCGGGCGATCTGAGTGCGGTGCATGTGCCGGATGTCGAGGATGAGGCGTTTCGCGATCTGGCCCGAGCCTGGTCGAGCGCGCGTGAGGATCTGGGACAGGCGCGCCGACGGCTGAAATCGTTCCTGCTGGCGCACGATGTGCGTTACAGCGGGCGGGCCGACTGGAGCGCGGCACACCGGCGGTGGATCAGCGCGTTCACCTTCGATAGTGAATGGCAACAACTGGCCTTTAACGAACACCGGCGCACCATTGAGGACCGGCTTGCCCAATGCGAACGGCTGGAGGCGGCATTGCGCGAGGCGCTTCCGGGCTGGCGTTTCTATCCGGCGGTGCTGGCGCTGCAGGCCATGCGCGGCATCCAGTTCACGGCGGCCATTGGACTGATGTCTGAACTGGGGGACCTGTCGCGCTTCAATCATCCGCGGCAACTGATGGCCTGGCTGGGGGTGACACCGTCGGAGCATTCATCGGGCGAGACACGCCGGCAAGGCAGCATCACCAAGACCGGTAATCGCTACGCGAGGAAACTGCTGATCGAATCGGCGTGGAGCTACCGGCATGCGGCGCGCGTGAGTCCGGAAATCCAGCGACGCCATGAGGGGTTGCCCAAGCCGATCGTCGATCGGGCGTGGGACGCCCAGGTGCGGCTGTGCCGGCGCTACCGCCGGCTGGTGAATCGCGGCAAGAGCGCACCGACGGCGATCGTGGCAATTGCCCGTGAGCTGGCTGGCTTTATCTGGGATATCGGGCGTATGGGCATGGCTGCCGCGGCGCCGTCAGCCACGCAGCGCTGACAGCGCCGCGACAGCCATGGATGATGTAGACGACCCATTGTGATGACAGCGTGTGTTCCCTGAGGGCGGCGCAGCCCGGTATGCGAGCAATCCGCGACTTTTGCGTGGCAACGGCTTCGGCGCGACTTGCGGAGTAAGTCAGCGGCAGGCTCATGTGACGGAAC
>NZ_JAQQDU010000024.1:0-99498 GCF_046027825.1 Paraburkholderia sediminicola
AACCACTAAGAAAACAAGGAAAGGCCAACACCGTAAGCGCACAGAAAAAAGCGCCGCGCAGGCCAAAAACTCAGGTCGCCGCAGGCGCATTAGGCACTCGCGAATTCCGCAAATACATCATCGTCGACAGCACGACCGCCATCGCAGATGCCACCGCTGCAAACAGAAACACCTGCGCATAGCCGAACTCCCCAGCGATATACCCGGCCAACGGCCCAGTAATCCCCAGCGAGAGATCAAGAAACACAGAATAAGCCGACAAAGCCGCGCCCCGGCTAGCAGGCGGCACAAGCCCAACCGCTTCAACACCAAGAGCCGGGAACACCAAAGCAAACCCAAACCCGGTCAACGCCGCCCCGGCAAGGGCAATATGCGGATCAGGCGCCAGCCACAACATCAACAACCCTGCGCATTCAAACGAAAACGAAGCAATCGCGACCCGGAACCCACCGTAGGCCTTGATCGTATTGGCGAACAACAGGCGCGCGCCAATGAACAGCGTGCCGAAAACAGTCAACGACAAAGCCGCATTAGGCCAATGCCGTGCGGCATAAAACAGGGTGATGAACGTTGCAATCGACCCGAACCCGGCCGAGCCCAGCGCCAACCCAATCCCATGCGGCAGCACCCGCGTCATCACGCTCCGGTACGACATCCGCTCGCCGTGTACGATCGGCACCGGCGCAATGGGCCGCGCCAGATAAAAGCCGAGCGCCGCCAGCAGAATCACCAGAATGCCCAGCGCGGCGAACCCGATTGTGTGCGCAATCGCCACACCGAGCGGCGCGCCGACCGCGAGCGCGCCATACGTTGCGATACCGTTCCACGAAATCACCCGGGCATTGTTGCTCGTGCCCACCCGGCCAATGCCCCACAAAATTGCGCCGGTGCCGCACAGGCTTTCACCGAAGCCGAGCACGAGACGGCTGCACACCAGCAATCCCAGGCTCAACACCGGCCAGCGACCGCACAACACCGCGAGCAGCAACAAAACCCCGCTCGCGCCGCAACCCAGCAAGCCGATCGACACCGTCCGCTTCGGCCCCAGCGTGTCGGCCGAGCGGCCGGCGAGCGGGCGCGATGCCAGCGTCGCCAGGTACTGCACGCTGATCGCCGCGCCGGCCAGGATCGCGCTGTAACCCAGGTCGTCGTGGACGTAGCCAGGCAGCACCGCGAGCGGAATTCCGATCGTCAAATAGCAAAGAAACGTGAAAAAGACGACCGGAATGATCTGCATGGTCGTCGCAAATTCGCTGCGAGGTGTCGCTGAGTCGGTGGACATGGGGAAAACGAGACTTGAAAACGCCGGAAAGGCGTGATTTTCCCATGGAACCGATTCCCTTGCAGGAGTCGCTTAATAATTCAGGCGGTTGAATAAGGGTGCCGGATCCCTATAGTGGTCCGTTTTCACCCTGGGCGAGCGGTCTTTTCATGCGAAGCGGATGAATGAGCCACCACCGTTTGTGGCTGTAATGCCACATTTTTGATAAAAATACGGTAAAACAGCCATATGGACATAAGCCAACTGACCCTCAAACCCATCTCTATATCGTTTCGCGAATATGTCCCGCATGCGATCCCTGCTATGGGTTGTATTTATTGATGATGATAGTTTTCGAACCATCATCGCAGCACGTCCCAACGGACACAGAACATTGAGAGTAACGAGACATGACTGAGCCGATTCGCTTCTACCACCGCAACGCGATCCGTGAGATCAAGGATGCGCCCGTCACCCGCACCGTCCTGCAGTATTTGCGTGAGGATGTGCATTGCACCGGCACCAAGGAAGGCTGCGCCGAGGGCGACTGTGGCGCGTGCACGGTCGTGATCGGCGAGCGCAACGAGGCGGGCGGCGTCGACTTCAAGGCGGTCAACGCCTGCATCCAGTTCGTGCCGACGTTGGACGGCAAAGCGCTCTACACCGTCGAAGATCTGCGTCAGCCGGACGGCTCGCTGCATCCGGTGCAGGAAGCGATGGTCGAGTGCCACGGCTCGCAATGCGGTTTCTGTACGCCGGGCTTCGTGATGTCGATGTGGTCGCTGTACGAAAAGCACGGCCACGAACACAGCTGCGCGAACAGGACCGTGCCGTCGCGCGACGATATCAGCAACGCACTGACCGGCAACCTGTGCCGCTGCACCGGCTATCGTCCGATCGTCGACGCCGCCGTGCGCATGTTCGAAGCCCCCGCGCCGAAAGCGCCGGTCAATATCGAAGCCCTGTCGAAAACACTTGCCACGCTCGAGCGCAAGGACACGTTCCACTATCAGCACGCCGGCCAGCAATTCGCCGCGCCGCGCACGGTTGAGGCGCTTGCCAGGATCAAGGAAGCTGAACCGGCCACCCGTATTCTCGCCGGCAGCACGGACATTGGCCTGTGGGTCACCAAGATGATGCGCGAGCTCGGCAACATCGTCTACGTCGGACAGATCGCCGAATTGCAGAAGCTCGAAACCAACGACGAATGGATCGAGATCGGCGCGGGTGTGAGCGTCGAAAAGGCCTACACGGAAATCGTCAAGCAGTACCCGGAACTGTTCGAGATGCAGCAACGCTTCGCCTCGCTGCCGATTCGTAATGCTGGCACGCTCGGCGGCAATATCGCCAACGGCTCGCCGATCGGCGACTCGATGCCTGGCCTGATCGCTCTCGGCGCGCATGTGATTGTGCGCGGCGGCGACATCGAGCGCGAAATGCCGCTCGAGGACCTGTACCTCGCGTACCAGAAGAAGGACATGGCGGAGCACGAGTTCGTCGTCGGCCTGAAAGTGCCGTCGCGCACCGGCGTACGCAAGAACCTGCAGTTCCGCAGCTACAAGCTGTCGAAGCGTTTCGACTCGGACATCTCGGCCGTGTGCGCCGCGTTCTCCTTCATCGCCGACGGCAACGTGATCCGTGAGCCGCGCATCGCGTTCGGCGGCATGGCTGCCACGTCGAAGCGCGCGACGCACGCTGAAGCCGTGTTGCGCGACGCCGAATGGCACGAAGCGACCGCACAGGCCGCGATGCTCGCGCTCGGCAACGACTACGCGCCGCTTAGCGACATGCGCGCCACCAGCAACTATCGCCTCGAAGCGGCGAAGAACACGTTGTACCGCTTCTGGCTCGAAACGCGTCCGAACAATCCGCTGCCGAAGAGCGCGCTGGATGTTCGTGCAGTTGCCGCTGCCTGCGCCCCGGCCGGCGCGAGCGCCTAAGACGCCAAGAATACGGAGAACACCAGAATGAATCAGCACGCCGAACCGTTCCTCAAAGACCTTCAGGATCTCGACGACTTTACCCAGGTCCACATTTCGCGTCCGCACGAGTCCGCGCATCTGCACGTGAGCGGCCGGGCCACTTACACCGACGATATTCCGACGCTCGCCGGCACGTTGCACGCCGCGCTTGGCCTGTCGCCGAAAGCGCACGCGAAGATTGTGTCGATGTCGCTCGACAAAGTGCGCGCCACGCCCGGCGTGGTTGCGATCTTCACCGCGCAAGATATCCCCGGCGTCAACGACGTCGGCCCGATCATCCACGGCGACGACCCGATTCTCGCCGACGGTATCGTGCAATACGTCGGCCAGCCGATGTTCATCGTGGTCGCGACCTCGCATGAAACCGCGCGTCTGGCTGCGCGCCGCGCCGAAGTCGTCTACGAAGAACTGCCTGCGATTCTCACGGCGCAGCAAGCCCGCGCCGCGAATCAACACGTCTTGCCGCCGATGAAACTCGCGCGCGGCGAAGCCGATACGAAGATCGCCCGTGCGGCGCGCCGCGAAGCCGGTGAGATGCTGCTCGGCGGGCAGGAACAGTTCTATCTGGAAGGTCAGATTTCGTACGCGGTGCCGAAGGACGACGACGGCATGCACGTCTACTGTTCGACGCAACACCCGACCGAAATGCAGCACATGGTCGCGCACGCGTTGGGCGTGGCGTCGCACAACGTGCTGATCGAATGCCGCCGGATGGGCGGGGGCTTTGGCGGCAAGGAATCGCAATCGGGTCTGTTCGCATGCTGCGCGGCGCTGGCTGCATGGAAGCTGCTGTGCCCGGTCAAGCTGCGTCCGGACCGCGACGACGACATGATGGTCACCGGCAAGCGCCACGACTTCCATTACACGTATGAAGTGGGCTACGACGACAAGGGTGTGATCGACGGCGTGACGGTCGACATGACCTCGCGCTGCGGCTTCTCCGCCGACCTGTCCGGTCCGGTGATGACACGTGCGCTGTGCCACTTCGACAACGCGTACTGGTTGTCCGACGTGACGATCGACGGCTTCTGCGGCAAGACCAATACGCAATCGAATACGGCGTTCCGCGGCTTCGGCGGTCCGCAAGGCGCGTTCGCGATCGAGTACATCATGGACAACGTCGCGCGCTCCGTTGGTGAGGACTCGCTCGACGTGCGCCGGCGCAATCTGTACGGCAAGACCGAACGCAACCAGACGCCGTATGGTCAGGTGGTCGAAGACAACGTGATTCACGAACTGATCGACGAACTCGAAGCCACGAGCGAATACCGTGCGCGCCGTGCGGCGATCAACGAGTTCAATGCGAACAACGAAGTGCTGAAGAAAGGCCTGGCGCTGACGCCGGTCAAGTTCGGCATCGCGTTCAACGTGACCCACTTCAACCAGGCCGGCGCGCTCGTGCACATCTACACCGACGGTTCGGTGCTGGTGAACCACGGCGGCACCGAAATGGGCCAGGGCTTGAACACGAAGGTTGCACAGGTCGTGGCGCATGAACTGGGTATCGGCTTTAACCGCATCCGTGTCACGGCGACCGATACGAGCAAGATCGCCAATACGTCGGCGACCGCTGCATCGACCGGTTCGGACCTGAACGGCAAGGCTGCGCAAGACGCCGCGCGGCAGTTGCGCGAACGTCTGTCGGCCTTCGCCGCCGAGCGTTTCGGCGCAGGGCAGGTGGCTGCCCCGGAAGTGCGTTTCGTGCACGACCGCGTGGTGGTCGGCGAGATGATCGTGCCGTTCGAAGAAGTGATCGCGAAGGCCTATGTCGCGCGTGTCCAATTGTGGTCGGACGGCTTCTACGCCACGCCGAAGCTGTATTGGGATCAATCGAAGCTGCAAGGCCGGCCGTTCTACTACTACTCGTACGGCGCGGCCGTGTCGGAAGTGGTGATCGATACGCTGACCGGCGAAATGCGCGTGCTGCGCGCGGACGCTTTGCATGACGTGGGCGCATCGCTGAACCCGGCCCTCGACGTCGGCCAGGTGGAAGGCGCGTTCATCCAGGGCATGGGCTGGCTCACGACCGAAGAACTGTGGTGGAACACGGGCGGCAAGCTGATGACGCACGCGCCGTCCACCTACAAGATTCCGACCGTCAACGATACGCCGCCCGATTTTCGTGTGCGCCTGTTCAAGAACCGCAATGCGGAGGACAGCATCCACCGTTCGAAGGCGACTGGCGAGCCGCCGCTGCTGCTGCCGTTCTCGGTGTTCTTTGCCGTGCGCGATGCGGTGTCGGCCGTCGGTGACCACAAGGTCAACCCGCCGCTGAATGCGCCCGCGACCAGCGAGGAAATCCTCAAGGCAGTCGGCGCAGTGCGGGCAGCCACTGCAGCAGCGCGGCAATAGCCGTCGCGACGAGAGCGTGACGCTGGCGTGAGCGCAGCGCCACGCCGGAAATGGCGAGGAACGGGCGGTCGCCGCCAGGACCTCAGTGCAACCGGCGGCCATCTTTCGCGAGCAGCCGTTAGAAACCGTCGGGCAGAGTAATCGTGCAAGTATCTAAACCAACTGGATTGATCGACATGAACGACTTCTATTCCGTTCAGATCGGCCGGCGCAGCGCTGTGGAGACGCCGCGTCCGGCGCCGATGCACATTGTGCTGTTCGGCGCGGGGCACGTCGGGCATGCGCTCATCACGCTGCTCGGCAGGTTGCCGTGCGTCGTCCAGTGGGTCGATGAACGCGACGAACTGTTCCCCGACGAAACGCCGGCCAACGTGCAGGTGGAAGCGACGGACACGCCTGATGCGATCGTCGACACGGCGCCGCCCGGCGCGTATTTCCTCGTGATGACGCATAACCACGCGCTCGATTTTTCGCTCGCTGCGCGCATCATGCGGCGGCGCGATTTCACCTACTTCGGCATGATCGGGTCGAAGACGAAGCGCGTGAAATTTGAGCGTCGTTTGCTGGAGCGAGGCGTGGATCTGGATCGGCTGGTGGAGATGACGTGCCCGATCGGCGTGACCGGCATTGTGGATAAAGCGCCTGCGGCGATCGCGGTCGCGGTATGTGCTGAGTTGCTGCAGATTCGTGCGCGGGAGGCCGCGGCACAGGTGGTAGCGCAGAAGCTCTGCGCGAGCGTTTGAGCGGGCAGAGCGAGGTGCTTGGGCGTACCGCACGCAATGTGAATCGCTCAGGATCGTGGCGTGCAGCGTAAAACGCTAAAACGTAACCACGCTCAACGTGGCGCGCGTAACTTGAACCGATCAAGGTCACGGCGTTTAGCGTAAAGCGCTCACCCCGCCAAACTTCAAACCAGAACGTCAGCCCGCCGCGGCTGACGTTTCCTTTTTCGGCGGCCGTTTTGCGCGCCGCACCTTCTGCGCGATCAGCTCGTCCGACACTTGCGACATCAACGTACGCAGCCAGCCGACATCGCTCGGCCGGTCCGGCTGCGGATGCCATAGCTGATAGCACTTGATACGGGGAAACGGAATCGGCACCTCGACCACCGCGAGCGGCAGGATGCTCGCGTAATGCGCCGCGAAACGGCGTGTCGTCGTGAAGATCAGATCCGATTGCAGCAGCGTTTGCGGCACGAGGCCGAAATAGGGCAGCGTGGCGACGATGCGCCGGTCGGCGCGAGCCCGCGCAAAGCCGATGTCGACGGCGCCGCCGCGCGCGCCGCTATACGGCGTTGGCGCAAGGTGCGGCGCGGCCAGATACGCTTCGCGTGTGAGCGGCGTGCGGGTCAGCGGATGATCGGCGCGCATCAGGCACACCACCGTATCGGAGAACAGATCGCTGCGCCCGAAACGCGGATCGGGTTTCGGCCAGTTGCCGATCACGAGATCGAGTTCACCTGCGTCGAGTGCAGCGGAATGGTCGAGCATCGGGCTGAGCGAATCGATCTCCAGACGCGCATGCGGCGCCGCCTCGCGAAACTGCGCGATCACGGTGGGCATGAAGAAGTCGTTCAGATAATCCGGCGCGGCCACGCGGAAAGTGCGGCGCGAGCGGCCCGGATCGAAGTCGCCGTGCGGCGTGGCCACGAAATCGACTTCGCGCAGCACACGTTGTGCCGAGGCCAGCAACGATTCGCCGTATTCGGTCGGCACCATGCCTGACTTGCCGCGCACGAGGATCGGGTCGTTCAGCGTCTCGCGCAGTTTGCGCAGCGCGGTGCTGATGGCGGGCTGGGTCTGATTCAGACGCAGTGCCGTTTGTGTGACGCTGCGCTCGACGAGCAGCGTGCGCAGCACGCGCACGAGCCAGATATCGAGGGAGGCGGCGGAGTCGTCGTCCATGGTTCAGGTGAAGCGATGCAAGCAGGTCGGGCCCGGATGAAGCGTCCTACGGAGCCGCCCGCGAGCCAGATCGCGAGAGCGGGGCGCAAAGGTTATAACCTTAGGCCCGTTTGCCGTGTGGCGGCATAGCGGACGCGGTATGGCCGGCATCAGGACGGCCTTTTTGACGCAATCACGGCTGCTGCGACGCGCGCGGCGGGCCTTATTTGCACGAAGCTTACGATATGCCTTCGCTCAGTTATCCGCAAAACCTGAAGGCAGCGAACTGACCCGCTTCACTTCCTTCGAGTCGAGCCAGTTCGGGGTGCGTGCGCAATACAGCACCATGGGCAACGCGTCTTCGCCCCAGAACAACTGATCGTTCAGGTAGAAGGTCGGCACGCCGTAGACACCCAGTGCGATTGCATCCGTGGTGTTGCGCTGCAATTGCGCCTTCACTTCTTCATTCCTGATGAGTTCCGGGCCGTCCGGCATACCGACGCGCTCGCACAATTCGGCGAATGCTGTATCGCTCGACGGATCGCGGCCTTCGCGCCAGATGAAACGGAAAATCTCACGCACGAAGCTGATGTCGCCCTTCGCCGCGGTGGCGAGCAGGAGCGGCTTCATCGAGTCGAACGGATGGGCCGGCGGCATCTTGAACGGAATGCCGAGCTGCTCCGCGCGAAACAGCGCGTGGCGATACAGGAAGGTGCGCTTCGCGGGCACGCTGTAAGCGGTCCGCTGGCCCCAGTGGCGATACAGATCGTTCAGGACGACCGGCGTGAACGCGAAGTCGAAGCCCGGCCATTTGTCGTGTTGCTCGAGCAACAGGTACGTGAACGGCGAGACAAAATCGTAAAACCACAGCGGTTGCCCGGCGTCGATGCCAACGGTCATAAATGTCTCCCGGATTGCCCGTTCCGAACGATGCTGTCTGCTGGATCGTCGGATTTGTAATGATCTTACGCGGTGCGGACGCCGCTTGCATCGGTCAATAGGGTTTCGGGTCCGCGACGGCCGGCACGGGGGACGTCGAATCCGGCTGCGGCCCGTCGCCGGGTTCGTCCGATGCGGCGTGCTGAGCCTCGCGGCTATGGGTCAGCCGCGCGCGCACGAAGCCGATATGCTCGCGCAGCACGTAGAACTGGTCCGCGTAGGCGAGCGGCATTTTCAGGCCGTTCACCGATTCTTCGATCGCATCGAGCCGTTCGATGAGCGAGGCGCGTTCGGCGGGCGAGTGGTCGCTGAGCGCGCTGCGTTCGATCGCGATCAGCGCGCCATACCAGCGATAGATGCGCGATTTCACGCGCCACGCATACAGCGACGGCACGACGCGCAGCGCCGGAATCAGCAGCACGATCAGCGGCACCACGACCACCAGCAGCCGGTCCGCGAGACTCGCCAGCCAGAACGGCAGGACCCGGTAGAGGAAGCTCTTGCCTGACTTGTAGTAACGGGCGGCGTCGTCGCTGATCGGGAAATCGTGGGCGAGCGGCGCGGGGAATTCGCCGGCGCGCTGCAGGATGTTCGCCTTCCCGTGGACCTCGCGTGCCGCTTCGATCAGCAGATCGGACAGTGCCGGATGCAGCGAGTCGCGCGCCACCAGTTCAGCGGTAGGCGCCACCATGTGCATCGGGGCGGACGGCAGATTCTTGCCGAGGTCGAACGCGCCCATCGGTATTTCGAGCTGCGTCAGATACGGAAAACGGCGGGTGTAGGCGTCGGCCTGGGTGAAGTCGTAAAACTGCACATTCGGCGTGCGATTGAGCTTGCCCATCACCGCCGGTTGCGCCGAATCGCCGGCTAGAAACGCCGCGTCGACTTTGCCGGCGACGAGTGCCTGGGCGGCGTCGTCGCCCGACAGCGGTAGGAGTTTGGTCGCGCCACCCGGTTCGATGCCGTTGGCCTTGAGCAGCGCGAGCGCCAGTTCGCGTGTGCCGCTGCCCTCAGCGCCGACCGCGAGGCGCAAACCCTTGAATTCGGAGAGCCGTGCCACCGTCGGCCCGTGATAGAAGATCGCCAGCGGCACATAGGCGACGCTGCCGAGCGACATCAGGCCATCGCGTGCGGTGCCGGGGGCGATGCCGTCCTGCACGAAGGCGACGTCGACGTTGGACTTCGGGTCTGCGAGCCGCTTGAGATTCTGTACCGAGCCTTCCGAGGACAGCACGTTCAGGGTGATACGGTTGCGCGCCAGAATCGCCTTGTACTTTTGCGCCGCGTTCCAGAAGGTGCTGCCTTCAGGGCCGGCGCTGATCGTCAGCGTATTGGGCGGCGCGGGTTGGATCAGGCGCACGGCGACCCAGATCGCCGCGACGGCGATCAGCAGGATGGGTCCGAACGAGACCGCCAGATCGCGCCAGGAGATCGCCACGAAACGGGCGACGAGACGGGGAGGGCGTTTGCGGCCGGTGGCTGGCTTCATCAGGTGACGTGACGGCTACGGTCGAAAGTGAACAGGGTGGTGGCGCTCTGCGGCGCACGAATCGGGGCGCGGCGCTCGCGTCATGCCGGGCGGCCAGCGGCGCGGGACGCACAAGCCACGCGGCAGCGCGCGTCGCGCCGATGGTACCTGAGAATCGCGCAGCGGCGCAGCGTCCCGTCGGGGCGGGCGTCCTCAAACCCGTAACAATTCGTGAACGAAGCGTGACCGGCACGTGAATGGCACGTGAGCGGCCGATGAATCACGCCCGGATCGAAATATGTCCGGCGCATGAATAAAACACGATCCATGCCCCTATGGCAACCAGCAGTCGCCCCGAGGCACGACTAAACCCTTTGCGCTTCTGGCGCGGCTAGATTAAATTGTGGATCGCTGCCGCGAACAGATGTTTGCGCAGCGTGACCCGGCACGACAGACAAGAACCGGGCGCGCTGGCGGACTTCGCGGCTTGCCGGCTCTCGTACCGCATCGCATGCGTGGCATCGTATGCGGCTCACTATGCGGCTAACTTCAGCCGGCCTCTCTCGCCTCTCGCACACTGTGTTGCAGCCATAGTCGGCCGTCGCTGGGTCGCGCATTGTCGCGCCGCAAGCATGGCCGCCGGTAGTCGTAACGAAGCCGCTTGTACATGCGGTCCAATGTGTAGCTAAGGAGAATAGAAACTATGAAATCGGTCGGTTTTCTGAAAACGCTGGGCTCGGTTGTGGCAATGGTGGTGGCGTGCAATGTGTACGCTCAGGCAAGCGATGCGACGGCTACGGGCACGACCGCAGCGCCGGCTGCAAGCGCCAAGGCCGGCAAGAAGGCCAATAGCCAGCTGGGTCGCAAAGTGCGCGCCGCGCTCGCCAAGGCGCAAGGCGTCGACGTGTCGAACATCGCCGTGCGTGCTCGTGGCGGCGCGGTGGTCCTGACGGGCTCGGTGCCTGACCAAGGCCAGATCGACACTGCGGGCGATGTGGCCAAGGGTGTCGCCGGTGTGACGTCGGTGTCGAACAAGCTGACCGTTGTGCAACAGTAAGACGGCTGCAATGAGCAGGCCGCCATCGGCGGCTTGCCATAAGCGCACGAGGCGCCGGCAGGCGCGGAGGGCTGCATAGGAACGGTGCGTGTGATTCGATATCGCGATGCGCCATCGTGATGCATGCCAGCGCGATGGGTTCCAGCGAATAGCCGGAGCCCTTTTTTTTGATTTATTTTTCGTGGCGATGATTTTTGAAACGGTGATGATGGGTCGGGTCAATTCCGGGCTGAATGCCCGCACCGCAACGGCCCGTCTGTGTGCTGTGACACACAATTGACGCGTCGCGAAGCGTACTGTGATGCAAGCGGAACCGGAGTCAACGCCATGCAAACCACGCCTTTGCGTTATACCGATCTGCCGATCAGCGATCGGGCGGCTTTCGAACTGGTGTGCGCGCGGCACGGTTTTGCGCCGGCGCATTTCGACATCAGCGCCTGTCCGGACCCGGGCGATGCCGCGCACGAGCGACTCGTCACCGTGCGGCGCGGCGGCTGGGCGCAGTCGTATCACGACCATCACGGCCAGTGGGTCAGACAATTCGAGACCGATCTGACGTGCAGGTTTTTCAAATAGAGCGGCTTGGGTGGGCTGGCGTGTTTGCCGGCTCTTGAGGCAAGTATCTCAGGCCGGCGCTTCAAGCTGGTTTCCAAGGCCGCCTGTCAGGCTCGCCACTTTACGACAGCACGAGGCGCCCGCCGACCAGCGTGAGCGTAGCGGCGAGCAGGTTGCGCAGCAGCGCGTCCGGTGCGCGCGACGACAGATAGCTGCCGACGGCGATGCCCGGCAATGACCCCACCAGCAGCGACAGCAGCATCGACCAGTCGACCGAGCCCAGCAGCCAATGGCCCGCGCCCGCCAGCAGCGTGAGCGGCACCGCATGCGCGATATCGGAGCCGACGATGCGCGTGGTCGGCAGCAACGGATAGAGCAGCAGCAACACCGTCACGCCGATGGCGCCCGCCCCCACCGAAGTCAGCGACACCAGCACGCCCAGCACCGCGCCCGTCAGCATGGTGAGCGCAAGCGTGCGCCCTTGCCTCGGGGCGCGCTGACGGCGTGCGCCGAGCGCCGCGAGTTGCGGGCGGAATACCAGCGCCACCGCCGTCACCAGCAAGGCGGCGCCGAGCACGATCTGGATCAGCCGGCTCGTGCCCGGCGTGTCCATTCCGTAGCGATGCAGCAGGATCAAGGTAATGGTCGCAGCCGGCACGCTGCCGGCCGCGAGGCGCAGGGTGATCTGCCAGTCGACGGAGCCTTTCAGACCGTGCACCAGCGTGCCGGTCGCCTTGGTGGCGGCCGCGTACAACAGATCGGTGCCGACCGCAGTGGCCGGATGTACGTTGAACAGCAGGACCAGGATCGGCGTCATCAGCGAGCCGCCGCCGACGCCCGTCAGTCCGACCAGAAAGCCGACGAACAGGCCGGAGACGGAGTACAGCAGATCGATGTGGGGAAGAGCCATTGAGCAGACCGCTGACGGTCGGGTGGGTTGGACAGGTTAGGCGGCAACGCCGGCGCGCGCTTGCCTCCGCGTGTCGACGGTGGTCGGCGTTTGTCGGCGATAGGGCGCGGTGGCGCGGCGAAAACGGCTATTGTCGCAAAACTGCGGCGCTTGCGTATGAAGTGCTACGACGGGCCCTGCTGCGCCGCCTGCATCCGGGCGATCAGCGCCAGCACTTCGGGCCGGCTCTCGCCCTTTGCGTGCACGAAGTAGTAAGTCAGCGGGGAGGCGATTTCGTGGCGGCTAACCCGCACGAGACCGCTGCGCCGCAGATACGCGTCGGCGAACGGCACGCGTGCCAGCGCCACGCCGAGTCCCGCTTCGGCGGCGGCTAACACCAGTGTGTAGTCTTCGAAGCGCCGATCCTGCGCGCGCGGTTTCAGCGGAATAGCCAACGCGTCGAACCACGCGCGCCAGCCGGTCACGTCCGAGTCGTGCAATAGCGGCACATCGAGCAGCGCGGCATCGCCATGTTTGTGCCGCTGCTTCGCCAGTTGCGCAGCGAGTGCGGGATGCGCAACCGGATAAAGCGTCTCCGGCAGGAAGGGCTTGACCTCGAGCTGACGCCAGCTGCCGCGCCCGTAGCGAATTGCCAGATCCGCTTCGCCGCCGGCGATGTCCAGATTGCGGTGGTCGATATCGAGCTGGATGCGCAGCGCCGGGGCGGCGCTCTCGAATGCCGCCTGGCGCTCGAAGAACCACAGCTTGGCGAAAGCGGGCACGACGCTCAGTTTGACCAGCTGCGGGCTGCGCGGCGAACGCCACTGGTCCGCCGCACTGTCGATGATGCCGAACGCCTGCTCGATACGCCCCACGAAGCGCTGCCCGTCCGGTGTGAGCCGCACGCCGCGCGCATGACGTTCGAACAAGGTCATGCCGAGCCAGTTTTCGACCGCGGCGACGCGCCGGCTGATCGCGCCATGCGTCAATCCGGCGACCTCGGCGGCGGCGAGAAACGAGCCTTCGCGAGCGACCGTGCAGACGGTTTCGAGGCTGCCGAGCGGCGGCCGCGCCGACGAGGCGGGTGACTTTGGCGAGGAGGTGTGAGCCATATTCACATCACGATGTTCATTTGTGCGCTAGCTTAGCAGCTCGCCGCGCGGCACCATTTGCGAATGAACACGCTCACTTCATCCCCATCGCCCCGTTCGGCGCGTCAGCCGCTACTGGCGGCAGGCGCGGTCGCCTTCACCATCGTCTCCTGGGCGTCCGCCTTTCCATTCATTCGCATCGGTTTGCAGGGTTTGCCGCCTTTGCAATTGGCGGCGGCGCGTTTTGCCACCGCGGCGCTGCTGGTGATCGCGTGGCTCGCCTACCGGCGCCCGCGGTTACCGACACGGCGCGACAGTATGCGTTTTGTCCTGTGCGGTTTCCTCGGCATCGCGCTTTACAACGCGCTGCTCAATACCGGCGAGAAAACGGTGGCGCCAGGCGCGGCGAGTTTCATCGTCAATACGCTGCCGATCTTCACGGCGTTGCTGGCAGCCGCGTTTCTCGGCGAGCGATTCAATCGTTGGGGATGGCTAGGTTCGCTTGTCAGCCTCGCCGGCATCGCGGTGATTGCACGGGGTCAGCCCGGCGGGCTGACGCTTGGCGCGGGCAGTACGCTGATTCTCGGCGCGGCGCTGTGTTCGGCGAGCTACTTCGTGCTGCAGCGACGCCTGATCCCGGTCTACGGGGCGCTGACCTGTACCGCCTACACGTTGCTGGCAGGAGCGGTGTTGCTGACGCCGTGGCTACCGGGCGCGTTGAGTTCGCTTGGCAGTGCGCCGCACGGCACGTTGCAGGCGGTAATAGTGCTCGGCGTGTTTCCTGCTGCGCTTGGCTATGCGACATGGACCTTCGCGCTGGGCTACTTTGGCGCCGCGCGGGCGGCCAACTTCCTGTATCTGACGCCTGCCGTGGCGACGGCGTTATCCGCCGTGCTGACTGGCGAGCGCCCGGGTCTCGCGACGCTATGCGGTGGATTGCTGGCGATTGCCGGTGTGGTGTTTGTGGCGTTGCGCGGTCGCTCGTGAGTCCGAAGGTGCGGCTGTGAGCGCCGCTTGCGCGGCGCCGTTAAACCCCTTCAAAGCGCGCGGCGAATCTCGACGATACCGAACGCGGCCAGCGTGATCCCGACGAACCGGTCGATCGCCACGCGCAGCTTGCTGCCGATCGCGTGACGCGCGAGCGACACCACGGTCACGAGGAAACACCACCACGCGATCGAGCCGCAAAACACGCCGCCGACGGTGGTCAGCGCGATGCTCGATGAAAACGCCCCACGCGGCGCGAGCGTTGTGAATAGTGCGGCGAACATGATGACGGTTTGCGGATTCGTCAACGTGAGCAGCAATGAACTCGCATACGCGCGCAGCGCGCCGGCGCGGCCCACCTGCGCGAGCTTGCCGTTGCTGTCGCCGTTGCCGTTGGCCGCATCGGCGGGTGCTTTTTGCAGCAAGGTACGCACGCCGAGATAAAGCAGAAACAGACCGGCTAGCAGATGCAAGGGCCGGTCGTAGGCGAGCATGAACTGCGAAATGCCGACCAGGCCAAGCGCCGCGATCAGGCCATAAACCGCATCGCCGGTCGCAATGCCGAAGCCGATTGCGAGCCCCGCGCGCGGACCGCCGGTCAGCGTGCGGCGAATGCATAGCATGCCCATCGGGCCGACCGGTGCGGCGATCGCGAGGCCGACACCCGCGGAGGTGAGGAAGAGACTGGCGGTGGACATGGGCAAGCCTTTGTAGGTTGTTCTGTTTGGTGATTGGGCGCGGCAGCGGAATCTTCGCGTGCGACGCGCCCCCAAGCATAGCCAGACCGAAAATTCCGGGCAAGCCTGCCGTGGATACCCTGGGATGGACTTGGCCGCCGCCGTCCTCGGGCATAATTTTCCCACTTCACCTACCCAGGGTACGCGCGTTCATGTGGCAAATCGATCAGGTGACGTTGCGCTTGTTCATCGCCGTCTGCGAGGAAGGCACGATTGCGCGTGCGGCTGAACGCGAGTTCATCGCGCCGTCCGCGGTCAGCAAGCGGCTCGCCGATCTCGAAACGCTGGTCGACGTCGCGCTGCTCTCGCGCAGCCAGCGCGGCGTGCGCGCGACCGCTGCCGGCGAGGCGCTGCTCAGGCATGCACGTCTCATCATGCGCGGCCACGAACGTTTGCAGGCGGAGCTCAGCGAATACGCGGCCGGCGCACGCGGTCATGTGCGGGTGCTGGCGAACGTGTCGTCGATGGTCGAGTTTCTGCCTGAGGCGCTGGCCGTGTTTCTAAAGGCCAATCCGCAGGTTCGTGTCGATGTCGAGGAGCGCGTCAGTACCGAGATCGTGCGCGGTCTGGAAGAGGGCGTGGCCGATCTCGGCATCTGCCGCGATGCGGTGCCGATGGGCAGTCTCGACGTGCTGCAGTATCGCTCCGATCACCTCGCGCTGATTGTGCCGCGCGATCATCCACTGGCCGGTGAGGCTGCAGTCGGCTTCGAGCAGACCCTGGCATTCGATCATCTCGGACTCGCATCGAACGCGTCGATGAATGCGCTGATGCAGCGTGTTGCGGTGGAAAAAGGCCGCGAGCTCAACTATCGAACCTACGTCTCGACCTTCGACGCCGCGTATCGCTTTATCCAGGCGGGCCTTGCCGTCGCGATCCTGCCTGGCGAAGCGCTGCCCCGGCATGCCGCCGACGAATACGGCATCGTTGCCGTGCCCTTGCGCGAAGCGTGGGCAGAGCGGCGTTTCGTGATCTGCATGCGCGACCGCAATGCACTGACGCTGACGGCGTCGCACTTACTCGACCACCTGCTGCGCTCGGTTTGAGCGTCTTCTGAAAAGCCCTTAAGGGTTTCCCCTTTGCGACGGCGCACGCCCGTCCCGCTTGCCTGAGCCGCCATCGCCAGCGGCGATGGAGTGCGTCGTCAACGCAGACTTTGCCGCGCGGTCGCCGACAGGCACGCTGTCACTCAGTTGCTTCATTCCCCGCATTCCACACAAGATTCAAAACCGGGATTCAAGACCATGAGTGACACCCAGGAGCGCGTCGTCGTGACCGAAGTCGGCATGCGCGACGGCCTGCAAAGCATCGCTTGCACGATGCCCACCGAGTCCAAGCGGCGCTGGATCGACGCCGCCTATGCCGCCGGCGTTCGGCATATGGAAGTCGCCTCGTTCGTACCGGCGAAGCTGCTGCCGCAAATGGCCGATGCCGACGAAGTGATCGCCCACGCACTCACCTATGACGATCTGATCGTGACGGCGTTGGTGCCGAACCTGAAGGGCGCACAACGCGCGCTCGAGTCCGGCGTGCATCGGATCGTCGCGCCGATTTCGGTGAGCACGGCGCATAGCCTCGCCAATGTTCGCAAGACGCCTGCCGAGATGATCGAGGCATTTGCCGCGATGCGCGAGCTGATCGATAGCGCGGCTAGCGCAAACACGCGGCGGGTCGAATTGATCGCCGGATTGTCGACGGTGTTCGGCTGCACGCTGCAAGGTGCGGTGCCTTACGCCGATATCGCTGCGATTTCGCGCGCCGCGTTGCGGGCCGGCGCCGATGTGATTGCGCTCGGCGACACCACCGGGGAGGCGACGCCGCGCCAGGTCGGCGAAATCATCGAGCTGGAGCGTGACGTCGCGGGCAGCAAGCTGCGCTCGCTGCATTTCCATGACACGCGCGGCCTCGGTCTCGCGAATACGCTGATTGCGCTGCAGCACGGTATCCGCGAATTCGACGCGTCGCTGGCCGGCCTCGGCGGCTGCCCGCATGCGCCGGGTGCGACCGGCAACGTGAACACCGAAGACCTCGTGTTCATGCTCGATAGCATGGGCTACGACACCGGCATCGACCTTGCCAGACTCATCGCATCGCGTGACATCCTCGCCGAGGCGTTGCCCGGCGAACCGCTGTACGGTTATCTGGCGCGTGCCGGTTTACCGAAGCAGTTCCGTGCCGCTGCTCAACGTTTTGACCCGTCCGAATCACAGGTGTTGTCATGAATCCGATTTCTTCTCCGTCCGCTTCCTCCGCGTCTTCTGCGCCTGCCTTTGCGTCTTCGTCTTCGGGGGAGCAGCGGGGCACGTTGCCGCTTGCCGGCATTCGCGTGGTCGAGTTGTCGCACATGGTGATGGGGCCAACCTGCGGGATGATTCTTGGCGACCTTGGCGCTGAAGTCATCAAGGTCGAGCCGCCGCGCGGCGACGGCACGCGTCGTTTGCTCGGCACGGGTGCGGGTTTTTTTCGCACCTTCAATCGCAACAAGAAGAGCGTCGCGCTCGACCTCGATAGCGAAGCGGGACTGGCCGCGTTGCACAAGCTGGTCGATACCGCCGACGTATTCGTCGAGAACTTCAAACCGGGCCGTATGGCGAGCCTGGGGCTCGATTACGCGTCGTTGCGCGAACGCAATCCCAAGCTGATCTACGTCTCGCACAAGGGCTTTCTGAACGGCCCGTACGAGCACCGTCTCGCGCTCGACGAAGTCGTGCAGATGATGGCCGGCCTCGCCTACATGACCGGACCGGTAGGCCGGCCGTTGCGTGCGGGCAGTTCGGTCAACGACATCATGGGTGGCATGTTCGGCGCGATCGGCGTGCTTGCCGCGTTGCACGAACGGCATACGAGCGGACGCGGCAAGGAAGTGCAGAGCGCGTTGTTCGAAAACTGCGTGCTGCTCTCCGCGCAACACATGCAGCAGTTCGCCGCGACCGGCGTGCCCGCTGCACCGATGCCCGAACGCATCAGCGCATGGGCCGTCTACGACGTGTTCCGGCTTGCCAACGACGAGCAGATGTTTATCGCCGCAACCGGCGATGGACAGTGGCGCGCGCTGTGCGAGATTCTCGGCCGCGCCGACCTGCTGGCCGACCCGCGCCTTGCGACCAACAACGACCGCGTACTGGCGCGCGAATGGTTGCTTAAGACGCTCGGCGAAACCTTGAGTCGCTTCGAAGGCGCGGCGCTCGTGCCCTTGTTCGAACGCGATCACATTCCGTTTGCGTCGATCACGAAACCCGAAGACCTGTTCGACGATCCGCATCTGAACGAGAGCGGCGGTCTTGCGCGATTGACGCTCGATGACGGAAGCGAAACCGCGATGCCCTTGCTGCCGATTTCGATGGACGGCGCGCGTCTGCAACCGCGCCAGCCGATCGCAAAAATCGGTGAGCACACCGCCGACGTGCTGCGTGGGTTGGGTTATGACGACGCGCAGATTGCGGCGTTGGGCGGCGGCGCGGCGAAGGCGCCGCGAGAGGCTGCGTGAGCGGAGCGGCGCGTTCGATGGGTCGAACGTCGTCAATCAATCTCATCCGGCGTTAGACCGGAATTCAGCAACCATTTTGCATGGGACCGGAGTAAGTGCTTTGCGTGGGACCAAAGTAAGCGCTAAAGCGCCAACTCTGGCCGGCAGCTAAAGCGCCAACTCCGATCGAGAGCTTTGCATGGGACCGGAGTAAGTGCTTTGCGTGGGACCAAAGTAAGCGCTAAAGCGCCAGCTCTGGCCGACAGCTAAAGCGCTAACTCCGATCGACAACGGAGACAGGCGATGAAATCGTCAAATCAAGCGGTATATGCAACAGCGGTCGGCGATGCCGGCGCGTTGGGTGGAGTGCCCTCAGACGCTGGCGCATCGACGGGCGGTCTCGCTGACGAGATCGCGCTGGAAGGCGCGCGTATTTCCGCGCGGCTCGATCGCTTGCCCGCCACGCGCTCGATCTGGCAACTCGTGATGCTTCTGAGCCTCGGCCTCTTCTTCGAACTGTACGACCTGATGTTCTCCGGCTATATCGCGCCGGGCCTCGTGCGCAGCGGCATTCTCACCGCGACGACGCACGGTTTGTTCGGCACCAGCGGCGTGGCGAGTTTCATCGCGGCGTTATTCGCGGGCCTGTTCATCGGCACGGCGGCATGCGGTTTTCTTGCCGACCGTTTCGGCCGGCGCGCGATCTTCACGTGGTCGCTGCTGTGGTACACGGCGGCGAACATCATCATGGCGTTCCAGGACACGGCGCTTGGGCTCAATCTCTGGCGCTTCATCGCGGGGATCGGCATCGGCGTAGAGATCGTGACGATTGGCACGTACATCTCCGAACTCGTGCCGAAGCATGTGCGCGGCCGCGCGTCCGCCTTTTCGCAGGCAGTCGGTTTCTGTGCGGTACCGATCGTCGCGTTTCTATCGTATTTGCTGGTGCCGCACCGTTACTTCGGTCTCGACGGTTGGCGCCTGGTTGTGCTGACCGGCGTCGTGGGCGCCATCGTGGTGTGGTGGATTCGTCTGCGTTTGCCGGAGAGCCCGCGTTGGCTCGCACAGAAAGGCCGCATCGAGGAAGCCGACGCGGTGATGAGGCGACTCGAAGCGCGCGTCGAACGGGAGTACGGACGGTCCTTGCCGGAGCCGGCGTTGCCTGAACCGGTGCGCGCGCGTGCCGCGTTTCGCGATCTGCTGGTGCCGCCGTATCGCAAGCGCACGCTGATGCTGATCATTTTCCACGTGTTCCAGACGATGGGCTATTACGGCTTCGCGAACTGGATTCCGACGTTGTTGATCAAGCAGGGCATTACGGTCACGACGAGTTTGATGTATGCGAGCATCATTGCGATTGCGGCGCCCCTTGGACCGTTGCTGGGGATGCTGATTGCCGACCGCTTCGAGCGCAAGACGGTGATCATCTGCATGGCGGCGGTGAATGTGGTGTGCGGGCTGCTGTTCAGCCAGGCGCGGGAGACGGTGTTGCTCGTGAGTCTTGGGGTGTGCCTGGTGCTGGCGGGCAACATTATTTCCTACAGCTATCACGCATATCAGGCCGAGCTGTTTCCGACCAGTATTCGGGCGAGGGCAGTGGGGTTTGTTTATTCGTGGAGCCGGATTTCGGCGATGTTTTCCGCGTTTGTGATTGCGGGATGTTTGAATCGCTTTGGCGTGAACGGGGTGTTTGTGTTTATTTCAGGCGCGATGGTGATCGTCATGCTGGCCATCGGGACGCTTGGGCCGAAGACGCGGGATGTCGCGTTGGAGGACATTTCGAGGTAGTGCTTTGCGGGTGGGTGATGCCCGCCTGGCGGGGCGGGCTTGCTCGTTTAGTGTTTCTTTTGTGTCGCCGATGCGCTCGGTGTTACGCGGATCGGCGGCGCGCCTGAAGGTGAAGTGGCCGGTTTTAGTTTCTTCTCCTGTTTCGGTTTCTTCGCTTCGCGGTTACTGCGCACTTGACCTTTTGCCATGATGGACCCCCCAGTTGGCGTTGTTGCTCCGCAAGGGAGCAGTTGAGTAGTGTGCGCTGATTTTGGGGTTTATGGGGGTGTTTTTGTTTTTTTGCCTTCGCGGCGCTTGTTTCTGTGTGCCTGCGGCGTTGGCCTTTCCTTGAATTGATATTGGATTATTAGCGTCGCCCCTGTGCGGGGCAGGCACCTACTTTTCTTTGCCTGCTGCGTAACTATTCAGCAGCCGGAAGCGGCGAAACGACGAGTCCGGCAAAGCTCAAGGCCAGCGCGTCAATCAGCGAACGGTTCTGTTTGCGCAAGGTGGCCAGATAGGAGCGGATCGTGCAGAACGCTTCCATGCCTGATACCGCACGGAAACACCCCGAGATTTTCTGTTTGAGTTTGGGCATGCGGATATCGCGTTCGGCCTGGTTGTTGTCGAACGGTACCCGGTGATCGGCAATGAAGCGCCACACCTCGGACGCCTGCAACTGCAGGCGTCGAACCAGATTGTAGGTAAAGCTTTGTCTGATCCTGCCGCGCAATTCCACGCGTGTGGGCGCGCGAGCCTGGGTTGGATTGAGTTTGCGTGCTTCGGCGATCAGTGCCCGGCTGCGTCGCCTGTAATAGCGCTGCCGCGATTGACCCAGTGACAGGTTGCCTGAGGCCACACTGAGGTCGACCTCGCGTTTGGCCTGGCCCAGCAGATCGATCATCTGCTGGGCCCAGGGTTGTTGCGTTGACTCCGCGACGAACACCAGTTCACGCAGATGGTGAGCGTTGCACAGCGTATGTTCACACTCGTAGCTCGCGTACGGCCTTCAGCCGTCATGCACCGCGACGCCCTTAAAACCGGGAAGGATGCCGAAGCTGTCGAGCGCCTCGCTACCACGCTTGCTGTGTGCGCCATACCAGCTCAATGCGCGCGTCGAGGCGACATGCAGCCAGTGAGGCATACGACCTAGGCGCATGGAACTCTCATCGAAATGCACCACGGGCTGCTCGCGTAGCGCATCGCTGATCTGTTTAACCGCGGGAGCCAACAGGCGGGCAGCCTCATCGATGCTCTGCTGCACCGTGCCCGTACTCACGCGCAGACCGAACAGATCTCCCAATGCCTGAACCGTACGCGCCACGGGCAACTGCTGGTACTGCGTCAGATAGACGGCCGCCGCCCGGATCTGGGGACCGTACTGCACCGCCTGGCTCACGCTTTCGGGAAATACCCCCGAATGGCGCTTGCCGCAGGCGCACTGCGCGACCTGGACGCGATGCTCGGTCACCTCGAAACGCGTGGGCGGGAGATCAATCACCTGACGGCCTTCGGGTAAGACGGTGATGCGGGCGGATTCGATCTGCTGGCCGCATGCATCGCACACCGGCGCCACCGGATGAATCTTGATGTGATCGGGTTGCGCCACCCGTTTGAGCGTCTTGCCCTTGTGCCCCGGCTGCGCCCCCGGTTTGGCTCCGCTTGTGCCGCGCAACGACTTCGGCTTGCGCTTCGGACCATCGCTTGACGGTGGCTTGCTGGAGTTATGACTGTCTTTCTCGAGCTTTGCCTCAAGCTCGTTCAGACGCCTCACCAGATCAACGATGAGTGCGTCTTTCTGCTCTGGTGTCAGGTCCTTGATGTCAGGCATCTTCGTCATGTCCTTAACTATGCGCAGCCTGGCAGCAGTTTGCAAGCGCTGAATAGTTACGCCGCCGCAAAGAAAAGTAGGTGCCTGCCCCGCACAGGGGCGACGCTAATAGACCACTAAGAAATCAAGGAAAGGCCAACGCCGCAGGCGTACAGACCAAAGCGCCGCGAAGGCAAACAGATCAAGGAAAGGCCAACGCCGCAGGCGTACAGAAGACTAAGCGCCGAGCAGGCAACCAGATCAAGAAAAGACCAACGCCGAAGGCAAACAGACAAACCGCCGGGCAGGCAAACAACCCAACCCTTAAACCCCGCGGCCCCTGCCGCGCCTCCACGTCTCCGACGGCAACTCCCCAAACTGCCCGCGATACTCGTTCGAGAAATTCCCAAAATGCCAGAACCCCCACCGCGTAGCGACTTCGGTCACCGAAGCAGACCCTCGCAATTCACGCCGCACGTGATCGAGCCGAACGGCACGGATATAAGCTGAAGGATTCACCCCGAGGGTATCCTCAAACGCATACTGCAAAGTTCGCCGGCTCGCGTGAAACCGCGCACACAACTCGGCCACGGACAGCGGGCAATCCGGCGACTCTTCCACCACATCGCGAACCCCTCGCACGAGCTGCCAGTTCCGCGCGATACGCGCCTCAACACTCCCGTGCGGGTCCACATCCCGCACTCCCTCCAATGCATCAGCAAGACCGAATATCACCGACTTCTCGAACGACGCCGCCACGCCGGCATCATCAAGCAAAGCCGGCGTCGCAGCCACAGCATCGAGCAAATGCTTCAGTACCTCGCGAAAGCCCTGCAATCTCACAGGATCGACATTCAATACACCAGGCTTCGCGCCCAGCAACGGCGTCATCTCATCGAGCTGCGAGCGCAGCAGACGATCGCCGATCGCATCCGGCTCGATCTCCAGATTCACCACGACATGCTTGTCCGGCGATAAAAACTCAAACCCGCCATCGCCGGAAAACACATGCAGTCCGTCACGATGACTCGTCTGTCCACACAGCAGCGCGTGCCCTTCGAGTTGAAATGGAATGCCCACCGCCAGCCTGGATCGCGCCACCTGGCCGCGTTGATAAACCGTGCGGTTCAGGCGTTCCACCAACACCCGCACACCGCCCGCAAAAAACGAACTCACCGAGCCGTCGAAGGCGCCGCGCGAAATCTGGCAATAGCTCTGGTTCCACGCGTCGAGCAACATCGCCTGCTCGTCGATGTTCCGGCAACAGCGAATCTCGACGGCGCTGCTTGTCTGATTGACCGGCTGCATAGCTTCTCCCGATTCTGGTGGCGCTCCCCGAAAGCCTCGTGCCGATCAGTGTATGCGAAAAAAAACTTGCATCGCAGTGTTGGTGCGACCCATCCAGGGCACACACACGCGGATGCCTGCCCGTGTCCGCACGGATCACGAACCTGGCGGGTGCCCGATACAGCAAGCATTCAGACATGTGCGTAATGCATTTGTCAGGAAGCCGGACTTTTACGGGATTTTTACTTTTTGCCAATTTTGGATAGTCGCCGATTTTTGCCGCCCCTACTTTGTGAACAAGGCAAGGCAGTCCAACGCATGCATCGAACACTAGAACGGGAGTCACGCATGAGCAGATCGGCAGGCAGGCTGGAGGGCAAGATCGCAATCGTGTCAGGCGGCGCAACCGGCGCGGGCGGCGCGGCGTCGCTGCTGTTTGCGCAGGAAGGCGCACAGGTCGCCGTGGTCGATATCAATACCGATGCAGGCGAGGAAGTCGTGACGCGAATTCGCGCGGCAGGCGGCACAGCCGAACTGTTTGCCGCCGATGTATCGAAGCGCGAAGCCGTGGACACCGCGGTGGCGAACGTCATGGCGCGCTTCGGGCGCATTGACGTGCTGTTCAATCACGCCGGCAGCATCGTCGTAAAGCCGTTCGTCGAAACCACGGATGAAGACTACGACTGGCTCATGAACGTCAACGTGAAAAGCATGTTCATGATGACGCGCGCGGTGCTGCCGCACATGCTCGCCGCGGGCGGCGGTTCGATCGTGTGCACGGCGTCGATTTCGTCGGTGGCGGCCACGCCGCTCGAAGTGCTGTATTGCACGACCAAAGGTGCGTGCGCCATGTTCGCGCGTTCGATTGCCGTCGAGTATCGCGACCGTGGCATTCGCTGCAATGCCGTGTGCCCGGGTTTCATCGATACGCCGCATGGGCGCCGCGAGATCAGTGCGCTCGCGAAGTATGGCTTCGATGCGAGCGAGGCGGCGCTGTCGGTGCAGCAGGGCCGTCTGTGCGCACCGGAAGAAGTCGCGCGCGCCGCACTCTTTCTCGCCAGCGACGACGCCAGTTTCGTCAACGGCGCACATCTGTACGTCGACAACTGCTTTACGGCTGCGTGAGCCGGTCCTTCGTCGCGCGGTCACGCCTCTGCATCGCTTAGCCGCTTCGTCATAACCCTGTTCAAAGGATCGCGTCATGGACACCAACACGGCCGTGCCGTCGGCGGATGCCGCCGACAACGACGTCAAGCTGTTGCACAAGATGGGCTATGCGCAGGAACTGTCCCGGCGCATGGGGGCGTTCTCGAACTTCGCGGTGTCGTTCTCGCTGATCTGCATTCTGTCGGGCGGCATCACGTCGTTCCAGATGGGTCTGTCGGCAGCGGGCGGGGCGTCGATCGGACTCGGCTGGCCGCTCGGTTCGTTATTCGCGCTAGTGGTTGCGGCGGCGATGGCGCAGATCGCGTCGTCGTATCCGACGGCCGGCGGTCTCTATCACTGGAGTTCGATTCTCGGCGGCAAAATGTGGGGCTGGCTCACCGCGTGGCTGAATCTGCTCGGTCTCGTGTTCGTCGTCGCCGCGATCAATTACGGCACGTACGATCCGTTCTTTCGCACGCTGATCGCGCCGATGTTCGGCGTGAATCCCGATTCGCTCGGCTGGTGGCAGCAAACGCTCTTTCTGACGGTAATCACCGCTTCGCAAGCGTTCCTGAATCATCGCGGGATTCGCATCACCAGCAAGATCACGGACCTGTCGGGTTATCTGATCTTTGTGGTGACGATCATGCTGGTGGTTTCCCTGCTGGTGTATTCGCCGGTCAAGATCGATCTGTCGCGGCTCTATACGTTCACCAACTTCACGGGTGTCGACGGCGGCGCGTGGCCCAAGCAGACCATCGCCATGGCGTTTCTATCAGGTCTGCTGCTGACCGCCTATACGATCACGGGCTTCGATGCTTCCGCGCATACCTCGGAAGAAACGCATCAGGCGGCGCGCAATGTGCCGCGCGGCATTGTCGGCTCCGTGTTCTGGTCGACCACGTTCGGCTACGTGATGGTGTGCGCATTCGTGCTGGTGATGCCGGATATCGGCGCGGGCGTGAAGCAGGGCACGGGGTTCTTCGAAGCGATTCTGGCGCCGATTCCGGGGCCGCTGCGCATTCTGATCGAATTGCTGATGTTCTTCATCAACTACGTATGCGGTCTCGCAGCTGTCACGTCGACCTCGCGCATGATGTTCGCCTTTGCCCGTGACGGCGGCCTGCCTGGCTCGAAGTGGCTGCGCAAAGTGAATGCGGCACACCGCACGCCGGGCGAGGCGATCTGGACCTCGGCGGTGCTGGCGATCGTAGTGACGTTGTACGGCGATGCGTTCACCGTGCTGAGCGCGGGTAGTGCGGTGTTCCTGTTCATCTCCTACGCGATGCCGATTGCATCCGGCATTTTCGCCGAGGGGCGCACGTGGAAGGAAAAAGGGCCGTTCCAGTTGGGCATGCTGTCGAAGCCGTTCGCGGTGGCGGCTGTGTTCGGCGCACTTGTGCTGGCCTATGTCGGCATGCAGCCGCCTAATCAGAAAGTGGTGTACGTACTGGTCGGTTTGCTCGCGGTACTGCTGGCGATCTGGTACGGCGCGGGCGTGCGCAAGAGTTTCGCGGGGCCGCCGATCGGCAAGGTGTCGAAGGAGCGGGAGCGTGAATTGAGCGGGATGGAGGGGCAGTTGGGGGAGAGCTGAGCAAGCTGGCTCGTGCGCTTCATGCCTCAAAAAAACAACGTCAACCGGCCGGGAGGCCGGTTGACGTTTTGACATCTACCGCATGACGTGGCGTTCGCGGATTAGATACCGGTGTATCCCGCCGGAACCGTCGAGTTGGCCTGGGCCACCGACGCGTTGTTCGACACCACATACACCGGCGATTCGGTCAGGTTGAGCGTGAGCGTACCGTTGGTGTAGTTCGCGCTCGACGCATTGCCCATCATGTCGATCACCTTCACTGTGCCGCTCGTGCCAGGCGCATCCACGGTGAGGCTATACGGCACGCTGTAGCTCGAGCTGAAGCCGACGCTCGCGTCCCACACGCTATTGTTGTGGGTCCACAAAGCGGTGATCACCGCACCGTTGCCAACCTGCTGGAACGCGTAGGCGTAGACGCCGGTCGGCGTGCCGTTCACCGCGCCGAGCGTGTGGGTGCCATCGAGCGTGTGCGTCATCGCGCTGATCGCCATCGCGACCGGCTTCGGACTGATGTTCGTCGCGCCGAATGCACCTTGCGCGTCGTTCAGATCGAAGAACGTGCCGTAGCCGACTTCACCTGGGTAGTCCGCGCCATAAAACACGTATGTCTGATCCGCCCCTTCACCCAGCGTGATGATGTGCATGCGCGCCGCGACGGCCGCTTGTGCGTACAACACGTTCGAGGTCGGATAGTTCGGACCATATGAGGTTCCGAGGTCGTAGCTGATGCCGGCTTCCGTCGAGAACAGCTTCATGCCCGGACGGTAATCGGTGGCCATTTCCGCGCGCAGACCGCGCATCTGGCCGCGCAGCGAACCGGAAGCCGTGGACGGATCGGCATCGTAGCGCTCAGGCGGATGAGACGGGGACGTGCCCGCGTCGTAGTAACCGTGCGTGGAGACGGCGTCGATGTATTTGCCGAAGCCGAGCGACGCGATGCGCTGCAGACGCGTCGTGGTCAGGCTCGGGAACGCATCGGTCGGGCCCATCACCACCGCGTTTGGATCGGTCGAATGGATACCTTGATAGACGGACTGATAGAGCGCGACGAAATTGGCGTCCGTGTCAGTCCAGAACTCGTTGGGCTCCCACGTCACCTGATAGTAGTTGGCCGACTGCTGCGGGAAATAGGTCGTGCGGATTGTGTTGGATTCCGTACCGACGCGGCTCATATAGCTTTGATAATACGAAAGACTGGTCGGCACGCTGGTGTCGTCCTGGAACGCGCCGGTGCTGCTCGCCCATGCGGGAATCCCGTCGAGGCGGATCAGGCGCATCACGTTGCCGGTCGTGTAGAACGGATCGAGATTGTTGGCCGCCGGATTAAACGTGTTCGGTCCGTTCGGTTCCATCGTTGAGAGCTGACGGTCGTCGATGGTCGACGAGATACCGAGATCGGCAAGCAGCGGGCCGTTGTCGTTTGCGCCTTGCATGCCGAAGCGGTGCTGCTCCTGATGCGCATAGGTGACGGCAGGCACGACCTGGGCGAGGTTCGGCAGCACGCCGAAAGTCGCGATGCCGACCGGACGCGTGCCGGCTTGCGGCAACTGTCCGCCGTTCTGCGCGAGCGTGCCCGTCGCGGCGAAATAGCCGGCGAGCGTCGAAGTGCAGCTGAGCGTGATGGTCGAGGAACCGTTCGGTACGGGGGTGCTGCCGCTCGCTGCGACCCTGCCGAGGGTGTCCGTGACGGTCCAGTTCAGGGTGTCCGCGGATGAAACGTTGGTGGTGAAGGCGAGCGGGAAGGTGGCGCCGGAAGCGAAGATGCGCGTGCCGTCTGCGCTGGGCGTGTCGGCTGACAGGGCGGCGCTGCCGGAGCCTGCCGAGATGGCCGGCGAGCTACAGCTGAGTGCCGCGACGGTGTTGCCCGCGCCGTTCACGGTTGCGGTGCCGCCGGTGCTGGTGTTTCCTGCCGCGGACAGGTTGGACGAGCCGGATGGGCTGGCGCTTCCGTTTAGCTGGGCGGCTGCGTTGCTGCTGGAGCCGTTACTGCCGCCGCCACCGCCGCAGCCCGCTAGTGCCAGGGAAAGTGTTGAGAGTAGGAGTAGTTGCGATTTCATCAATCTCTAACCAATGCGTGAGCTGAACATTCGTTCGCCTCTTCGCGCGAAGCGCGTCGGGAGACGGAGCGAACATCGGGGTTCAATGGCAAGCCGGCCGATGACCGGGACTTCGACACTTGCCGTCCTGGGCGCGCAACGGTTCGGTTGCGCGAAGGTGATGCCTTCCCGGGTTGTGGGCCCCAAACGCATTTCTCTGCAGAGAAATTCATGTCGTACAAATCCGTGCCGCTCGTCATGGCGGATTTGGCGGAATTGGACGGCCAGGGAAGATGCGACGAAAACAATCAGCGTCTTGAAGAACCGTGCAATTCACATCGCAGTTCTTGAGTTCATGGCGCCGTTCGACGAACTTTTTACTGTCCTGTAAGCAAGACGGGCCCTGATGGGAAGAATCGACCGCAACAATACGCATTAGTATGCTTAAAAGAAGTAACGAGTCGTTACGTATGAACAATAATGCAGTACTAATTGCATCGATCACACCAAAGAATATGTATGGCGAGACTAGTCTTTATCCGCCAAACTGAATTGGGGTCGAAAAGATTTGTAATGGATGCCTAACTAGTCGAATTGGTGCAATCCGCAGAGAAATGGGCGATAGCGCTCATTCCATAGCTGATGGAGCCTTGGAGTTGGCGGGAAAATGCTTGACCTTCGGTGTAAGGTTTCCTCGCGATAGTAGCTTCGCGGCGGAACTGTCGCTGTTTTATGAAAGACGAGGGCGCGTCCCCGAAAGGGGGGCGCCAGATAAACATTGATGGGGTGCCGATGTGTGTTGGGGCCGGTAGTAGCTGGTCGGCATGTCCGTCCGCCGCGCAAAAAAGGGCGGTTATCCAGAGAGATAAATCGTGAGAATTCTTCAGTTGATTCACACACCGCGGCTATCCGGGGCAGAGGTACTCGTAAAAGGGCTCGCGATTCATCATCAACGCGGCGGCCACGAGGTCTGTATTACATCGTTGCTGCCACAGCAGGATGATTTCGCCAACATTCACGCGGAGCTTCAGGCCGCCGGCGTCACCTGCCTGTTCCCGAGCATCCACCACGGCAAGGTGGGCAAACTGCTGCACCTGTATCGCGTGGTGCGTCAGTTCCGTCCCGACTTCATCGTGGCGCACGCCACGCTCGCCGCACTCTATGTGCGTCTTCTGCCTGTGCACACGCCGATTGCCTGGGTGATGCACTCTGGCGTCAACGACTTCGAGAACGGCGCGCTCAAGCAGGCCGAGCGCCTGCTGTCACGGCGGGCGAGAGCGATCATCGGCGTGTCGCAGCAAAATATCGACGACTACCTGCGCGAGATCGGCGAACATCCGGCCATGGTGGTGATCCCGAATGGCGTGGACGCGTCGCTGTTCGCGGAAGATAACGGGACGTCGGCACCGGACGTCGCCGTGCCTGCCAAGCAGATTGTCCAGCTAGGCCGCTATATAGAAGGCAAGCGCCAGGTGGACACGATCCGCGCGTTCGAGCGCGTCGTGCAGAGCGAACCCGAGGCGTCCTTGCTGCTATGCGGAGTCGTCGAGGAGATTCCCTATCATGAGGCGGTGCTGTCGCTCGTTCATCAACTCGGGTTGGACAGCCGCGTGACGGTGTGCGGGCCGCGCTCGGATGTCGCCGCGATCCTTCGCTCCTCGCGTGTCTTTGCCATGCCTTCGCGCTTTGAAGCGCAGAGCATCGGTTTTCTGGAAGCGCTCGCCTCGGGTATTCCTGTCGTCGCGAGCCGGATCCCGTCGTTCGGTTTTGCCAGTGCATTTGCCGGCGTCAATCTTGTCGATACGACCGATCCGGAAGTCTATGGCCGCGCATTGCTCAAGGCGCTCGACATGCCGCGTGCGAACCGGCAACTGGCGGGCTACACGTTGCATGACACGGCAGATCGCTACATGACGATCGCGCGGCAGTTCGTCCAGCCGTTGCGAGTGTCGGCCTGAACTGCCTCGGATCGATCGGCTCGCGCTACTGCGCCAGCCGATCGATCCGCACCGTCTCCGAGAACAGCCCCGGCAGTTCACCGAGATCCTGGGCTGGGCCCAAGGCGAAACCGTTTCCTACCGGATAGCGCGTCAGCGCCGGCGCGCCGCCGGTGAAATAGAAATCGCCGAGTGTCACGTCGGTTCTTCGATAAAGCACGAGCGCCGCATTGCCCTTGTCGCGTACGAAGACCGGGAAGACATCCGACCACGACATGCCCTGCAAGGTCGCTGCCCGGACAGGCACACTCGCCGCATCTGTCGTGTCGAGGGTGGCAATGTCGATCAGCGCGTCGTCGTTCGTGCCGTCGAGACGCGGCGTGAGCAGAATCAGCGTGTTGCTCGCTGTGCCATGCACGGCGCCGACCGTGACCTTGACGAAGTCCGGTAGAACATTCGTCGGCAGTACCCTGCGCTCACCGATTGTCATGCGCGTGCCGTCGTTGGCGATGGGCGTGAGCGCAAACCGTCCGTCCGCACCGTCCAGCCCGACCAGTGACGCACGCGCTGCACCAGCCTGCACCGGCAGAAGATTGACGTTCTGGCGCAGGGTTCTTGCCTGGGCCATCAACGTCGGCGCCGAGCCGGTGGAGCCCGTGGACGACACCGTCCAGAGGTCGAGCCCGCTATCGGCGCGCTTCTGCGCGATCAGCACGCCGGCTCGTCCTGTTCCGCTGAAATCCGCCGCCACATACTGCTGGGTCAGTTCGGGCCTGAACGCACTGCTGGTCTGAAGCCAGAGGCGGGGGGCGTCGAAGCGCTCGCCGGTACTACGAAGCAACCAGAACGCGGTGCCGCCCTGGCGCGCGGTGATGACCATCAAGTCCGCTTTGCCGTTGCCATCGAAGTCGCCGAGCAGGAAGCGGGCGCTGTCGAAGCACAGCGTGTCAGCCGTGCAACTCGGCGCCGCGGCGCGCGGATCGAATGGGACGGTGCTGGCGTACCACAGGGCGGGGCGTGACGCTTTCGCAAGCGACGCCGCATACACGTTGAATCCGGGTCCGTCGTGCTGGCGCTGCACGTAGACGGCGGAAGTCTCGCCTGTGCCGGTGATGTCGCCCGCCATTGCGGTGGCGAGGCGCAGGTCGGTGGCCTGGGTATGTTGCGTGGTTGCCCAACGGTAGCGCGTGGTCAGCGAGGTGCAGCCGCGCATGGTGAGCCTGCCGTCGTTTTCACCGAGGCAATGCCGCAGTGGCGTATAGACGAGACCGAAGTCCCACGGTGTCCAGCGCTGCGCCATGTCCCATTGATCGCAGGCCTCGGAGATCAGATAGCCGTCGCGTTCGGCGACGCATTGCGAAGTCGCGACGCTGACGAGCGCAGCGTTCTGCGTATTGCCGGGATAGACGGTCAGTGGATCCCAGCGCCATTGTTGCGCGGATGAACCCGTGCACGCGGCGAGTGTCGGCGCCTGGCCGCTGCCCGCGGAGGTCAGACAGCGGTTCGCTGCGGCATTGAAGAGTTGAATGGGACGCGCCTGAAAATCCGTGACGCGGTGATCGCTGCGATCGGCAAAGGCATAGCGGCGCGCGACCCAATTTCCGTTCCACTGGAACTCACCGAATACCTCTGGCGATTCGTTGCCGTCGACGGAAAAATAGCTGGCGACAATGTCGCGCTTGCGCTGAACCTCGGCCGCCGGCACGTTGCCCGGCCAGTCGCCGGTTGGATAGGTGATGTGGTACACGATCGGCACGCTTTTGTCCAGCGTCTGGGCGACGTGGCGTGTGATGCGCGCGGAGTAGATGTGATCGGGATGCTCAAGAAACGGTACGGTGTCCGGATTGAGCGTGTAGATTTGCGACGCCTCGGCGAGTATCGTTTTCAGTGTGGCCGACAGCGAGGCCCGATCGTATTGCACACGCACGGTACCGTCGGCGTTCATCGGATAGGTGGAGAGCGTGGCGTGCTGTTCCCACAAAAGGCCAAGCGGTACGCGGCCGCCACGCACGGCGCCGCCGGGCAGCCGGAATTCGAGCAGACGGACCTGCGGTTTCGCCTTCAGCACCATTTGATGCACGAGCTTCCCGGCGATCGGAATATTCGTTTCGATCCATTCGTCGGGCACCCCCGCCATGCGCGCATAAGCGAGCCGCGAAGCCCGCTCGCGAGTCTGCACGTAGGTGAAATCCGCACCGTTGGCGCCGCCGATCAGATGCACCGTGGTGATGCACCAGCCTGCGTCGAGCCGTTCGCTGATGGCGGGGTCCACGAAGAGGAGATCGTCATCGAGGTGGGCGACGACCGTGACCAGGGTGCCGGCGCTGCAATTGGACGCGCGGGCCGAGCCGGGCAGGAAAGCGAAGAAAAGTAGCGCTAGAAAAGCAATCGATGAATCGCGAACGAGTCTGGATGCCGATGATCGCATGTTGATTCGAGCCCTGGAGGTGAGCTCGATCATACTGTATCGACGTGGGCCGCCACGTTGGCGAACTCACAGTGGGCATCACTTTGCGCACAGGCAGAGGGGGCATGCCGACGCCGTGGGAGGCGCTAATGCTGACAGTAGCGCCGACAGTAACCTTGACGCTGACGCTAGCGGAAATAAGCCTTGGTGTTCTCGTGAACATCAGCGTGCGCGAGCAGCGCCGAAGGCGCGAGCCAGAGATATTCGCTGTGCTGGTCGAGCCGGCCGACGGAGACGGTGCTGGTGAACTGCAGCGCATAGGCGAGCACGATGTAGTGCGTCGACACGTCAGGTTCGGCGGCGAAGTTGTCCTGATAGTGGTGCTCGAAAACGCCTTCGAAGCGTGCAGCCGAGCGTGCCAGTTTCGCGATGCCCAATTCGGCGTCGGCAATGCGTGCGAACGCTGCGTCGAGCGTTTCGTCTTTAAGAATGCGCCCGCCAGGCACAAACCATGTGCCGCGCGCAGGGCGATTGCGACGATGGCCGATCAGCACGCGGCCATCGGCGTCGCTGACGATCAGATCGATCGCGACCAGCGGCGTCAGACGCACCACGTCCAGGAAATCGATCTCGGTCAGCATGTCATCTCCCGTGGGGCGTGCACCGTTTGAGTGCGCGGTGATCCTGAATGCGCTAATAGTCGGGAGGGTGTCCATCGTTCCGGGTGAGGCGATTTGAGACATTCGCCAGCAGCAGGGCGACCAGCACCGCGCCGACCGTCGCGAAGATAAACGCCCCGGCCATCGCGGCTAGCACCATCATGGTCCATGCGAGGCCGCTCATCTCTTGGCTCCAGCGCGTTGATGTACATGCGAACCAGCACCCGTTTGGATTCTACGTGCGCGAAAAACGGCTTGCCCTGTCACATCACGCCGAAGTATCGGTACATCGCGACAGCGAGTGGAGTCTGTCGAAATGCCGACGGCGGCCACGACACGCACACCGCACAGATGCGGCCCATCTAGCGAGGAACGTAACCTTCCGGGGTCATGACCACGTCCTTGAACACGCCGGCGTTGTCGGAGACCACATAGATGGGCGTCGGCGACAGCTTGAGGCTCGCGACACCGTCGCGATACGGCAGGGTCGACGCGTTACCCATCATGTCGAATGCCGTCACTTCGCCCGACGTGCCTGGCGCGTCGACCCGCAGACGATAGTCCGCACTCTGGGTCGCGCTAAAGCCGGTTTTGGCGTTCCATGCGTCGTTGTCATGCGTCCACAGCGCGGTCACGATTTTGCCGCCGCCGAGCCGGCGGAATGCGTACGCGTAAACGCCTTTTGGCAAATTCCTCAGCGGCCCGAGCGTATCCGTTCCGTCGATGATCCGCGTCATTGCCGCCACCGCGAGCGCGGCAGGTTTGGGGCTGATGCGGGTCGGGCCGTAGGCGCCATCCGGATGATCGAGTTCGAAGAAAATTCCGTAGCCTGGCGCGGCGTCCGGCATGTCTGCGAGGTAGAACACATAGGTCATGTCCGCGCCTTCGCCGAGCAGGATGAGGTGCGTGCGCGCCACCACCGCGGCTTGTGCATACAGCACATTCGCGCTCGGGTAGTTCTTGCCATACGCTTGACCGATGTCGTAGCTGATACCGGTTTCGGTGACGAACAACGGCGCGCCGGGCTTCAGGTATTGATGCAGCTCATGGCGCAGCGCGCGCATCGCGGCGGGCAGCGCGCCTTGCACGGTGCCAAGATTGCCAGGGTCGGCGACGCGCTCGGGCGGATGCGACGGCGTCGTGCCGATGTCGTAATACCCGTGAACGGTCATGCCGTCCATATAGCGGCCGATCCCGAGCGGGCCGAGACGGCGCATCTTCTCGACATTGACCTGCACCGAGGCGTACGTCACCCCCATGACCACGGCGTGCGGGTCCGTCTGATGAATGCCCTCCCAGACCGCCTTGTACATCGCGACGAAATTCGCGTCTGTATCGCGCCATGGCAGGCCGCCATCGGCGTCCGGCTCCCACGTCACCTGATAGTAGTTGTCGCGCTGTTTGGGGAAGTAGGTCAGCCGCGTGCGGTTGGACTCGGTGCCGACTTTGGCCATGTAGTCCCGCATCTGCGCGAGCGAGGTCGGCGCGTAGCTGTGCGTCTCTTTGCCGGTCGGGCTTGCCCACTGAGGAATGCCGTCGAGCTGGATCAGGCGCATGATGTCGCCGCGCCGGAAGTAGGGGATCAACTGCTTGCTCGCGGGATCGAAGGTGCCCGCGTTTTTCGGCTCTTCCATATACCAGTTGCGGTTGTCGTTCGCCCACGAAAGCCCGAGCGCCGTATAGACCGGCCGATAGCCGTCGCCGTCGCAGCAATGCTGCCCGGGCGCAAGGTAGGCGGTACCCTGTCCGCCGAATCGATGCAGGTCTTCATAGGGGAAGCGTACGGTCGGTAACGCAGCGGAGGTGTCAGGCAGTACGCCGAAGGTGGCGATGCCCGCAGGACGTGTGCCGCGCGATTCGAGCTGGCCGTGCGCGCGTTCCAGAGACGCGGAGACGGCGAAGTAGCCGGCAACGGTCGACGCGCAACTGAGCGTCGATAGCGTGGCGCCCGCCGCAACGGGGAAGCGGCCGCTGGCGCGTACGGCATTCCAGCTATCGCGGATCTGCCAGTTGAGCGTGTCGCTTTGCGTCGGACGTGTGATGAAGACGAGCGCGAACGGTTTGTCCGCGGCGAACAGGCGCGTGCCGTCGCTCGGCGTATCCGCTTCCAGCAGATCGCCGTCTGCGGCCGCGCGTACCTGTGAGGTGGGCGCGGTGCAGCGCAGGCCCTGTCCGGGCGGCGCCTTCAATGCAGTGGGGGCGGTGGCTGTCGATTCCGGTGCGGCGGCTGGCGCGTTGCTCTGGTTCGTCGCAGCCGCCCTCGCTGCCGTGCCCGCATCGGCCGCAGTAACCGCAACCGCGCAACGCTTCTCCACACCGGGCGCCGGATCGCCGAACACACCGTTATTGCAATCGGCGCTGTTCGAAAACGTCTTCACTACATGCTGCGCGACTGTGCCGTACAGCACGTCACGCGTGCCGGTGAACCGGCAGGTGCCGTACTCCGTCGCGCAGGGTGTCCACTTTCTGCCGTCGACCGTTAGATCGGCGGGGCCCGTGCTGTCCGGACCGGCTGCCGCTGCTGTTGTGCTGCAGGGGGCGGCGGCGAGGCCTAGCAGGATAAACGCCGCTGCCGAGGCAGCAACGCGCAGCGCTAACCCCTGAGTGGCGAAGGCGCCGGCGAGTGGTCGCGGCGCGCGATATTCACGTACATTCGACATGTGTTCCCCGTGTCGTCCGACGTATAGGTTCCGGCGACAAGGCGTCGCTGAATTGCTAGTTGACCAGGCCAGACCCGCCTCAGGCTACCTCGCATCGTAATGTGTTGCGGAAACCGCATAGGCTATTTCCGCAATTGAATGGCGGAATCGTACCGGCTCTCATCCGACAGAATCCGTCATTGGCGCGCCTATTGCCGGGCGGGCTAAAGTTGTCTTATTGCCGTGTTTCACGTTTGAAACATTAATCGTCCTGTTTATATTCTCCAGATCCAATAACAACGAATTAAATAATTTTGTCGCTCAAAAAGTGCTTATATTGGAGCCTGTTTTACATGTCTCTGCCGACCGAATATATCGTCAGAAGAAAGCCCTTTGGGCATCTGGTAAAAGCAGCGGCTGGTAGGTGCAGGGCGGCTGCGCTCATTCTGGCGACGTGATGGGAAGAAGTCACTTCAAATCTGCGGAATGGCGGGTGGATCAAATTGCAACTCAAGCATTTCGAGTAGCGATTGTATGTGTGCCAGCGCACGAAAAAATGCATTAACTGGCATTAAGATTCGCAGAACGTAAATCCATTCATATGCAGAATCGGCAATTAATTCGTTGAAAAAACCGTAGTGGCGGGATTGTTCTGAAAATGATTGGCCGGCCACCATATCAAAACGCCAACATGTCTGCAGTTTCGGTCATGGCGGCTAAATGCTTGATTGCGGATGGCTATGATGCACTGCACAGAGCATCCCTCTGTGTAGGCGTTCAAGGTTGAAAAATCGATCCGTTTTCTGGTGAGAGGATGACTATGACCTGCGCGAGTCTCGAGTCTGCAATGCTGCGCTGGGTGCATGCACCGAACAAGGGTATGCGTCGCATCGCAATACTGATGTTCAACGACTGCTCCCTGCAGGGCGCGGGCGTGGTTGCCGAGGTGTTCCAGGCAGCGAACGAGCTGGCATCGTCCGGCTCGGGCGGCTGGTTGTATGACGTTTCCTTCCTGTCGGCCGACGGCGGCATGGTGACCTCGTCGTCCGCACTGCGGGTCTGGACTGACGGACTTGACGCGCGGCATTACGGCGGCTTCGACGCGCTGTATGTCGCCGGTGGTAAAGGTGCGTTCGCCGCAGCCGGCGACGAGCGGCTGATCGCCTGGTTACGGCGCGTTCGCCGCAATACCGGCATGATCCGGCCGATCGCGGAAGGGCGCGCGTTGCTCGAGGCGGCCTATGTGCCGGACAGTAAGGAAAGCGGCGATTTTCGCCAGCAGCAGCCGATGCCGTCGCGCCAGGCCGAGCAGAACGGCGATGCGGGCGACAGGCTCGAATCGATGAGAAGCGCGCTTGCCATGATCAAGCGCGACCTTGGCGGCGCGGCTGCCCGCACGGTGGCTGAGCGCCTGCTCGCCGACTCGTGCTCGAACCTCGCACCGCTGCTTGGCGAAGACGGTGGGTTGAGTCCTGGCGACAAAGTGCGCGCGGCGGCACGCTGGCTGCAAGAGAATTGTCAGCAGTCCATTTCGATTGCCGATGCGGCCCAGTTTGCCGCGATGAGCGAGCGCAACTTCCTGCGCCGCTTCAAGATGGAAATGGGTATCACGCCCTCGAGTTTCCTGTTGCATGAGCGCCTTGCGGTGACCTGCAGCCTGCTGACCGAGTCGGAATTGCCGGTGGACAAGATTGCCCGGCGTACCGGCATGGGTAACGGTGACCGCCTTGCGAAGGTCTTCCGCAAGCGGATGAGAATTTCTCCTACTGAGTTCCGGATTCAAAGCCGCCGCATGGTCGGCGAATAGCGTACGCGACCGCGAGCCGGCTGACCGCGCCCACCACGCAGTCGTTTCACGCAGTGCTTCGGTAAATATTTCGTTGATCTCACAGAATTATAAGGAATGCGAATATGTTGACTCAGGGAGCTGTGAGCGCTACGTCGGTGAACCCGGGCGGCGCTGGTGCCGGGACTGCTGGCGCGCATTGCGCGCGCATCGTTCCGGTCATTCTTGCCGGCGGTTCCGGCACGCGGTTGTGGCCGCTTTCGCGTGAAAACTATCCGAAGCAACTGATCGACGTCGTCGGCTCCGACTCGCTGCTGCAGGCAACCGCACGGCGTATGGACGGATTTCCCGCCGGCTGGAACGTGGACGTGTCGCCGGTCATCGTGTGCGGCGAAGAACACCGGTTTGTGATTACCGAACAACTTCTTGCAAACGGCATGGCCGCGCGTCTGATCGTCGAGCCTGCCCGGCGCGATACGGCGCCGGCGTTGACGCTCGCGGCGTCGCTCGCGTGCGCGGATGGCGACGACGCGATTCTCATCGTCATGCCGGCCGACCACTCGATTGCGGATGTGCCCGCGCTGCAAGCCGCGCTGGAATGTGCTGCCAGGTATGCGGAACGGGGCGCAATCGCCACGCTGGGTGTGCCGCCCACGCGCCCGGATACGGGATTTGGCTATATCCGCATCGGCGCGCCATTGGCGGATGGGGGCAACGCGATCGACGGCTTCGTCGAAAAGCCGGCTGAGGAAATCGCCGCGCAGTACGTCGCCGCGGGCACTTACTGGTGGAACGCGGGGATCTTTGTCGTGCGGGCGCGCGTGTGGCTCGACACGTTAAAACGCCTGCAGCCCGAGATGCACGCGGCCTGCGAGCGTGCATTCGTGGAGGGCCGCACCGAAGGTGCGTATTTCCGTCCGCTGGTGGACGCTTTCCTGAGTTCGCCCGCCGACTCGATCGACTACGCAGTGATGGAGCGTCTGACGGACGTGAGCGACGCAGGCCCCGTGGACGCCACGGACGAGGCGGCTGCGACCCATGGCACTGATCCGCAACGGGCCGGCGCGAATCCGTCCGGCGTGGTCGTGCGACTCGATGCCGGCTGGTCGGATCTCGGCTCCTGGGACGCCGTCTGGGCTGCGATGGAGAAGGACGCCAACGGCAACGCCGGGCGCGGCCGCGTGGCGTTCGAAGGGGCGGTGTCGAGCTACGCGCACTCCGAAGGCCGGCTCGTCGCCTGTGTCGGCACGACCAATGTGGTGGTCGTAGAAACGGCAGACGCCGTGCTGGTGGTCGACCGTTCGCACGTGCAGGACGTCAAGGGTCTCGTGTCACGCATCAAGGCGCAGCACGCACCCGAGGCCGATGCGCATCGCAAGGTGCGCCGCCCATGGGGCTTCTACGATTCCATCGACCACGGCGAACGCTTCCAGGTGAAGCGCATCGTCGTCACGCCGGGCGCGAAGCTGTCGCTGCAATTGCATCACCACCGGGCCGAACACTGGGTCGTCGTGCGCGGCACGGCGCTCGTCACGCGCGGCGAAGAGCAGTTCCTGCTGAGCGAAAACGAATCGACCTACATCCCGCTCGGCACCCGTCACCGGCTCGAGAATCCCGGCAAAGTGCCGCTCGAAATCATTGAAATCCAGTCAGGCACCTATCTCGGTGAAGACGACATTGTGAGGTTCAACGACAACTACGGCCGCTGCCCCTAACAGCGCGTCCGGATTCATTTGCGGAAAAGAACGACCGGTAAGAACGAGGTAAGCAAAATGCGCAAGTTTCAGGATTTGCTCGCGCGAGTTTTCGATGTCGCGTTGGTGCTCGCGGGTGCGGCGGTGGCGTCGCAGATCCGCTTTGATTACCTCGCTCAATCCGGGTTCTATTGGGCGCTGGTGATGTTTTCCGCTGCTTTCGCGCTGGCCATCTTTCCAGCCTTCGGCGTGTATGAGTCATGGCGCGGCCGCTCCAAACTCGCGCTGGCCGGTCAGGTGTCGCTCGCATGGTTGATGGTGCAGGGCAGTGCGCTTGTGCTGATGTATTCGTTGCACCGCATCGACTTCGTGTCGCGGCTGTGGTTCTCGTACTGGACCGCGGTGACGGGCGGCCTGCTGATCGCTTACCGGCTGATCACGCATGTCGTGCTGGCGCGCGCGCGCAGCGCTGGCTTGAACCTGCATCAGGTCGCGATTGTCGGCAGCGGCTCGCAATGCGACGCGCTCATTCGCCGGATCGAATCGGAGCCCGGCACAGGCTTTCGCGCCACGGCTGTCTACAACACGCGCCCGGATGTGTCTGCTGTTTCAAGCATGCGGGTGCCTGTCTGCGAGACGGTGGATGCGCTTGCCGACTACATTCGCACCAACGATGTGCACGAGCTTTGGCTCATGTTGTCGCTCGCCGAAGAGCCCCTGATCTGCAAGCTGATCAGCGAGTTTCGCGACGATCTGGTGAATATCCGTTTCATGCCGGACGTGCGCAGCATTGCGTTGTTCGACGGCAGCGGCGTGATCGATCTGCTCGGCGTGCCGGCGATCAATCTCGTGGCGTCGCCGCTGTCGGCCAGTTCGATGCTGAAGAAGGAAATCTTCGACCGCCTGTTCGCCGCGACGGCGTTGATCGGCCTCGCGCCGATCCTGCTCGCTATTGCGATTGCCGTGAAGCTCTCGTCGCGTGGCCCGGTGCTCTTCAAGCAGAAGCGTAAAGGCGCGGACGGCCGCGTTTTCACGATCTACAAATTCCGCTCGATGCGTGTGCATACCGAGCCAAAAGGCACGCTCAGGCAAGCGACGCGCGACGATCCGCGCGTCACGCGAGTCGGCGCATTTCTACGCCGCACGAGCTTTGACGAACTGCCGCAATTCTTCAACGTGTTGCGTGGCGACATGTCGGTCGTCGGACCGCGTCCCCATGCGCTCGAGCACGACGACCTCTATCAGAAAGTGGTCGCCGGCTACATCAATCGCTATCGGATCAAGCCGGGCATTACAGGCTGGGCGCAGATCAACGGCTTTCGTGGCGAAACCGACCGCATCGAGAAGATGGAGCGTCGCGTCGAACATGACCTGTACTACCTGGGGCATTGGTCGTTCGCGCTCGATATGCGGATTATCGGCGCGACGATTGTCGCCGCACTGGTGCGTCGAAACGCTTACTAAGTAGTTAACAAGCACGCTGGGCGCTACCTCCCCCGAGGATGCCCTGGCGCAAGGAGGAAACACCATGAGCTCGCTTGGTTTACGCACGGGAAGTCTCGTGATTTTCACAGCTACAGCACTGCTTTCCGGATGCGGGGAAGTACCGGGTCAAAGGATGATTACGCCAGCCGCGCTTCAGGACACCGGCGGGGATTACAGCACGGAAGCGTCGCAGCAACAGCAGATACCGATTACCGATATCAACCTCGCGCTGCTGCGCAAGATGAACCAGGCGCAGACATCCTCACAGCTCCCACAAGAGACGCTCGCGCTGTTCGGCAAACCGACTGCGTACAAGGTCGGCCCCGGCGACGTGCTGCAGATCGTCGTGTGGGATCACCCGGAACTCGCCGCTGCCCTTGGCCAGCCCGCGCAGAACACGAAAACGACCGATGCCGCGCCCGGTTTTCTGATCGACGAAAACGGCGACATCCAGTTCCCGTACGCAGGCACGGTGCATGTGGCAGGCAGAGACGTCGCATCGATCCAGAAGGAGCTGCATAAGCGCCTGAGCAACGTGTATCAGAAGCCTGAGGTGACAGTGCGGGTGGCCTCGTTCCGGAACGCGCAGGTTTATGTCGACGGCGAAGTACGGACCCCCGGCGCGCAGTCGGTCACCGACATCCCGCTGTCGCTGACGAGCGTGATCGGCCAGGGTGGCGGCTTTACCGCGAATGCGGATCGCAGCCGGGTGGAATTGATCCGTAATGGCGTCACCTATCAGCTCAACGTGTCCGACCTGATCAAGCGCGGCCGCAATCCGTCGGACATCTACCTTCAGGCCGGCGACATGGTGCGGGTGGCTTCGCGCGAAGACAGCGGCGTGTATGTGATGGGCGAGGTCAACAAGCCGGCGACCATCGTGCCGATGCCTAACGGTTCGATGACGCTTTCGCAGGCCCTTTCCGACAGCGGCAGCTTCGATTCGAACACGGCGGCGGCAAGACAGTTGTTCGTGATCCGCAATTCGACAAGCGACTCGCCGCAGGTCTACCACCTCGATGCAACCTCGCCGGTGTCCATGCTGCTCGCCAATCAGTTCGAGCTCCAGCCGAAGGACGTCGTGTATGTCGGTCAGGGCGGGCTGGTCCGCTTCAACCGTGTGTTGAACCTGCTGCTGCCGGCGATCAATGCGGCTGTGACGGGCGCCGTTCTTGCGAAATAACAACCGTGCAACTTGACCTTGAACCGCCGGGCTTTGTTGGGTGAACAAAATGGCAATTAACTTCGAAAATCGCTATACCGACGTGTCCGGACCGGACGAGCTGCATCTGTCGGACTATCTGCGCACGATCGTCAGGGGCTGGCGCACGATCGTGATGGTGACGCTGATCGCACTCGCGCTGGGGTGCGCGTATGCGTTCCTCGCGCCGCCGACGTATCGCGCGGATGTCCTGTTCCACGTCGAGGACAAGACGGCGAACGCCAACGCGAACGGCAAGGATTCCTTGCCGCCGCTCACAGGCATGTTCGACACCAAACCCTCGACGGCGGCGGAGATCGAGTTGCTGAAGTCACGGCTCGTGACCGAGGAAACGGTCAAGACCCTGCACCTTGACATTTCGGCTGCACCGCGCACCTTGCCGCTCATTGGCGGGATGATCGCGGGATTGGTGAACGGCCAATGGTTTTTCAAGTTGCCGTCGTTCATCAACCTGTCGGGTTACGCATGGGGTAACGAGAGCATTGCCGTGTCGCGCTTTGACACCTCGAAGGACTACTACGACACGACCTTCACGCTGATTGCAGGTGAAGGCGGTTCGTACGTGCTGCGCGACAAGAACGGTATCGCGATTCTCTCCGGGCATGTCGGCGAGACCGTGGAAACCGACACCGCCGACGGCCCGATCGCGTTGCACGTCGATAAGCTGACCGGTGCACCGGGCTCGCGTTTTGACCTGCAGCGCGCCTCGACGCTCGGGACGGTGGACCGCCTGCAAAAGGCACTCGTGGTCGCCGAGACCACGCTGCAGTCCGGCGTGATCCGCACGAGCCTCGAAGGCGGCGACCCCGCGCTGACCGCGGCGATCGTCAACAGTATGGCGCGCGAATTCGTGCGTCAGGATGTGGAGAGCCGTTCGAGCGAAGCGGAGCACATGCTGGCCTTCCTCGATCAGCAACTACCCGGCTTGCGCAAGGAACTCGACGACGCCGAGCAACGCTATAACAAGTTCCGCAACCAGCACGGCACGGTCGATCTCGGTGAAGAAAGCCGTCTGTTGCTGCAGCAGGTGGTCGACAACAAGACCAAGCTGCTCGATCTGCAGCAGCAACGCGCGGAGATGTTGCAGCGCTTCACGCCAAATCACCCGGCGGTGGCCGCCCTTGACGCGCAGATTGCAGCGTTGGAGGGTGCGGCGAACAGCATGAACCGCAGCGTGGCGGTGATGCCGGATACCGAGCAGACCGCGTTGCGCCTGCTGCGCGACGTGCATGTCGACACGGAGCTCTATACCAATCTGTTGAACAGCGCGCAGCAACTCCGGGTGGCGAAGGCCGGCCAGGTGGGCAACGTGCGGGTGGTGGACTTCGCCGAAACGCCTGACGAGCCGGTGCGGCCGAAGCGCGTGCTGGCGATTCTGATCTCGCTTGGCGGCGGCGTGCTGATCGGCATCATGCTGACCTTCTTCAAGCGCGCGATGTACGGCGGCGTGGAACGTCCGGACGAGCTCGAAGCGGTGCTCGGCGTGCCGGTGTTCGCGATCGTGCCGCGCAGCCAGACCCAGTTGCGTTTGCAGGAAAACGTCATGCTGCGCCGTCGCGGGCTTCATGTGCTCGCGCAACAGGCGCCGGAAGACATCGCCGTGGAAGGCGTGCGCAATCTGCGGACCTCGTTGCAGTTGTCGCTCGATCACGCCGAGAACAACGTCGTGATGATCACGGGTTCGCGGCCCGACACCGGCAAGTCGTTCCTGTCGGTGAATCTGGCCGCGCTGGTGGCGTCGGCAAACAAGCGGGTGCTGATTATCGACGGCGACATGCGGCGCGGCGACGTCCATTCGCATTTCGGCATCGGCCATCAGCCGGGGCTCTCGGACGTGCTGAGCGGCGGCGATCTCACGGCGATGATCCAGCGCGACGTGCTGCCCGGGCTCGACGTGCTCGCCAAGGGCACGCTGCCTTCGCATCCGTCTGAATTGCTGATGAGCAAGCGCTTCGAAACGATGCTCGACGAACTGAAATCGCACTACGACATCGTGATCGTCGACACGCCGCCAGTGCTCGCCGTGACCGACTCGACGGTGATCGGCAAGTACGCCGGCACGACGCTGCTGGTGGTGCGCCACGGCCGCCATCCGCTGAACGAGATTGCCGAGACGGCCAAGCGCCTCTTCAACGGCGGCGTATCGCTCAGAGGTGTGTTGCTCACCGACGTGCCTCAGGAAGGGGCATTCCTCGGTTCCGGCTATCAAGGCGGTTATTACGGTTACGACAGCATCGCCGGTTAAGGGTCGATGCAGCGGCGGCCCCATGACGGGGCCGGCCACTCGGCCGTGCTATGGCACGGCCATCGCAAAGTTCAACGAGGAGAGGTCTCCATGAAACGTAAGGTCGCGTTGATCACCGGTATCACTGGACAGGACGGGTCGTATCTGGCCGAGCTGCTGCTCAGCAAGGATTACGACGTACATGGCATCAAACGCAGGTCATCGCTGTTCAATACAGACCGGATCGATCATCTTTATCGCGACCCGCATGACCCCGACCAGCGACTCTTTCTGCATCACGCCGACCTGACCGACTCGACCAGCATCCTGCGCGTGATCCAGCGTGTCGAGCCCGACGAGATCTACAACCTCGCGGCGCAGAGCCACGTGGCGGTGTCGTTCGAAGAACCGGAATACACGGCCAATGCGGACGGCCTCGGCGCCTTGCGGATTCTCGAAGCGATCCGCATTCTCGGGTTGCAACACAAGACGCGCTTTTATCAGGCCTCCACCTCGGAGCTGTACGGCCTCGTGCAACAGGTGCCGCAGTCCGAGACCACGCCGTTCTACCCGCGCAGCCCGTATGCGGTCGCCAAGCTGTTTGCCTACTGGACCACGGTCAATTACCGCGAAGCATACGGGCTCTATGCCTGCAACGGGATTCTGTTCAATCACGAATCGCCGGTGCGTGGCGAGACCTTCGTCACGCGCAAGATCACGCGCGCCGTGGCGCGCATCGCAGTGGGCATGCAGAAGACCTTGTATCTTGGCAATCTGTCGGCGTTGCGCGATTGGGGCCACGCGCGTGATTACGTGGAGATGCAATGGCGCATGCTGCAACAGGAGCAGCCGGAGGACTACGTCATCGCCACCGGCGTGCAGTACAGCGTGCGTGAGTTCGTTCAGCACGCCGCCGCTGAGTTGGGCGTCACGGTGCGTTTCGAAGGTACCGGCGTGGATGAAGTCGGCATTGTCGAGAAGGTGGAAGGGCGCGAGATCAGGATGTCGCCCGGGGATGTGATCGTGCGCGTCGATCCGCGCTACTTCCGGCCCGCCGAGGTCGAGACGCTGCTGGGCGATCCGTCGAAGGCCCATGCGCAACTCGGCTGGAAGCCGACTACGCCGTTCAGCGCGCTCGTCAAGGAAATGGTGCGGGCGGACTATCAGATTGCAAGACGTGACGCGCTTGTCACGCTGGCCGGTTTCACGGCACTGGAACATCACGAGTAACGGCGATGAACAAACACGCACGCATCTTCGTCGCGGGCCACCGTGGCATGGTCGGCTCCGCGCTGGTCCGGCGGCTCTATGCCGAGGGTTGCCACAACGTTGTCACGCGTTCGAGAGCGGAGCTCGACCTCACGGATCAGGCTGCCGTGAACCGCTTCTTCGAGCAGGAAAAGATCGATGTGGTGCTGCTCGCGGCCGCGCGCGTGGGCGGCATTCTCGCCAACGCGTCGCAGCCGGTGGAATTCATCTATGAAAATCTGGTGATCGAAACCAACGTGATTCACGCCGCGTATCGTGCTCAGGTCGAGCGGCTGGTGTTCTTCGGTTCGTCGTGCATTTATCCGAAGCAATGTCCGCAGCCGATCCGCGAGGAGTATCTGTTGAGCTCGCCGCTCGAACCGACCAACGACGCCTACGCGATTGCGAAGATCGCCGGTCTCAAGCTGTGCGAGGCGTACAACCGTGAGTACAACACGCAGTACGTCTCGTTGATGCCGACCAATCTGTATGGCCCTAACGACAACTACGACCTGAATAGCAGCCATGTTTTGCCGGCGCTGCTGAGGAAGACGCATGAAGCGAAAGTGAACGGTTCCGCGACCTTGACGGTGTGGGGTTCGGGTACACCGCGCCGGGAGTTTCTGCACGTCGACGATCTTGCCGCGGCGACGCTCTTCGTGCTCGAGCACAACGTGACAGAAGGCCTGTTCAACGTCGGGGTGGGTGAAGACCTGTCGATTCGCGAGCTGGCCGAATGCATCTGCAAGGTGGCCGGCTTCGAGGGCGAACTCGTTTTCGACGCATCCAAACCCGACGGCACGCCACGCAAGCTGCTCGACGTATCGCGGCTCGCGCAAATGGGTTGGCAAGCGACCATTGGCCTTGAAGAGGGCATCGCGTCCACGTATCGGGAATTCGTTGAATTACACGCTGGCTCGACACCTGCCGCCATGCAGGCCTAGGCGCGCACTGAAGGCCGTTGAGCGCGATTCCGGAATTGAGATTGAGGGGAAGCGTGGGGCGTTTCGCGTGAGTCGCGTGCAACGCACACAGGGACGATTTTTCGAGGAGTGGCATAAAAATGACTGCGTCAGTCACGATCTTCCACAACGTCGTATGGTCGCGCCACAAGGGTGTCGTGTTCTCCGCTTTGCATAACATTTCGTCATCCGGCGCGATTCGCTACTCGATGGTGCAGATCGCGGACACCGAGCACGATCGTGTCGGCTTTTCAGATGTCGATTATTCGTACCATCGCTATCCGATGCAAAAGTTGTTCGACGGTTGCTACGAGGATGTGCCGACGCTGAAGATGATCGCGCGACTCACCTGGGAAGTGCTGCGGACCAAGTCGGATCTGATCGTGCTGCCAGGTTACCACCGTCCGGAATACTGGGCGATGCTGGCGGCGTGCATCGTGACCGGCAAGCGGCGTGCGGTGTTCTGCGATTCGACCGCGCGTGACCGGCCCAAGAAACTGCTGACGTCAATTCCGAAGCGCGTGTTCTTCTCGCTCTGCGACGGCTATTTCGGTTTCGGCGAGCGCAGCCGCGAGTATCTGCTGTCACTCGGGGCGAAGGGCGACAAGATTTTCGTGCCGTGTCAGGCCGCTGCATTGCCCGGCTCGTTCTCGCCGGAGCGCGCGCTGGTCGAGCGGAGCGCCGCGCGCGCCGGCAATCCGCCGGTGTTTCTCTATGTCGGCCGTCTCTCGGAAGAGAAGGGCATCGGCACGCTGATCGAGGCGTTCGCCGGTCTGCGGCGGCGTATTCCAGCGGCGAAGCTGCGCATTGTCGGCACCGGGCCGATGGCGGAGCGACTGCACGCGGAAGTGGCCAAGCTCGAACTGGGCGACGCCGTCGCCTTCGCCGGCAGTTTGCAGGACGAGCCGCTCACCCGCGAATACTACGGCGCAACCTGCATGGTGCTGCCGAGCTACAGCGAGCCGTGGGGACTCGTCGTCAACGAGGCGCTCGCGCATGGCTGCCCCGCGGTGGTCAGCGAGAGTTGCGGCTGTGTGCCGGAACTGGTGATCGACGGCGTGAGCGGCTATGCCTTCACGGCGGGCGACGTCGCCGGACTGCAGCGCACGATGCTCAAGGCGATGGAGGCGTTCGCCGACGCCGGCGGCACGGCGCGCCGTTGCATGGATGTGATTCGCCGCTTCGATCCCCCTTCCGCCGCGGCCAATATCGCTCGTGGCTGCGCATTGATGCTGAGCGACTGAAACGTCTCACGGCCCCGTTGCGCATGCGAAGCGCTAACCCGTTCTGGCAGCCACAATGAAGATCCTCATCTACGGCCTCAACTACGCGCCTGAACTGACGGGAGTGGGCAAATACACGGCGGAGATGGCTGTGCTGCTGGCCAGCCACGGTCACGAGGTTCGTGTGGTGTGCGCGCCACCCTATTACCCTGATTGGCGCGTTGCCGCGGACTACGTGTCCTGGCGGTATCAGCGCGAGGTACGCGACGGCGTGACGATCTGGCGCGCGCCGCTGTGGGTGCCGGCGCGTCCTAGCGGGCTGAAGCGGATGGTGCATCTGGCGAGCTTCGCGGCGAGTTCGTTGCCGCTGCTCGCCCGGCAGATGTTTTGGCGCCCCGATGCGGCGATGGTGATCGCGCCGACCCTGATGTGCGCGCCGGCCGCGCTGGCGCTCGCGGGTATCACGCGCGCCAGCACCTGGCTGCATATTCAGGATTTCGAGGTCGATGCGGCTTTCGATCTGGGTCTTCTGAAAAGCTCGCGCGCAGCCCGCGTGGCGCGCTGGATCGAAAGCACGCTGCTGCGGCGCTTCGATACCGTGTCGTCGATTACGCCGCAGATGAGTGCGCGCGCGGTGGTCAAGGGTGTCGAGCCATCGCGGGTCGTGTCCCTGCCCAATTGGGTCGATGTGTCGACCATCTTTCCGCTTGCGCGCGCGAGCGACTACCGGCGGGTGCTGGGCATTCCGGTTGACCAGAAAGTGGTGCTGTACTCGGGCAACATGGGCGCGAAACAGGGCATCGAAACGCTTGCCGATGCGGCGGCGTTGCTTGCCGCGCGTGCGGACGTCACCTTCGTTTTCTGTGGCAGTGGCGCTGCGAAAGAGGGTTTGCTCGAGCGCTGCGCGGGATTGACGAACTGCGTTTTTATTCCGCTGCAACCGGTGGAGCGCCTGAACGAACTGCTCAATCTCGCCGACATTCACGTGCTGCCGCAACGTGGCGATGCGGCGGATCTGGTGATGCCTTCGAAGCTCACCGGCATGTTCGCCAGCGGGCGCGCGGTGGTGGCCATGGCGCGGCGCGGCACGGGTCTCTATGACGCGGTGTCGCCGCGCGGCGTGGTCGTGCCGCCGGACAACGTCAAGGCTTTGGTGGCGGCGATCACCGTACTGGCGAGCGATCGCGAACGCCGCGCGGCGCTCGGCAAGGCTGCACGCAACTATGCGGAGCGCGCGCTATCGCCGGAGTCGACGATTCGTACCTTCGAAGAGCGGCTCGCGACGCTGGTTCGTGGGTCAGGCGGCAAGCATGCGCAAGTGGAGCCGTCGTATTTTGGTGGCCCGAGATCCCCAACCGCTGTGGCCGGGCGGCGGCGCAAGCCGGCTACAACGGAGGAAGCCGCGCCGGATTGATCCGGCACGCGGCCATCTCATGAATGGGATATCACCACGGGGATTTGTAGACGGCGTGCTTGCCCTGATCGTACGGATCGGCGTAAGTGGCTTTCGCTGCGCCCTCGGGCATCAAGCCGTCGGCCGCGTTCGGACCGCCCGGCTGGCCGGCCACGCGCACCTTACCCTTGGCGGCGGCCTGCGGCTGGTTGCGCTGGCCCTTACGCACTGCCGGCTGACCGCCTTGCCCGCCCAACACTGTCATGCGTTGTTCGTCGAGCAGCGCGGCCTGCTGGGCGTCGGCGGTATTGCCTTGCTGCGCGTCCGGCGAACCGTAATCGCGCGGCGCGCCGAGCAACTGGGCTTCGCTGTTGCGATGCGCGGCGCCGGGGTTAGCGGGTGCCGCTGGGGTGGGGGTGCCGTAGCTGGTCGCAGCCGTAGCGGCAAGGGCTGGCGCAGCGGGCGCGGGTGCTGCGTTTTGCGCGAGCGCCGGCGCGGTGCAGGTGCCGATGTAGGTTGCGATGGCGAGCAGCAGCGGGGTGGTGATACGCGGAAACGTGATGGTCATCGTATGCCCCAGGAAGATGCGGTCTCAATAGAGCTATCGTGCGCCAACCGGCACGTGTGCAGCCGCCAAAACGCTTGCCTGTACGGCCATGAATCCAGGTTCAGTAAGGACTGGTAACATAATGTAAGCATGATGCACGGGCATGTCGATTCCCGTTCGTGGTGTGGAGAAAGATGATGGGTAACGTTGCCGACGATCCGCAGATCGGGCGCATGCCGGAAGTCAACGGTGTTCGCGAGGATGGCCGTGTCATCGATCTGAGCCTGGCAGGAAAGGGAAACTATTGCGCGAAGCGCGGTGCCCTGATCGAGCTCATCTGGTTTGTCGTTGAAGCCTGCGTGATCAACAACAAGCTGCTGCCGCTTTCCTCGGTCCGGGTTGCGCTGTTACGTCTGTTCGGCGCGAAGATTGGCACCGGTTGCCGCTTCGTGCATCCATTGCGGGTGAAGTCGCCGTGGAATCTGGAAGTGGGCGATAACAGCTGGTTCGGCGTCAACGTCTGGATCTACAACCAGGCGCTGATCCGCATCGGCTCGAATGTCTGTATTTCCCAGGGCACATTCCTGAGTGCCGGCTCTCACGATATGAGCACCACGATGGATCTGCGCGTGGCGCCGATCGTCATCGAGGATGGCGTCTGGATCACGTCGAAATGTGTTGTGCAGATGGGTGTGACGATCGGCCGGTCGGCCGTGGTGACGCCCTTGTCCGTCGTGCATCGTTCACTCGATCCCGAGGGCGTGTATGGCGGCAATCCCTGTCGTTTTATCCGGAAACGGTTCGATTCCGTGACCTGAAGCACAGATAGAGAACCGCAGCGTTTATACGCTGAGGAGGCCAAGTCGTTGACAAGCCGGAATGCCGGTGGACGCAACGGGATTGTTGTCGATCAGCTCCGTTGATCGGCGCCCGCGGCGATGCCGATGCTGTGTCCGGCAACGACATGTGCGTGGTTTGCTTGCCAGCCCCGGTTGGATGAGTAGCCGGATTGACGCACTTAGAGATGCGTAAAAAAGATGGGGAGTAGGGATGTTCATCGATACTCGTACTGTTGAACACAACACAGTCATTGAAACGACGGTCTGCATTATCGGCGGCGGTGTCGCCGGCATTACGCTTGCACGGGAAATGTCGAAGGCGGGGGTCGACACCTGTGTGCTCGAAAGCGGGGGCTTCGGGCCTGACGATGAAACCCGCGACCTCTATCGCGGCGAGAACGCCGGACTGCCCTATACGTTCGCGGACGGCTCGCGTAGCCGCTACTTCGGCGGCAGCAGCAATTGTTGGGGCGGCTGGTGCCGCCCGCTCGATCCGTGGGACTTCGAGAAGCGTGACTGGATCCCGCACAGCGGCTGGCCGTTCGGCCTCGACGAACTGGCGCCGTACTATGCGCGTACCCATGAACTGCTGAAGCTCGGCCCGCAGAATTTCGACCCCGCCTACTGGGAGCGTGAAATCGGGCGCCATGACGTGCGCCGCATTCCGCTCGCGACGGGCGATATGCGCGATACCGTCGCGCAGTTCAGCCCTCCGGTGCGTTTCGGCAAGGCCTATCGCGACGAGCTGTCGCGCTCGTCGCGGGTGCGCGTGTTTCTGTACGCGAATGTCCTGAATATCGACGCGGACGCTCAGGGCACGTCCATTTCGCGGCTTCAGGTGGCGACCTTCAGTGGACGCAGGATGACGGTGACCGCCAGGATCTTCGTGCTGGCCACAGGCGGCATCGAGAACGCGCGCCTGCTGCTGGCCTCGAACAACGCGCACGCGGCGGGCCTCGGCAACGCCCACGATCTGGTGGGCCGCTACTTCATGGATCACCCGCGGATGATGTGCGGAAAAGTGCGTTTTCGTCCGGGCAACGCTCGCAACAAGCTGTACGACATCAAGTACCACTATCAGAATGCCGCCGTGTCGGCGCACGGCACCAAGATATCCTCACAGTTCGCGCCGAAGCAGGAGTTGATGGAGCGCGAGAAGCTGCTGAATTCGCGCGTGTGGCTCTATTCGCGCTGGTACGGTGAAGGAACCGCGGGGTCCGAAGCGCTGATCCACTGCAAGGAAGCGCTGCTGCAGAAGGACCAGCCGGGCCGCAGCCTGAAGACCGATGTCGCGACGATGATCGCGCACCCGTTGCACACCGTGGGCTATGGTTTGACGCGGCTCCTGCAATGGCCGCTGCTGATCACCGACGTGACGTTGCAGGCCATCGTCGAAGCGGTGCCCGACCCCGAAAGCCGGGTTACGTTATCGGCCGATAAGCGCGACCGGTTCGGCATGCCGCGCGTGAAGGTGGAGTGGCGTTTGGGCGAACAGGTGCAGCGGACCTTCGACAGGACGTTCGCGTTGCTCGCGCAGGAGTTGCAGATGGCCGGCATTGCGGACGTCGAACTCGATGCGCCGCTCGAAGGCCGGCGTTGGCCGGCGAAGCTGGAGGGCACGTGGCACCACATGGGCACCACACGTATGCACGATTCGCCGCGTGAAGGCGTGGTCGATCGCGATTGCAAGGTGCACGGGATGAGCAATCTCTACGTGGCAGGCAGCTCGGTGTTTCCCACCGTCGGAGCCAATTTTCCGACCATCACGATCGCCGCGCTCGCGCTACGCCTCGCGGGTCATCTGGTGCGGCAACTCGAGGTGCCGGATATCGTCGGCAACGCACGGGGCGACGCCGCCAACAGTTCGCTGATGTCGACGCAGGCGCAGCAGCCGCAAGCCGGCACCCTGCCGATCGCAGCCTCGACCTTGACGCCGTTGATGAAGGAGCAATGAAGACAACCGGTGACTTGCGCCTGGCGGCGCACGGTCACCGGCCCGGTTGAGTGGCTTCGCGCAGCGTGGGGAGCATGTTCTCACGCGTTTCGCCGGGGCTGCCTTTCGTTTCGAGTAGAGCGGTCAACGCGCTGACCATAGTTTCGATCCGGAAGCGTGCTTCGAAAGTGCGGGTCGCCTGAGCGCGCATGGCGGCGCGCGCGGTGTCGTCGAGTTCGAGCCAGCGCACGAGATTCCTTTCTGTACCACTGACCGTGTCGGCGGCAACCATTCCTGCGCCGTCGGCTTCGATTTCGCGCCACACGTTGACCTTGTCGGAGATTAGCGCCGGCAGGCCGCAGCCGAGCGCTTCCGCAACCGCTACGCCGAAGTTCTCCTGATGCGAGGGCAGAACGAATACGTCGCTGGCATGAAACACGCCCCACTTGAGATCACCCTGCAGCATGCCTGGCAGACTGAGGCGGTGCGCGATACCGGCCGCCTCGGCCTGGGCGCGCAGATTGGCCACCCAGCCACTCTCGTCGGGACCCGCGATCACGAGATGCAGCGTCGGATCGCGGCTGGCGACACGCGCGAATGCATCGATCAGCAGATCGCAGCCTTTTTTCACATGCACGCGGCCGAGAAACAACACGATGCGTTTGCCGCGCAAGCCGGGCACGGCTTGCAGGAAGGCTTCGCGCAAAGGCGCGGCTTCAAGCGGCGGCACGGTCGTGCCGTATGGCACGACCTGCTCATTTGCCCGGTACAGCCAGAACGATTGACGCGCGCGGGTGCGCTCTTCCTCCGTCGTATAGATGACGACGCGTGCGTCGCGCAACACCCGGTATTCGGCCCACGGCCAGTACAGCCATTTCTTCAGATGCTTGAGCGGGTAAGCCTGTTTGAACCATGGGTCGAGCATGCCGTGCACGTACACGTAGTAGGGCACGTCGCTTTGGTGCAGCGCTTTCCATGCCGCGAAGCCGTGGTACTGCCACAAGCCGTGCACGATGACCGCGTCGAACCGGTTCGCGTTGGCGGTGAGCCACGGCGCGAGTTGCGCGCTGTAGCTGTAGCGGCTGTTGACGGGGCCGAACGCGTGGACCGGAAACGGAAAGGCCGCGAGGTAGGCGTCGCCGGGGGCATCGCAGGTGGCCACTTCAATCTCGTGCCCGGCATCCTGCATCGCCACGCCGCTGCGGCGCACGCCTTCAACCGGGCCGCCGGCGCGGGGATCGATACTGGCTAGCAGATGGAGGATTTTCATCGGACGAGTTTCGGTCGATTGGGGTTGTGCGTCGATGCGGTGTGCGACACGAGGGCGCCGAATGACCTGGAGCCGGGCGTAGCGGTTGCCGCTCCGGTTGACGTGCGCGACATGCCGAGGGCGCTTGCGAGATCCGCGCGGCCCATGCCCGGCTGGATTCTGCCCGGCAATTCAGGCATCGCGGCCGCGCGCACATGCGGTGGCTTAGGCGTGCGCTTCACCCGTGCCGGCAGCGCGCGCTGCAAGCGCGCGTGCGTGGCGATCATCAGGCCGAGGGCGACGCCGAATATCAGCCCTGAGAAACGCGGCCCGAGCGGATTGCCGCCGATCGATGTGGCCGGCAGCGCGGCAAACAGCATGATGGCGCGTCCTAGCACCGGCAGCATGGGCGCGTCGGGAACCACCGAGCGCCAGTAGCGATACGAGGAGAAGCAGATCGCCAGTGCGGCCAGGGTCGCCAAGGGCATGGCGATGCCGAACAGTAGCCCGCCCGCGAAGAGTTGATAGACCCAGAAGTTGTGGCCCGCGGCCCATTCATTGATCGCGTAGAAGTCCTTCTCGCTGATCTGGCCGGCGAGGTCCGGCAGGTAGGCGGGGGAATAGCGATAGTAGTGACCGTAGCCTGCGCCGAACAGCAGCGTTTCGGGCTCCGCCGTCACCTGGTCATACTGATCGCGCATCTCGGCAAGACGGGTGATGGTGGTCGGGTCCTTGCCGGTGACAGTTTCCTCCGACGCGAAAATGCGCTCCGTCCAGTGCTCGGCGACGCTCGGAAAGCTCAACGCCGCGATGCCGGCCACGCCGGCCAGCACGGCGCCGGCGATCAGGGTGCGGGCCGCCGCGCGCCAGATATGCTGCAGCGACGGGGCGGACAGCCCCATGGCGATCAGGAACAGCAGGATGGTGCCGAGGAGCAAACTGCGCGTGACGCTCAGCAACTCGACAATCACGCTGACGGCGAATACGGCAATGGTGAAAAAGGAAAAGCGCCTGGCGACGATGAATTCGTGCAGCAGCACGCCTTGCAGTCCGAGCAACGTCACGGAGATGATGCGATAGCGCACGTCCTCGAGATCGCCACCGGTCGCCATGCCATACAGGAAGGTGAACACGAGACTGACTACGTTGGCGAAGAATATGGCTCGTTCGAACTGCGAGATTCTGTACTCGCTCCACGGACGGCAGGCCACGAGATAGCCCACCAGAAACAGGACGAACGGCAGCAGAACGCGCAGATAATTGCCGGTGTCGTTATCCTGAACGAACTGGGCGACGATGCTGCCGAACACGCACAGCAGCATGCTGAAGGTAACGATCGAGCGTAACCGCGAGCGGTCGTGAAAGCGTGGCGCAATCAGCACAAGGGCGAGCCCCGCGGCGATTGCCGGTATCACGAGCGCGGATTGCGCGAAGTGGCCTACGTTGGCGTCAGTCGCCTTGTAGTCGAATGCAAGCGGTAACAGAAAAAACCATATCCAGAGCGTCGCATACTGATGGCGCATTGCTGATTCCTCCCCGTGCTGTCGATCCGCCGTCGTCCATAGCAGACGGTCTCGCATCGGGTCATTGTGCGGGAAACTCCTCGCTTAGCCCTCGCGCGTATCCGGTTTCGTCGCCCATTGCCTGGGTTCTGGCGACAGTGGCAAGGGCGGTCCCTGCAAGACGCGCGCACACTCCCTTATGTTGTCGGTCAATGCCTTGATGTTGGCGCGCACGCACGCGTGCCGGCACCGAAGATGCAAAAAGGGACATGCGCCCGCGAATGGTGACAGGGGAGAACAACATGAAATTATTTGGCGGGGCGGGACCCGCAACGGGCAAGCGAGCCATCGAGCTGGATTTCGTGCGCGGCATCGCGATTATCATGGTGATGGGCTTTCATTTTCACGCTGTTCATACCGACAACTTCCTGATTCATATCATCGAGTACCCCCTGAAGAGCTTCGGGCGCGAAGGCGTCAATCTGTTCTTTACGCTCAGCGGCTTTCTGGTTGGCGGCCTGCTGCTTCGGCAGTACGCCGAAACAGGCAACGTCGACGCAAAGCGCTTTATCATCCGGCGGATTTTCCGCATCTGGCCGGCGTATTACATCCTGATCGCCTTTCATGTGCTGGCCGGGCGCCATCCGTGGAATACCTTTCTGTTCCAGAACCTGACCCACCTGCAGAACTATCTGGGCACCTCGATTACCCAGACCTGGAGTCTCGCGGTCGAAGAACACTTTTATCTCGTCTTACCGGCGCTGTTGCTGATATTCGCGCGCTGGCGCCTCGGCGCATGGACGATTGTCGGCGTGCTCACCGGGATTTGCGCGGTGGTGCTCACCGCGCGCTGCTTCGCGGTAGCGGGCGGCAACCTGGAAGGGGCATTCGCGTACACGCAATACCGCATCGACAGTTTGCTGGTCGGCGTGATTCTCTCCGCGATCTACTGGATGAAACCAGGCGTCTATCATCAACTCGCGAAGCGCAAATGGCTGCTGGTCGCTTGCATCGTGGGGCTATGCGCGTGGCTCGCCTTTGCGACGCCGCACTTCGCGCTCGACGAAAGCATTGGTTATACGATTCAGGCGATCGGTTTCGCCGCGCTGATTGTGTTCGTGCTGGAGTATTCGGGATCGCTCCGTTCGTCGTGGGTGTATCGCGGGGTTGCCTGGATCGGCCTCTATTCGTACGGCATTTATCTGTGGCATTCGCTTGCTCTCGCCCCTGGCGACATGCTGATTCGCAAAGCGACCGCTATGGGTCTTGCGCCGAGCGTGATCTGGATTGTGGCGCTCACCGCGCAGTTCGCTTTCGCGATTGCAATCGGCTATGTCACGACCCGCGCGATCGAGTATCCGTTCCTGCGCATGCGCAATGCGATGTTCCCTGAAAAGCGCAGCAGTTCGGTGCGGGAAGAAGTACCTGTCGCGGGCGGGCAGTTGTCCTGAGCACCTTCAATCGTGCGGCCGGCCCCGCCGCGGCCGGCTGTGGGTTGGCGCGTAGCGCCAGCCTTTGAGGTTCTGCCTGAGTGGGGGTGTGTTGAATGGCGTGTTGCCGGATCAGGCCATCTGCTGAAGCAAGGTCTGCTTGAATTGCCGGAGCGTATGCCGTGAGAGAAGATCTTCGCGCTCCGCCGGCACGGTTTGCGGCGCATGCGGCCACGAGGTCATCGTCTCGGTGATCGCGCGGCCGATCGAGGCGGAGCTCAGGTCGCTCAGGATCGGTCCCAGTTCGCAGCGCCGGCTGAACCAGCCGATCAGTCCGTCTTCCGTTGCAATCACCGGCTTGCCGAAGCGGTATGCCTGCACGAGCACGCCGCTCATGCCATAGTGTCCCTTATAGCCTAGCCAGACTGCGTCGCAGGCGGAGAACAGATCGCGCTCGACGTCGTTCGCAATGAACGAGTCCAGGATTAGCGGCGCGGGCGCGAGGCTGCGCACATGATTACGCATGAAATGGCGCGTGCCCGCGTCCTGCTCACCTGCGACGATCAGCGTGGGCGCATGCTCCAGACGGGTCAACGCGTGGACCAGTTCGTAGATGCCTTTGCGTTCGGTGATCGAACCGTACACCAGCAGATAACGTTGCGTGGGATCCAGCCCGAGGCGCTCGCGGGCCAGCACTGGATTTTCCGCTTGCTCGTCGGGAAACGGGTCGGCGACATAGGCGACGGCCGCGCTGTGCTTCGAGGCGTGGTGCGCCGACCACTCGGGCAAGGTGGGGTCGATCGTCAGCAATGTGCGAAGTCCGACGGTCCGTATCGCGCGCTTGAAAAGCAGTGTCTTGATCGCATTCACGACCGGTCGATCCGGCGACTTGATGCCGACCTTGTGATGATGGAAGGTCGAGCGCATCGTGATACCGATCCACGGCGTCTTGCCGAACGGCGAGCCGAGAAACGGTAGCGCGTAGAAGAAGTAATCGACATAGGGCACGACCACCAGCCTGAGCGGTTGTGCGCGGCTGACGATCCGATGCACGCGCTTGAAATAGCGGTGAAAGCGCGAGTACTGATTCGACTGGCGCAGCAGCCCGCGTGGCCGCTCGTCGGGATCGACGAACGCGATCTGCAGATCCGCGCGGTTCGCAGCAACGATCTGTCTGGCGAGCGGATGGTCTTCGTTACCGGATTCCGTCGCGAGCATGCACGGATAGCCGGCTTCCGTGCAGGCCTGCATGGTCCATTCGACATAGCGCCAGCGATGGCCGGTGAGGTTGGGTTCCACAATCAGGACGTAGTCTTGTTCCATCGATAGCGTGGTCGTCAGTAGTCGAATACGTTGTGGAAAAGCACCCTCGCGCCGCCTGTCTGGGGGCGCTAGCTGAACAACGTTAGCATCGGCGGCGGCAGTGAACCTGTCTATTTGACGCGTTCTGTGGGTCAACGTACGAGCATGCAAAGGGTTCGGCTGAACTGGCCTAGCTGATGGCGGTTGTCGCCGATTCTCTCGCGGTAAGGTCGTATATAGGATTCGATGAAAAAGCTCGCCAGCTTGCTGGTGCGACCTAATTATTCATGCGCCGGCGGCGTTTCGCAGCGATGCGTTGAATCGCTGCGTGTGCCTGATTCCGCGGCGCTCCGATTCGACGGAGATGCAGCTTGCGGGCGATCAGGCTTCCGGCACTCTCGATAGCGACCAGCTTCGGCGCGAGCGCGGCAACATGGGTGCTGTTGCAGCAGTTCGCCGTGCGTGGACTCGTAGCAATCAAATTTCTTGCCATCGGCCGGATGCTCGGGCCGGCGGCGATCGGCAGCGTGAGCGTGGCCTTGCTCGCCGTGGCGATTGCCGAGGCGTTATCGGATACCGGTCTCGCGCAAGCAGTCATTCAAGGCGAACATCCGCCGACGCGTTCGCAACTCGGTGCGGTGTGGACCACGCTGACAGCGCGCGGCGTGCTTATCTCGCTGCTGCTGGTGGCGCTCGCGCCATTGCTCAGCAGCCAGTTTCATCTGAACGGTTCGCTGGTGCTGATTCAGCTTGCGGCGCTGCTGCCGCTTTTGCGCGGACTGGCGTCGCCCACTTACTACCTCGTGCAGCGCGAGCGGCGGTTCCAGCATATTGCCGGCGTCGAGGTCGCCGCGGCATTTGTCGATTGCTCGACCGGTCTGGCGCTCGCGTATTGCGGCGCCGGGGCGGCCTCGGTGTTGATCGGCCTCGTGGCCGGTGAAAGCCTGAAAAGCACCCTGACCTGGGCGACGATGAAACCGCGCCCGCCGATCCGCGCCGTCTGGTCGGGCATCGGTCATTACGTAGGCTTCAGCCGCTGGATCTGGGCGAGCAGTGTGGTCAATCTGCTACTCAACCAGTTCGACAAGGTGGTGGTCGGCAAACTGCTCGGCCCGGCGCAACTGGGCGGCTACCAGATGTCGTCGCGGCTCGCGCAGATGCTGCTTGCCGACGCCGCGATCGCCATGTCGCAATACCTGTTCCCCACCTTTGCGGCGCGTCATCGCCGGAGTCCGCAGTCGGCATCGCGGATCATCAAGATTTATCTGCTCGTCATTGCGATCGGGCTGGCGGCCTTTGTCGAGGTGCTGAGGTTGATCGCCGAGCCGCTCTTCTCGCTGATTCTCGGCGCGGCCTGGTTGCCGGCGGTGCCGCTGTTCAGGATTCTGGTGATCAATATGGCGATCGGCGCGCTGATCGCCGTGCTGGTCGCTTATCTGCGCGCGGTGGGTGACGCGAAGGCAACGGTGCATGCGTCGCTGATTCAGGTTGTGGTGCTACTGGTCAGCGTGCCGCCGGCGGTTCATTGGTGGGGCGTGACGGGCATTGCCTGGTCGATGACCCTTGGCCTTGGCTGCGCTGCGGCGTGGATGCTGTTCAGGACGCTGACTGCAAGGGTTCCATGATGCGTGTTCTACATCTGGTTCTGGCGCCGCGTTTGTCGGGCGCCGAAGTCCTCGCGAAGGATCTGGCTATCGATCAAAGCGCCGAAGGCATGGCGGTGTGTGTCGCCTCGCTGCTACCCATGCATGCCGAATTCGTGCCGTTGCAGGACGATCTGCAGAAGCTCGGCGTGCAGTGCCTGTTTCCGCCGCGGCGCCACCGCCTCGCCGGCAAACTGTGGAATCTGTTCGTCGCGGTGCGGCGATTTCGCCCGGACGTGATTTTCGCGCACGCTACGATTCCTTCGTTTTACGCGCGCGCGTTGCCGCTGCGGGTGCCGGTCGTGTATGTCATGCATTCGGCGATCAACGACTTCGAGCGGCCGTTATTCCGGCGCATCGAGCACATCCTGACAGGGCGCGCGCGGGTGGTGATCAGCGTATCGCAACAAGGCGTGACCGATTACGTGCAGGCCATTGGGCCGCATCCTTCGATGACCGTGGTGCCCAACGGTGTCGACCTAGGGCGCTTCACGTTCACCGACGGCGCCGGGCGTAGCGGCAGGACGCCTGAGGTGGTGCAGATCGGGCGCTATGCGTCGGAGAAGAATCAGCTTCTGACGGTGCGCGCCTTCGGCGAGGTGCTCGAGCGGGTCACAGACGCGCGCCTCGTCCTGCACGGCGTGGTCGACGATCGGGATTACCAGCGCGCAGTTATCCGCCTCGTGCGGGAGTTGGGAATCGCGGACCGTGTCGTGGTGGCGGGGCCGCGCACCGACGTGGCGAGCGTGCTGTCGGAGTCGAGCGTGTTCGTCATGCCCTCACGCTCCGAGGCGCATAGCGTGGCGTTTCTCGAAGCGCTGGCGTCCGGTATCCCGATCGTCGCTAGCAGGATTCCGTCGTTTGCGTTTGCGAGCGGGTTTCCCGGCGTGCAGTTGGTCGACACGGACGATGTGTCGTCCTACGCCGATGCGATTGTCGTGGCGCTAGGACAGATGAGGGCGCAGCGCTCGCTTGCCGGCCTGACACTCAGGGATACGGCGGCCCGCTATCGGGCGATCGCGCAACAGGTCAGTCGTCGTCTGGCGGTATCGGTCCGTTCGTCCACCTGACCATCTTTCCCACACCCATGGTGCGCCGCATTCAATGGTGGCTGATGGCGATGCTGCGTTCCTCGGGTGTCGCCTCGGGCGCCGAGGCCGGTGGCCACGCGCTCGCCAGTTCGGACTCGCGCAGCGCGAGCGAGACGAGAAGCTGGGCTTCCTTGCTGCTCGAGTCGAGCTGCAGCGCATCGCCGGCTTTGTGCCAGACGCATGCCCATCGCGCGATATAGCCGCAACCGCGTGCCACACTCAGTAGCGCGTCCCGCTGCTGTTCACGCTCGGCCACCGCTGCGCGTATGCGCTGTGCCTCGGGATTGTCCGGCTGTACCGCAATGGCTGCAGCCAGGCGCGCTTTCGTCGCCGACAGATTGTTCTGCTGCAGATTGGCGCGGGCGGCTCTCATCTGCTTCGAGGCATCCACGCGCGGTTTGTCGGGCGGCTTGCTGGTCTGGCCGCCTGGATTGCGCTTCGCCTCGGCCGATGCGGTCACCATGCGGCCTGGCGGGGGCAGCGTAGACGCCGGTGGCGGGGTCGGCGGTGTTCGCACGGGGGCTGGCCTCACCGGCGTTTGAGCGACGAACGCAGGCGCGGATCGCTGAGTAACGGTACGCGGCGGCCTGAGGTTCTGGGTTTCCACTTTGCCGGATACCGCGATGGGCGTGCCCTCGACCGAGTCGTTGTTGTGGATGAACCCCAGGTAGACGGCGGAGGCCACGACCAGGACCGACGCACCGAGCACCAGGGGCTGGCGCAGTCTCTGCGTGGCAGGGGGGGTGGCCGGCGACTCGGTGGTGACCGCATGCGGATCGATTAAGTCGCGCGAGGAAGGACGCCAGATGCGCGGCGTGATCAGCCGGGCGGGCAGCATCGGCTGGGTGTCTTCCAGTGGGACTTGCAAGGGTGGTGGGGGCGTGGCGCGCGCACCGAATGAATCGACCGGACGCGCGTGGCATTGAGGGCAGGGCGTAAAGCGGCCGGCTAGCGGCGCACCGCAGTGCTCGCATTGGGGGTAATCATGCTGATCGGAAGTAACGTCGCTAAGCATTGCCGTTTCGCAAGTGGGCGTCGAATACCGGCGCCACAATCAAGAAAAACAAGGCACCGCAACGAGGCCTGCAAGCGGGATTACTGTGCGACTACGTAACCCCGTGCCTGCATGCATGCGCCATACGCGGCCCAGTACTGTGTCATTGGCGGTTCGGGTGCCGGCAGGGGTGGAAGCTTCACACCGGATGCCGCTGCTGTCTCCGACGCGCCGTTATCCGCGACGGTGGCCGATGCCGGCGTGGCCGCCGCGGTCGTTGCGCTTGCGGCTGCGGCCGTCGCCGTGGTCGAACTTGCTGTCTTCGTGGCCGCAGCGGTCGCTGTCTTAGCCGTCGCTGTACTCACGGCGGGCCCGCTTGCGCCCGATGCGGCTGCGGGCATCGCTGCGCCCGGCGGCGTCGCTGAAAAACTGCTGGGGGGCAAGGGGGGCCGCGACGGCGCACCCGTCGACGATGTTTTGGTGGCCACCGGTTGGCGTGGCGGAAGCTGCGATTCGTGCGCGATGTTGATCTTGGTCTGCTTGTTGGCCGTGGCGTAGCACATCGCGGTGTCGATGCTGCGCTGATAAGCGCTTTGACTTCGGATAGGATAGACGAGTGGCTGCCATGCGAAGGCAGCACTGCTAAATACCCCTATCATCAACGCTGTATATGTTCTGATTCGCATCGCAGTCGCTCCCGCAGCGATGGTTCGCCGTTCGCCGGCAATCGCGCTTCGCGGGATGTTGTCGTGGCTACTGATTCTGCCGCTAAACGGCGGCTAACTGCCGCGAAGGCTGCTTTCCTCAGCGTAACACCACGTGTTCCGCCGCAATACATCGTCATAGCATGTGAAACCGCCATCCTGCAGTCGAATCAAGACAATTCGGCCCATTGTGGCACCGCCTGCTTGCAGTACTCACTTAGTCGGAACCTCTGGATGCACCATCGCTTTCAGCAACGACTGTCCCCCTGTTGGCTATTCCGGCGTCTATCGCTGATGTCTGGCGTGCGCTATGCGAGAGCGCCGGCGAATTGGCGAGCTTGAGCCAGCGGGGCGTTCTGAGTTGGACGATGGATGCATAAAGCCAAACGTACGCGACCATGAAGGCGAGCGCTGTCGCGGCGAGTACGTAAGGCGAGCGCCAGAAAAAAGTAGCGGGAACTATGCTGATGAGGCTGAGCAGCCATATGTAAACAGACGCTAACGAATTGCGCCGAGTTCGTTGGTGAGGCTTGGCCGCCGTACCCCCTCTGCGCGTGATGCGCTTATAGATCAGCGTGTGGAGATGAAGTCCATCAGGCATGCTCACCGACCTGCCACGCAGGATCCTTCTCCGGTAAATGGAGAAGATTGTCTCAAAGACCGGATAGATCGCAACCAACGCATACCACGCACTGACTTGCGGATGGCGGGAAATTAGTCGTATTAATAGTTCAGCCATCACGAAGCCTATGAAATAGGCGCCGCCATCCCCCAGAAAGATCTGAGCATTCGGAAAGTTCCAGAGCAGGAAGCCGGCGATCGCACCGATCATCACGAGCGCGAAGCTCGCAACCAGAAAGTCACCTACTTCATACCCAACGTGACAAATTGATGCAAAGATCAGCAAGGTAACGACTGACGCCAGTCCATTGAGACCATCAATGATGTTGATTGCGTTGGTTAGGCCTGCAACGGTAATCATGGTGAAGCCAATGGCAATCGGTGCAAAACGCAACAGGTCATCGATTATCGGGGAATCCACTCGTGTCGCCACGCCGCCCAGCGCCCAGCAGCCAGCCAGCGCTGCGCCAAGCGCACACAGCAGCCTAGTACGTGGACTGACACGCTTCGTGAGGTCTTCTGCGAGACCGCCTGCAAATGCTGGTATCGAACAGCACAACAGCAACAGTGCTTCTCTGGTAGGCGACGTGCCAAGAAATACCGATAGTGCGACTGTTATTGTCGACGCGATGACGATTGCGGCACCACCCACGCGAGGCACCGCGACAGCGTGATTCTTCTGTACGCCGCTCAAGTCCCGGTCAAGAAAAAAACGACACTGCAGCGCTCCGGAACTCACCACCAGCCAGGTCGCCAGGAAAGAACAGATGAAGGCGATCGAGAGATTGAGCATACCTGGGTCTCCAACGCGTCAAATAAATGAAGCGGGTTTCTTGTTCTTGCTGCCGGGCTGTGATTTATAAATATCGTAAGGAGTATTCAGCGTCAACGAAAAGTAGCATAGTAATGAAGCCTCTGTCGGACAAGATCGCTACGAGCGTGGCAGATAAAGGGTCTTGAATTTCAGGCTAGAAGAATTTCGTGTCACTAACAAGGCGTGGTCTACCGTTCTGATCGGACAGGAAATAGATGAATCGCGCCATGACCAAAATCTTGCGGTTAGCGGCGTTATATTGGCCCGGTCAAAATGGCCTTGTCATCATGGGGGGGCTCGCACAGAGCGCCCCCCGTTGCTGATCGCACAACGTGGCACGTCGTTCTGTGGGCCTGCGCACGTAGCCAGCTCGGGTCGTCCACTACGATGGCTGGAGGCGATGACTGTGATGGTGCAAGGGCCGACGCTGATTGGTATTGAGTGGATGTTAACGCGCGTGGCGGGCCGGCGTCAGCTATCAAACAGATTTTCTGATCTGATGAAAAATTGCGGAGTAGAGATCGTGAGTTTCGTAATAAATATTTCACGCTGTCAGATTAAAAAGTCTGGTGCCTCCGACAAATGAAAATAGAGATTCATGCGATTAATGAAAGTCATCAGTCATGCTTAATTAAAGTTACGTAGCTCAACGCAGGGTGGAATGCCATGAAGAATGAGAGAAAGCGCGAGCGGCAGGAGAACAGCGAAAAATCTTCGGCATTCGACTTTGCGTCGATTTTTGACATATTGTTCGTCAGCCGTTGGCTGGTGCTTTGCACATTGGCGTTATTTGTGGCGGGCGGCGCGGCTTATGCGTTTCTTGCGAGGCCTGTCTATCAGGCGAGAATACTGGTACAGGTCGAGGACACGGGGGACGCTCCGAATGCTTCGCCTGCCGAATTTGTCGGCGATGTCTCGTCGATCATCGGAGCGAGGTCCACTTCTGACGGCGAAATCCAAATCTTGGGTTCGAAGCGTGTGCTATCCGAGACCGTTGACGTGCTGCAGCTGAATGTCTCGGCACAGCCTCACTACTTCCCCTTGATTGGCCGGTCGATAGCGCATCACCGCGAAAGTTTACCCGATCTGGGAATACCGCAGTTCGGCGACTTTGCATGGGGCGACGAGTCCATCAGCATAGCCCGGTTTGACGTGCCGAAGAGTCTGGATAACGCGAACTACAGTCTCAAGAATTTGGGTAACGGATTCTACGAGATCAGTGGAAAAGGCCTTGAGGGGGCGCAACGCGGGCGTATTGGTGTCGTCGATCAGTTCGAGACCCGCGAGGGGCCGATTCAATTAGAAGTCAAAGCCATCTATGCGGGTCCCAGAGTAGCATTCAATCTGGTTCATCGTTCGCGACAGCAGACTATCAACGCTTTGCAGGCCAGCCTGCAGATCGTTGAGCAGGGAAATAAATCGAACATATTGTCGGCGACGCTCACCGGGGACGATCCCGTGCTGTTAAGCAACACCCTGAATGAGATCGGCAAACAATATCTGAAGCAGAACGCCGAGCGTAGTGCTAACCTCGCAGCGAAGTCGCTCGCGTTTCTCAACACCCAGCTTCCTGAAATGAGGAAGGAGGTCGAGCAGGCGGAAAACAACTATAACGCCTATCGCGCCGCTCATGCGTCGGTCGACATGGACGAACAGGGGAAGTTGCTGCTGAAGCAGTCGTCCGACGCGAAGACGGCACTGTATCAACTCCGTCAGCACAAAGTGGAGGTGGCGTCGATCTTCGCGAATAATTCTGCGCAACTTATGACGGTGGACGCGCAGATCAGGGCGACCCAAACCCAGCTGGATTCGGTGACTCAACAGATCAAGGATCTGCCGGGAGCCGAGCAGGAGGCACTGCGCCTGATGCGTGAGGTGCGCGTCAGTACGGATCTCTATGCGTCGTTGCGCTCCAACATGGAGCATTTGCAATTGTTGAGTGCTGGGAAAATCGGTTCCGTACGCGTGGTTGACAACGCCGACGTTCCCGAAATACCCATCAAGCCGCGCAGAGAGTTTATCCTGGCGGCCGCTGGCGTAATCGGACTTTTTGCAGGTGTTGGACTTGCGTTCGTCCGAAGCATGATGGGCAAGGGCGTGGTCGATCCGCAAGAACTGGAAGCTACCGGCCTTAATGTCTACGGGTCTATTCTCTATAGCACGCGGCAGGCGAAGATGGAACTCGATGCAACGTCAAAAAAAGTGTTGCCGGGTCTTCTTGCTGCCGTTTATCCAAAGGACCCCGCCGTGGAAAGCATGCGCGTCTTGCGCACGGCCTTGCAGGTCGCGCTATTGGGTGCGCGCAATAACGTAATCATGTTGACCGGTCCGATGCCTCGTATCGGCAAGTCTTTTACGTCGGCGAATTTTGCGGCGGTGCTTGCGTCGGGAGGCAAGCGTGTGTTGCTGGTGGACGCGGACTTGCGCAAGGGGCATCTTCATTCCTATCTGGGCTTGCCGAAAGAAAGAGGTATTGCCGAGGTAATGAGCGGATCTTTACAGCTGAAGGACGCGATCCGGCGGAGCGTCGTCCCCAATCTTGATTTCCTCGGCACGGGGGCTTACCCCGAAAATGCGGCTGAGTTGCTCCTGAAAGGGAATATTCGGAAGATGATTGAATCGGTTTCGCCGCTATACGACATTGTTTTGATCGACTCAGCCGCTGCGCTGGCGGTGTCCGATGTCGGGATCGTTGCGCCGGCTGCCGGTTGCATCTTTATTGTGGCGCGCTACGGTGTAACGCGGATCAGCGAAATGTCTGAGGCAGTCAACCGGCTGAAGCAGGCGGGTTGCAGGGTGCATGGCGTATTTTTGAACGGCGTCCCACAGGGTGGTGGCGGATATGCCTTTGCGAAGAAGTACGGTACCCAGGCCTATACGCAGTACTACGATTCGCGGGAAACCTAAGCCACTTCAATTGGGACCACGCTGAGTGCGGAAAGTCCGCCCATGGATGGCTTTAGGATAAGTCTCACATGCGCGCACGATCCATACCAAAGCGTGGACTCTACGCCTGTCATGGCAGCCGGCCCAGGTCGCTTGAGCAGATTGTTGAGTCTTGAGGCGGTCGATGAAAATAATATTTCTCGTCAGTTCGATGGGGAGCGGCGGCGCGGAGCGAGTAGCCGCTACGTTAGCTAATGCCTGGACAGAGCGTGGGGATGACGTCACGCTCATTGCGACATTCTCAAGTCGCGGTCCCTGTTTTTATTCGCTGTCTGACAAGGTACGTTTTATTCATCTCGCGGATATTGTGAGTCGCCAAGGTCGAGGACCACTCCAATATCTCGCCCGGATCAAGCGATTGCGCTCATTGATCCGACACTCAGATGCTGACGTCGTGGTCTCGTTTTTGACGAACGTGAACGCCATGGCAATCATTGCATCCTTCGGGTTGAAGGTGCCTGTTGTTGTTTGCGAGCACAACACCCCATCTGCTGACGGCCGATCGATGCTATGGAAGCTGGTTTGCAGGTTCTTATATCCGAAGGCCAGTCTTCTGACTGTGCTCACGGAAGGCATAGCTGCATCATTCAAGAAGATGGTTCCCGCGGCAAAGCATATTGCAGTGGTCCCCAATCCATTGCCAGACGAACTGTTTTCAAATTCGTACCCGCCTGCTGACCGCGGAAGTCGAAAACGTATCGTCTCCGTGGGTCGTCTGAACAGACAGAAGCAATTCGACGTGCTAATCAATGCATTTGCCACCTTGGCGCCAAGAATCGAAGATGTCGATCTCTGGATCTGGGGCGAAGGAGACCAGCGTGCGGCTTTGGAGGCGCAGGTCCTTCGTTTGGGTATGACCGACCGCATCTTCTTGCCGGGAAACACGCCGACACCATGGAGCGAGATGGCGCGCGCTCGCGCATTCGCCGTGTCCTCACGATTTGAGGGCCTTCCCATGGCGCTGATGGAAAGTATGGCACTGGGTGTTCCTTGCGTCTCATTCGATTGTCCGAGTGGACCGAGAGAACTAACCCAAGACGGCCGCGATGGATTGCTGGTTGCCCCAGGCGACGCGGATGCGCTGAGCGACGCAATGAGCCGACTACTGCTGGATGACGCGCTCTGTGAGGAAATCGGCCGCAGGGCGGCGATCTCGATAAGGGAGCGATATGGATTGCATGCAGTGCTGCCGAAATGGGACCAGATATTTTCCCACGTTGAGAAAATATAACTGAGTCGGTGTGGCACGAAAGCACGCAAATCCTACGACATCTCGACCAGAACTCTCCTTCACTGACCCCGCCCTACGTCGTAAATTACCGCTACTTCAATCCTTCGGCCCTTGCTTCCTTTGCGGTTGAAGCGAGTGACCGGGTTAAGGCCGTCAGGGCATCCTGAATCCGTTCGCGTCCTAATTCAATGTGTCACTCCGCGAAGTGCCTGCCGATGTACCCAAGACATATTTGTCTGATCAAAAAAACATGCTAATCGTCGGTTATTCGTCATACTAAATGATGATTGATGTTTCATCCGTGTTACATTTTCTTACTTGGGGCAGGTACGAACTGCTTGTGTCATACGATATGATTCAACCCGAAGTAACTAGTTACCATGTTTGGGGCTAAAGCTTGCGGAGTGGTGGGAATTTGGACGTGACAGCAGGGACTGCAACCACCACCAAGTCGGAATGACCGATCGATAGGACCAGGTTTTCCGGTGCGTCTCGGGCGCTTCTTGAAGTGCAATACCGTACTGCATCAAATGGTGTCTGGACTCCCGACATCCGGTTAAACGTTCACGCAAGTATAAAGTTGGTAATCCTAATTGATATTCGTTATCCAACGCATTATCCGCGAAATCTGTTTTCGCGCCGTTAAATGGGAAGAGAGCGAGTGATGGCAGTTTTGCCATCGAAATGCGCCATTCTTTTTAGTAGATGACGGTGCGATCGTCAGATCACATTCTGTTAATCTTTATTGAAAATATAATGGCTTCAAAAAGAACGAACACCCAGGAATCATTTGTCGAAACTCACAGCGCAATGCGCCGAAAGGTTTTCTCCACGTTGCTGATGGGCGCCGGATCGCTTGTGCTGGCCGCTTGCGGTGGGGGCGGCGATAGCGCCTCGCAGAGCGCGGACGCTGTGGCCAACAAGCAAAAAGGCGGCAAGAAGACGGGTGGCGCTAGCGCTGCCAGCGGTGCTAGCGCACCGCAGCCAGCAAGCACCACCGGCACGAACGGTGTTTTGCTTGACACCTCGTTCGGCGTAAAAGGTGACGGAACGACCGACGACACGGCTGCGTTGCAGGCGGCGATCAATGGATCGGTCGGCCAGATCCTCATGATCACCGGTAACAGCCGGATCAACGGAACGGGTCTCACCTTGCAGACAAACAGCCATCTCCGTTTCGCTCAGGGCGCTTCGCTCAAGTTGCTGCCTTATAACCTGCAGACGTATCAGATGTTGCGCGTGTGGGATGTGAACAATGTGATCATTGAGAGTCCATATCTTGACGGCAGTAAGGAATTGAATTCGTCCACGACCGGCGAATGGGGCATGGGTATCTCAATTGCGGGCGCCACGAACGTCAGCATTTCAGCGCCCACCACGATTGATTGCTGGGGCGACGGAATTTATATCGACAACAGCACTACCGGTAATAATGCCTATAGCTCGAACATCACCGTCGATAACCACACCGCAGATGGCTGCCGACGGCAGGGCATGACGGTCATTAGCGTCAGCGGCCTTGCGGTGAATAACCCGTTATGGCAGAACATTAGCGGTACGGCGCCGAGCTCTGGCCTTGATATCGAACCGGACAACAGTCTGAGTGTCCTGGAAAACATCACCATCGTGAACCCGACGACAAAGAACTGCGACGGCGCCGGTATCCAGATCGACCTGGCCAATTTCCCGGGAACCGCGGCGAAGCAAGTCAACATCAGCATCAGCGGTCACACCAACGTCAACTGTGATGGCGCGTTCGGCGTTGCCAATCTGCAACCGAATGGCTACCCGGTCACGGGCGCGATTACGAGTGCGAACCCGGTATGGGACATGCCGCTGAACCTGTCGTATACCTTGACGAATTGGGCTAAGTCCGGCCCGACAGTCAGCGTCACGAACCCGACGATCGTGTGATCTGAACGAGGGGCGAGCGAGCCAGATGCTCGTGGCGCTGCTAGTGCGCCACGAGCATCCGCTCTCACGAGACCCCGCCATCGTGGATTCGCGCGGGGCACAGTGGGTGCTGCCCCGCAGCGACGCACGATCTTGTGCGTCTTTCGAGGCGCACAACCCGTCTCTCGTTGCGGGGCGTTGAACGAGGTGATGCATCTACCGTTTGTCGACGTTGCGCGCACAACCGGCGGCTAAAAGTCGTCGATGTCAGCCTCTCTTTCCATCAAGCAGATCACCAATGAACCGCTCGAAGCTCGGCAGCAACAGCTGGTTTGCATAGCCACTAATATGGTCGCCATCGAAGAATAGCGGTTTCCCGCCGGCATACGTTGAGCAGGTCGCGCCCGGACAGAGTGTCGGAAGCGGATCCCACACACTGACGGCCGGAACTGCGCGCCCGATATCTGCGTAGACTTCGAGCACCGGCGCACGGTAAGCCTCGATCTCGGCTTTGCTGACTTGGTCGTTGAATGCGCAAATCGGATTATTGCGGTTGAACCAGTCGGCGCAGCGGAACGCCGGCACCTTGAAGACCGGCTCGGGCGCTTCGAATACGATCTTTGCCCCTTTCGCGGCGAGCTTGCGCAGTACCGGAATGGCTTCCAGCGTGCCCTCGCGTCGGCTCTCTTGCGCCGCCGCTCCGAACATCTGCTCCTGTGTGGCCGCGTCGTCGAGGCTTGCGAATTCCTCTGAAAAGCGTGGCAGCCGCAGCGACGGCATGAACACCACGTCGCCGGGCCGCACGTTGGCAATGATTTCCGCTACCGCGGCATCGTCGTAAGGTTTGCAACGCAACGTGTCGTCGTGCTCCATCGGCAGCAGGCCAATGAACGGGCAGCCGCCATTGTTGTAGGCAAACACCTTGACGCCGGTGCGAACCGCCAGCGTACGAAACATCATGTTGTAAGCCTGCGCATGCGAGTCGCCAATCACGTACAGATTGCCCACGTGCGTCGGCGGCTCGGCGCAGCCGACACGTGAAAAAATCCACAAGGGGCCACCCCCCACCTCCTTTGTATCCCATTGTTCGCGGCATCCCGCAAATTCGACATGCACCGAGCCATACGGATACCAATCGGCTGCGCTGTGCGACACGACGCTTAACGACAGCGCCGGCTCTGCCTTGTGAATCCCGAATGAAAGCGCCGCACTGAGCGTAATGGTTGCCACACCGCAACTGACGACAAGCCCGCGCGGCCATTGCTTCAAGCGCGGTGCGCGCCGGATGGGATTCTCCACGAGGTAGTAGGATGCAGTGGCCAGTGCGAACGTCAGGACGACGGCCACCACACGCCAGATCCCGGCGTCAACTCCGGTGGTCCAGCGCAATAGAACAAGCACCGGCCAATGCCACAAATAAAGCGAATAAGAGATCTTGCCGATGAACACGACGGCTCGTGCGGTCAATGTACGGTGAAGAATCCCTTGGGGCTGTCTGCCGTTCAGGAAAGCCAACACTCCTAACGTGCCAAGCGCTGGAAGGATCGCCCCTGGGAAAGGAAACGAACCTGGATTCGAAATCACAAGACTCGCGACGAGTGCAGCCATCGAACAAAACGCGCCAACTAGCGAGAGCCGGGTAGCGGGTCGGCTGGCCGCCCCGAACGGACGGCCGGACAACTCCAGCAACTGATAAAGCATCACGCCCGCGGCCAATTCCCAGAACCGGCCCGCTATTAGATAGAAGTTGAGCGTTTCATCTCTTGCGCTAAGCCACTTAGCCACTAACAATGATATTGCAAATCCAACGAAAAAGAAGGCAAGCACAAGTCCCTTGCGTTGCTTCCTGCTGACCCATAGAAAAAACAGAATCGGAAAGATCAGATAGAACTGCTCTTCGACGCCGAGCGACCACGTGTGCATATAAGGATTGAACTCGACACGAGGCGAGAAGTAGTCGTTGCCGGTCTTGGCGAGCACAACGTTGCTCAATCCGAAGAATGCGAAGAAACCAGTGACGTCATTTGTGTTGCTCAGCCACGCCGATGGAATCAACAATGCGGAGGCCAACCCCGTGATCAGCAGGCAAACGATCAGTGCCGGCGCGATTCGCTGCATACGCCGCGCGTAGAAGAACAACGCGAACCTCGAAAAGCTCATATTCGTCATATGGCCGACTGACGCGCTAACAACGAAACCCGAGATCACGAAGAAAATGTCGACGCCAGCCAGTCCGCCGGGTAGCCAGGCGGAATGCAGGTGGTAGACGATAACTGAGAGGACTGCCAGCGCGCGAAGACCGTCAATATAGGGAGCATAAGCATGCCGGTCTGGGAATGCACTCGCGTCGGCCTGTGCTGGACTCATAGGCACTCCGATCGGTATTTGCTAATTTGTCGTGCCCTGCCATCGGAACGTTCTGGCTCGTTCCGCCGGAGATGACATCGGCGTTGCGAGAGATTGTTCGCACGCGGCCGCTCTTAAAGTCGCGCCATGGCGTAAATCGATCGCACCCCATCGCGCATGGTAGAGGCTAGGAACGAGCCGTGTCGGCCATTCGCCAGGTGCACCCGGACAAGCCGCCGGCGCTGGCAACCACGTGTCGCTGGGGTATCAGACAATTATCTTTCGACGAGTGGCTGAACATACATGGCATAAGCACGGCTAATTTGATCTGCAAGGCGTTACGGCGTTGGCGCTTACGCTATCGGATTTTGCGGACGTTTACTAGCGTGTGTGTCAGCGCACAGAGCAAGAAGGTTAGAAAGGGGCCGATTCTATCGGTCGGATAGAATGGCCTACCGATCGGCCGCCGGTCATCGGCGCGAAGTAGGACGGGATGAGTTTCGGACCACGACGGTGTCGTTCTGTGACTTTATACTTGGGATGCCGTACTACTGGCAAACGTATATGACGAAGACCGTGTCGATGCCCCATTCTGCCAATTCGGACCCGACAGGGTACGAAGCTCCGACGCGCGAACTATTTAAGACGCCAGGTGGGTGGGCGTTCGTGTTGATCTCGTCGTTGGTGCTTTACCTCCTCGCAACAACCGAGCGACCGCCAACCCTGCCTGACCAGTGGTCCTACCTTGCCTATTTCCAGGTGACCGACTGGCAATGGATAGTCGATTACTATAGCCAAAGCACATCGGCAGTGAGCCTGGCCGTAGGTTTGGTCACCGAAGAGCTAGGCTGGCGAGCGTGGATCCTTCTTGTTAATTCGTTTGGTGTGACTCCGGAGATGGGCATTCGAGTCACCGTTGTGATTATCAACGCGCTGGTTTTCTGTTCGCTGAGCCGCCTGAGTCGACCTTTGTTGGGACTGGCGCTCTGGTTCGTGATACCGGCAGCGCTTGCTATCGTGGGCCTGTTCCAGATCCGGCAAGGATTTGCTTTCGCGATCGCGATGTTGTTTGCGATCAACTTTAGGCGGCCTGTTTTGGGCGCCTTGATCGCAAGCACAATCCACACAACCTTTGCGATCCCGGCGATCCTGCTGATTGTCGCTAGATTGAGCGGCGACAGGCAAAAAATCGCGCTACCGGCGGTGAGCCTGGCCGGAATCCTGCTGGCTTCGATGGGTGGGCTGCTTTTTAAGGATTACGGCGGCCGGCGGATCGACAATTACGCGGGTTATCAGGCCGAATTCTCGGCACGACTCCTGGTGTTGGTGATCACATACGGAGTCGCTTCGGCGATGCTGCTCTATCAGTTAAAGCCAGTTGAGGACAGCCGGCTTAAGCCTCTGCGAGAATTGGCGACGATGCATATCGGACTGATCGTTTATCTGATCGCTGCATTTTTCGTTTTCCCCTTTGGGAAAGATCGCGTCTTCTACTATGTCTCCTTGCTTTTGCCGTATTTTTTTCAGGTGCTCAGGGTCCGCACCCCGGCCTCTTTATGGTTCCTGCTGGTGCTGCTTGTGACGATGAGTGCGGAGATCGTATTGGCCAACGCTAAAGGCGCGTATTCCGTGATTCTGTACTATTAATTCTCCCGCAAATCATGAGCTCGCGTACCGCGTCGCGTGAGTTAGCATTGAAGTTTCAATTTCCAACACGCTGCCTTGATCAAACTAAAAAGTGCAAACCGCACCTGGTCACGCTGACACCGCAAGACAGGCGCTCGCGCAACGCCTATCTGCGCGAAACCGCGTACAGCATCATATCCTTGATTAAAATTGATTCGATTACCTTTCTACTCATGCTTTCAACAGTAGGCTTAACGCCGTGCCAAATCATAATCCCTTTCGGTTGATGGTAGCCGGTACCAGGATCGCGGAAAATTTTTGATATACCCAGATCGGCTAATGGAATTTCTTGCCTTGATCCATCCTCCTTTTGAAGGAAGATCAATTCAGTATCCATAACCGATTGAGGTTGTCCCAATCCCAGGTTGGCAGAGAGTCCTTCGTGGCGTGCACGGAACCATATCGATTTGCCGTCGGAATCGCAAAGCCGGTTGGCTCGTGCGGTAAAGTCCTGGGCATGCTCGATCGAAGTGAATCCAAAGTTAAAGTCTGGCTGCATCGCCAGGTTAGATTTGAATTCAGATTTAAATCCTATTACGGTTGCCAATTTTTGAGGGTCGTTTAGCCGCAACTCTCCGTGATATGGCATACGGCTAACCGCCTCCTGCCCCATTGACGACAAAATCAAAAGAGACCCGCCATCTCGTTGGGTCAAGCTGGCAAGTTTTCCAATTTGATCGTCGGCGATGTCCATTGCCGCGAGAACGGTTTCAGATTTGAACCTGTCACTGTCTGATTTATTCTCTTGCTCAAAATCCTCGGGGAATACATAGCGCCAATAACGGTGCATTGCGCCGGCCACATGATTGGTAAAAAAAGTCGAAAACTCAGGTCTTGTTTTTTTGTACGCATTCAAAAATACATCGAAGGCGACGGGTGCCTGCATGAGCGGGCGACGCGCTCGATAATCATTGTTTGTTCGCTCCTTGACGAGCTGCGTGGCCAGCTTGATGAAAGTAGGAGGTCGAACTCCAATAAAAGAAAGTTTCATTGCATCGGTCACGAGCGTCCCTTTCAAGCTCACATCCTTAGCGACTGCACCGTCCAATGCCGTCTGCCGAAGATTGATCTCCTGAAATATCGAGTACTTTGATGGATATGTTTCTGGGGATTGTGCAAACGTATCCGGAATATAAAAGCTATATTTTTTGTCGGACGGTGCAGGGTAGGATTGGAGGCTCCCGAATACGCCAACCCTATATCCTTTTTCAGCAAGAATTTCCCAGATCGGCGGGAATTCACTCGCTGTTGAAAGATCCTGATTGATGAACCTTATATGATGTTTATCGTTATAGACGCCCCGATGCACGGTGGGCCAGGTCGACCATGGATGCAGCTCGCCCTGGTCGTGAGTCACCGTGGTGTACGAGAGAGACCGTGGGAGGATCTGAGCCAATTGTGAATGCGGGCGATGCGAAATATACCAGTCAACGATTCGCCACGGGACTTCGTTCAATTCATAGACAATAAGTGGAAGGCGGCCGCCGAGTTCAGAGATTTCAGAAAAATCAAAATGTTCAGACATTTTCTATCTCGATATTGAGGGTTGGATTTGTACCGAAATGAGAAGTCCTATCGTACCCTTCGCCTGCGCTCCCATTGTCACTCGCCGATTTAACCCGGTCATTCCCGGGGTGCTCTGTGTGGCATAAAAATTGTAGATGCCTGTTATCTTATGGTCCGCCAATATATCTGCTTTCTCCGCCGGTATATCCTCTACGGCTTTTTAGAAATATTGATTGGACAGTGAATAAGGTGGATAAATAAAGGGTTATTCCCCTTACAACTCAAAGAAGCACAGCAACTTCCACAGAGCATAGTTGCGTGTGCGGAACGCGCAATCCAGTTCGTCGCCTTTGTCGTCCGGGGGGGCATTGCTGCGCTCGCCTCGCAGGGTCGCCACCTGAAGACAACATAGGTCGAAGACAGTTTTCTTTATTTCATCGTCGAAATTTGCGAGTCTCGAATACAGGAGTGCTCCGAAATGCTTTTTGACCTCCTTGAAAATATTATTATCGATAGGCATGCCTATCGATCTTCGGTGCGCCAGCAATTTCGGCACGATCCAATATGCATCCAGAGATTTTGGATTTTTGATTAGGCCTGCCGTTAGGCCGGCTGGATTTGACCGATAATAATAAACTGGCTGCGGCAAGCTGGCGTACCCTTTTGCCAAGGGGAGTAGGACGAAGACGAAAATGGTGTCTTCATATGCCATACCCTCGGGAAACTGTACACTCCTGAACAGATCGCGCCTGATAACTTTTCCCCATGGATAACCCGATAGCGTCTGCGTATCGGGATCGGCATGGGCCGACACAGTTTCGTTGAAGACTTGCGTCCTGGACACGTTGTCGTCGACGTCAACTACCCAATAGCTACCCTGCACTATATCGACTGTGTCTCGGATGGCGCGTGAGAGCAAGGTCTCAACGCAGTTCTCCGGCAAATAGTCATCGGCATCAACAAACATCACATATTTGCCGCTCGCATGCCTTATTCCTTCGTTACGAGCAGCGGCAACGCCGTTATTAATAGTTCGGATTATTTTCAGTTGAAAGTGGTTTGTATATTTATCGAGAAGTGCCGCAGAATCATCCGTGGAGCCGTCATCAACGATGATCAGCTCATACATGAACGAGGTTTTTTGGGTGGTGATCGAATCGATGCATTTCGTCAGGTATTTTTCTGAATTAAATACAGGGACGATTATGGAGAGAGTGATGTTGTCATCGCTGTTCTTGCACGTGAGCGGTTGCGGGCCGAGCTGGCCATTTGGCCTGATTTTCTCGATTTCATTTTCTAAGGCCATTTTGTCTATTGGTTTATTTCGGCTGACATGGGTTGTCTTCAAGAAAAATGTGACGAACGACAAAGAAAAGCGAAAAATAAAGTCAAAAGTTCTGGCAATTGCCGTCGAACCCGTCATTTTCAATACATACCTATACACCTTGCTCATGCGCCCTCCCGATAAAACAAAGGACTTTCGCTCCATACCCTATCAAGAGCGTTCGCGATAGATAGAAAGAAGCTTTCGTGGCTGGTTGCTTCCAGCGATTCCAACCCGCCTCCAACCGCAGCGAAATGCGCTAACGAATGCACCTATCGCTTTCACCTGGCTGAACTCAGCGTCTAATCATCCGATCATGCGATGTGGCAAAGTCAAATGCCCACAAGGTCGCCACGTCTCTTTTCCAGAGCACTTTCCAGGCTGCTCATCTGCTGCTGGTTCCACTTCTCCGCTACCGCGCGACTTGCTTTGGCATAGTGTGCTGAGAGTTCGCGATCTCGCACCAAGGTCAGTATCGCATCTGCCATCGCCTGAGGGTCGTCGTCGGGCACGCATATGAGGGCATTTCCCCGCAGCGATTCGAGCCCGCGACTACCGGTCTCGGTGCTTACGAGCGGCACGCCCAATGCGAGGCACTCCATTGCCTTGATGTTGACCCCGGTTCCCATTCGCACAGCGTTGACTGCGACACTCCCGTGAGCGTAGGCGTCCGCGACGTTTTTGACTCGCCCGAGTTTGCGCACGCCCGGCGCATTGGGAACCGCGGTACAGACATCGCCGGCGAGAGCCAGTTCAAAATCCGGGATTTCGTTTCGTAGCAGTGGCAATACTTCGTCGATGAAGTAGCGAGCGGCCTCGACGTTGATCGAATTCACAGAGCCGACGAACACCGCTCTCGGGGCATGTGGGTCGGTGTGACGGGCGGACAGATCGAGCAGGTGCCCCACGGTCTTCATTTGTACGGTCTGCCCTATTAAACGCGTGAAGATGTCTGAATCATGCTCCTGCATCCAGACTACCGCGTCGGCGCGTAAAAAACCTCTGCATTCCTCTTCGATTGTGGTGGAGAACCATTCAGGAACTTTCCCGGCACGCAGGTATATCAGATGGCGATCTGCAAATTGGTCCATGGCGTCAATTACCCTCATGACTTCGGGAGGGAATGCTTCGAACGCGCGGGAGAAAAATACGTATGCGACGATCACGGCATCGAAGGCATGTGCGGCGTGCAGTTCGCGCAATGAATCGTGAATAGTCGGATCGTACCAATCGTCTATGTTCCAGAGATAGGCTGCCTCGCTTCCAGCAAGGCGGCGCAAACGCCTGACTGCGCGTGGAACGATCCCGCTTCTCGCATACGGAGGCCGGTAGCCCAATCGATGCAATCTCTTGCCGAAGTAAGCTTGCATAGCCGCTTCATCCCCGGATTCCATGGAAATCCATGCATAGTCCACCGAGTGGCCTGCTGCACTCAACCCCTGTTCGAGTGACAGGAGCCGGGCGCGATTGCCAGCTGTCGTGGGATGCGTCGGGGTCGGCGAAATGATCAATATCTTCATGGTGTCCTCTTCCTGGCTCGGTTGAATAAAGCGGTGATTGCGGGCCGACTTTGCGATCTCCGCTCGAGCAGCACTGTTACATCATGAGGGGCTTCTACGTAATTGTCTGAGCGTTGCGATGATTTCGAAGAACACATTCCGGGCGGCGAAGGAGACGAAACCGACGTAGATCAGCACGCCCACGCCGGACAATAAGACGAGACGGTAGATTGCATGCCACTCCGCAAGCTCGGCGTTCGATCGCAGCGCCGCAATGACCGCGCTCGCGACCGCGCAGCCGAGAAGGAACGGACGAACACGCGAAAGCAACGTTCTCAGCGATATTCCTATGAGCCTGCGAGTGATGATGAAGCTCGGTACCATGGTGATCAACTGGCCCAATACATACCACCAGACGATCGTAGCAAGCGGCATGTCCCGGGCAAGCCAGACGGTGATGAGCGTCACGGGCGTTTTGAACAACAGAAAGAGAAGTCCGATATGGGGCTTCCCGATTGCGTTGTAGACCGTCCCGTTATAGAACTCCATCACCTCAGCGGCCCCGAGCAGCGCCATCGGCCGCATGATATCGGCGCTTTGCCGCCACTTTTCGCCGAAACAGGCAACCGTGACTTCAGGTGCCACGCAGGCGAGAAGGATAAAGATCGGCACGGCAATCGCGCTCGTGACCGTGATCGCCTTGTAGTAGGCTCCCGCTATCGCTCGACCGTCGGACGCAACGCGCGAAAAGCCGCTATGCGCGACGTCGAGAATGGCGCCGCTCAGCGCGTACATCAGCGATTGGTAAACCTTCACCCCGACCAGATAGGTGCCGAGTGCTGAAGCGCCGAGGTTCGTCACGAGGAACAGTTCGATGCCACGCGTGTAGCCAAAGTAGAGTATGTGCGAGCCGACTCTGCTTGTCCCATAACTAAACAGGCTACGAATACCTTCGAAGTCGAAGTTGAATGAGAATCTCCACTGCGCGCGAAGCCAGAGAAGGCCTGTGTTCGCAGCAGCGGCGATTACCAACTGTGCAACGAGGCTCCAGATACCATACCCGGAGAGCGCAAGAGACATGCCGACCGCCCCCGAGACGAGGGTCGACGAAAACGCGCAGACCGCGATCCAGCGAAAGTGAAAATTCCTCTTATGCATTGCCTGCTGACTGAAGCCGAGTGCAGTGAACAGGATGCTCAGGCTGGCGACCCGCAACACGAGGCTTAACTCTTCGAGCTTCATGTATTTCGCAATGAGTGGGGATGCGAGCCACAACACCGCGAATAGCAGTACGGAAAGTGCAAAATTGACGATGAATGCCGTGTTTAGCAGAGCCGGCGTGACGCTGGGGCGCTGCACGATCGCTTCGCCGAGGCCTTGGTCGACGAAGATGGAGACGAACCCGAGCACGACCATCGCCGACGCAAAAACGCCGAACCCGTGTGGGTCGAGCAATCGCGCAAGAATGGCGAATAGGACCAGCGAAACGACCTTGCCGCCCCAGTTTTGAACGGCTGACCATAGGAGGCCGGAAAGCACCTTTCCATGCAGGTCTTCGGACATAGGATTTTCCTGGGCTTGTGTCGAATCGCGACGAGGCGCTCGGTCAAAAGCTCGCCGTCGGCGCTCATGCCGACTGCCTGCAAATAGCGCCTTTCTCGTGTCCGAACAGCCGGACGAACGGTCCTCTCGGCACGGCTGTCGGCCTGATAGATTGTACGGCTTGGCGTGCTCGCCCACAGCCAGCGCTTGCGAGCAGTCTCCCCGCCGCATTCGCGGCTAGAGGCGAGCTGCGGCCGCGCAATCGTGGCCCAAGGTCGATACTTCACGCCTTACGAACCGGTCCTACACATCAGTGTTAAGGGTCTTGCGCATGGTAACCAGTCTCGCGCCACGACAGCGTGGTTTGCCGCACGTGATGCCTGTTTTTTGCGCGTACTCACTAGACCTTGGCCTAATTAATCTAGAGCATTGCGCGGCCCGCGAATATGCGCCATTGATCAAATTGCGTGTGTCTTTCCCTGAGATGTAGACGCATAGCGGGTCTCACCGTCTTGTCAGAAAACGTAACTATGTATAACTAACTGAGCGCGTCGGGTCACGCACGTAGGTCTATTGTTTTTTCCAAGAATCGTGGCACTATCACAGCGTAGCGCGATCGCTAATATGTAGTGAAGATCTGAATGCCGAACACGGAGGGGTCCGTTTCACGTGGCGTGTTCAGACACCGCGAATTGTTATGACAGATATTCTCGGACGCATGGTCACACCTTCAGTAAGTCGAAGCGGCCTCGCGTAAAAACGAAGCGGCGAAAGAAGACTGTTGAATATGCCGATGGATGGAACGCGAATGTCAGCAGGTCATGGCAGTGTGATTTGGTTTGGTTTCGAACGGATGAAGAGCATTTCCTCCTTGCGCTGCGCGCGGGGCGCTGTCGTAGCCGCTGCAACCTGTTTCTGAACGACGATCGCTGTGTGCTCCGGATACTTTTCTGGCTGCAGCGTTCAGCCGGCACGCACGCACCTATGCGTCGTGGCGCTCAAAGTTTCTGGTCCCCTTATACGCACGTCGCCAATCAATCTGGGAGAACGGTGACGCACAGGCAAATCGCTAATCGTGCTGTAGGGAAATACTAAAAAATCAGAGGAAAGAGACATTATGACGCTGAAATATCCAGTCTACAGTCCGTACCTTGGCGGTCGTGAAAAGGAATTCGTTCTTGATTGTCTGGATTCCACGTGGATATCCTCGAAGGGAAAGTACATTAGCGAGTTCGAGACCAGATTTTCATCCTGGCTAGGCGTTGAACGCGGGTTGTCTGTTACCAATGGGACGGTAGCACTGCACGTTGCGCTCGAGGCTTTAGGCATTGGGCCTGGAGATGAAGTGCTGGTGCCAACTCTGACCTATATTGCTTCCGCTAACGCGGTGAGATACACCGGTGCGAACGTGGTGTTGGTTGATAGCGAGCCAGAGTATTGGCAGATGGATGTCAAGGACGCGGAGCGTAAGATCAATAGCAAGACGAAAGCGATCATTGCCGTCCATCTCTACGGGCATCCGTGTGACATGAAAGCCGTCATGGAGCTTGCAAAAAAACATTCACTATTTGTCGTTGAAGATTGCGCGGAAGCGATTGGCACACGCTACGCCGGCCGCCGCGTCGGAACTTTCGGCGATGTCAGCTGCTTCAGCTTCTTTGGAAACAAGACGATCACCACGGGTGAAGGTGGCATGGTGGTGAGCAATAATTCGCGGCTCGCTGCGCGAGTCGCGCATTTGAAATCGCAGGGGCTTGCCGCTGATCGGGAGTATTGGCACGACGCCATCGGTTTCAACTACCGCATGACAAATCTGTGTGCGGCGATCGGTTGCGCACAGATGGAATCAATCGACGAAGTGATTGCGAAGAAACAGCAGATCGCTGATTGGTATCGAGAATCGCTAGCCGGTGTTCCGGTCGAGGTACATCGTACTCAGCCAAGCGCGTTTCACAGCTTTTGGATGGTATCGATTCTCACAAAAATGGCATCCGATCGAGACCCACTACGTGTGAAGTTGAAAGACTGCGGTGTCGAGACGCGCCCGCTTTTTTATCCGGTTCATCAGATGGACATGTACAGGTCACTTGGCGAAAGTTTCCCGGTTGCAGAAAATATCGCGTATCGCGGAATCAATTTGCCGAGCTACCCCGCACTGACGCGAGCCGACGTCATGCAGATTTGCTCGTACGTGCGCGAATACTTCGACTAGTTGTCCAGGTGGACTTGCCGTGCATGGCCGGCAGGCGGTCCACGCCATTCGCAAGGCGGATCAACCGCGCGCTGACAAGAGCGGGAGGATAATCGCTCTCGCTATCCTTCACAACGCGGGGCGCCGGACGTAGCCTCGTCGAGGCATTGGGTTGGCGATTCATTGATCCGGCCTTTTCCACTTGCCAGATACGCCATGGTTGGCCCGACACGGTCCCATGCAAGAGTACGGGAACAACGTTGCTTGGCGCGCTCGGCTTTTGTCACGCATTCGCCATAGTGTTCAACTGACCATGTCAAACAGTCCGCACCCTGGCTACCGCTATTCCCGCTCATGTACGTACACTCATCTTCATTTAGATAGTCAACGACACCCCCGACTTTCGAAACGACCATCGGGATTCCGCAGGCCATCGCTTCCAGAAGTGTGTTATTGGCGGTCGCGTCGATTAGCGGAAGGAACAGAATGTGACACCGCAAGTACATTCCCCTTAATTCAGCGTCGGTCAACGCTGAATACCACGTGACGTTGTTCAACCGTGCAACGGCATAGTGATGTTCCGTAACCCTTGCCAGGAGGGGGACAACCAGGTGGAAGCGGAACCGGGAAAGCGTCCCCCTCGAATCTAGCTCATCGATGGTCTCGCGAAGCATGCGGAAATCACGAAGCCACATACCGCAAAACAGCACGTCTATCGCGGCGTCGGCAGCTGACTCCGGGCGGGAGCCGGACGCTCCGAAGAAATCGAAATCGACGCCGTGAGGAACAAAGCATGTGTTCTCATGGCCCAGTTCCCGCGCGTGAAACGCAGCGGCGTCGCGCGATAGCGCAATGACCGTATCCACACTCTTATACACGTTATGCGCGACGCCGGCGACTCTCCACCACGCCGGAGGCTGGTGCGACACGCCTGCAATGCGCGTCGTCCGTGGCAACCATTTCCTGGCTGCGGAGAAGGTATTGAAGTGGTCTTCTAACGCTTCAAAAAAGACAACATCGAATTGTCTCTCCGTGGCCATTCTGCGAGCCGCAATCTCCAGCAGTCGGCCGCTGCGGCTATAGAAAGGACTCCAACCTTTCTTCTTCGGCCGACCGAACAAGTGTGTGCGAATGCTCTGACGTATTTGCCACGCGAGTAGCTTTACCTTGTCGTGCCACTTCGGCGCGACTCGCACAACTTCAAAGGACTCGTCCAGTGTCCGACTCAATGGCGCCAGCCCGCTATGGCTCCCGAGGTGGGACCACGATGCACCGACCAGCAAAAGCGTGGCTCTGCGTGCAGATGTGCCTGAGTTCATTGTGCTTCCTCGTCTCGTTCCTCGCGCCATTCGGATTGTCAATTCCGCGACAAGCTCAGCGAGCCCCAGTTGAAACTCCTCGGACGAACGAACCCGATTGTAAGTCGGTTCTGTGTCGTTCGCCCCGCAAGGCTGGCGAAAACGGCTGTAGATGACCTATACGGTCTTGATACCCGTCGGCCGAACGTATCTGGAAGCAGACCTGTCGCGCCGACAAAATTTGCGGGTTTTTGAGTTTTTGCTCTGTGCGCTGACACACGCCGATGGACGTCGACATGGTCGGTTGCAGCGGAAACGTACGGCTCGATACCTCGATTGGCGGCCGCGCCGGAGCCCGAATGAAAATTGAAAGGATGGATTCGCGTAATATATAACTTTCGCGTGACGGATTTTGTGGTGGGGAACCGAGAACTGCCCAAGGGACGAAGGGTGACCGCCTGACGTCAAGCACTGGCTGCGGTAGGCGGGCTTGGGGGCGCGACTGTAGTAAAAACAAAATACATGTGTTTCTGATTGAGCGGATTTGTGCTCTGTACAGGTTGTCGTACAACTTTTTGCGGAGCAATTTCCGAGATGTTTGGCAGGCTGCCTGTCGAGGGGCGGGCGGCGCAACACTGAATTGCGGAGAAGGTATGCATTGGATCACCATGATCGGGACAATAGCCATAGGCGCTGTTTTGATTATTTCGTTGCTGGCGATGTTCGATATTCTGTTCCTGAAGCCGACTTCCCGGACCGGAAAATCACGTTTGGCTGATGTGTTAAAGGGGGGCGCATCGCTCCCCAAGGCGGACGCCTCAGCCAGAACACGCCGTCGGCAGCGATTTGCGGACAAAAAGAACTGAATTCAATGATCGCCTGCCTGGATTCCAGATTCGACGCGGGCGCGTTCCGCGCAAGCCAGCCGCAGAGAAGATAGCGCAAAATACGTTGGCAGCCGCGGGCCCGTCCCGAGAAATACGCCGACAACGTCGGAAAACGCGAGCAACCCCAAGTGGCGTCTCCGCCGCATTTAATTTGGATACCGAACGATGGATGCGGGCTGGGCTTCAATTGCTCCGGACGGGTTTCTTGTCTTACCGTTAAGCAGAACGCCCAAGGGAGGCAATTCGCGCCGTTGATTGCTGAGATCACAGCCCGTATCGCAGGTCTGTCACGTCCAGCATTTCTTTTTTGCTTTGAGGCTCCCACAATGTTCGACTAGCCGCGAATACTCGCGCAGTCGATCGCGAAAACTCTATAATTAGCCCCACTCTTCTCGGAGAGCATTCGGGGCCAGCGATCTGGAATCCTTCCAAGGGGCAAGCACATGAATGGTGACGATTTCCGGCCAGTCTGGCAGTGTCGGGCGCCCGGCCGCGCTGCGATCGATTGGAGCGTCGCGGCGGCGGTCCCGCGGTGGGCGGTTCGTTCGGTTTCTACAATGACGGCATGGCGGCGGCGCCGGAGTGGTTTGATGTCACTAATGGTCTGCGTGTCGTCCGTCGCCTTTGCCTACGATTCTCCCGTACCACGTACATCTCAATGTCCGTTGACATCATTTGTTCCTCCGGCACTTTTCCACGCTAAGGATCCCCGCGATTTCGGCGCAAAGTGCGATGGTGTGACGGACGACAGTGCCGCGTTCCAAAAGGCGATGAATTCGGGGGACGTAAAGGTGGCCGCCGGCACATGTCTAATCAACAAAACAGTCACAATCAGTGTCAGCAACAGACATCTGGAGTGCGCGCCAGGAACATTGCTCAAGCGCACGGTCTCGAATGCCAACAGCATGTTCCTGTACGAGGCCGGACACGGCGCGCTAGTCGGCGATAGTATAGTGAACTGCAATTTTGAAGGTGCAAATTCTCCCCGTCCGCTGATCGATTTTAATGCTCCGGGACATTGGGATATTCCAGTGCTAACAAGAGATAACGTCAGTAACTTCCTACTGGCCGGAAATACTTTTAAACAATTCTTCGGGCAGTCGATGTTCCAGACCACCGCCGCCAACGCCGGTAGCGGTGACAAGGTTATTTTCAATACGTTCATGAGTTGCCCGCTCTATGGGCCGGCTTTCGTCGGCCATAGAAATGGTTACGTTGCCTACAATAGAGTGATCGGCTGCACTGCGGGTGTCGAAAACGATGATGCCGGAGACAATACTGGTGGAAATATTTTTGAATGTAACAGGGTGACCTCAAACGGCGCACCGGGATTCATCACCGGCGGCGTCTATGGCGCCCACACCAATTACAGCGGCAACATCGTTCGCTATAACATCATCGCCGGTGATAATACCGGCATTCTGAAAAAGCACAGAGATGGCGGAAAGGATGCTCAGTACTTCGGCAATTCTTGTACCGAAGGATGCGACGTCAAATAACACGTAATAGTCGGCAGTGCCCGCCTTGATGGCGTCTGGCGGGTAGTTGCTTTGGATGCTCGTTACGCAAATTGCGACATCTCCGACAAATCAGAGGATTTTGGAGAAACCTGCCCGTTAGCATCGAGCCACGCCTCGAACATCAGAATGGCCCACAGTTGGTTTTGCCAGTTGTGGGTACCTGCAAGATGCTGCCGCCACAGGCTTTCAACTGCTGATGCGTTGAAAAATCCTTCGTTTCTGAGCCGCGTTCCGTCGAGCAAATCGGACGCCCATTCGCGTAGTTCACCCCGAAGCCACGCGGCAATCGGCACGGCAAATCCCTGCTTCGGCCGGTCGATCAACTGTCTTGGCACGTGCAGGTCAAGAAGTTTTCGCAGCAACTGCTTGCCTTTGCCGTCGCGCACTTTCATGGACAGTGGAATGGTCCACGCGAACTCCACTACGCGCCGATCGAGGAACGGGATACGCGTTTCGAGGCTCACACGCATTCCCGCGCGATCCACTTTCGTAAGGATATCGGTTGGTAGATATTGCAGGGTGTCAAGATACATCATCCGTTCCGCGTTGCTGAGACCGGATGGCAGGCCTTCTGCCCAAGACGCACCGATCAGCGGCTCTTTGCCAGTCAGTACGATCTGCTCTGGCGCATCGAACGTGGACACGAGCCGCGCGTAAAATGCTTCAAGGCTGTCCGCGCCCATGACGTCCGCAAGTTTGTGCAGCTTGTCGCCTACCTGAGCTTGGCGACGATTCTTCGGCAGCAGGCCGAGCAGGGGCGCGGCCATTCGGTCAAGATGTTCTCGTCGAACGCCCTTGATGCAGTGTGCGGCGAAATGTCGAGCAGACAATGGCACGCTGTCGAGCCTGTTCCAGAGTCCTTGCGCCGCCACGTGGCGGTTGTACCCGCCGAATAGTTCGTCCCCGCCATCTCCGGATAGGCTTACCGTCACGTGCCGGCGCGTCATCTGGGAAACCAGAAAGGTCGGAATCTGCGACGAATCCGCAAAGGGCTCATCGTAGATCTGCGACAACACTGGAACGACATTCAACGCGTCTGCGGCCGTGGCGTAGAGTTCATGATGTTCTGTGCCGAGATGCCTGGCAACGGATTTCGCATGTTCGGCTTCGTCGAACCCCGCGTGGTCAAAGCCGATGGTGAAAGTCTTAATGGGACGCCCAGTCTGAGCCTGCATCAGTGCGACAATAGTCGATGAATCGATACCGCCTGACAAAAACGCGCCTAGCGCTACGTCTGCCACCATCTGTTCGCTAATAACGGTGCGAAGCAATTCGTTCAGCACTACGACCGCGTCGGATTCGCTGCCTGCGAATGGGTTGGCACGGCCGCGCGCCACGGCATCGTTGAGGGACCAGTACGTCTCGACGGTCACATTAGTGCGATCAGGGCTAACTGTGGCAACCGTCCCGGGCATCAGCTTGCTCACGCCCGTGTAGATCGTGTATGGCGCTGGAATGCTGTTGTAACGCATGTAGAGGCATAAAGCATCACGGTCGATGTTTGCCGCGGAGAACGTCGGGTGCTGGCGCAGTGCCTTGAGTTCGGAACCGAAGAGAAACGTGTTTCCCATCCACCCGTAATACAACGGCTTTTCGCCAAGCGGATCTCGCACCAGGGTGAGAACACGTTCGTCGCGATCCCATAGTGCAAAGGCGAACATGCCGCACACCGTCTGCAGCGTCCTTTTGATGCCCCATTCGGCGATCGAGGCAAGCAGGACTTCTGTATCAGAGTGTCCGCGCCAAACGGGCGGATTCGCCAACGCGTCAAGTTTCTTGCGCAATTGCCCGAAGTTATAAATCTCGCCGTTATAGACGATGACATAGCGGCCGCATGCAGAAATCATTGGCTGATGTCCCTGTGCGGACAAGTCGACAATCGCCAGGCGCCGATGCCCTAGTGCGACGCCTGCGTGCGCGTCGACCCAGTATCCGGAGTCGTCGGGGCCGCGGTGCTGGATGCTGTCACACATGTTCCTCAAATGCCTGAGGCTCGCGGCTTCATCGAGCAGACCGCGAGTCAGGAAACCTGTGATTCCGCACATCGCCATGCTCCCTTTTGTACCGTGCTATACGCCTGTTTGTAGTGATCCCAGGTCGACTCGATCGAAAAGAGGGAGCGGATGCGTTGACGCGCCAGCTCCCCCAGAGTTCTCTGCTCGTCCGTGGACAGGGCCAGCAGCGACAATAGTCCGGACGCCAGCGCCTCGGAATTCTCTCGCGGAACGATTCGCCCCAGATTACCGACCAGCAATGCCGTGTCTCCGACATCGGTCGCGACGCACGGAACCCCGCAAGCCATTGCTTCGCCGACGACGGTGGGAAATCCCTCGCTTCGCGATGAAAGGCAGAACACGTCGAAGCCGGGGATCAGAAGGTGCAGGTTATCTCGCGGACCCAGGAGGTGAGACACACCGAAGACACCGGCCTCCTCCAGTGAGCTGCGCAACGCGCGGTTGTCGCATTGCAGGCCCTCTCCAATCATTACGAATTGGACACGCGGCAACTGCCGGTGCACGCGGCCGATGGCGGCAACAAAATTCCCATAGTCCTTGACAGCGTGGTATCGACCGACGATGCCGACGATCGGCACGTCGTCCTCGACACCGAGCAATTTCCGCAGACTGGTTCGCGCAGTTTCCTCTGGTCTGAACAAATCGATATCGAACCCGTTCCGTATGACATGCATGCGCTCAGCACAGTAGCCGCCTCGAATGTGGTTTGCTTTCACCGAGTCGGCGCAGCAAACAATGAGGTCAGGGATTTTCGACGACACCATGGCGCAACATTTGGCAACGAGTCCAAGCTTTGGTCCAACGCTAAAGGCTGGGAACTCGGTTTGGTGAATGGCCCACAGCAAACCAAAGCGGCGTGCTCCTTTCTCACGCCATGCCAGAAGCTGCCTTGCGACATAGGCGGCGACGCCGCCGAAAAGGTCTGCGTGGTACATCCACGTCTGGACGATGTCAGGTTTGAAGGCGACGATCCAGCTGATCATCCGGCCGAGAAGAAAAGGCTGAGGCACCCCGCGTTGCATGCCGAGGATGCGCACTTCCACCCCGAGTGCCCGAATCCTGTCTCCCATCATGTCAAGCGACGAAAGTGAGATCACCAGGTGTTCAGTGCCGTCAACTTGCGACTCGCGGATCAATCTGTAAAGCAGCGTCTCGGCTCCGCCCACCCCAAGACCTGAAATGATGTGCAGGATTCTCATTCGCTAAGCTCGTCGAACGTATGTTATGCGTTCAGCACCCAACGTAAACACAGCGACATATCCGATGGAAACCAGGATGAAGACGACCACTTCCTGGTCGACCTGCTTGGACGCTGCAACCAGAATGCAACCTTGACAGCTTTGTATGCTAGACGTTAATCCTGCTGCAGTCCAACAGTTGATGACGATTATAGTTAGTTGTTCGACGGAAAGAATGGCGATAGCCTGACGAGCATTGGGCCACGAGATGTGAGGCTCGTCGAAGTGGTCATAGTCTCATTTATTGTTTTTAATCTTCTTTAAATGGCCGTAGTAGACAGTGAAAAGACCGAATAGAAAGGGCGGCCTGAGACAACATGAGCGGAACTGAAGGCGACGCTCGGTAGCGTGTGCGGTCCCGCACATCGAGTGACGGAGGCAACCTGTAGCGTGCGCTAGTGGAGGGATGAATGCCCCTGCCGTTGGTAGTCCGAACCTCGGCTGCGAAACTTCATTCCACGTGCGGGTTATTTGTCTGAACGTATCCCTCGGGGGGCGGGGTCTCGAATGCAAGCGGGCGTTGAGAAAGATAATCGATAGAGACGCCGATGCTTTTCAGCTACCAGAAAAAATCATGACACTCCCGAAGTTACAGGGCACGCAATAGGCGAAGGTCATTGCCTTCAACGGAGTGTGCGTTCCCCCCACAAGGAAGGAAGATTCATGCACGCATCGAACGACTTAAAGCTCGCGGTAATTGGCTTGGGCTATGTGGGCTTGCCCCTCGCCGTAGAATTCAGCAAGCGGCGATCGGTGGTTGGGTTCGACTCGAACCCTTCCCGTATTTCTGCATTGCGCGAAGGGCACGATAGGACGCTCGAGGTGAGCGATATTGAACTGGTGAATGCCACCCGGCTTACGTTGAGTGCTGACGTCGCTGATCTGGCCGATTGCAACATTTACATCGCGACCGTTCCAACGCCGATCGACGAGTATAAGCGCCCGAACCTGACCCCGTTGTTGCGGGCAAGTGAAACGATCGGCACGGTGCTCAAACGGGGCGACATTGTTATCTACGAGTCGACGGTGTACCCGGGGGCGACGGAGGAACAATGCGTTCCGGTCCTTGAGCAAATATCGGGTCTCAAGTTCAACGTCGATTTCTTCGTTGGCTACAGCCCCGAACGGATCAATCCAGGCGATAAGGAGCATCGCATCACCGACATCCGGAAGGTGACGTCCGGATCGACCCCAGAGGTCGCGGAGACGGTCGATTGTCTCTACCGGGAAATCATCACGGCGGGGACTTTCAAGGCAACCAGCATTCGCGTGGCGGAGGCCGCCAAAGTGATCGAAAACACGCAGCGCGATGTCAATATCGCGCTGATCAACGAGTTGTCGATCCTCTTCGGCAAGATGGGTATCGACACGGAGGCGGTGCTGCACGCGGCTGGCACGAAATGGAATTTCCTGCCGTTTCGGCCGGGACTCGTGGGCGGCCACTGCATCGGAGTCGATCCGTACTATCTCACGCACAAGGCGCAGGCGTTGGGTTACCACCCGGAAATCATTCTCGCCGGCCGGCGGCTCAACGATAGCATGGGCACCTATGTCGTATCGCAACTCGTGAAAGAGTTGACCAGGCGCCGCATGGTCATTTCAGGCGCGCGCGTTCTGATCATGGGTCTGACGTTCAAGGAAAACTGCCCTGACCTGCGCAATACCCGGGTGGTGGACATCATTCACGAGCTGGGGGAGTATGGTCTGGCCGTGGATGTGTACGATCCGTGGGTGTCGAAAGAGGACGCGCGTCACGAGCACAACATCGATCCGATCGATAGACCCGAGGCCGGTATTTACGACGCCATCATCCTGGCGGTGGCGCACCGCGAATTCGTACAACTCGGGGCGGCGAAGCTGCGCTCGTACGGGAAAGAAAACCATATCATCTACGATCTGAAATACATCCTGACAGCTGAGGCGAGCGATCTTCGCCTGTAGAAGGGCAGTTCAGACGCTTCACGCTCTCCATTGCAGTGACTCGGCAAGTCACACGCTGCCGCTAACCAGGAGTTGCCGTTAATGACGGACCGCTTTGATCGCATACGACAACAGCTTGTCGAAGAGCCGAAGAAATGGCTTATTACCGGCGTAGCAGGCTTTATTGGTTCCAATTTGCTGGAAGCGTTGCTCAAGCTCGACCAGTGGGTAGTCGGGCTGGACAACTTCGCGACGGGATATCAGCATAATCTCGATGAAGTACGGAGCCTCGTCACGAGCGAACAATGGAGCCGGTTCAGATTCATTGAAGGTGACGTCCGGAACTCGGATGATTGTGCGGCCGCTGTGACGGGCGTCGATCACGTTCTGCATGAGGCTGCACTCGGGTCCGTGCCGCGCTCCGTGCACGATCCGATTACCACTCATGATGTGAATAGCGGGGGATTTCTCCGCATGATGGTGGCCGCTCGCGATGCCGGGGTGGCGAGCTTCACTTATGCGGCATCGAGCTCGACATATGGCGACCATCCTGGCTTGCCCAAGGTGGAAGACCTGATCGGACGGCCGCTATCGCCCTATGCGGTAACCAAGTTCGACAACGAGCTCTACGCCGATGTCTTCGCGCGTGTCTATGGCTTTGGTTCCGTGGGCCTTCGCTACTTCAACGTGTTCGGCAAGCGGCAGGATCCAAACGGTGCGTATGCCGCTGTTATCCCGCTGTGGACGGCTGCGCTTATCCAGGGCGACGACGTCTACATCAATGGTGACGGTGAGACGAGCCGGGACTTCTGTTTCGTGGATAACGTCGTGAGGGCGAACCTTCTGGCCGCCACCGCAGAGGCGTCGGCGAGGAATCAGGTCTACAACGTCGCGGTGGGCGATCGTACGACCTTGAACCAGCTGTACGAGAGGCTGAAACAGGCGCTTGCCGCTCATGGCGTCTTTTCCGACAAAACGCCGGTGTATCGTGAATCCCGACTCGGGGATATCAGACATTCGCAGGCAAGTGTCGAAAAAGCGGAGACCCTGCTGGGATATACGAAACGGGTGCGGCTCGCGGACGGTCTGTTCGAGGCGATGCCCTGGTATATCCGCAATGCTGGCTCGTCGTCGGCATCTGCCGGGACCGAGCAGCCAACACGGCGCCAGCTTTGAAGGCTGGCCGTGCCGGGATGCGCAGATAATTTTCTGAGTCAGCTTGCCCGCAGTCCGGACATGCCCACGGGAACGTGATGATCGGGCGCGGCGATACGGCGCATTGAGCGGTGTGCAGATTACTTGGAAGCACAAAGCAGGAGGCCGCATGACCATGCCTAAGGTAGTGCTGTTCGCCAACACGGATTGGTATCTCTACAATTTTCGCCTTTCGCTCGCGCGCAAGTTGCGCGACGACGGTTTCGAAGTCATTCTCCTATCACCAGGCGGTGAGTACGGCCCCAAGCTGCAAGAACTTGGATTTCGCTGGCAGCCGGCCCCAATGAATAGACGCAGTCTGAATCCGCTGCGCGAACTGGCGCTCATCGTATGGCTAGCACGGTTTCTGTCCCGTGAGAGCCCGGACATTGTGCATGGCTTCACGATCAAGAGCGCGGTCTATGGTTCGCTCGCGAGCAAACTCGCCGGCGTGCCCGTGCGCGTCAATGCGGTGGCGGGAATGGGTTATGTGTTCACTAGCCGGGACTTCAAGGCGCGTATGCTGCGGCCTGTGGTGCGCCGCGTCATGCGTTTCGCTTTGGCCGGATGCGGCAGTGCATTGGTCCTGCAGAATCCCGATGATGTCGCGTTGTTCGAGCGCTCAGGAATTGTCGATCAAACCGCAATACGGCTCATCAAGGGTTCAGGTGTGAACCTCGCTCGATTCAAGATGCGGCCGCACACGGAAACGGATGCGCAAGGGCCATTGCGGATATTGCTGGCCGCACGCTTATTGTGGGACAAGGGCATCGCGGAGTACGTTGATGCGGCCCGGGCGCTTAGGAAGGAAAATCGCTCCGTTAAATTTCTTCTGGCCGGGCTGCCGGATGAAGGGAATCCGGCATCCGTAGATAGGGCTATCGTAGAGGGCTGGGTGAAGGAAGGACTCATCGAATGGCTGGGTCATGTCAGCGACATGCCGAAGCTGCTGTTGGAAATAGACGTCATGGTCTTGCCGAGCTACCGCGAGGGGTTGCCCAAGACTCTCATCGAGGCAGCCGCATGCGCGTTGCCGCTTATTACCACCGACGCTCCGGGATGCCGCGAAGTGGTCAGCAAGACGGGTGTTAACGGCATTGTAGTTCCGGTGCGCGACCGCATCGCGCTGGCGAATGCCATCCGATTGCTCGATGATGACCGCGTTCTGGCCAGAAAGCTTGGCCTTGCTGCGCGCGACAGGGCGCTCAAGGAATTCGACGAGTGTATCGTCATTGAACAGACCTTGGCAGTGTATCGGGAACTCCTGCCTACTTTGGGGCGATCGACGATCCCAATCTAGTACGAAGCGGCGGTTTGCCAGGAGCGGAGTACTAACCTCCCGTTCGCCAGCATGAAGAAGCGTCGGCGAAGGCAGTGAAAAGCGCTTCGATTATTTTGCTTCGGCTAGAACTGCAGAGGCGCCATGGCATCCAAGGCTTGCAGCACACCGGTCAAAACTCTTCCGCCGATGTCGTGATGAAAGATCCAGACTCCATTTATCCGCCCTCGGAACGCGGGCTCATTCCCGATCTGAGCGTCAGGGCGAAAGCCGGAACCCAGGCCGAACGAAAACAGTCCGCTTATCGCTTCGCCATTGATGCTGAGCGGGCGCCCTAATGGGTCAATCTCGATTCCGCCGCGGCAGACCTGCAGCGGAATCGGCGCTCCCCAATGATCGAGCAGTGTGGGTATGTTTGGTCCATAACCAGCCCCGTGAATCACGGCACATGAGTTAGCCACGCATTCGGCTGCGCGGGCGCGCGCGGCTTCGCCGGAGCCTGCGTCAATGAGTTCAACGCGCGGCTTCGCTCCCGACACGCCTCCGCGTGACAGGATGGAACATGCCACCTCGAACGCGCGGTAGCGCAAACCGCTTGCGCGATTGACGCGTTTTGTGATCGGGCAGACATCTTTCGCTGCGTCGACGGAATAGCCCCATAAACGCGCTTCCTCCGCAGTTTCAAAATAGAGCCGGATGGGCGAGCGATGAATAATGGCTATTTCGTGCAGTTTGATATCGCCGAGATCTGTCGCGAGACGCTCCGCCATCGTAAAGGCGCTATGTGCACCCCCGATGATCGCAATGCGGTTTATGCGTCGCGGTGCCGTTTGTGCGAGAACGGGGGCGAAGGTATCGACCAGTTTCGCACTAGAGAGGCGAAGCAGATCGTCAGACGTGTACGTTTTGACATTCTTGCCAGGCGATGGAATACGCAGCATGCGACACAGGCCGTCGATTTCTTCGACACGCTGTCTTCCGCCTGGATTCATCACCACGGTGTCGCTTGTTATCAGGAGAGGTGTCGCAGGCTTACGCGTGTCGTGATGAACGATCTCGAACCGCCCGTCTTCGAGGCACCGGATCGTCTCGACTTCGTGCCCGCGTAGTACTTCTACGTCGTAATGTTCGGTCAAGTGGGCGATAAACCGCTCTGCCGCAACGGTGAGCAGTGTGCCGACGTCGGTTAGCCGCGGCGTGCTGTCGGCTGCCGCTGTGAGTATTCTGTCCAGCGACGAGCATTCGCTTAGGTCGCCTAATACTTTTTCAAAGCATTCGTGTTCCAGGCATTCCAGAAAGGTCTTGACCATCGAATAGCCGGTGACGTTCACATAATCACCGAGTTTGCCGGCTCCGAGGCTGGAGCGTTTGTCGATAATCAGGAGACCATTTCTGGCAATATCCGCCAGCTTGCCGGTTCTGTAGGCATGAAACAGAAACCCCATCCCTGCTGGCCCGGCACCGCATGCTACGCATGAATAGTTGGTGCGTACTGCTCGGGAGCTTGCCATGGTTTTTGCGGTGGGCCTTTGCATGTATTGGGCTCTGTGGATTATCGGTAAAGGCTACCCCATCCGCCGCAGCGTGTTAGGGGAAACCGGGCAGATGGCGCGTTCAAGGAAGACGTCGCGACTGAATCAAACATTGGCATTGGGTCCGTCTGAGAATCGTGGGTGCCTATAGACTCGGCATTCTGCGGTCATTTCTAATATCTCCCTAGGAAGCCTCATTTCTTGTGCATGGCCTCCTTGCGCTCCTTCAAGCTTGACGAGCCGTGCCTAAGCTCTGGATCTCGGTCCGGAAAGAGCCATCCGCTAGATACGGCTTTGACTTAGCCAATGGTTTTGCACTTCGCAGCAGCAGAGCGTAGGCCGGACCGCTCTCACTCAACCGTAACTGACTTAGCCAGATTGCGTGGCTTGTCCACGTCTGTTCCTCTCGCACACGCCGTATGATAGGCCAGCAATTGCAATGGCGCGACGTGAAGAATGGGGGACAGCAGCCCATAGTGCTCCGGCATTCGGATCACGTGAATACCGGCCTCATTGACGATGCGCGTGTCCGCATCCGCAAACACATACAATTCACCGCCACGTGCCCGCACCTCCTGCATGTTTGATTTCAACTTTTCGAGCAACGTGTCGTTTGGCGCCACCGTGACTACCGGCATGGCCTCAGTGACCAATGCGAGTGGTCCGTGTTTCAACTCGCCCGCCGGATAGGCTTCCGCATGAATATACGAGATTTCTTTCAACTTCAATGCGCCTTCCAGTGCGATCGGGTAATGCAAACCACGTCCCAGGAATAAGGCATGGTCCTTGCGCGAAAACTCTTCGGCCCACGCGATGATCTGCGGCTCGAGCGCTAGTACGCTGTTCAGTGCAAAAGGTAGGTGCCGCAACTGCGCGAGGAACACCGCTTCCTGGGTCGCTTCGACGTGCCCGCGCAGCTTGCCGAGCGTGACCGCGAGCATGAACAGGCTCACTAACTGGGTTGTGAAAGCCTTGGTCGACGCAACGCCGATCTCGGTGCCGGCGTGCGTAAGAAATGACAGTTCCGTAAGGCGCATGATTGCGCTCGTCGCTACATTGCAGATAGCGAGTGTGTGCGTGTGCCCGAGCGATTGCGCATGCTTCAGCGCGGCGAGCGTATCGGCGGTTTCGCCCGACTGCGAAATCACGAGCACCAGCGACTTCGGGTTCGGCACGGATTCGCGATAGCGGTACTCGCTCGCAATCTCCACCTGCGTCGGAATCTTTGCAACGGATTCGAGCCAGTACTTCGCTGTCAGGCCCGCGTAGCAACTCGTGCCACAGCCGATAATGAGCACGCTGTCAATTTCGCTCAACGCGTTGGCCGCCCCGGCTCCGAATAGCTGGGGATCAAACCGATTGGCCTGCGCAATCGTGTCGGTAATCGCGCGCGGCTGTTCGAAGATTTCCTTTTGCATGAAGTGGCGATAAGGTCCGAGTTCGACGGCGCCGCCGTAAGCCTCGACTACGCGCACTTCGCGTTCAACATGCAAACCTTCCCGATCGACGATCTTCACGCTCTCCGGTGTTATCTCGACGACGTCGCCTTCCTCAAGGAACGCGAACCGGTCTGTGCTGCCGGTGAGGGCCAGCGCGTCGGAAGCGAGATAGTTTTCGCCGTTGCCGACACCGACGACGAGCGGCGAGCCTTGCCTCGCGCCGACCACCGTATGTGGCTGGTCTCCGTGGAGGACCGCGATCGCATAGGCGCCGTGCAGTTGCTTCATCGCGTCGCAGACGGTCTCGAACAGGTCGCCCCGATACAGGCTGTGGACCAGATGCGCGATGACTTCTGTGTCGGTCTGCGAGACAAACTCGTAGCCTTTGGCGCGCAGCATTTCACGCAACGCCTCGTAATTTTCGATGATGCCGTTGTGCACCAGGGCGATCCCGTCACGGGAGAGGATCGGATGCGCATTGGCGGTGACCGGTGCGCCGTGCGTCGCCCAACGCGTATGGGCTATCCCGCACGTGCCGTCGAGATGCGAGTCGTGCACCTCGGCGTCGAGTGCCGATACGCGCGAAACGCTGCGGGCACGCCGCAACTCGCCGCGATGCATCACGGCGACACCGCAAGAATCGTAGCCGCGATATTCGAGACGGCGCAGGCCTTCGACCAGCACCGGTACGATGTTACGCTGCGCAACGGCGCCAACTATTCCGCACATGATCTGATTCCCATTTCATGGTTTGTGTTGTGCGCGCGGAGCAGCCGCGGCCCGTGGTCTGCCGTGCGGTGCGTTGTGGCATCGCAGATGTCCGGCGGTCCGCCTAGTTCCAGCCATTAAGTTTGCCAGGTGTCTTATTCGCCGTGCACGATGAACCTGTAACCGCTCGAGTCGTTGAGTTTGACGGTGAATGCGCGACAGGACTCATTTTTCGCCGCATGGGTCAGCGGCATCTGTACGTTGTCGCACGCACGCGGCTCATTGCTTCCTCGCACGGCAACCTGAGCGATTCGGCTGGCCGGTTAGGCGTGTCACATCGATTAAGTGGTTTCCCTGGTTCGAGGGCTGTAGAGGTCAGCGGGGCAGCTCAAAGTGGCCGCATCACGGAGTTCAGACGGACGGCGCTTAACCTTGAAGGATTGGCTAAGTACCTGTCGCATCAATCCAGTCGGGGATCGCAACTATAAATGAATAGGAGCCCGGCTCGAAATTATCTTTAAAAATAACCCGCATTGATTCTCCGAACATCAATCTCCCCACAGTGCCGTACAATAATTTGAACAAAAAGCCAGCGCTGTTAGGTGCCCGGGGATAGTTTTGGATGGACGCAAATTTTGAATAGCCATACGACTTTAGGAGATTGATGACTCTTGATTGGCCATTCGTGAAGTCAGATAGATGCTGTTCGAACAGCAAAATGGGTGCATTATTTTTAATAGTCTTTTCCGAACCTTGTAGAGCCTCATATTCGTGACCCTCCACATCTAATTTGATTAATTTTATTTTTTCTGAAGTATCAACTATTGAATCCAGTGTTTGCAATTTGATATTTTGAGTGTGCGTGGACGGTGCGGTAGAAACGTACGAGCCGCCCATGTTGTCCTGATTAACGTGGAGTAATGCTTCCCTGTTGCTGCTAGATATGCCAACATTAAAGCACGTGATATTTTCAACGAGATCGGAGTTAAGTGAAAGTATTTTATAGGTTCTTGATGCCGGCTCGAAGCTAAATACTCTTTCGAAAAAATCTGAAAAAAATAGGCTGTGATTACCTATGTTTGCACCTATATCAATCGCGGTGCCATTAAAAACGCCCTTGTATTTTGAAATCCAGCCGAAAAAGGTTTCCAGCTCTTTAGCCTCGTAAATTCCGTTGAGGTTAATGTCGTGGGCTATATGGTCAAAAGAGAAAACAACTAATTGTCTTTTGTTGGCAAGATGTTTTTTCGACTGCTGGAGCAGTAGAAAATTAATTGGCCAAAAAACCATCTCCCTAAGAAAAACAAGCCGGCCATAATTTTTCATAAAAACTGGCGATTCGCTGAGGCTGTCTTCGCGCATTATTTCCCTCGTTGTTCCTTGATTGTTGCGATGACTTTTTATTTCACCCGGCAGATGGTCAAACTTTATTGGCAGCATTCTTGACGCATTGATGCAAGCGTCGTCGGAACTCATGGGTCTTGCATAATCGAAACGGCAAAAGTATTCCCGGGGGGCTGAGGCTCTGCTTGCTGGCGCAGTCGAAGGAGATCTGCCGCTTGCCACGACTATGACCGCAACTCACGATGGTCTCATCGCTATCAGGCTGAAGCGTCTAGTCGTGAATGTCAGTGCGGTGCCGCACCGACTGACGATTTAGTGCTCCATCGGCATGTTGGCGCAAGTGCCCAGAATCGAGACGGGTTGCAGCACCAATCCACCCGGGTTAAGCGCTCCCGCCGCGCCGGAACTCGATCATGTTTAAAAAGCACTTGACGTGAAGCCAACTTCGCGGCGGCGGCCGCTACTGGGGTCTTACCAGACGCCAGTAGCGGCGCCGATGAGGATCTTTTTGATCTTCGTTGGCACAAGTCATGACTGCACGGCCATCAGAGCAGCGAGACACGAAGCGCCTGAGCCATGAACAGGCTGGCGGCGAGAAAATTGTATGAAGTCCGTGCGATCCTCGATTCGTTACCTTTACGCAATTGTTATCGTATCGCTTGGTGAAGAAATTGATTGAGCAACTGAATCCCGATGAAACCGGAGCCGCTACACGGGGTAGGGCGGCCAATGCTCTCAACTTAAGCCCCATTGCGTTAAGCGAGCTTGTAGGCGAGATGATGATGGGGCTTGGCTTTTCTGGGTGGTCGTGAGTAGGCGCGCGAAGGCTGGATGCGGCATCGGGTCGGGGGGGATTACGTCAAGCACATCGGCTAGCCTGTCGAGACACTGCTCAATGCGCAGAAGGCAGCCACCGAGGATGGGCTGAAGCGTACCCAGCGCGTAAAGCCGGTTCGGACGACTGGCGCGCTCATCCTCGCTGGGCGTGTCAAACTCGCAGAGCAATGTACTCAGATTGTCTGCGACAGTCTTTGCGCCGAAGTCCTGCTGTAGCGCCAGGTAATCGAGACCTGTCACAGCTTCCAGCCGCAGCCGGTGTTTGAGT
>NZ_JAQQDU010000240.1:0-1071 GCF_046027825.1 Paraburkholderia sediminicola
TAAGTGTTCCTGGTAAATCTGTTTGGATTTGGCTAACCTGGCAACCTTTTGAAGCCGGGGTAGCGGATGAAGTGCGTGGTAGACCTGAGCGAAGTCGAGGAAATCACATTGCAGCAGCTTTCGATCAATCACAGGCACCGGGATGCCCGCACGCGTGCAGCGGGCCTGTTGCAGCTTGGGCGCAAGGTCAAGCCGAAGGCCATCGCTGAGCAGCTTGGCGTCAGTGACCAGTCGATCTACAACTGGGCTCGCGCATGGCGCGACGGCGGCGTATGCGCCCTCACGGGTGGCCATAACGGCGGCCGGCCACGAGCCCTTTCTGAAGCGATGGTTGCCACGGCGTTGGAAATAGCCCGTGCCGAACCGTTGACCCTTGGCCAGATTGCGCAACGCGTGCAGGAGATGCGTGGCGAGGCGCTGCCGTGCCGCATCGAAACGCTCGGAGAGGCTCTCAAGCGCGAAGGCTTCTCGTTCAAGCGCAACCGCTACACCCTGAAAAAAAGCGTGACGAAGAGGCGTTCGCCATGAAGCAGGCCACGCTCGACAAACTTCAGGTCGCCGCCCGCGACGGGCAATGCCGCCTGTTCTACCTGGACGAAGCGGGCATTTGCGCAGCACCACCGGTTCAGCGCAGCTGGTCACCACGCGGCTTGCCCCATGCCATTGAACCCAACAGCCACTGCAGGCGCTCGATCATCGGTGCGCTCGACTTCGGCAAGAATGCGCTGATCCATGCCGCGCACACGCGCACTGTCAAGCGACTCCATGTCGTCGAATTCATCGAAGCGCTGCTCCAGCAGGGCGACGGCAAACCCACCGTGATCGTGCTCGATAACGCGAGCATCCATCACAGCGTCGACCAGGCTACGCTGGATCGCTGGTTCATTGAACACAAAACGCTCCTCTTCCATCTGCCGCCATACAGTCCCGAGCTCAATCTGATTGAGATCGTCTGGAAACATTTCAAATATCACTGGCGACGCTTCGTCACCTGGACAAAAGAAACCATCGACGCTGAACTCGCCGAACTGCTGAACGGATACGGCACAAAATTCCAAGTCAATTTTTCGT
>NZ_JAQQDU010000241.1:0-1061 GCF_046027825.1 Paraburkholderia sediminicola
ATTGGAGTCCGTCATTGACTCGCTGTTGGCGAAGCGCTTATCCGGTCCCCAAACTCGCACCAATGTGCCCGCTCCAGCGGGTTCCCGATGGCAACCCATATCCTCAAAGCTTTTGATGTAGTGGGCGGAGATCGAAGCTTTGACCGGCGGTGGAATCCAGGAAAAAAATACACTTCAGGCGGGGCTGTCCTTAACTGGTTCCTACTACACGTAGCGAATCCCTGTCATCCCGGAAGCAAGGGACGCAGTGCGATCGACGGCTCGGGAACGCCGCTTGCGCACCCCTTGAGTACCTTTTTCGAAGGAGGTGAATCATGGGCTCAATCAACCCGCAAGGGGACAGCCAACGCGGAGCCGACATCGTCGGCGGCGGGATGGGCGAAGGACCAGGGCCGGACATCATGGCCGCAGCAACGCTCGATGGGAACAAAGTCATGTCCTCTGATGGGGAACACGTTGGGAAAATTTCAGACATCATGCTTGACGTCAGGAATGGACGCATCGCTTACGCTGTACTTTCCGAGGGGGGGTTCCTCGGCATGGGTTCTAACCTGCATGCCATCCCATGGAGTGCGTTGACTCTCGACACGGACGAGAAGTGCTTCGTCGTCGACATTGCCGCACAGCATCTCAAAGACGACCCGGGTTTCGACAAGGACCACTGGCCAACGATGGCGGATGCGAAGTGGGGAGAGTCTACGTACAGTTATTACAACCGACAGCCTTACTGGTCAGCGACTCATGACGTGATGGAAACGGACGTAACCATCAGGCCGAGCGAGCACTGAAAAACACCAACGGGTAACCGTGCCGGACGGACGGCATCAGGCGCCGATCGCCTGGCCTACCAAGGTGTTCGGCCGCCTGTGATAATCTGGGCTGAGTGTCACACGAGGGTTGACAGCGCGATATGAAACCGGCGATCGCCAAAGGGTCCACAACGTCGTGGAAACACCTCACCCGGGTAGGCTCCTTCGCGATCATGTTTTACCCGGCTTGACGCTCTCGGTGAGCCAGGCCGCTCGCGATCTCGGAATTTCGCGCCAAACGTTGCACCGAAG
>NZ_JAQQDU010000242.1:0-968 GCF_046027825.1 Paraburkholderia sediminicola
CGCTTCTTCGACGCGCCAGCGCTGATGGTAGAGCGCCCCGAAGGAGGTAGCCGGGTAACGCCTGCTGTCGAGCAGCGAGGTCATCAGCACACATATGCGACCGCTCGAGGTGACGTCCCGGATCAGCCGTACCGTAGTCGGCGTGCGCATCAGTTCATAGTCGCGGGCATCCTGCTCGCCAGGCGCCTCCAGTGTCACGATGCGCTCGGCCTCGCCGCTGCGGGCAAAGGCGGTGACACACTTCCAGTTACGTGTATCGACGCGCATGCAGAACTCGATCTCGCGCAGTGCGAGCGCCGCCACCATCGCGTTGCCAATAAAGCCGCGATCGAGCAGCAGCAGATCGGTATGCGGTTGCAGTACGTCCAATGCTTCGAACAGCATCTGCCGCTCGGCACCGTCGGCGGGATGAAGCGCGGCGTGCAGGGTCAGTTCGGGTCCCGGCAGGAACAGCGCAAATGCGTAGTGATCGGCGCGTAGTTCATGGCCGCGACGCGTGCCCACGCGCAGGCGACTACCGTCGGCCGCGACCAGCCTCAGGCCGTGCCAGCGCATCGACTCGATATGGGCTTGGGCCAGCGAAATCAGGTGGGTCTGGGCCAGCTCGAACAGTTCGGCCGATAGCCCACGGCGCGCCTTGCTGAATGCCTGTGCGCTGACCGCGCGGGTGCGCCCGCCGCTGTTGCCCAGCGCACTGAATAGCGCATCAAGTTCGGTCTGCACGCTGGCACACATGCCCGACATCATCAGCGCAGCCATGCGCGGTAACGTCAGGGTGCGATTGCGCGTAAAGGCGGTGGGAGAACGACGCACACGATCGGCGAGCGCCGGATCGAACAGGAAATCGGAGAACTCGGCCAGAAGTCGCGAAGACGCTGGTATTTGAGTTCATATCGTTGATTTATCAGTGAGTTATGCGATGAAGTTTACAGGGGCAATGTCTCGTTTACAAGCTCTTTGGGGCTTAA
>NZ_JAQQDU010000243.1:0-947 GCF_046027825.1 Paraburkholderia sediminicola
CAACTTAATTGCGATTTGCGAGTCTCCTTTACTCGGAGGGAGAACTCATGAGAATCGCGGCGAAAGTTGAGCTGAACGAAGCACAGCGCGAACAGTTAGAGACATGGGCTAAAGGTCGGAGGGTCCCGGTTCGACTGGCCGAGCGTGCCAGGATGATTTTGCTCGCGGCGCAGGGCAAGACGGACAAAGAGATCGGTGCGGAGCTTGCTATCTGGCGAGGCACGGTGGCACGCTGGCGCGCTCGCTTTATAGCTGACGGTGTGACCGGTATCGAGGGGGATGAGACGCGACCCGGGCGCAAGCCGAAGATCTCTGCCCGCAAGGTCAAGAGCATCGTGACGCTGACGACGCAGCAGCGTCCGGATAACGCGACGCATTGGAGCACGCGCAGCATGGCAGCGGTGGCCGGCGTCAGTGCCGCGAGCGTGCGGCGCATCTGGCAGGCGCACGGCCTCAAGCCGCATCGGGTAGAGAGCTTCAAGGTATCGAACGACAAGCACTTCGTCGAGAAACTCGAGGACATCGTTGGGCTGTATCTCGATCCCCCGGAGCACGCATTGGTCTTGTGCTGCGATGAGAAGAGCCAGATCCAGGCGCTTGACCGGACCCAGCCGGGATTGCCGCTCAAGCGTGGTCGCTGTCAAACGATGACACACGATTACAAGCGCCATGGTGTGACGACGCTGTTTGCCGCGATGAACACGCTCGACGGGAGTGTCATTGGCCAGTGCCAGACAAAACATCGTCACCAGGAGTGGCTGAGCTTCTTGCGCAAGATCGATCGCAACACGCCCAAGGGCAAGGAACTGCATTTGATCGCTGACAACTATGCAACTCATAAGCATCCCGAGGTAAAGGCGTGGCTTGCCAGGCATCCGCGATTCCACATGCATTTCACGCCCACCAGTGCCTCCTGGCTCAACATGGTCGAACGCTTCTTTCGTGAT
>NZ_JAQQDU010000244.1:0-886 GCF_046027825.1 Paraburkholderia sediminicola
CTGAATTGGGTAGGTCAGGTGTGTCCGGACCTGCATTCGGTCATCGCGATCGACGGCAAGAGTGTGCGTGGCTCGGGCTCGAGTGCCAAGGGCGTGCGTGCCTTGCATAGCGTGACGGCCTACGCGAGCCTGAGTGGCCTGGTGCTGGCGCAGCAGCGTTGCGAGGAAAAGTCGAACGAGATCACCGCCATTGAAGCTCTGCTGCCAGTCCTCTCCCTTCAGGGTAGCCTGGTGACCATCGATGCAATGGGTACTCAGGTGGCCATCGCGCAAGCGATCACCGAGCGCGGCGGCGACTACCTGCTGGTCGCAAAGGACAATCAACCCGGTCTGGCTCAAGCCGTTGAAGACTATATGCGAACCGGCAAAGCCCACGATTGGGCGCACATGAATCCATCGATCTCCGAGACACTGGATAAAGGACATGGTCGCCTTGAAACCCGCCACTGCGTCGCAGTGGCGGCGCCGGACTATCTCAGCGAACTGCATCGCTGGCCCAAGCTTAAGAGCCTGGTGCGCATTGAGCGCACGCGCGAGATCGCGGGCCAGGTCAGTTCACAGACGCAGTACCTGATCAGTTCCGCCGCACCCGACGCCAGATACTTGCTTGAGGCCAGTCGCATGCACTGGGCCATCGAGAATGGCTTGCATCATTGCCTTGACGTGACTTTCCGCGAGGACGCCAGCACCGTGCGCCTGCGCAATGCGACGGCCAATTTTGCCACCTTGCGCCGCATCACTTTGAATCTGCTGCGCATGCGACCCGAATCCGGCAAGAAAAAGCGCAGCATCGCCGCACGTCGCAAGGTCGCGGGCTGGAATCCCGACTACTTATTCGAGTTACTCCAGCTCACGCCACTGACGAGAATTTGATGCTCCGGCCCTG
>NZ_JAQQDU010000245.1:0-845 GCF_046027825.1 Paraburkholderia sediminicola
GGCCTGTTGACAATCACCGCCGAGGGGGCTGTTAACTTTTGAGGAAAACTGTTTACATCCTGTCTTTTGCGGAAGAACAGGATGCCAAGACTGATGCTCAGCGACGACCAATACGAACGGATCGCACTCTTGCTGCCGGGCAAATCCACCGACCCGGGTCGGACCGCAGCAGACAATCGACTGTTTGTCGAGGCCGTGCTATGGATCGCACGCACTGGTAGCCCATGGCGCGATTTGCCGCCCGATTTTGGACCGTGGAACAGCGTGTACCGACGCTTTGCCAGATGGTCTCGGGCAGAAATATGGCATGCGGTACTCGCCGGGCTTGCGGGTGACACTGACCTTGAGGAAGTCTTCATTGACAGTACGATTGTGCGTGCCCACCAGCATGCCGCCGGTGCGGCGAAAAAAAAGGCGAACAGGCGATCGGGCGCTCGCGCGGTGGATTGAGCACCAAGATTCACGCTCTGGTCGACGGTCTGGGTATGCTCGCTCGCTTTCATCTGACGGGCGGACAGGCTGGAGACAGCCCCGAGGCTCTGCCTTTGCTGGGCGAACTGAGACCCGCCAGTCTGGCTGCCGATAAGGCTTACGATACAAACGCGATCCTGCAGCATCTGGAATCAGCGGGCATTCAAGCTGTCATCCCCAGTCGCGCCAATCGTGTTGAGCAACGTCCTTTGGATGAACATCTGTATGCCTCTCGAAATCTGGTCGAACGGTTCTTTTGTCGCATCAAACAATTCCGGCGCGTTGCTACCCGCTACGACAAGCTCTCCGAACGATTCTCATCATTCGTTGCGCTCTCCGCCGCTTTCATCTGGGCCTGCTGATTGTCAACAGGC
>NZ_JAQQDU010000246.1:0-800 GCF_046027825.1 Paraburkholderia sediminicola
GAGCTCTTCAAGCTTGATGACACCGTGGGCGACGCTATGAACGGTTTTATCCGCTGCGTCCGAGGTCAGATCATCGAGCAGCAGGACCGTCGCACCATGGCGCGAAAAGTAATGCTTGAATGCCAGAACCTGGCGGCGATATCGCAACGAGCTTTGAGCGAGCAGACGTATTTCCGACAAACTATCGAGGACCACGCGCTTTGGCTTCACGCGTTCGAAAGCGCCCAGGATCAGTTTGGTGGTCTCTCCAAGTTCGAGGTCGGAGGAATACAACAGGCTTTGCTGCTGGTCAGCGTCCAGCAGGCTTTCCGGCGGCACGACCTCGAACACCTCGATTTTGTCGTTCAGACTCCAGCCGTGAGAGGCTGCACCGCTGCGCAACTCCTGTTCTGTTTCGGACAAGGTGATGTAAAGACCTTGCTCGCCGGCCTCCGCGCCCGCCAGCGGGAAACGCAGGGCGATGGTCGTTTTCCCGGTCCCAGGTTCGCCTTCGAGAAGGAAAATATTTCCTTGTGTCAGGCCTCCGGTCAGAACGTCGTCCAGTCCCGGCACGCCGGTTCGGGCCATGGGTCTCGTGCCTGCGATTCCTGTCTCAGCGTCCATCGAGCGCTCCCAGTTCCTTCATGATTTTGTGGGGTAGGGTGCGTCTTGGAATTCGGCGCAGAGCGTCCGCCAGCGAAACGTGAGCTCGCTGGAGGTCGTACTCGCACTGAATACGCAGCCAGAAGATAGGGGGTAACCCCGCGAGCACCCCAAGGCGCACGGCCATCTCCGGGGTGATCGCCGTGCTGCCGTCGAGG
>NZ_JAQQDU010000247.1:0-776 GCF_046027825.1 Paraburkholderia sediminicola
GCTCTGTACGCTCGCGAAGATGCGCTGTGCTGGTGTGGCTGGCGTGACGCAGCACACGGCGCGTATAGAGCCCAAACCACAGTTCGATCTGGTTCACCCAGCTCGCGTGCAAAGGGGTGAAATGGAAATGAAACCGTCCACCGTGCCGCGCATTGAATGCCTGCCACACGGCCTGGGCGCGATGCGTGTTCAGATTGTCCCAGATTACGTGCACCTGCTTGCCCGGATACGCGGCTGCCACACTTTCCATGAAAGCCACCAGGTCGCCCTGGGTACGCCGGTCGCGGCAGCTTCCCAGTACCCGCCCGGTATGAACATCCAGCGCGGCAATCAGCGACTGGGTACCGTGACGGATATATTCAAATTCCCGGCGGCGCAACCGTCCGGCTGCCGGGGCGCGCCCTGGATGCTTGCGCTCGATGGCCTGGATGCCGGTCTTCTCGTCAATACTCAGTACCACCGCATTCTTCGGCGCCTTGCGGTACAGCTTGCAGATCACGTTGACCTTCTCGCGAAACGCCGGATCCGGACTATGCAGCCACTGTTGCACCCGATGCGGGCGAACGTCGCCAGCCTGCAGGATGCGCTGCACATGGCTGCGACTGATCTGTTCGACGATCCCTCGCTCGACTGCACGCGTCACAATCTCATCGAGCGTCGGCGTGGCCCGACCTTGCGCTTCCTGCACTTCACACGCCAGTGCGATCAGTTGCAGCCGCGTCTCCTGCGTGATGCGCGGCGGACGACCACTGCGCTCTGCCTCCCGAATCCCCTGC
>NZ_JAQQDU010000248.1:0-764 GCF_046027825.1 Paraburkholderia sediminicola
GTCTGTCGTCCAGACCTGATCGGGTTTCGCCGGCGAGAAGTCACGTTGCAGCAGGTTCGGCGCGACCGGCAGATTGTGCTTGCTGTCGGTCGTGGCTTTGAATCGCCGCTTGGTGCGCGCCTTGATGCCGTGCAGCTTCATGAGCCGCTGAACCCGGTCCTTGCTCACTCGGATGCCTTGAGCCAGAAGCTTTTTCCACACGCGTGGCCAACCGTATTCGCATTTGGATTCAGCATGTACGGCGCGAATGTGGACCAGCAGTGCGTCGTTGCTGATGCGCTGACGCGGTCGCTCAGAATCAACGTCACGGGCTTTACGGTTGTGATAACCGCTGGGACTGACACCCAGCGCCTGGCAGGCCACAGAAACCGGCCATTGCCGGCTATGTCGTTCGATCCACGCGTACTTCACACCGACCCCTTCGCAAAGTACGCCGTCGCTTTTCCCAGGATATCGCGCTCCATCTTCACGCGGGCCAGCTCGGCGCGCAGCCGGGCAATTTCCATCTGTTCGGCTGACACCTGTTTGCCCGCACCATTGAGCTTGCCCGCATCGTCGGCCTTGATCCACGCATTCAGCGTCTGCGTACTGATGCCCAGAATCTTCGCCGTCGCCGCCTGGCTCTGGCCGTTACGCACCATGCGCACCGCTTCAATCTTGAATTCCAGCGTGTACCGCGCCCTCGGGTTACCCATTGCTAAATCCTCCGTTGCTGAAGTTTTACATACTCTCAGTAACGGATACGTTTTTCGAGGGCAAGGTCA
>NZ_JAQQDU010000249.1:0-695 GCF_046027825.1 Paraburkholderia sediminicola
CCCGCGATAGCCCGTGATCATGCAATCTCGTGCTGTTTCGGCAACCAGCAGGCGGGTGCACAAGGGGCAGGCGGGTGTATATATCAGCCTATGTTCCGGTTGCAGCCCATAAATTGAGGTGCTGCAGACAAAACCGCCAGATTTAGCACGAAAAGGACGAAGACCCCAGTCAGGCGTGTGTGAAGCACGTCATCAAACCCGAGAGCGTTGCACATATCCGCGGGAGGCTGGCTATGGCTGCTGAATTGTTGCGAATAAATAATGATTATCAAGCGACGAAGCACACTGAGATAAGCGCCAGCGCCTTTGTCGAAAAGTGGGGGCCCAACGGAAAAGCATCTCGACTCGGTGAGCGAGCCGGGGCGCAAGCTCATTTCCTAGATCTGTGCCGTCTCTTCGGAGTCCCTACACCGGACGATCCGGAGACATATTGCTTCGAGAAAGGATTCCGCGGCATTATCTCTGGCCGCGGATTCGCTGATGTCTGGAAACGCGACCATTTCGGATGGGAATACAAGGCGCCAGGTGGGGATCTCGGCGCCGCTCTTCAGCAGCTAGTTCAATATGCTCTTCCACTAGAAAATCCGCCGCTGCTCGTTGTGAGTGACCGTCTGAGGACAGAGGTTCACACTCATTTTACGGGACATCCCTCCACCAAGACGTCTTTCACTGTTGTTTTGCACTGAATCCTGACG
>NZ_JAQQDU010000025.1:0-97760 GCF_046027825.1 Paraburkholderia sediminicola
GGTAAAAAAAACCCCCCCCCCCGCGCCAGTAAAATGGTACGGAGCCTGTTTGTGGCCGCCGTGCCGCAGACCCAAACGGAAAATGTATGCCTCAAATCGTTGTGCTGCCTCACGTCGAACTGTGCCCGGAAGGCGCGGTGATCGACGCCGTGCCCGGCAAGAGCATCTGCGACACGCTGCTCGATAACGGCATCGAAATCGAGCACGCGTGCGAGAAGTCCTGCGCGTGCACAACCTGTCACGTGATCGTGCGTGAGGGTTTCGCCGCCTTGACGCCGTCCGAGGAAGACGAGGACGATCTGTTGGACAAGGCGTGGGGGCTCGAACCGGCCTCGCGTCTGTCGTGCCAGGCGATGGTGCCGGCCGAGCAGGATCTGGTCGTCGAGATCCCGCGCTACTCGATTAATCACGCGAAGGAAAATCACTAACTGGAGGATGCAGCCATGAAGTGGACCGATACGCAAGACATCGCGATGGCCCTGACTGACAAGCACCAGGACATCGATCCGCAGCAGGTGCGCTTCACTGATTTGCACCGCTGGGTTACCGAGCTGGAAGGTTTCGACGACGATCCTAACCGGTCGAACGAAAAGATCCTCGAAGCGATTCAGGCTGCATGGATCGAGGACGCGGACTACTGAGCGGGCGCATGCCCGGTCCTCCGCTGGCGGCCGGGCGCGACTGATTCCGTTGCGGCTGCGGCAAAGAAAAAGGCGATTCCATTGGAATCGCCTTTTTTAACGCCTGGAGAATCTTCAGGCTGCCAGCGGTCAGGCTGCTACAAGCGTGCCGTTCTCAACCCGCACGCGCTGACCTTGCTGGAACGGCGGCGCTTCATGATAGGTAAAGTAGCGCGTCTTGCCGTTTTCCATCTGCACCCGCACCGAATACGACGTCGTGCTGCGGATATGCTTTTCAACCGAGTTACCGGCGAAGCCGCCGCCGAGTGCTCCGAGGACGGTCATCGCGGTGCGTCCGCCGCCGGCGCCGAACTGATTACCGACCAGGCCCCCGGCCACGGCGCCACCGACCGCGCCGATACCGGTGCCGTGACCTTCCTGACGCACCGCCGAGATCGCGGCCACCGTGCCGCAGCTCGAGCAGTAGGCCGGTTGCGGGGGCTGTTGCGGAGCATATTGCGGTGCCGGTTGGGCCTGTTGCTGCTGGGCGTACTGGGGTTGTTGCGCCGGCGCCGGGGCGCGCTGAGGCGCCTGTTGTTGCGCTGCCTGTTGTGCTGCGTCCTGCGGGGCGGGCTGTTGGGCAACCGGATTGGCCGGCGCTGCCGAATCGACCACGCCCGGTTGGGTGGTCACTTGCGCAGCCTGGGTCTGATCCGTTTGCGCGCCGCTGCTCGACGCCTTCGGGAACAGCCCGGTGACGGCCGCCGTCGCGACGAGACTGGCGATGATTACGGCGCCCGCCGCGGTAGCGACGAGCGGGTGAAGACGACGTTGTTGCGTGGATTTAGTATCTGGATTGTCCATATTGGCCTCCGTCTGGAGCAGAGTCGACTGTTATTGAGACTGAGTGTCGGGCAAATCGATCCCGGGAGGGTTTCAATTTGTAACCATTCCCGGGCAATTATCGCGGCTTGTTCGCGTCAAAGCGCGCGACGCGGGGCGGGGTGCCTGATTCCTTGCGGGTCTGCAGCGGTTTAAGAAAACAGCGGTTCGATGGAGGATACGCGTCTTTTACCGATGGTTACAAACTGTCAGGTTTCGGTCTGCGGTGTTTTTCAAGCGCCGCAAGAAAAAACGCCCGGTTTCGAGCCGGGCGTTTTTCCTTTGCGATCGCGTTGGCGCGAGCGGCGCAGCGATCAGTCTTCGCGGCGCAGATGCGGGAACAGAATCACGTCGCGGATGCTCGGGCTGTCGGTCAGCATCATCACCAGACGGTCGATGCCGATGCCGCAACCGCCGGCCGGCGGCATGCCGTACTCCAGCGCGCGGATGTAGTCCGCGTCGTAGAACATCGCTTCTTCGTCGCCGGCGTCTTTCTGGTCGACCTGCTTCTTGAAGCGGGCCGCCTGATCTTCCGGATCGTTCAGCTCCGAGAAACCGTTGGCGATTTCACGGCCCGTGATGAACAGCTCGAAACGCTCGGTGATGCCGGCGACCTTGTCCGAGGCGCGCGCCAAAGGCGACACTTCAACCGGGTAGTCGATGATGTAGGTCGGCTCCCACAGTTGCGACTCGGCGGTCTCTTCGAACAGCGCCAGTTGCAGCGCACCCACGCCCGCGTTCAGGAATTGCGGCTGCGACGCGTCCACGCCGAACTTCTTCAGTTCCGTGCGCAGGAATGCGTCGTCGCCGAGTTGTGCTTCCGTGTATTGCGGCGCGTACTTCTGGATCGCCTGGCTGATCGTCAAGCGATGGAAGGGCTTGGCCAGATCCAGCTCGCGGCCCTGGTAGCTGATCGTGGCGCTGCCAAGCGCGTCGATCGCGGCCTGGCGGATCAACTGCTCGGTGAAATCCATCAGCCACTTGTAATCGGTGTACGCCGCGTAGAACTCGATCATCGTGAATTCCGGATTGTGGCGTACCGACACGCCCTCATTGCGGAAGTTACGGTTGATCTCGAACACGCGCTCGAAGCCGCCGACCACGAGGCGCTTCAAATACAGTTCCGGCGCGATGCGCAGGAACATTTGCATATCGAGCGCGTTGTGGTGCGTCTTGAACGGCTTGGCCGCCGCGCCGCCCGGAATCGGGTGCAGCATCGGCGTTTCGACTTCCATGAAGTCGGCATCCGACATGAACTTGCGGATCGACGAAATCGCCTTGGTGCGCGCGACGAAGGTCTTGCGCGTTTCCGGCGTGACGATCAGGTCGACGTAGCGCTGGCGGTACTTCATTTCCTGGTCGGCCAAGCCGTGGAACTTGTCCGGCAGCGGACGCAGCGACTTCGACAGCAAGCGCAGTTCGGTGCAGCGCACCGAGAGTTCGCCCTTGTTGGTGCGGAACAGCACGCCGCGCGCCGCGACGATGTCGCCCATGTCCCACTTCTTGAAGGCGTCGTACTTCTCCTGACCGACGTCGGCAGGCGTGATGAAGAACTGGATCTGACCCGAACCGTCGCGCACGGTGGCAAAGCTTGCCTTGCCCATCACGCGCTTGAGCATCATGCGGCCGGCGATCGCGACTTCGAGCGGATTCGCTTCGAGCGCTTCCTTGTCGGCTTCGGCGTATTTCGATTGCAGATCTTCGGCGTGATGCGTGGGGCGGAAATCGTTCGGATAGGCGACGCCTTGCTCACGCAGTTCGCGCAGCTTTTCGCGGCGCTCGGCCATGATCTTGTTGTCGTCTACCTCGGGTACGACATTCGGTCGGGCCGCGTCAGGCTGGGCCGCATTCGGCTGGGTCGGTTCGGTCATGATGATTTGGTATTCGGTGGCCCGCATCAGGATGGTCCGCATGCGGGTGGCCAGTCAGTGAAAAACCTCAGGCGCTATGACAAAGATACGGCGCAGCGATGCGATGCATGCTGCGCCGGTTGCGCTTAGACGCCCTGTTTCAGGCTGGCGCTGATAAACGGATCGAGGTCGCCGTCGAGCACGCTCTTGGTATTGCTGATTTCGACGTTGGTGCGCAGATCCTTGATACGGCTGTTGTCCAGCACGTACGAGCGGATCTGATGACCCCAGCCCACATCGGTCTTGCCGGCCTCGAGCTTGTCCTGCTCTTCCTGCCGCTTGCGGATTTCCGCTTCGTACAGGCGCGATTTCAGCATGGCCATCGCTTCAGCCCGGTTGCGGTGCTGCGAACGGTCGTTCTGGCACTGCACGACGATGCCCGACGGCATGTGCGTAATCCGCACGGCCGAATCGGTCTTGTTGATGTGCTGACCGCCCGCGCCGGACGCGCGGTACGTGTCGATGCGCAGATCGGCCGGATTGACGTCGACTTCGATCGAATCGTCGATTTCCGGGTACACGAACACCGACGAGAACGACGTATGACGGCCGCCCGACGAATCGAACGGCGACTTGCGCACGAGGCGGTGCACGCCGGTTTCGGTGCGCAGGAAGCCGTACGCGTATTCGCCTTCGATCTTGATCGTGGCGTTCTTGATGCCCGCGACGTCGCCGTCGGTCTGTTCCAGTACTTCGGTCTTGAAGCCCTTGCGCTCGCAGTAGCGCAGATACTGGCGCAGCAGCATGGACGCCCAGTCGCACGCCTCGGTGCCGCCGGCGCCGGCCTGGATATCCAGAAAGGCGTTGTTCGGATCGGCCGGGTTCGCGAACATCCGGCGGAATTCCATGTCGGCGACACGTTGTTCGATGCCTTGCGCGTCTGATTCGCAGGCGAGGAGGGTTTCCTCGTCGTCTTCTTCGCGGGCCATGTCGAACAGGTCCTGCGCGTCGCGCAGGTCGTTATCGAGCGACGTGAGTTTGCCGACGACGTCGTCGAGCAGCTTCTTTTCCCGGCCGAGGGCCTGGGCGTGCTTCGAGTCGTTCCAGACGTCCGGGTCTTCGAGTTCCCGGTTGACTTCGATTAGACGCAGTGCTTTGTCGTCGTAGTCAAAGATACCCCCGTAGCGAATCCGCGCGCGTGCGCAGGTCCGCCAGTGAGGCTTCGATCGCGTTGAGACGTTCCGCTTCCATGTCGATCTTTTATAGCTTCGTAAAAAGGGGAAATTATAGCCGATCGGCGCGCCACGCCGGAGGCTTGTGAGCGATCCGGCGCGGGTTTGGGGTTGATTTGGCGGGGTTTTTTGGCGCTTTGCGAACAAGGCGGGCAGGACCCGGGCAGCCGATGAGCCGTTCGCGCGCAGCATATGGGGGCCGCGCGCAGCAACCCGGCAACGGCTTCAGCTCGCCGCGTGCTCGACGATCAATTGCACCCGCGACACGCCGTTCCACGTGTCGCTGGCCAACCGGTAGGCAACGGTGGTGCGGGCGGGAAGGGTGTCGGTGTGGTTGAACCAGATTGCGTTGAAACGCTGTCGGCCGCGCACAAGTTGCAGCTTCAGATGCCTGTCTTTCACCAGCGCCTGCGAGGCAATGTCGAATTCGCCGGAAAACACCGGCGCCGGGAAGCCCTGACCCCATACGGCGGCGTCGAGCATTTCGACGAATTGCGGCGTGAAGTAGGCGTCTTCGAGTTCACCGTCGGTTTCAACCGTACGCGAAAGCGCCTCTTCGGAGAGCCATTCGCGGCCCACGGCCTCGAACGCGGCGGTAAAGCGCGGCACGTCGGCGGCGGCGAGCGTCAGGCCCGCGGCCATCGCGTGGCCGCCGAATTTGACGATCAGGCCCGGCTCGCGCTTCGAGATCAGATCAAGCGCGTCACGCAGATGGAAGCCCGAGATCGAACGGCCCGAGCCTTTGACGAGCTGCCCGCTGTCGTCGGCGAGCGCGAACGTGAACGACGGGCGGTGGAATTTCTCCTTCAACCGCCCGGCGACGATGCCAATCACGCCCTGGTGCCAGCTCGGATTGAACAGCGTGATGGTGGTAGCGCCCTCGGGATTGATCGCCGAGAGGTCTTCGAGCGCCTGCTGCTGCATGCCGGCTTCGATTTCGCGGCGCTCGCGATTCATCGTATCGAGTTGCTGCGAAAGATCCCATGCGCGGCCGATGTCGTCGGTGGTCAGGCATTCGATGCCGAGCGACATGTCCGACAGGCGGCCGGCCGCGTTCAGACGCGGCCCGAGCGCGAAACCGAGGTCGAAACCCGAGGCGCTGCGGGCGTCGCGCGCGGCGGCGCGGAAGAGGGCGGCGATGCCCGGTTGCATCTTGCCTTTGCGAATCCGCTGCAGACCTTGCGCGACCAGCACGCGGTTATTGCCGTCGAGCTTGACCACGTCGGCCACCGTCCCGAGCGCGACCAGATCGAGCAGGCCATCCAGGCGCGGCTCGGGGAAATCGTCGTTGAAGGCGCCGCGGCGGCGCAATTCCGCGCGCAATGCCAGCAGCACATAAAACATCACGCCCACGCCCGCAATGCACTTGCTCGGAAACGTGCAGCCCGGCTGGTTCGGATTGACGATGGCGCGTGCAGCCGGCAATTCGTCGCCGGGGAGGTGGTGATCGGTGACTAGCACGTCGATGCCGAGCGCATTGGCCGCTTCCACGCCGTCGACGCTGGCGATGCCGTTATCGACCGTAATCAGCAGTTCCGGCTTGCCCGACGCGCAGCGAGCGGCCAGCGCGACGATCTCCGGCGTCAGGCCATAACCGTACTCGAAACGATTCGGCACCAGATACTCGATCTGGCCGCCGAACATGCGCAGCCCGCGCACCGCGACCGCGCAGGCGGTGGCGCCGTCACAGTCGTAGTCGGCGACCACCAGCATGCGGCGTTTGCCCTGAATCGCATCGGCGAGCAGCACCGCAGCGTCTTCGCAGCCCTTGAGCGCGGCAGGCGGCACGAGCCGCGCGAGACCGGTTTCGATTTCATCGGGCATGCACACGCCGCGCGCGGCGTACAGGCGCGCGAGCACCGGGTGCAGGCCGTGGCGGGTGAGGACTTCGGCGTCGACGGGTGAGCCGGCGCGCGTAACGATTCGAGTCATTCGGAAAGGCCGTGGATCATTCGATAAATCATTCGATGAAGAGCGAGGCGAGCACGCGCCGTCGCCAGAATTTGCGCAGGTCGCCGCGCGTCACCGTGAGCGTCACCGAGCCGGTGTCGCCGCACAGCGTCAGGCCGAGTTCGTCGAGCTGGCCCGACTGCAGCGCCTCCAGCGCCGGTTCGAACCAGTCGGCTTGCAACGCGGCGAAGGCGTCGTTCCAGCGCGCCCAGTCCTGCTCGATGTAGGGCGAGGAGAAGGGATCGAGTTCGACCAGCGTGGCGCCGTTGGCGTGGGCATTTGCGTTAGCGGACGCGCCACCCGGCGTGTTGCCCGAGGCGCCGCCCGCAGCGGTAACGGCCCTGAGCGCCGCAAACGACGCCGGCGGCGCAGCGGTCGCGACGCCCGCCGTCATGGCGAGGCCGCGCGTGGCCGCCGCGTCGGAGAAGACCCGCGCAAACGGACTCGTCACCGGTTGCGCCGCGCCCTGTGCGTGAAACCAGATCGAGTTGACGGCCGGCAGGCCACGCGCCTCGCGTGCTTCATTGACCGGATGCTCGAACCACGCCATCTGCACTTCGTTCTGCAGCTTCATCCAGGTGCGCGAACGCTCGCCGGAATGTGCCTCGTGCGGCAGCCAGATTTCGATGTTGCGGCCGCTCGCGCGCAACGGCGACGCCCCGGCCAGCGTGCCGAAGCCGTCGCCCGACAAATACCAGCGGGTGGGCTTCGGCGCCTCGATTCGTACGCCGAGCTCCTCGATCAACGGCCGCGCGATCGCCAGCAGCACGCTGGCTTCGTCATCCGACAGGTCGAGCGAGGCCGGGTCGATCAGCACCAGATGGTCGTGCGCGATGCGCACGTGCACCGGTTGCACACAGGCCCACGTGGCGTTGCCGGGCTCGCCGCCGTCGGCGCGCAGCATGTACGGGGCCAGCGGCGCTTCGTCGGCGGCCGCCGCGCCGCTGGGCAGCGCGCCGAACTGGCGTGCCACCCAGCGCTCGTGTGGCAGCGTGCGCTGAAAATCTTCGCCAACTACCCGTTCGAGCAGCGTCGCGCGGGCGATCAGCCGGTCGAGGGCCGGACTCTGGATGTCGTGCAGGGCGGTGGAGGCGTCCACTGCGGCGGGCAGCGCAAAGGGCAGGAGAAGATGAAGACGGTTGGCGTGCATGATGCTGCGCATTGTAGGGCAAAGAGTGCGAGTATTCAGACCATATCGGCGGATTCGGGCACTGCACCCGAGCCCCGCTAATGGCAGCAGCCGGGCGCGGCCGCACCGCGCACATGAAGAGGGAGACCGACATGTCGCGTGAACTGAAAACCGAGCAGGAACTGCTGGGATTGGTCGTGCAGGCGCTCAACGCCAATCCGGCCACGGCCGGCTGGATTCCGACCGGATTCCATGAAACCGTCGAGGACGAGGACGGCTGCAACTGGGATATCACCCATCTGCATCGTGACCGTAAAGACGCGGAGGTGCGCGACGTCGCGACCAGCGAGGCAGCCGCGATCATCAATGGTCTGAGGAGCCGCTACAACCTGCGCTAGGGGATGGGCCGTGGGTCCGGCGTGCAAAGCCTTTGCGCGGGGGCGCGGCATTGTATGGCAAACTTCGCGCTTGGTTGAGGGCAGTGGCAGCGGCGGCGGGGCGGCGGCTCCCGTGGCGCGGGGTTTGCCGGGCGCACCGGAAGGCGCTGCAAGGCGCCGGAACGTCATACCGGAACCATCCGGGTTGCCGCGACACCAATGATCACGACGCTCAGGCCGCACGACAGGCGCGACAGCTTCACGTTGCCGCCGTCATGCACAGTAAGTAAATGGCCCACGAGCAGACGAAGAACGCAGAAAAGGATTCGCTTGAAATTTCCCTACGAATGGCAGATTGGCTGGCGCTACACCCGCGCCGGCAAACGCACGACCGGTAACGGCTTCATTTCCTTCATTGCGCTCGTGTCGATGTCGGGCATCGCGCTCGGCGTCGCGGCGCTGATCGTCGTGTTGTCCGTGATGAACGGTTTCCAGAAAGAGGTGCGTGACCGGATGCTGTCGGTGCTGGCGCACGTCGAAATCTTTTCGCCGACCGGGTCGATGCCCGACTGGCAGTTGACCGCCAAGGAAGCCCGCCAGAACAAGGAAGTGATCGGCGCGGCACCGTATGTCGACGCGCAGGCCCTGCTCACACGCCAGGACGCCGTGAGCGGTGTGGCGCTGCGCGGCGTCGAGCCGTCGCTCGAGCCTGAAGTTTCCGACATCGGTAAGGAAATGAAGGGTGGCAAGCTGACCGACCTCGTGCCGGGCGACTTCGGCATCGTGCTGGGCGCGGACCTCGCCACCAATCTCGGCGTAACGGTCAACGACAAGATCACGCTGGTCGCGCCTGAAGGCACGATCACGCCCGCCGGCATGCTGCCGCGGCTGAAACAGTTCACCGTAGTGGGCATCTTCGAGTCGGGGCATTACGAATACGACAGCACGCTTGCGCTGATCAACATCAAGGATGCCGAGGCGCTGTTCCGGCTATCCGCGCCGACTGGCGTGCGGTTGCGCCTGACTGACATGCAGCGGGCGCCGGAGGTCGCGCATCAGCTGGCGCGCAGCTTGTCCGGTGATTTGTATATCCGCGACTGGACCCAGCAGAACAAGACCTGGTTCTCGGCGGTACAGATCGAAAAACGCATGATGTTCATCATCCTCACGCTGATCATCGCGGTGGCGGCGTTCAATCTGGTGTCGTCGCTGGTGATGACGGTGACCAACAAGCAGGCCGACATCGCGATTTTGCGCACGCTTGGCGCCCAGCCTGGCTCGATCATGAAGATATTCGTGGTGCAGGGCGTGACCATCGGCTTTATCGGCACGGCGACCGGCGTCGCGCTCGGCTGCCTGATCGCATGGAGCATTCCGTGGCTCGTGCCGATGATCGAGCATCTGCTTGGCGTGCAGTTCCTGCCGCCGTCCGTCTATTTCATCAGCGAACTGCCGTCTGAACTGATTCCCGCCGACGTGGCGCGGATCGGCATCATCGCGTTTGCGATGTCGGCGCTGGCGACCCTTTATCCGAGCTGGCGTGGTGCGAAAGTCCGTCCTGCGGAGGCACTGCGCTATGAATGACCGTTCCACTAGCGTATCCATGGCCCCTGAAGACACCGCGCTGCATCCCTATGTTCTCGAAGCGACCGGCATTTCGAAGTCGTTTGTGCAGGGTGGCCTCAACGTGCATGTGCTCAACAATGCGCAACTGAATGTCCGGCGCGGCGAAAAGCTGGCGATCGTCGGCGCGTCCGGCTCCGGCAAAAGCACACTGCTGCACGTGCTCGGCGGCCTCGACGATCCGAGCGCGGGCCATGTCTCAGTGATGGGCAAGCCCTTTACGAAGCTCTCCGAGCGCGAGCGCAACGACCTGCGTAATCGCGCACTTGGTTTCGTGTACCAGTTCCACCATCTGCTGCCGGAATTCACCGCGCTCGACAATGTCGCCATGCCGCTGCGGATTCGCCGCATGACGACCGAAGCGGCGCGGCACGAAGCGCTCGCGGTGCTGGAGCGCGTCGGCATGGGGCATCGCGCGAAGCATCGTCCCGGCGAGCTGTCGGGCGGCGAGCGTCAACGTGTCGCCATCGCGCGGGCGCTGGTGACGAAGCCCGCTTGCGTGCTTGCCGACGAACCCACCGGCAATCTGGACGGCGGCACCGCCGACACCGTGTTCAACCTGATGCTCGAGCTGTCGCAAACATTCGACACCAGTTTCGTGATCGTCACGCACGATCCGGAACTGGCCGGACGTTGCGACCGGATCATGCGGTTGCGCGACGGCGTCTTGCACGAAGAGCCGCCGGTGCCGGTTTAATCAGCCGCGCTGAACCCAAGCGATGCTCTGCTGCTAGCGAGGCGCGCCATGTGGATCGATACGCACTGCCATCTCGACGCTTCGGAATTCAACGCCGACCGTGATGAAGTCGCTAATGCGGCGCGTCAGGCAGGGGTAGGGCGTATCGTGATTCCCGCGATCGGCCGCGAGAACTTCGTAACGGTGCGCGAACTCGCGCACCGCGTCGACGGCGGCGCGTATGCGCTCGGCATCCATCCGCTCTTCACGCCGGGCGCCGAAGAGCGCGATCTCGACCTGCTGCGCATGGAAATCGAGGCGAGTCTCGACGATCCGCTGTTTGTGGGCATCGGCGAGATCGGCCTCGATTATTTCGTCGACGGTCTCGACGATGCGCGCCAGCAGTTCTTCTATAACGGTCAACTTCAACTGGCGCGCGAATTCGATCTGCCGGTGATTTGCCACGTGCGCAAATCGCAGGATCAGGTGATCAAAGGGTTGCGGCGGCATCAGATTCATCGCGGCATCGCCCACGCTTTCAACGGCAGTTTCCAGCAGGCTCAGGCGTATATCGACCAGGGCATGCATCTCGGTTTCGGCGGCAATCTGACGTTCGAGCGGGCGCGACAGATCCGGCGGCTGGCGGAGCAATTGCCGTTCGACGCGCTGGTCGTCGAGACCGACGCGCCGGATATCGCGCCTTCCTGGATGTATAAGCAGCGCAACTCGCCGGAGCAGATTCCGCGCATTGGCGCGGGCCTCGCGCAACTGCGCGGCATGACCGCCGACGAAGCCGCCCTAGGCACAACGGCTAACGCGCTCGCCGCGCTGCCGCGGCTCGCCCTTTCCTCTGCATAATTGAACGCGATGGTTTAAGTGGTTCGCGCCGGGCGGAACACACGCCCGGCGGGCTTCCTGACGCCTGCTCGCTGTGTGTCGCGCCGTCCGGCGACAGCAGGGAGGAAGGGGCGGATGCGGGCATGGTGGTGCGGGTTTGCGTTGGGGGTGATCTGGCTGCAGCGGCAGGCGGTGTTGCCGGGATGGGGTGGCTGGTGCGGGCTGGTGCTGGTCGGGTGCGTTGCGATGCTTGTCGCGATGTGGGGATTGCGCCGCGGCGCTTCGCGCGTCGGCTGGGGCGCATTGTGGATCGCGGCCTTATGTGTGGGCTTTGGCTATGCCGCCTGGCGCGCGGAAACCCGGCTCGCGGTGAGCTTGCCGAGCGCCTGGGAGGGCCGTGATATCGACGTCGTCGGCAGCATCAAGGGTCTGCCTTCACGCGACGCAAAGGGCGCGCGTTTCCTGTTCAATATCGAGTCGGTCGAGGCGCCGATCGCCGCTTTTCCGCGCGTGATTCAGCTGTCGTGGATTGCCGAAGATGCACCTGCGCCCTTGCTCGAACCGGGCGCGCGCTGGCGTCTGACTGTGCGGCTCAAACGCCCGCATGGCAATGCAAACTTCGGTGTGCGTGATGCCGAAGCCAGTTTGCTGGCGCGCAATGTGCGCGCCACCGGCTATGTCAGCACACCGGCTCATGCTGTGCGTTTGCCCGGCAACGCGCGGGGCGTAAGCGTGACGGTCGATCGCTGGCGCGCCGCGCTGCGTGCGCGTATCGACACGGTGCTCGCCGAGGCGCCGCACCTTGGGATCGTGGTGGCGCTCGCGATCGGCGCGCAGGACGAAGTCAGTGCGGCCGACTGGCTGCTGATGCGCGGCACGGGCACCAGTCATCTGGTGGCCATCTAGTGGCGAAGAACACACATGCGCCATCGTGCGGAAAAGCCGTGAGGAATGCTTGGCCTGCGCCGAAAGGGGTGATGTACTGCACAGATACTGACGCGAGGGATGTTGCCGAACCGCTGGAATAGATTCAGGCGGTACGGACTTCATCGGTCCGCAGGGGATGCAACGTCGTCCCGAACGCACCACCTTACCCATGCAGGATCGCTCTAAATCGTCCCGACACGGTAGCAATGCTACCGTTTTAGTATCATGTGAGCCGCGATTTCTGCCGCGCGAACTCAGACGAAAAGTAAAAATGACCGCACTCGAAACTATCCTGGATTCCTTCCGACAAGCCGCCGTGACTGAACGGGAGAAGGGCACGTACTTCGAGGAACTGATTTGCTGCTATTTGCGTAACGAAGCCACGTATCGCGATCTCTACAGCGATGTGTGGACTTATGGCGAGTGGGCGGACCTGCAAGGTCTCGATAAGCGGGACACCGGCATCGACCTTGTGGCAAAGACGCAAGGAACTGGCGAATACCATGCCATCCAATGCAAGATGTATGCGCCGGACTACCGCGTACAGAAAGGCGACATCGACAGCTTCTTTACGGCATCGGGCAAGAAGCCCTTCACGCGCCGGATCATTGTCGCCACGACGAACCATTGGAGCGAACACGCGGAAGACGCGTTGCTGGATCAGCAGCCGCCCGTCAGCAAGATCGACCTGACCGCCCTTGAGGAGAGCCAGATTGATTGGTTGCATTATCAGCCGAAGGCCGCGCCAGTCATCAAGGCCAAGAAGCAACTGCGTCCACACCAAGTCAGTGCATTGAACGCAGTTGTCCATGGTCTGGTGGATGCCGACCGTGGCAAGCTGATAATGGCCTGCGGGACCGGGAAAACGTACGCCAGCTTGAAGATTGCCGAGACGTTGGCCGGTGCCGGTAAGCGAGTCCTGTTTCTCGTTCCAAGCCTGTCCCTGCTATCGCAATCCCTGACGGAATGGACGCAGGAAAGTGAGACGCCGCTTCATAGCTTCGCCGTGTGTTCGGACAGCGATGTCGGCAAGAAACGCAAAAAAGAAGACGATATGGTTCAGACCTTCGTCCATGAACTGCGCTATCCGGCCACGACCGATTCGGCCCGACTGGCGGCAGAAATGGCGAAGCGGCACGACGCGTCACACATGAGCGTCGTTTTTAGTACCTATCACTCCATCGACGTAATCAACCGTGCGCAGACGCAGTTCGGGCTGGCGGACTTCGATCTGATCGTCTGCGATGAAGCACACCGCACGACGGGCGCGACGTTCGGCGACGATGACGAAAGCACCTTCGTTCGGGTCCACGACGCCGACTACATCCGGTCCGCCAAGCGCCTGTACATGACGGCGACTCCGCGTATCTATGGCGATTCTGCCAAGGCTACGGCTGAACGCGACAACGTGGCGCTCTGTTCGATGGACGACAAGGCGCTGTACGGGGAAGAACTGTTCGTCATCACGTTCTCGGAAGCCGTAAAACGCGGGTTGCTCGTCGATTACAAGGTGATCGTGCTGGCGGTCGAGGAAAAGCACGTCAATCGACGCCTGCAAGGCCTGCTGCGGGATGACGACAACCAGCTAAAGGTGGACGACGCTGCCAAAATCGTCGGCTGCTGGAAAGCCCTGTCGAAGAAGGGATTGACCGAAGACTTGGTTGGCGACGGCGATCCGATGAGTCGTGCGGTGGCCTTCTGTCAGGTCATCGAAGTCTCGAAAGGTGCGAAGACGCACAAAGTAAGCTCGAAACAGATCGCCGGGATGTTCCAAGCCGTCGTTGAAGCGTATCAAGACAGCGAAGAAACAGAAGAGTTTGAACAGGCGGCCCGACTTCACTGCGAAGCCGAACACGTTGACGGCGGCATGAACGCCAGCGAGAAGGAAGCGAAGCTGGCATGGTTGAAAGCCGAGACACCAGAGAACACGTGTCGCATCCTCAGTAACGTTCGCTGCTTGTCCGAAGGTGTGGATGTTCCGGCGCTGGATGCCGTGCTGTTCCTCACGCCGCGCAACTCGCAGGTTGACGTAGTGCAGTCGGTCGGTCGTGTGATGCGCAATGCGCCGGGAAAGAAGCGCGGTTATGTGGTTCTGCCGGTGGTGATCCCGGTTGACGTTGAACCCCATGAAGCCTTGAACGACAACAAGACCTATGCCGTTGTGTGGCAAGTCCTGCAAGCCCTGCGTTCGCACGATGACCGCTTCGATGCGATGGTGAATAAACTCGATTTGATCGGGAAAGACACCAGCAAGATGGAAGTCATCGCGATCACTGACAAAATCCAGAAGAAGCAGGAGAAGGCCAAGGGGCCGAAAAACAAGGATGCCGGTAAGGGCGGCTTCACCATCGGCGAAGCGGTCAAGAAGCGCACGGAACCTGACCAGCACGAACTGCAATTTGAAATCGGTGAGATCGAGAAGGCAATCTACGCCAAGCTGGTCCAGAAGGTCGGCAATCGCCATCATTGGGAAGATTGGGCCAACGACATCGCGAAGATCGCACGGACTCACATAGACCGGATCACTGGCATCATCGAAAGCCCGGACAATGCCAAAGAGCGTGAAGCGTTTGATGACTTCGCCCGCGAACTTCGTGGCGACCTGAACAGCAGCATCACGGACGGCGAGATCATCGAGATGCTGGCGCAACATCTCATCACGAAGCCGGTGTTCGACGCCCTGTTCGAAGACTATAGCTTCGCGAAGCACAACCCGATGTCGCTTGCGATGCAGGGCGTGTTGGATGTGCTGCAAGAACACCGGCTGGACAAGGAAGCCGAAACGCTGGAACGATTCTATGAGAGCGTGAAACTTCGGGCCGAAGGCATCGACAACGCGGCGGGCAAGCAGAAGATCGTCGTTGAACTATACGACAAGTTCTTCCGCAACGCCTTCCCGAAGATGACGGAGCGGTTGGGGATTGTCTATACGCCGGTCGAAGTGGTGGACTTCATCATCCATAGTGTCGCGGATGTCTTGAAGACCGAATTCGGGCAGACCTTGGGTAGCAAGGGCGTTCACATCATTGATCCTTTCGTCGGTACGGGCACGTTCGTGACCCGCCTGCTGCAAAGCGGCCTTATCACGCCCGACGAACTGCCGCACAAGTACAAGCACGAAATCCATGCCAACGAGATCGTCCTGCTGGCCTACTACATCGCCGCGATCAATATCGAAGCGGTGTATCACGGTATCGTCGGCGGCGAGTACCAGCCGTATGAAGGCATCTGCCTTGCTGATACCTTTCAGCTTTACGAAAAGGAAGACTTGGTTGACGCAGTGCTGGCGCAAAATAGCGCGCGGCGGAAGCGCCAGAAGAAGCTGGACATTCGCGTAATCATTGGCAATCCGCCATATTCGGTCGGACAACGGAGCGAGAACGACAACAATGACAATGTGGAGTACCCACATCTGGACAGCCGCATCCGCACCACGTATGCAGAGCGGTCGAATGCAGTTCTGGCGAAAGGGCTGTACGACAGCTACATCCGGGCCATAAGATGGGCCAGCGACCGAATTGGTGATAGCGGCGTCGTCGGCTTCGTCACCAACGCAGGCTTTCTTGATTCGAACACTGCCGATGGCCTACGCCGGTGCTTAGTCGATGAATTTTCCAGCATCTATGTGTTTCATTTGCGCGGCAATCAGCGCACTTCCGGTGATCTATCGCGAAAGGAAGGCGGCAAGATTTTTGGCAGTGGCAGCCGCGCACCGATTGCCATCTCCATACTGGTCAAGAATCCGAAGGCTACACAGCACGGGCAGATTTATTTTCACGACATCGGCGACTATCTGAGCCGTGAAGACAAGCTGGACAAGATCCGCGCCTTTGCCAGTATTGCCGGAATCTCAGCAAGCGTTGGCTGGCAGACCATCGCACCGGATGAACACGCTGACTGGCTAAAACAGCGCGATGGTCGATTCGGCGAATATGTTGCGCTGGGCGACAAGAAGGGAAATGGTCTCAAACTCTTTGAGAATTTTTCGCAGGGCGTTCTAACCGCCCGAGACGCATGGTGCTATAACGCTTCGAGAGAAGCATTAGCCGCTAACATGACCCGCATGATTGATTTTTACAATCATGAATTATTGCGGCTGACCGACGCATTCCCTGAGTTAGACAAGAAGGCGCGCGACGTGAAGGTTGAAAATGGTTTCATCAACACAGACCCGGCGCAAATCAGTTGGTCTCGTTCGCTGAAGCAAGAGTTGTCCAAGGGGCGGCAGTTTGCCTTCGATGAACAGTGTCTGGCGCAAAGCCTGTACCGTCCGTTTAAGAAGCAATGGCTATATTTCAACCGCCGCTTCAATGAGATGGTGTATCAGATGCCGCGTATCTTTCCAGATGCGACCGCGACCAATCGAATGATAATGATAAAGCAGCGATGGAACGGCGGGGGCCAACTGGCACTAATGGTGGACCGGGTCGTAGAATTCCAGATAGACGGTGGTGCTCAGTGCTTCCCGCTGTACCTTTATGACGAAGCGTCGGCTTCGCTCGACGTTTCTCCGCAGGTTGGACTGTTCGACGCGCCACAGCCCGCTAAACCGCAGCGCAGGTGCCGCCATGCATTGACTGACGAAGGGCTGGCCCACTTTCGATCAGCTTGGGATGGCGAAAGCATCTCCAAGGAAGACGTTTTCTACTATGTCTATGGCCTACTGCACTCATCGGACTATCGCGAACGTTACGCTGACAATCTCTCCAAGGAGTTGCCGCATATCCCTTGCGTGAAGACGGCAGCCGACTTCTGGGCGTTTTCGACCGCTGGCAGCAAGCTGGCGGACCTGCACGTCAATTACGAGACGGTTGAGAAGTATGCGTGTCAGATTGAAGGTGGCGGACTGTTGTTGACCGATGCCGACTATCGGGTGGAAAAGATGAAGTACGGTAAGAATGGCAAGGACAAAGACCTGACCACCTTGATCTACAACGACAAGATCACGCTGAAAGGCATCCCACTGGAAGCCTACGAATATGTAGTCAACGGCAAGCCCGCACTGGATTGGGTTGTCGAACGACAGTGCGTCAAGACCGAAAAGGACAGCGGCATCGTCAACGACGCGAACGATTATGCGACTGAGACGATGAACAATCCGCGCTACCCGTTGGAACTGTTCCAGCGGGTCGTGACGGTCAGTCTGGAAACGATGAAGATTGTGAAGTCGTTGCCGCGTCTCGATGTTCAGCAGCCGGTTCCGGCGATGATGCAGTCGGTGCCATCGAATGAAACGCCGGACGCACTGGCAATATGAATCGGGCACATCGTCAGGCAGAGCGACCAGCCGTGACGGATCAGGTCCAATCCGAACTGTTGTCCACGATCACGGACATTGACGTTTTCCGCATCTTGCTTGCGGACCTGCATGACGATATGGCGGGCAAGGTTGCGCGGTTCCGACAGCTTGCGGACCTTTCCGCCGCTCTCGGTTCATCAGGGACGATGATGCCGGGTGGCGAGACTGCTTTTGCTGCTTGGACGGAAGCACGGTCCAGCTTCGTTCATGGCAATTACATGGCGACCGTGCTGCTGTGCCAAGGTCTGGCAGAACATCTTCTTGCGGCCCACCTGGCAGTCGGAATCAACGGTCGAGAGATACCGAACCGGGTTTCGTTCAGCGAGACGTTGAATCGGTGCGTCGCCGGGAACGTCATCCAGCAGCGGGACGCAGACGATCTACGTCGTCTCATGAGCCTGCGCAATCCGCTCACGCACTACCGCTCCATCGACGACCCTTCGAATCTTTCTCGTCGCGTCGTGGACGCCCGGCTTCCGGCAGAGATGCACCTGCTCAACGATGCCAGCTTCGCGATGAGTGTGGCGATCCGGTTACTGGCACTGCCAGCGTTCCGGTTGGACGATTAGGTGACTGTTACGACGGGCGGCGGACTGCAACTGCTGTAGGTTTGACCGGCGCGGCGACACCGATGGCTTCCCCATGGTAGCTGGTGATGGTTGCATCGTAGCTGTTGCCAATGGACTGGACCGAACCAACAGCCCTGATAGTGGTTACCATTGGAAGCAGCAGTGGCAATGGATACTGACGACGACTGCGCGCGGGCAAGCATCGATGCCAGTGTTAATGCGTCAACCGTCTGTTGCCACTGTACGGGCGCATTGACATCAGAAAGGATAAGAGACGTGTCGCAATACGACTTCAAGACGCTCAACGATAAAGAGTTCGAGTCACTATGCACGGACCTTTTGGGCGCAGTGATCGGGAAGCGATTTGAGCGCTTCAAAAGCGGACGAGATGCGGGCGTAGATGGGCGGTTCTTCATGACAGATCGTCAAGAAGGTATCTTGCAATGCAAGCATTGGGCTAATACTCCCGTCCGAGAACTGGTAAGGCGGCTGGCTTCGGTCGAGAAGCCCAAGTTAGACAGGCTAAAGCCGAAGCGCTACATGCTGGCTGTCTCGAACCCACTTTCTCGGTTGGATAAAACGCTGCTGTCGCAAGCCGTCGCGCCGTACCTTGCAGAAGACGATATTTTTGGGTTAGAAGATTTAAATGATTTCCTAAATCGACACCCCGAAATCGAGAAGAGACACTACAAATTATGGCTCAATAGCACCTATGTTCTCGACCACATTTTTAATCACGCGATCCACGGAAGGAGCGACTTTTCGCTCTCAGAGATTGTTGCTTCGACTGCCAGATATGCGGTGACATCGAATCATGAAGCCGCCTTGAGGACGCTCGATAAGCTCGGTGTGGTAATTATTACGGGTGAACCCGGCGTGGGAAAGACGACCTTGGCGAATCATCTTTGTCTGCACTACGTCGCACGTGGGTTTGATTATGTGAAAATCGGTGACGATATTCGCGACGCAGAATCCGTCTTTCGTGAAAATAAGGAACAGGTCTTCTATTTTGACGACTTTCTTGGGCGTAACTATCTTGAAGCTCTAAAGGGGCACGAAGGCACGCAGATCGCCCAATTTATACGGAGAGTGTCAAAATCCGATGACAAGAAATTTATCTTGACATCGAGAAGTACGATTTTAAATCAAGGGAAGTTTTTAATAGATAATTACCAGCATAACAACTTACAGAAAAACGAATATGAATTGAAAATCTCCGGCCTATCTGAAATGGATCGCGCCCAGATTTTGTACAATCACATTTGGCATTCCGAGTTGTCAAAGGATTTCATTGAACGTCTTTACGAGAACAAGCGGTACAAGGAAATTATTGCACATCGGCACTACAACTCGAGATTGATTGATTATATTACAGACGCAGGACGCCTGGACGGCATTACGGCGACCGATTATTGGGCGTATGTACGTCGCTCCCTAGATAATCCGTCCCAAATTTGGGAAAATCCTTTTCTGGTGCAGCAGGATGACTTCGGTAGAGCGCTGATAATTTTGACCGCTTTTTCGGGCAGGCAGATCACGGAACATGCCCTCGGCGAAGCGTATGCAAGATTCATTGCTCTAACCGAAAATCAAGGCTTCAAGGGAAGGCGAGAGTTCCAGTCCAATGTTCGAATGCTAACAGGCTCATTCTTTAACAGGCTAGTTACGCCAGGTTCGCCCGCGCAAATTGACTTGTTCAATCCATCAATCGGCGATTTCGTTCTTCAAAGGTATGCTTCGGATCTAAATTTTTTGCGGATGATTATTTATTCGCTTCGATCATATTCGTCACTTACAATGCTGCGAAGCTTAAAAAGCAGCAAGAAGATATCAGAAACGGGATTTAATTCTATACTGAAGTTCGTCGCTAATCGTGCGCTTCAGGATCATTTTTCTGATTTTACCGTTTTTTATATTACGTGTCTCTGCGATGAACTTCGTGATTGCGCCGATGAAGCCGGAGTGATTGCCTTAAAATCTGCTGCGGTACGGTTTGTAGTCGAATCTACTGAAGGCCCGGTTACTGACGATTCATTCAAACTCATCGAGTGGGGACTTCGCGAATCAAAGATCAATGCAAATGAAGCGCTGGAATTCGTTGAGTCGCACGCTGAGGATGCGACCGAAAGCTACGAATTACATGCCTTAGGTGATTTACTCAAGGCCATCGACAGCAATACGGCAGGGTACCACGATGTATATCGTGCTGCTCACGATCAATTCTTGAGCGTATTTTCGGAGCGCTTTGACGAATTTATAGATGTTCCTGAAGCGCTTTCTGGCGTAGGCCCAGAAGAATATTCTTCTGCCAAGAAGGAACTGCGGGAGCGTCTCGAAAGTAATCTGGCAGACTACGGCATCGAATTCGACGACGCGGACGTTGAAAGCATATTGGACTCGTTCGATCATTGGAAAGCGCTTAACGAATACCATAGCGGCACTTCGTCTGACGATCTGGACAGGTCTTCCGTGCCAACACCCATGAGATTCGATGCGGTGGACGATCTATTTGAACGCGATTGAAGCGGTGTTCGACAGTGTTTCGACGGGCACTAGCTTCATAGGGTTTGCGGTTTTTGCCAGCAGGGTCATGATCCTCGTAGCGCAGCGCACGGAATCAACGCATGGCCGACTACTCAAAGAAGATCACTGAACGATTCTTAAACCGTGGACCGAATGTCGGCTACTGCGCCATATGCCGCATCTACGGCCCGCTCACGAAGGACCACGTTCCACCGAAGGGCTGCGGGAATATTAACGATTCAGTAATCGCCCACGTCTACGGTTACAGCCCTCAGAATCCGGGTAAGTCGGTCCTTTCGCAGGGCGGATCGCATTTCAGGACTATCTGTGGGCAGTGCAACAACACCCTGCTTGGCACCGAATACGACCCGGCGTTGAGCGTTGTGTTCCACGAGATCGAGACTTACTTCAAGCAAGCATCTGGCAGTCGGCTGTCACTGCCACGAACGCATCTCTTTGAATACCAACCGAACAAATTCTTGCGCTCGGTTATCGGACACCTGTTGGCTGCAAACGCTGTATCCGACTTGGCATCGAACGTTCTTGCTGCACCCTTGGACTCTGCCCTGCGCGAATATGTGCTAGACCCGACGAAGTGTTTGCCAGACGGACTTCGCGTTTACTACTGGTTTTATCCATATCGCCGCCGTGTCGTCATGAAGCATTCCGCGATGGGGTTCATAGGCGGGAATGGTGCGTCAATCTACGGACACGTATTCAAGTTCTTCCCTTTCGGGTTCTGGTTCGTGTGGGATGAAACTGGCAACCGCAGTCGCCGATTCCGCCTTCGTCAACTTAACGATTCGTCGGAGTTCATATCGGCGACTTCGCGTCTGGTGGTGGACCTTTGGCCGCTTCAACCATCAAGCTTCCCGGAAGCGCCGACCGAGGACGGTATGTGGCTTGTGACGGACCATCTAGTTTCGCAGGCAGAAGACCGCGCGATGTCCCGGCCTAGAGACGGCGCGAAGTAGAAGACCTATTTGATAATTTTTCGGTTATAGAAAAACATAGAACATGATTATTCTCAAGGATTGGATGCCGATCATCGTTGCTTTTATCGCCGTGTTCGGTGGAGTGCTTACCTATCTGCTTCAAAAGAACAAGGAATTGAATCTTACTATAGCGGAGCAAAAGCGCGAAGCATATGCCAGCTTCCTAAAGAATTTTACTGAGATAGCAGTGGCTGTCATGCACGACAAGGATATTTCGGGAGAGGATGCGGACCGCAACCGTATGTTAGCCCGAGATCAACTATTGCTATATGGTAGCGACGATGTCATCACGGCGTATGATGCATGGATTAGATATGCAGATATGGATGGACACGATCTTGACACAGAAGGCAAACTGGTCAGTCGCATCTTTCTTGCGATTCGAAGAGACGTATTGGGTAAGACAAGATTAACAGAAGTAAATCTCGATAATCTCAACCCTTTCAATCGTGGGTGACGCAGCGCACTGGAAACGACGAAGCTCGTGAAGTCGTTTCCGCATCTCGATGTCCGGCAGTCAGTCACGACGGCGATGCGTGTGGAACAGTAGGCGATTGCAGCCGATCCAAGAGATTGACTGATCGGTGGCCCCTATTGCCACTGGTTACATTGGCTGGTTGCATTGGCTGGTAACATTAGCTCGTTGCATTGGCTGGTTGCATTGGCTGGTTGCATTGGCTGGTTGCATTGGCTGGTTGCATTGGCTGGTTGCATTAACTGGTTGCATTAACTGGTTACATTGGCTGGTTGCATTGGCTGGTTGCATTGGCTGGTTACATTGGCTGGTTACATTAACTGGTTGCATTAGCTTGTTGCATTAGCTGGTTACATTAGCTGGTTACATTAGCTGGTTACATTAGCTGGTTACATTAGCTTGTGATAGTAGATGGTGGCATTGGCCGGTGACGGTAGCTGGACGCGCTGTTCTGCGGTACTGGTGCAGGGTAAAGCTGATACCAGTACGGGCTGAAATAGCTGTTGGTACGCTACTTACCACCGCGTTCTCACTGTTGACCTACGGGACTGTGTACCAACGTCAGCATAGTGTGCTGCATCTATTACACTGATGGTTCAATGGTAGGGATAGCGCAGTTGTTTCGCGCCAACAAAACCTGCCTGATGTCAAGGTCCGCATTGACAAAAATGGTCCCAGTCCTGTATAATGTGTCTTGCATGATTGATTGTGTTCATGCTGTCGGCTGAACAAACCTGATGTGGTTTCTGCCACGACGCTTCGACTGTTCTGGTCAAGCGTTTATATGAATTCCCTAGCAGTATCGAGTACATTCCCGGGCTTCTTGCGTCTCCGTGCTTCGCGCATGCGCTGTGTCAGCTTGCGGACGCAACTGAACGTGAAGACTGTGAAAAGGCTGTTGGTGAAGACAAAAAAGAAACAGAAGCGCAGCAGATACGGCTGGTCAACCGTGAAGTGACGAGAATTCTCAAAAACTTCGTTTGACTAAATATCCATGAGCAGCAGAAACCGAGCATAAAGTCTGTTCCCGGACGACCATCAGGGAAGTCAACCATCATAGAGAGTGGCGCTGACGAATAGAAGTTTTCGGTCTTCAAAAAATATCCAAAGGCCGCTTGTGCCTTAAACAAGTGAAGTCTACTGACGGAAACGCATCGTCAGAGATCGATGGTGGAACACCATAAACCACCACGGATGGATCAGTGCCTGAATGCTTGGTCCTATACACCGGCGACATCGGAAGACTGATAGGAAAGGAGAGACGAGTTCCTATCAGCTAATACGGGTAACGACCGCAAGAAGCTAACACGCTATGTCCTAGCTTGCTCGAAAGAGTGTTCATTCAGGATTCGATGTCTCGGCTTGGGCGTCGTCTTTCGTACCAGTAGGCAGCTGGTACTATGGGCGAACGGGTTTGCTTGTACCAGTTGAAAACGAATCCGAAGAAAAATGTTGTTCGCGAAGCGCCTGCGAAGCAGGTAAATCAATGACTGGTTTTAGTGATTGATTGGTTCTCTTCAGTCGCTGCTTGGTGACTGATTGGTTCCTTCTGGCAGTTTTGTGTGAAGTTACGTCCGCAATTTGTGTATCAAGTCGATCAACATGTTGGCACCTGCGGTGCTGCGCTACGCGCATATCACTTCTTGGAACTCACCTGTTCAGATGAAGGTAAAGGAACAGGTCCAACCGGACATCGACTTGTCATCAACGACCGGTTGTTGATCTGATCCCTTCCTTAGGAACCACAGGTGATCGACCCGTTCCCAACTGAAACCCTGCTGGTGATGAATCAGTGCGGCTTGTTGTTTTCCTTCATGAACACCATGTCACTTGTATCAGTCGCCGTCCGCGTCGCGAACGTCTCCATCAATACTGGTTCGTCTCGAACTAGTTCTTCCATCTGCTTCTACTTGTTCCGGCTGGTCACGCATCAGTTCAACGAGCATGTCAGCCATCGTTCAGTGAACAGGTTCTTCAACCCGTTCGTAAAACACCTTCACTGACCAATTCCGGTCAAACTTCGAATACACATTCCATATTCCGCGCTAGGCCGATTCACCAATTCCTGAACTTGTTTCGACCGACATAGCCCCATTTCTTGAATTCGGCGCAAGCTGCCAGATGTCTTCCCGAATTTAGTAGCGATAGTGCCGTGTACGCGTCGCAGCGTTGTTTCCCACGGTGTACGTGAAGCTGGTGTATGCCGCTATCTCGCGGTCCGACACCGGTAACTTGATCGATTCGACAACTTGTTCGTATGTCAGCTACAGGTCCACTCAAGCACAATGTCAGCCTTGACAGGCAGCATCAGCAGTTGAGGATGTATCCGTCTGCGATGGCCCATGCCGTTGTCAGCAGCTTGACGGCATCTGTTTCCGGGACAACATCGGGTTGTCCGTGACGTGGTGCCCGCGCTGCGGTTTCCAGTAACCGCGTGGCAGATTCATCGCAGCCAGCGATCTGACGTAGGGTGTTCCACTGCGTCGCCTTGTCTTTCGGGTCCAGTGATCGGGTGGCGATGCAGTGATGTCGCAGCGATTCGATGGCGCGGTAACAGTGGAACGCAACGTCGTCGGGTTCCTTCATCGCCGTGATAAGGTCCCGCAAGCAACGATGGATGAATACGCCCGATTCGCCCTGAAGTTTGGGACGCATCGCTGCAATACGACGGTCCAGATCGACACCGCGATGTAGTTCGCTGACGCACGGTACGTCGATACCGAAGACGACATCAAGGCCGGTTTCCGGGCAGATCGCCCGTCGTATTTCGACATCGTAGGAGTGGCCCAAAACGTAGCCCACCATGTCCATCTCCAACTGGACCAAGTACTTCACGACGTTTCTCAGGTCCAGTGCGTTCCACTCAACATCGGTTTCGACCCAGACGGCGACCTGATTGAGAAGGATTCGAACGTCGCCTTTTGCATCGACGCCAGATGCGGCGTGCCTGAACTTCGCGGAGATGCGGCGATCTGGTATCTGCGCCCGTTCGGGATGCACCATGCCATCAAGGAAGTATCGATACATATTTTGTGATTTCCGGCTGCGTCGTCATTCGGTCTCAACGTCGTCTGGTGGAGCTACCGATTCCCATTCGCACGCGCGACATACCGTTACATACGGTGGGTCCGATCCAAGCTCGGGAGCATAGAAGCTGGCGAGTTGATAGGACGAGCAACGGGGACACCGGTCGGGCCGTGCAGATTCTTTTCTCACGACGGCAGCAGAGAACACTTCAAGCACATGATGCGTCGCGTCCATCGCCAGTTCCGCATCGATGGCGACCGCATTGGACGTGTGCGTAAGCCAGTTCACCAAGCCCCATGCCGAACCTGACAACTGCTTCAGATACGCACGTATGTCCTTCGAGTGCTTACCCGGTGCCGACCAGTCCGCGATCAGTTCCGCCCATTCCGTGAAGTTCCCGCGCTTTGGAAGCGTGGCACCGTCCGGCAGTTCGACGTACTCGGGCGCACTAGCGACAAACGTCAAAAGACATTCGCGACACTTCATCCCGACCGCTTGAAAGTCCTCGGCTTCTGATGCGTTATCGATGGCGGACGCCGCTTGTTCCCACCGACGCCATGCTGCGGCAAACCGATCTTGATTTGGTGATCCAGCCTTGCGGGCATCGCGCGATGCAAGGCGGGCCATCAGGCCAATGTGGAAGGACAGCAGGTAGTCAAGGCTCGGGAACTCGGTTTGCGAATACAAGTTCGTTGGGTTGGTGACGACCCACCACCTGCCATCGGTGGCATGCACATCCCAGACCTCGTATCGCCTGCCGAAGACGACCTCGGTCTTCATCTTCTCCAAGTGGCGGACGGTGATCGGATCGTCGTCGCCGCGCCCTTTGTTCGACTGCCACTCGAAATAGCTGACGATCTCCTGTTCGTCGCGCTCCGAACGTCCCAATACCGTTTCGCGCAACTTGTCGATGTTCGGGACAGTCGGCAATGTGCATTCGTCTGTGGATGGCGTTAGTTCTTCGCCGCTGCTCCCGGACATGTTGGCCCCGTTTTTCGTATACGTTGTGCGAAGAATAGCGGATCGATTCAGCATGCGGTGGTTCGCGACAAGTGTGCCATAGCCGAACCGGTTCTCAGGTGGTTCCGCACGGGACCAGACACGACGCATGTCGAACCGCCGTGCCGGAAGGACACATCCCGAACCGGGTATCCACGTCCGTAGTCGTGGTTGGTAGAGCGATGTTGACGATGTCCGAAATCGACCGATGTCGTACACCCCAATTTCAGTATGTACGAAATATAGCTTGTAAACATATCGGACAGCATGTATGATTCGTACATGACTTTCGGACACATTGGGGTGTGAATGACACGAATCTTCGCTTACTGCCGGGTATCGACCGCCGATCAGACGACGGACAATCAAGTACAAGAGATCGCAACAGCCGGGTTTGCAGTAGTGAAGCAGCGGGTCATCACGGAAACAGTTTCTGGCTCCGTACCGGCAATGGAACGCAAAGGCTTCGCGAAGTTGCTGGATCGTCTAGAAGACGGGGATGTGCTTATCGTGACTAAGCTCGACCGGCTAGGCAGAAACGCCATCGATGTACGGTCCACGGTCGAACGACTGGCATCCATCGGGGTTCGCGTTCACTGTCTGGCCCTTGGCGGTGTGGACCTGACCAGTCCGGCTGGTCGAATGACAATGCAAGTCATTAACGCCGTCGCCGAATTCGAACGCGATCTTCTTATTGAACGAACTCAGGCCGGTCTTCAACGTGCAAAGTCCGAAGGAAAGACATTCGGGCGTCCGTCCGCACTTTCCGACGCGCAGCGTGCGGCGGTCATCGAACGATTGAACACCGGTGTCCCCGTTGCACAGATTGCACGGGACATGAAGACCAGTCGGCAAACCATTATGCGTGTTCGTTCGGGTCTATCAATAGCAAGTGCCCAGTTGAATGCGAGTGTCGGTACTGCGCGTCTGGCTGAAGAGAAAGAATCCGTCGAACAAGGCCGACTTGGACCCGATGGCGTGCCGTGCGCACTGATTGACTGGTCGGATCGTCGCAAGTCACGCGGCACATGAACACCACTATGGCTTGATGCGGGCCGCTCCCTACGCCTGCGTCCACATGGCCTACCCGGATAGCTCATCTATGAACGCGATCACCTTCGTGCGTTGCCGTTTCGGCAGTCGGTGATACTTCAGCAGAAGTTCGGCTTCGTCGTCCTCGACAGCGTGGAAGTACGCTACGGGCGTCCTAAGTACGGCAGCGATCCTCTCGACAAGTTGCGCATCCGGCGCTCGCTTACCAAGTTCATATCGATTCATGCGTGCGCTGGCCGACATCGGATCAAGTCCGGCTTCGATGCCTAGCTTTTCCTGCGAAAGCCCGGCACGCTGACGCACCTGTTTCAACCGTTTCGCGAATACCGACATATCCAGCCTTCAGTGGGGCGAAGACAGGAATCGTCGTTTTTTAGCATTTGCCTGATACTACCGATTTGGTAGTATTGCGCGCTTGTCAAGTGGCGTTGGAACACCATTGATCGCCGCAAGCGGGCTTGAACGGCGTTCCAGCAAGGAAATCGAGAATCAAAGGGGGACCAAAAATGAAGAAATGCTTTTACTGCGCCGAGGATATTCAGGACGCTGCGCTTCGATGCAAACACTGTGGGGCCGATCTGGCTGCCGCAGTTGCGAAGGCACGTGCCGTCGTCAAGGAAGCGAAGAATGAGAAGAAAGATGCAAAGGGTTTCGCCATCTTGGGCGCATTGCCGTTCGCTGTAGTGGCGTTATGGGCGTTCAAGACTGTCGGGATTAAGTACGCCGCACTCGCGGGGGTCTTCGGCCTGTTGTATCTGGTCATCGGTCCGTGGATGTACAAGATCGCGAACCGGTATCGAAAGGACGTGAAGCCCAACGTAATCATCGGTACCAGTTTCAGCAATTACACCGATCAACTCCTGTTCTGGCAGTTGGGACCGCAACTGATTTGTATGGGCGGCCTTCTTCTTGTCCTGATGGTGCCAATGGCATTGCTATTGCCACTCAACGACATGGTTACAGACGTGCTGAATCCGCAGGCAACGACCGCTGCGGGGACGACAGAGTCCGCGTCTGCGGCTGCATCCTCTGTGCAGACCGGCGCTAACCCGGCGTCAGATGCGCTGGTCGTCGAACAGCAGCAACCGGTTGCTTCCGATCCGTCTGCATCCGACGCCAGTACGTCCGCGTCGGATGCGATTCCTGCAACTGACAACGCCGTCCAGCAATCGGCGGCGTCTCAGCCCGTTGTCGCCGAAGCGGTGGCTTCGCAGACTGAGGCCGCACAACCGCAGCCGCAGGTGCTGAACGTGACCGAACACGCAGATGCGAAACCTGTCGTACAACCGGCACCGTCTGCCGCCATCGTCGCTTCGTTTGACTGTGGTCGGGCATCGTCGCAGATTGAGACACTCATCTGTTCCTCGCCCGAGACTGCGGATGCCGACCGGCGTTTAGCGGCGGCGTACAGTGCTGCCCGCTCGAAATCGAGTGACCCGAGTGCCCTGAAGGCGGATCAACGTAACTGGCTAACGACGGAGCGCAACGCGTGCACTGATGCCGCCTGCTTGACGAAGATAATGGAAGCACGCATTCAGAAGCTTTCAGCTATGTAGCAACGACTGTTCGATCCGCGCGTGCCGGTTCGGCATTACAAGACCGCCAGATGGCAGAAGCCTGAAGGCGGTTTTCTCTTTGGTGAGTCCTTTGTTGGACGCCGGTCGAGTACCTTGACGTGTCTTGGGGAGATCAGATGAACAATGAGAAAGGCTATGTTGGGTTGCGTGGTTTCACGGACCCGAGGATTGGGGGTTTGATTGGTCTGTTGGTCGGAGACGCACTCGGCGTGAGTTTCGAGTTTAAGAAGCCGGAACAGATTCCGCCGAGAGATCGGATCGAAATGACCATGCCAATCACTTTCCGGCGATCACATGCCGCTGTTCCTGCTGGCACGTACAGCGACGACGGTGCACAAGCCCTTTGCCTGCTTGCCAGCCTTCTTGAATGTGGGAAATTCTCACTCACCGACTTCTCCGAACGGCTGCTGCGCTGGCTGGATGACGGTTATCATGCGGTTGACGGAGATGTGTTCGATGTGGGTACACAAACCGCACAGGCACTCGCGCAGTTGCGCGACGGTACGTCACCGCGTGAATCGGGCGGCGCGTCCGAATGGGACAACGGAAACGGGTCAGTCATGCGCTGTCTACCGTTGGCCTTGTGGCATCAAGGCTCGGACGAAGCACTGGTCCGCGACGCTCACCTGACATCGCTGCCTACGCACGCCCACCCGCGTTCGCTGGTCGCATGTGCGTTCTACTGTCTCGTTGCACGCGGTTACTTGCAGTCACTCGCCGACCCTTGGTCATGGGCCGACCAGCGTCTCGAAGAAATTTATGCCCTGTGGTCCGACCAACCGGCACGGAAGGCGTTTCTCGTCGAACTGGACGTGCTGAGACGCTTTCCGAAGATCGATCAGTCGCGTGGAACTGGATACGTGCTTGATACGATCTGGTCTGCCCGTCAGGCAGTGGAAGAAGACTCGTTCGAAGACGTAGTACGCACCGCGATCCTGTTCGGCCACGACACCGATACGACTGCGGCAGTGGCGGGCGGTCTGGCTGGTATCAAGTACGGCGTTGACGGCATTCCGGTGCGCTGGTTGCAGCAGTTGCGCGGCTTTGACCCTGTTGAACCGTTGATCCGTCAATTCATGGCGGCGTCATGAGCGCAAGGCGGCACGTTGTTTTCGCTTCACAAGATTTCAAACTAACGGGAGAGCCTATTGACGAAAACCTTCACTGAGTCCGACATCACCATCGAAACCCTTGACGCACATCTCCGCGACAGCGGCTTGGTGCCGTACAAGGTCCAGCCTGATGGAATCTCGCTGCGCACGGAGAACGGCATCGGCTATCGCATTTCCATCATCACGGACCGGAAGTTCATCCGGTTCAGCACCTATATGCCACTGAATCGGCAAGCGCCCATCGACCAGAAGCACGAACTGGCGAAGCGGCTTAACGAAGAAGTGTTTCTGCCAGTCTTCACCGTGGACCAAGACGAAGACCTGAGCGTGGCCTACGTCATGCCATACGCGCATGGCCTGATTGCCGGAAACTTCGTCGCCGTCGTTAACCGGTTTGCGTCCTTGCTGGAATTTATCGTCCAGACTTACAGCGACGACGGGCTTATCGACTTCGGTGCGCCGACAGCGGTGCCCACCGTGGCCGACGCTGGATGCGTACCAGCCAATGGCGAACTGCTGCACTGACCGTCAAGTCTCCGCGCTGAACCCACCATGCAGGTCTGGTACAAACGTCACAAATATCTTGCGTGGCAGATCGAGAAGGGGAAACACAAGATTGTCATCCGTCTCCCTTTTGTTGGAAATGCCGAGAATTTTGAAGGTCATGGTGGTCTGGCTGTAGTATTGTTCGCTGCTACGTAACCTAGACCAATATTTAAAAAATGAACGACATCGTCACCTTTCCCGGCGGATCACGAAAACGGGTAAATCGCGCCGGTAATAACGTGCGCGATAATGCGGCCACTGCCGAAGACCTTGCAGTTATCGAAGAATGGCGAGCGGCGCATCGCGGTGTTTTGAATACGTTTCAGGCAGTATTGCGAACCCGAACGAAAGGTACCAAAATCACGGTCGCGCAACGGCATAAGCGTAAGAACACGATCTTCGGTAAGTTGACGCGTTTGCCGGATATGCAATTGGGGAGAATGGACGATGTAGCTGGATGTCGGCTGATTTTCGAAAATCTCGACGATCTGCACCAATTCCGCAGTCGATTCCATAAGGCGCGTTTTAATCACGACTTGCGGAATGATCCAGACAAATACAATTACATCGCGCAACCGAAGGAAACCGGGTATCGCGGTATTCATGATGTTTATGAATATAATGTCAATTCAAAGACGGGCAAGCATTTAACGGGTTTATACATTGAAATCCAATATAGAACTTTGGTTCAACACGCGTGGGCGACGGCGGTTGAAGTAATAGGATTTGTTACTGAAAGCCAGCCAAAATTTCAGCAGGGAGATAAGCGGTATGAGCACGCTATGAGTCTCGCGAGCGAAATGCTGACGCGAGCACATGAGGGACTTAAAGGTCCGTACCCGGAAAAAGGTGATCGCGAGGTCCTTGAAGAATTTCTAGCCGCAGATCATGCAGTCGGACTGTTACAGACACTCAGGGGTTTGAATGAGGCCAAGGGAGAAATATCAGGTAACAAGAACACGATTCTGATTTTCTCGGAAACCAGTGCCTTGGAAGTGAAGACGTACAGGGACGCACCTGAAGCTTTACGAGCGTTGTTCGAATTGGAAAAGCAAATGCCAGATAGGGATATCGTGCTGGTGCGTGCAGATTCTAGCGACGAAGTGAGACTTGCATTCAGGAATTACTTTTCTGATGCACGCGAATTCATCAGATTGATTGATGACGCTTGCGGAAAAGTAGGCGTGCCGGAATATGTTGGTCCGCATCAATTTCCGGCCCACTAACGATTTAATGGCCCTGTTATTAAAATAGTCAGACAAGTCCAATCAGTACGGCGAAAGCTGCAAAACAGAGCATATTTATCCTTTGAAGTTACTTGTCATCGCCGAACCCCAACTCCACTACGGCAATGGTCGGGTCATCGAAGTTCGGTGAAACTACTCGCACACCACCATTCTTGGTCGTGATCGTGAATAATCGGGCGATGTCTTTACGTGAAGCATACCTGCCACGGTTTCCACGTCCCTGACGTTTGGGTTCGGTTTGAAACGATTCAAGATATTTATCAATGCGGTCTTCACTGAAGTCTTGTTCGATCAGTGATGTCCTCATGTTCGCGATGAATTCAGCGGAAACCAATCGACCAGCCGGATACAATTTTACCGATTCAATAAACCTTCTTAGTTGTGCGGATAGTGCAGCACGGACCCTAAATCGGTCTTCATCCCCGACATTATTCATCTGTTCAATCAATGATTTCGTGGCACGTGCCAATTCTTGTGAATCAGTGCCTGAATCTTTGCGCTGCTGAATTTCGATCAACAACTTTTCCCGCGTTGTTTCCGCATTGTTCTTTTCGGATTCGAGTTTGGCGATACGGGAATTTACGGATGCCGGTGTATTACCTTCCATCACCAAATCAAGAAGGCGTTCAATTTTCTTCTGGATATCAATCAACTCTTCGTCGATGGCTCTAACTTTGTCTTCCAGTTTGATCGGTGCCGGTAATCCTGAATCTTTTGGAAGATCAGCAAGCAACGAATCTAAGTCAATCCCTCGGGCGAAACTCATGAACGATGTTTCGAAGTCGTTGAATCCCCATTGCACCGCATAGCAGCCCATGCCACGCCTTGCAGCATCACACACCAATACTTTCTTGGGTGGTCGCATCACATCGCCAACAGAGGTCTTAATTCTCTTCGCTGCTGCGCCTGATATCGTCATCGGTCCGTTGCAGTAACCACACTGCAATAATCCGCTGAGGACATTTGGCACGGTAGACCCTTTCCTCGCTCGTCCACCACCAACATAGTTCTGTGATCTGAATGCCTGAAGTGAATAAAATTCTTCTTTGGTTATCAGTGCGGGATAATAGTCTTCAATCGGTTCACCGTTTGCGATGGTGCGACCGTCTTTAGTGATACCCGGTTGGAACTCTCCGTGAAGCTGCTTCGAGGTCAGGATTTTTTGAATATAACTCGGCCACCAACCCTTCACGTTCCCAGAGAATGCCGGTGTTCCACGTTCGTTCAACATCTTCGCGATGATTGCCTGACCACAACCGTTCTTGGCAAGGGCAATGATTTCCTTCACAAGTTCAACACGGTCAGGAATGAATTCAAACTCAGTTCTAGCGTCGTTCAGTTTCATCCAAAGCGGACAACGTGCCGTCAGTTTCTTGGTTCCGATGTTCGCTCGTTTGTTACTCCATGCAGCCCGTTGCCGTTTGGATTTTGTCAACGATTCTTCGTGGGCACGGGACATCACGGTCAGACTGATAATCAAGTCCGTCATTTCTGTCGTGCGGCTGGAATACACGCGGTTGTCAGTTAGCGTGACAATGTTGATTTGCTTTTTCAGGATCGACCGGAACAGGTCGAACGCATCCATCACAGTTTCCCGTGAAAGCCTGTCGAGCGATTCAACTAAGAGATAGCTGCCCGGAGCAACCAGACTGGTATCGCAAGCTTCAAGGAACGCGCCGAGCCGTCCCCGTTCGACGTTGCTTCCCTTGAACGCAGAGATGCCAAGGTCATGAAAGGTCAGGGTTGTGTCCAGCGTCAACCCGTTCCGAAGTGCGTAGTTCTCGGACAGTTCGCGTTGGCGTCTAAGGCTGTCACCCTTGGCTTGCTCAGGCGTGGAGAAGCGAACATAGCTATATGCGACAGGCATGACGGGTTTTCCAAAGCGAAAGTACAAGCCTGAGATTATATGTGTTCATAACCGTAAATTTGCGATTTCGGGCTTGCATATTGGTTTTGCCGCAGGTCTTGCGGGGTGGCTCGCCGGTGCCGTGTGGCGGCGTTCGGGGTTCATCGGACGCAACTGGCCGTTGTTGCTGCCCGCGCAGGTCGTCGCGGTGACGGGCGGCGCGTTGTTCTCCGGGCTGCATGCGGCGCTGGCCGGTTTCAACGTGCCGGCGCAGCGCGCGCTGTGGATGGCGTCTGTGGTGGCGCTCGCGTTTGTCAGCGGGCGTAACGTCGCGCGATCGGTGGTGCTGGCGTGGGCGTTGGGATTGGTGCTGCTGATCGATCCGTGGGCGGTCGTAGCGGCGGGATTCTGGCTGTCGTTCTGTGCGGTGGCGGCGATTGTGTTCGCGATGTCGGGACGGCCCCATGTGCAGGATCACGAGCAGCGTCGCGACGAAGAGGGCGAGGGCGGCGTGACGCCGACAGCGCTCTCTCGCCTCAGGTCTGGCCTGTGCCGTCGCGTTCGCGCGTTCGTTGAGCGCCTGCGCAGCGCCGCGCATGTGCAGTTCGCGGTGACCGTGGCGCTTGCGCCGCTCACCGTCTACTGGTTCGCGCTGATTCCGTTGATCGGCCCGCTCGCGAACGCCTTCGCGATTCCGTGGGTGAGTCTGCTGGTGACGCCGGCGGTATTGGCAGGCGTCGCGTTGCCCGCCCCCTTCGATGCCTACGCCTTTCGCGCCGCGCATGCCTTGCTCGACCTGCTGGCCGCGGGCTTGCAGATGCTGTCCGGACCAGCATGGACGCTCTGGCGATTGCCGCAGCCGGACGCCTGGGCGCTCGCCGCGGCGGCGGTCGGCGTCCTCTGGTGTCTGGCGCCGCGTGGCTGGCCGCTGCGCTGGGCCGCACCGCTCACGTGGCTGCCGCTGCTGATGCCGGCACCGTCCGGGCCGCCGCATGGCAGCTTCCGTTTGACGGCGCTGGATATCGGTCAAGGCAGCTCGGTGCTGGTCGAAACGGCGCATCATACGCTGCTGTTCGACGCCGGGCCGGGGCCGGAATCGACGCATGCGGGCGAACGGGTTGTCGTGCCGTTTTTGCAGGCACACGGCGTCACGGCGCTCGATACGCTGATCATCAGCCACGCCGACTCCGATCACTCGGGCGGCGCGCCGGCTGTACTGGACGCGATCCAGGTGCGTCAAATGGTGGCGGCATTGGCGCCGACGAATCCGCTGTGGTCGAACGCAAGGCAACGCGGCGCGGATACGGTGCCCTGTGCGGCGGGGCAGCGCTGGCAGTGGGACGGCGTCGAGTTCGCGATGTTCTGGCCGGATGCCGGGCCGCTGCAAGGCAAACCCAATGCGCATTGCTGCGTGTTGCGGATAAGTACGTTACCTGACGAGGCGAGCCTGCCCGTCGCAGTGAACCCGCCTGATGTCGGGAGCATGCCGCCTGCGGAGGGCAGCGTGGGTGCAGGGAGCATACCGGCCGGCCATGTTCAAACGGCGCCGCCGCGCATGGCAGCCTTGCTGACGGCGGACATCGAAGCGCCGGCCGAACGTGTCCTGCTCGCGCGCGATCGCGACGCATTGCGCGCCCAGGTGCTGGTCCTCCCGCATCATGGGAGCAAGACCTCGTCGACCGAGCCGTTCCTCGATTCTATCGACCCGCTCGTCGCGCTATTTCAGGTAGGCTATCGCAACCGATTTCATCATCCAAACGCGGGTGTGTTCGAGCGTTACAAGGCGCGGCACATCGAGCTTGCACGCAGCGATGCGGACGGCGCGGTGCGGGTCGACGTCAAGCCGGCTTCCAGCCTGGATCTCAACCCGAACCTCGGGCGCGAGGGACGCCCCGGAGCGAGCGCGGGAGCCGGGCGCGGCCTGAGCGGCGGGACATTGACGCTCGAGCGTTATCGCGACACGCAGCGCCGCTACTGGATGGATCGCTGATGGATTACCGGCCGTACAGATAGAGAACAAATGCGCCGCTGGACCCGGAGCCTGCACGGTAAGCCAGGACCCACGCCCGCGCGCTAAAACAGAACGGAGATAGCCGCAGTTGAAAAACATCATCCACTTCTCGCACGCGAATGGTTTCCCTGCGTCGACATACCGGACGATCTTCGCTGAACTCGCCGACGACTATGCGCTGCGCTCAATCGAGCGCATCGGTCATGACGCGCGTTATCCGGTCACGCAGGACTGGCCGCATCTGGTCGAGCAACTGCTCGACGACGTCGGCCGGTCGTATGAGCAGCCGGTGTGGCTGGTCGGTCATTCGCTGGGCGGCTACCTGTCGCTGATGGCCGCGCTGAAAAAGCCGCAATGGGTGAGGGGCGTGGTGATGCTCGATTCGCCCGTGATCGCCGGTTGGCGCAGCAGCATGCTGCGGGTGTCGCAATGGACCGGACTCGACGAGCGCCTGTCGCCTGCGGCCGCCACCCGCACGCGCCGTACGCAGTGGGCGAGCCGTGACGAGGCGTGGCGGCATTTCCACTCGAAGCCGGCGTTCGCGCGCTGGGACGAGCGGATGCTGTCCGACTACATCGACTTCGGCATCCCGCAAAGTTCGCCCGACGGCGCCCGGTCGCTCGCTTTCGACCGGCGCACCGAGTATCAGATCTATAAGACCTTGCCGCATACGCTTGGGCCCCGCCTCGCGCGCGGCGCGCCGGTGCCGGTCGGGTTCATCGCCGGCACGCATTCAAAGGAGGTGCGCCAGGCGGGTCTGGACGCCACGCGCCGCGCGGCGAGCGGTCATGTGGAATGGATCGAAGGCAGCCATCTGTATCCGATGGAAAAACCGCTCGAAACTGCGCGCGCCGTGCAGCGGATGTTGCGCGAACTGGAGCGGCGAACTTAAGGCTATGCGCGGCGCGCGAGCCCACTGGCGCGGCAGCCTGCTTATAAGAGGCGCCGCGACGGCAGTGGTGGCGGCGCGGCCCGCTAGTACGGTTGGGCGCCGCCGCAAAAAACGGTGCATGATCGGCGCGCGGCGATTGCCGCCGCCGTAGCATTGGCGCGTACAGATGTCGCTCGGATTTTGCTGGGTTGAGACCCTGCTTTACGGTATAATCCGTTTTTCCCGCGAGCATCCAGCGATGACCAAATATGTTTTCGTCACCGGCGGCGTAGTATCTTCCCTCGGCAAGGGTATTGCCGCCGCTTCCCTCGCCGCGATCCTCGAATCGCGCGGTCTTAAAGTCACCCTCCTCAAGCTCGATCCCTACATCAACGTCGACCCCGGCACGATGAGTCCGTTTCAACACGGCGAAGTGTTCGTGACGGAAGATGGGGCGGAGACTGACCTCGACCTTGGCCACTATGAGCGCTTCATCAGCACGAAGATGCGCAAGGCCAATAACTTCACCACGGGCCAGATTTACGAATCGGTGATCCGCAAGGAACGCCGCGGCGATTATCTCGGCAAGACGGTGCAGGTCATTCCGCACATCACCAACGAAATCCAGGCGTTCATCGAACGCGGCGCGGCTTCCGCGACGTGCGGTGAGCCGGATGTCGCCATCGTCGAAGTGGGCGGCACCGTGGGTGACATCGAATCGCTGCCGTTCCTCGAGGCTGCGCGTCAGATGAGCCTGCGCATGGGCCGCAACAGCGCGTGCTTCGTGCACCTCACGCTGGTGCCCTGGGTCGCCACCGCAGGCGAGCTGAAAACCAAGCCTACCCAGCACAGCGTGCAGAAACTGCGTGAAATCGGTATCTCGCCGCACGTGCTGCTGTGCCGCGCCGACCGCCGCATTCCGGACGACGAGCGCGCGAAGATCTCGATGTTCTCGAACGTGCCCGAAGACGCGGTGATTTCCGTGTGGGACGCCGACAGCATCTACAAGATTCCGCAGATGCTGCACGACCAGGGTCTGGACGCGATCATCTGCGAAGAGCTCAAGCTCGCGCCGAAGCCGGCCGATCTGTCGATGTGGTCGAGTCTGGTTGAGAAGCTCGAGCATCCGAAGCACGAAGTCACGATTGGCATGGTCGGCAAGTATGTCGATCTGACCGAGTCGTACAAGTCGCTGATCGAAGCGCTGCGCCATGCGTCGATGCATACGTCGACGAAGGTCAACATCGAGTACATCGATTCGGAAGAGATCGAGACGCAAGGCGTCGAGAGCCTCAAGCATCTGGATGCCGTGCTCGTGCCGGGTGGCTTCGGCCGTCGCGGCACCGAAGGCAAGATTGCCGCGATCCGCTATGCACGCGAAGCGAAGGTGCCGTATCTCGGCATCTGCCTCGGCATGCAACTGGCCGTGATCGAATTCGCCCGCGACGTGGTCGGCCTGAAGAACGCGAACAGCACCGAGTTCGATCAGGAAACCGAAAGCCGCGTGGTCGCGCTGATCACCGAGTGGTACGACCGTGAAGGAAAGGTCGAGAAGCGCACCGAAGAATCGGATCTGGGTGGCACGATGCGCCTCGGTTCGCAGCGTTGCCCGATCAAGCCCGGCACGATGGCCGAGGAGATCTATGGCAAGGATGTGAACGAACGCCATCGTCACCGTTATGAGGTCAATAACCGTTTCGTGCCCCAGCTCGAAGCCGGTGGCCTTATCATCAGCGCCCGTACCCCGAGTGAAGATCTGCCGGAAATGATGGAATTGCCGCGCAGCATGCACCCGTGGTTCGTCGGCGTGCAGTTCCACCCGGAATTCACGTCCACGCCGCGTGACGGCCATCCGCTATTCAAGTCGTTCGTCGAAGCGGCGCTTGCGCATCAACTGGCGGGCGTCGAGGAGAAAGCATGAAACTGGGCGATTTCGAGATCGGGCTCGACAAGCCGTTTTTCCTGATCGCGGGCACCTGTGTCGTCGAATCGGAGCAGATGACGATCGACACAGCGGGCCGGCTGAAGGAAATCTGCGCGAAGCTGAACATTCCGTTCATCTACAAATCGTCGTACGACAAGGCCAACCGCAGCAGCGGCAAGTCGTTTCGCGGTCTGGGCATGGACGAAGGTTTGCGCATCCTGTCGGAAGTGAAGCGGCAGCTCGGCTTGCCGGTGCTGACCGATGTGCACGCCGAGCACGAAATCGAGCAGGTCGCGTCGGTGGTCGACGTCCTGCAAACGCCCGCTTTCCTGTGCCGTCAAACGGACTTCATCCACGCTTGCGCGCGTTCGGGCAAACCGGTCAACATCAAGAAAGGCCAGTTTCTCGCACCGCACGACATGAAGAACGTGATCGACAAGGCGCGTGATGCGGCGCGTGAAGCGGGTCTCTCGGAAGACCGTTTCATGGCGTGCGAACGCGGCGTGTCGTTCGGCTATAACAACCTCGTATCGGACATGCGTTCGCTTGCGATCATGCGCGAAACCAACGCGCCGATCGTGTTCGACGCCACTCACTCGGTGCAGTTGCCGGGTGGGCAGGGCACGAGCTCGGGCGGTCAGCGCGAATTCGTGCCGGTGCTGGCGCGTGCGGCAGTTGCCGTCGGCGTATCGGGTCTCTTCATGGAAACCCATCCGAATCCTGCGGAAGCCAAGTCGGACGGGCCGAACGCGGTGCCGTTGCATCGCATGGCCGATCTGCTCGAAACGCTTGTTACGCTCGATCAGGCCGTCAAGCGCGCGCCGTTCCTCGAAAGCGATTTCAACTGATTCAGGTGTTCGCGGCGTGTCACGATTGGCCAGCATAATCGGCTCAGTCGGCATGCGGCGAATGCACGCGATGGTCGTCGAAAGCATCAGGGCGCGTAGTGTGCTGGGGAGACCAGCAGTGCCCGGTGCAGTTTCACAGTAGAGAATTCAACGTCATTTCTTGAGGAAACCATGAGTGCTATCGTAGATATCATCGGTCGAGAGATTCTCGATTCGCGAGGCAACCCCACCGTCGAATGCGACGTGCTGCTCGAGTCGGGCACGATGGGCCGCGCTGCGGTGCCGTCGGGTGCATCGACGGGCTCGCGCGAAGCGATCGAACTGCGCGACGGCGAAGCTGGCCGTTACGGCGGCAAGGGCGTGCTGAAGGCCGTCGAGCACATCAACACCGAAATCTCCGAAGCGATCATGGGCCTCGACGCTTCCGAGCAGGCCTTCCTCGACAAGACCCTGCTGGAACTCGACGGCACCGACAACAAGTCGCGCCTCGGCGCGAACGCCATGCTGGCCGTTTCGATGGCTGTCGCGAAGGCCGCTGCTGAAGAAGCCGGCCTGCCGCTGTACCGCTACTTCGGCGGCTCGGGCGCAATGCAACTGCCGGTGCCGATGATGAACATCGTCAACGGTGGCGCGCACGCCAACAACAGCCTGGACATCCAGGAATTCATGATCGTGCCGGTGAGCCAGCCGACCTTCCGCGAAGCACTGCGCTGCGGCGCCGAAGTGTTCCACGCGCTGAAGAAGATCCTGAGCGACCGCGGCATGAGCACGGCCGTAGGCGACGAAGGCGGCTTCGCGCCGAACTTCGGCAGCAACGACGAATGTCTGTCGACCATCCTGCAAGCCATCGAAAAGGCAGGCTACCGCGCCGGTGAAGACGTGCTGCTGGCACTCGACTGCGCAGCGAGCGAGTTCTACCACGACGGCAAGTACCAGTTGGCTGGCGAAGGCCTGCAACTGTCGTCAACGGAATTCGCCGACTACCTGGCGAACCTGGCCGACAAGTTCCCGATCGTCTCGATCGAAGACGGCATGCACGAAAGCGACTGGGCCGGCTGGAAGATCCTGACCGACAAGCTCGGCAAGAAGGTGCAACTGGTGGGCGACGACCTGTTCGTCACCAACACGCGCATCCTGAAGGAAGGCATCGAGAAGGGCATCGCCAACTCGATCCTGATCAAGATCAACCAGATCGGTACGCTGACGGAAACCTTCGCGGCGATCGAAATGGCGAAGCGCGCTGGCTACACGGCTGTGATCTCGCACCGCTCGGGCGAAACCGAAGATTCGACGATTGCGGATATCGCGGTCGGCCTGAATGCCGGTCAGATCAAGACGGGTTCGCTGTCGCGTTCGGACCGCATCTCGAAGTACAACCAGTTGCTGCGCATCGAAGAAGACCTCGGTGATATCGCCAGCTATCCGGGCAAGTCGGCGTTCTACAATCTGCGCTAATGGCTTGTTTGCTAGCGCCGACCGATGAGCCGGTTATCCTTCGTTTCTGATTGACCCCGCCGCCCTGCGTATAGCGCAGGGCGGCGTGTATTTATTGTGCTTACTTCATGCGGCTTGTCACTGCTGTCCTGATCGTTCTACTGGCGCTGATCCAGTACCCGCTCTGGTGGGGGCATGGCGGCTGGTTGCGCGTGCACGAGTTGCAGCAGCAACTGGCGCAGCAACTGCAGAAGAACACTGATTCGAAGCTGCGCAACGAGCGTATTGAGGGTGAAGTCCAGGATTTGCAGAGCGGCACGGCCGCGGTGGAAGAGCGGGCGCGTTACGAAATGGGCATGGTGAAGGACGGCGAAGTGTTCGTGCAGTTTGTCTCGCCGAACGCGCCCTTGCCGAATACGAACACGCCTTCGGTGACCACGTCTACGCGCGGTGAGGTGTCGGCGGCGCCGCTTCATGTGGTGCCGAATCCGGAGTCGCGCGCGAAGCCGGATCGCAAGCATGCCGCCAAGGCGGCGAAAGACAAGAAGGCCACGCACTGAGCCTATTCAGGCTGGCCAGTTCGCTTTGACTTACCAGCCCCAGTACGGCGAGTAGCCTACGCCGACACCCGTACCCCAGCCGTGCCCCCAACCGCCGCCGTAATAGCTGCCGTACACGCTGACAGGCGGCGAGTAATAACGTGAGTACGCCTGAGCGGCGTTCTCGGCGGCAATGGCCTGATTCTGATCCGACAACACCTGACGGTCGATTGCATCGTAGCGCTCGCGTTCTTCTGGCGTGAGCGGACGGGCGGTGCTGGTCATGCCCGACTGGTCGGCCGGCAGGCGGCTATAAATCGGCGACGGGCCCGGTGGGTCCATCACGCAGCCCGTCAGCGCAGCGCTGCCGGCGACGACTGTCAGCATGGTGACCGTGCGCATGCCATGTTTCAATGAAGTAGGGAAATTCATTTTGATCTCCATCGGTCGGATGCCTAAGCAAAACATGTGCAGCGCACCCGCCAACGATCCAACGCAATGATCGACGATAACGCGCCGCACGCACCCTGAAAAGGCAGCAGGCGGCGCGTCATTGACTGCCGTACACCGGTGTAAAAACCACCACCTGCGCTGCTCTTCAGTGCCGCTGGTCGGCAGCCGGTGTCACGCCTTCTGAGAGCGCATTGGCGACAAAAAGTTGCGCCACGTCGACCGGATCGAATTCGTACCGTTGATTACAGAATTCGCAATGAATCTCGACGTGACCGCGCTCTTCGATCACGCCGTCTACTTCCTCGCGGCCCAGCATCTTCAGCATCGCGCCGACTTTTTCGCGCGAACAGCTGCATTCGAAGCGCGTCATGGCCGGTTCGAAATGCTGCACGTTCTCCTGCCAGAACAGGCGGCGGAAAATCGTTGCCGGTTCTTCTTTCAGCAGTTCGTCTTGCGACATCGTGCCGCCGAGCGTGCAGACGCGCTCCCATGTGTCCGCGTCCAGATCGCCCGGATGAGGGACGATGCCACCGTCGCCCGGCAGCTTTTGCAGCAGCATGCCGACGGCGCGTTCGGTGTTTGCCGCGAGCCACAGGCGTGTGTCGAGCTGCTCCGAGTGATGCATGTAGTGCTCGAGCACTTCGGACATCGACTTGAGCGGGCCGTCCACACCCGACAGCGGCACGATACTTTGATACGGTTGCTGGCCGGGCTGCTTGTCGCGCGGGTCGAGCGTGATCACGCAACGGCCATGGCCGCTCGCGTTGACCAGGTCGATCATGGTTGTGTCGTCGCCGATCGTATTGCCAGCCTCGCCGGAGAGCTTGGCGGTGGCGCGCATCGACAGATCGGAGCTGCACTGCACCACCAGCATCTTGGCCGGTCCGTCCCCGAAAATCTGCATGACGAGCGTGCCGTCGAACTTGAGGTTCGCCGAAAGCAGCGCGCACGCGGCCATCATCTCGCCCAGAATCGTCCGCACGGGCGCCGGATAGTCCCGGCGCGTCAGCACTTCCTGCCACGTATTGCGCAGCGAAACGATCTCGCCGCGCACCGGCGCCGCGCTGAACATGAATTTTTGCAACTGGTCGCTCACAACTTTTCCTCGGTCGAATGACGCAGCCTGATGCTGCGCCGTGCGCGCCGCGCGCCCGGCTGATTAGCCGATACGCACGAGCTGCGCCTTGAAATATTCGCGGCGCTCAGCATAGCTTGCCGTGCCGCGCTGCATATTGGCGATATCCGTCTCGGTCAGTTCGCGCACCACTTTGGCGGGCGCGCCGAGAATCAGCGAATTGTCGGGAAACACTTTGCCTTCGGTGACGATGGCGCCCGCTCCGACCAGACAGTTGCGGCCGATTACCGCACCATTCAAGACCACGGCCTGAATTCCGATCAGCGAGCCTTCCTTGATCGTGCAGCCGTGCAGCATGACCTGATGGCCGATCGTCACATTCGGCTCGATCGTCAGCGGGAAGCCTGGGTCGGTGTGCAACACCGCGTTTTCCTGGACGTTGCTGCCCGCGCCGAGCGTGATCGGCTCGTTGTCGCCGCGAAGCGTCGCGCCGAACCAGACGCTCGAATTTTCCTCGAGCGTCACATTGCCGATAATGTTCGCCGAATCCGCGACGAACACGCTTTCGTGGATGGTCGGGGCTGCTGCGCCAAGCTTGTAAATTGTCACGGTGTCTCCTCTTGATCGGTCGCTACGCGCTGCGCGGGCTGGCTAGGGGCTGCGGTGGCACTGCAAAATGGGGTGCCAAATAGGGCCGCCAAACAGGGTTACGAAGCGGGCTGCAAAACGCCCGAAACCGCCCCGACGGCCGCTTTGTCCCGCCGGCCCCGCGCACCAGGCACGCGAGATGGTCGAATCGAGTATTGTAAACGGTTGTGTGGTTGGGCCGCTTGGCGACGCCGCAAGCCGTCCTGCGCAAGTCGTAGCGAGCGCCGCGCCTCCCGTTTTGCCTGTTGCCGTTCCTGCCGTTCCCTTTGCCAACCTGGTTGCCATGATTTCCGCTCGTCCGTCTGTCCCGCCAGCTCCGCCGCAATCGAATCCGGATAGTGATTCGAATCGCGCGAATTGCGCGCGTCTCTCAGCGCTGGCCGCATTGCGCGAAATCGACCCGGCCACCAAGGCAGCCGCAGCCCGCGCGTTATACGCCGCGGTGCTCGACGGCAGTCTCGCCTGTCCCGCCGACCTCGAACTTGCCGAGCCGGCAGACCTGCCGGGCCGTCCCGCACGCCCCGAACTGGTCGATCCGCGCAAACTGAAGCGCCGCAGCATGCAATCGCCCGAAGGGCGGGCCGTCTTGCTGCACGCGCTGGCGCACATCGAATTCAACGCCATCAATCTCGCGCTCGACGCCGTCTGGCGTTTCGCCGGCATGCCCGCCGCCTTCTACACCGACTGGCTCAAAGTCGCCGCTGAAGAGGCGCATCACTTCTCGCTGCTGGTCGCGCGGCTCGCGGAATTCGGCTATGCCTACGGCGATTTTCCCGCGCACGACGGCCTCTGGGATATGTGCGAGCGCACCCGTGGCGACGTGCTGGCGCGCATGGCGCTGGTGCCGCGCACCCTCGAAGCGCGCGGCCTTGACGCCTCGCCGCCGATTCGCGCCCGCCTGCAGCAGGCGGGTGACCACGCGTCCGCCGTGATTCTCGACGTGATCCTGCGCGACGAAATCGGCCATGTGCTGATCGGCAACCGCTGGTTCCGCCATCTGTGCGACGCGGGCGGCCTCGATCCGCACGCCACCTACACGCGCCTCGCCGATCAGTATCACGCACCGAAATTACGCGGTCCGTTCAATTTCGAAGCGCGCCGCGACGCCGGTTTCGACGACGCCGAACTGGCCGCGCTGGTCGCCCTGGCTGGTCTCGACGCTGAGCAGCCGGGCCCTGCGGCCCCTGCGGCCATCAGCGACTGAAACCTTCTTCCATAGCCCGACCGCACGCATCGCCCGGCTATCTCGTTATAATCGAACGACCATTCTTTTTTCGGGCGCGCTGTTCATGAATACCTCCAAGTCTGAATTCATTTCCGTGCGCGGCATCCGTCTGCACGCGCGGCGCTGGGGCAATCCGGATGCGCCGATGCTGTTCATGCTGCACGGCTGGATGGATGTGGCAGCGTCGTTCCAGTTCGTCGTCGACGCATTGGGCGGCGACTGGCAGGTGATTGCGCCCGATATGCGCGGCTTCGGCCTGTCGGACTGGCCGGTCGCCGAGCGCGGCGGCGGCAATTACTGGATCCAGGACTACGTTGCCGATCTCGACGCGCTGCTCGACCACTATGCACCGACCGGCGAAGTCAATCTGGTCGGCCATAGCATGGGCGCGAACATCGTCTGCCTGTATGCCGGCGTGCGGCCGGAGCGGGTGCGCCGCGTGGTCGATCTGGAAGGCTTTGGTCTCGCGCCGTCGCACTCGGCCCAAGCGCCCAAGCGTCTTCGCACCTGGCTCGACGAGTTGCGCGATCCGCCGCAGTTGAAGCGCTATGCGACGCTGGATGACGTCGCTGGTCGCCTGATCAAGACCAACCCGCGCCTCGCTCCGCAGCGCGCGCAGTTCCTCGCGCAGCATTGGTCCAAGCCGGATGGCGAAGGGCGTTTCATGCTGCTCGCCGATCCGGCGCACAAACTGCGCGGGCCGACCCTGTACCGCCTCGACGAGGTGATGGCCGTGTGGCGCAAGGTCACCGCCAAAGTGCTGCACGTCGAGGCCGCTAACTCGCCGACGCTCGCACAGATCGCCGGCGAAATTCCGCTCGACGAATTCAAGGCGCGTTTCGAGGCTTTCCCGAACTGGCGCGAGAAGATCATCGACGAAGCGGGGCACATGGTGCACCACGACCAGCCGGAGCAGGTGGCCGCGCTGATCGAGGGTTTTTGCGCCTGAACCTTGCAAGAAGGTTTCGATGCGAGGTCCAGTTCGCGAGATAGCTCGACGGTCACTTACTGCGTTGCAGTAAAATGAGGGCAGAACTTTCTCAAGACAAAGATGAACGCCGACCTCCACTGTCACTCCACCGTTTCCGACGGCCAGTTCGCGCCGGGAGATGTCGCGCGCCGCGCGCACGCGGGCGGTGTGACGCTCTGGGCATTGACCGATCACGATGAACTGGGCGGCCAGCACGAAGCGCGCAGCACCGCTGAGGCGCTCGGCATGGGCTACCTGAGCGGCGTGGAGATCTCGGTGACATGGGCTTCGCGCACTGTGCACATCGTCGGTCTCGGCGTTGATCCGACCAGTTCGATCCTGATCGATGGCCTCGCGCGCACCCGTAACGGCCGCGCCGCTCGTGCGGAAGCCATTGGCGAACAGTTGGCCACGCTCGGCATCCCCGACGCCTATCAAGGCGCGCTCAAGTACGTCTCGAACCCGGACATGATCTCGCGCACGCACTTCGCGCGCTTCATGGTCGAAAACGGCTACGCCAGCTCGACGCAAGACGTGTTCAACCGCTTCCTCGGCGACGGCAAACCTGGCTACGTGTCGCATCGCTGGGCGAAACTGGCGGACGCGGTTGGCTGGATTCAGGCGGCCGGCGGCGAGGCGATCATCGCGCACCCGGGTCGCTATGCGTACTCCCCGGTCGAATTCGACGCGTTTTTTTCCGAGTTCATCGACCTGGGCGGTAAGGCGATCGAAGTAGTGACGGGCAGCCACACGCCGGATCAGTACCGCGAATACGCCGATGTCGCACGCCGCTTCGGCTTCGAAGCGTCGCGCGGTTCCGACTTCCATGCACCTGGCGAAGGCCGTGTCGATCTCGGCACGCTGCCGCAGTTGCCTTCCGATCTCAAGCCCGTCTGGGAACGCTGGTTGTGATCGCGCGCCGTGCCACGTCGGCACGCGTTGCGCGAAGGCCCTCGTCCGAAGGGCGTGCTTTTGCCCGACTTTCCGTCCGTCGCCACCTGTAGCCACCGTTAGTCAACATGTCCCAATACTTTCGGCTTCATCCGGATAATCCACAGCCGCGCCTCGTCAAACAGGCGGTGCAAATCATCAATGATGGCGGCGTCGTCGCGTTGCCAACGGATTCGAGCTACGCGCTCGCCTGCCATCTCGACGACAAGGACGCGGTCGAGCGTCTGCGGCGGATTCGCGGGCTCGACGAGAAGGCCCTGCTGTCGTTGCTGGTGCGCGATCTGTCGGAGTTGTCGAACTTCGCGATGGTCGACAACCGGCAGTACCGCCTGATCAAGTCGGTCACGCCGGGCCCTTACGTGTTCGTATTGCAGGCCACCAAGGAAGTGCCGCGCCGCCTGTCGCACCCGTCGCGCAAGACGATCGGTCTGCGGGTGCCGGATCATGCGATCACGCTGGCGATTCTCGAAGAACTCGGCCAGCCGCTGCTCGGCTCCACGTTGATCATGCCGGGCGAAACCCAGCCGCTGAATGACCCGGAAGAGATCCGCGAGCAGCTCGAGAAACAGTTGGACCTGGTGATCGATAGCGGCCCGTGTGTGTGCGAGCCGTCGACGGTGATCGATCTGACCGGCGCTGCCCCTGTGCTGGTGCGGGCAGGGCGCGGTTCTCTCGCGCCCTTCGGTCTCGAAGAGACGGCATAAGCGAAAGCGGACAGACGCACGCCATCGCGTTGTTACAATAGCCAGTTATGGATTCTTCCCTGATACAGACCATTGCGGTTTACGCGTTGCCGGTGATTTTCGCCATCACGCTGCATGAAGCCGCGCATGGTTACGTCGCGCGCTGGCTCGGCGACAATACCGCGTACGTGCTTGGCCGCGTCTCCCTCAATCCGATGCGGCACATCGATCCGCTCGGCACGATCGCGATTCCCTTGCTGCTGTACTTCGCCACCAGCGGCGCGTTTATGTTCGGTTACGCGAAGCCGGTGCCGGTCGCCTTCGGCAATTTGCGCAACCCGCGTTGGGGCAGCCTGTGGGTCGCAGCCGCCGGGCCGGGCTGCAATTTCGTGCAGGCGCTGGTGTGGGGTCTGATCAGCGTTGCACTTGGCGTGGCGGGGGTCGACGAACCGTTCTTCACGCGCATGGCGGCAGCCGGCGTCGGTGTGAACCTCGTGCTCGGCGTCCTCAACCTGTTTCCGCTGCCCCCGCTCGACGGCGGCCGCGTGCTGATGGCGCTGTTGCCGCCGCGGCAATCGATCGCGCTGTCGCGCCTCGAACCGTACGGATTCTTCATCGTGATGGCGCTGGTCATGACGGGCACGCTCACGCGCTATTGGCTGAGCCCCCTCGTGACGCTCGGCTACGGTGCGATTACCGCAATTCTGACTCCACTTGTTTCGCTTTTCTAAATAACCATGTTCCCAGACCGTATCTTCTCCGGCATGCGGCCCACCGGGTCGCTGCACCTCGGCCACTATCACGGCGTGCTGAAAAACTGGGTGCGGTTGCAGTCCGAATACCCGTGTTTCTTCTGCGTGGTCGACTGGCACGCGCTGACGACGCACTACGAAACGCCCGAAGTGATCGAAAAGAACGTGTGGGACGTGCTGATCGACTGGCTCGCCTCAGGCATCGATCCGGCGCAGGCTACGCTGTTCATCCAGAGCAAGGTGCCCGAGCATGCGGAGCTGGCGTTGCTGCTCGGCATGAGTACGCCGCTGGGCTGGCTCGAACGCGTGCCGACCTACAAGGAGCAGCAGGAGAAGCTGAAGGACAAGGACCTGTCCACCTACGGTTTCCTCGGCTATCCGGTGCTGATGGCGGCGGACATTCTGCTGTACCGCGGCTCGCTCGTGCCGGTTGGCGAAGATCAGGTGCCGCACGTCGAAATGACGCGTGAAATCGCGCGCCGTTTCAACTATCTGTACGGCCGCGAACCGGGCTTCGAAGAGAAAGCCAATGAAGCCGCGAAGAAGTTGGGCGGAAAGCGCGCCAAGCTCTATCACGAACTGCGCAACGCCTATCAGCAGGAAGGCGACGACGAAGCACTCGAACAGGCGCGCGCGATGTTGCAGGAATCGCAGAGCCTGTCGATGAGCGATCGCGAGCGTCTGTTCGGTTACCTCGAAGGTTCGCGCAAGATCATTCTGGTCGAGCCGCAGGCCATGCTGACCGAAGCGTCGCGCATGCCGGGTCTGGACGGCCAGAAGATGTCGAAGTCGTACGGCAATACGATCGGCCTGCGCGAAGACGCGGAAACGATCACGAAGAAGGTCCGCACCATGCCGACCGATCCGGCCCGCGTGCGTCGCACCGATCCGGGCGACCCGGACAAGTGCCCGGTGTGGCAACTGCACCAGGTCTACACGGACGAAGCCACGCACGAGTGGGTGCAGAAGGGCTGCCGGACGGCGGGAATTGGCTGCCTTGAGTGCAAGCAACCGGTGATCGAAGGGATTCTGCGCGAACAGCAGCCGATGCTCGAGCGTGCGCAGAAGTACATGGACGATCCGTCGCTGTTGCGCGCGATCGTCGCCGACGGCTGCGACAAGGCCCGCAAGTACGCCACGGAAACGATGCGTGACGTGCGCGAGGCGATGGGCCTGTCGTACAACTGAGTGCGGCGCTGAAGCAATGAGTACCCCCGTTACCCTGCCGGACGGTTCCTCGCACGGAAACGGCGAGCCGTCGCGCTGGGTGCGCCACTGGGCGCATCTGGTCGCGGCCGGCGGCGCGGTGCTCGACGTGGCGTCGGGGGCGGGGCGGCATGCGCGGTTCTTTGCCTCGCTGGGTCATCCGGTGACCGCGCTCGACCGCAATGCGGCAGCGCTGGACGCCATGCGTGACGAGCCGCTCGTCACCACGCTCGTGGCTGATATCGAAGGCGCCGACTGGCCCTTGGCCGCCGACGCGAAATTCGCCGCGGTCGTGGTCACGAACTATCTGCACCGGCCCCTGTTTCCGCAGCTTTTGCGCTCGCTTGCCCCCGGCGGCGTACTGGTTTACGAGACCTTCGCACAAGGCAACGAAAGCGTCGGCAAACCGTCTAATCCGGCGTTTTTGCTCGCGCCCGGCGAGCTGCTCGACGTGGTGCGCGGCCACCTGCGTGTGGTCGCATTTCAAGACGGATTTCTCGCGCAGCCGCGCCCGGCTTACGTCCAGCGGATATGCGCAATTATGGAGGCGGATCGCTCAGCCGAGCGCGCAGAGGCGGCACCCCCGCCTTGTTACGAGCTGGCTGGGTAATCCGCTACAATCGCGGTTTACCTGATCAAATTCATGGCGTTTCATGACTAACGGCAATCAAAGCAGCACTGGCGGCGTTCAGATTCGCGGCAGCATCCCTGCCATCATTACTCCGATGCTTGAAGACGGCAGCCTCGATCTGCCGGCGTTTCGCAAACTGATCGACTGGCACATCGCAGAGGGCACGGACGCCCTCGTCGTGGTCGGCACGAGCGGCGAGTCGGCCACGCTGTCGGTCGAAGAACACGTGCTGATGGTCAAAACCGCAGTCGAGCACACAGCGGGCCGGATTCCGGTGATCGCGGGCTCGGGCGGCAATTCCACCACGGAAGCCATCGAACTCACCCAGCAGGCTAAGGAAGTCGGCGCGGACGCCACGCTGCAGGTCGTGCCGTACTACAACAAGCCGACCCAGGAAGGCATCTATCGCCACTTTGCGAAGATCGCCGAAACCGTCGATCTGCCGGTGATCCTGTACAACGTGCCGGGCCGTACGGTCGCGGACATGAGCAACGATACGATTCTGCGTTGCGCGCAGGTGCCGGGCATCATTGGTGTGAAGGAAGCGACGGGCAACATCGATCGCGCCGCGCACCTGATCAAGTCGGCGCCCGCGCATTTCGGCATTTACAGCGGTGACGATCCCACCGCGATCGCGCTGATGCTGCTCGGCGGCCACGGCAATATTTCGGTCACCGCAAACGTCGCGCCGCGCGCGATGAGCGATCTGTGCAAAGCGGCGCTTGCAGCGGACGCAAAGACCGCCCGCGAGATTCATTTGAAACTCCTGTCGCTGCATAAGAACCTGTTCATCGAGTCGAATCCGATTCCTGCGAAATGGGCGTTGCAGCAACTGGGTCGTGTGCAGGGCGGAATCCGCCTGCCGCTCACGCCGCTCGACGCGCAATACCACGAAGTGGTGCGCGGCGCGCTGCGCGAAGCGGGTCTGCTGGGCTAAGCCGGGCCCGACCCAGCCCCCCACAGCCCCCAGCGTTATTGAAAGCCTGTCACCGGCACTCCCTTAACCGACGTCGATCCAGCCCACGTTCCCGGCACACAGAACCAGGCACCGCGTTCCAGCATCACGAAGGACCTCATGAAACGTTCCGCACTTTCCCTCCACGCAACCCGCATGGCGGCGCTGGCGCTTGCCCTGGTAACGCTCGCCGGCTGTGACACGCTGAACGACTGGTTCGCCTCCGACCGCGTCAACTACAAGGGCGCAGGCAGCGCGCCGCCGCTCGCCGTTCCGGGCGATCTGACCACCACGCAGACCGATCAGCGCTACGTGGCGCCGCCGGCCAATCTGGCGCTGGGCGGCTCGCCGCAACGCGCGGTTACCGCAGCGGGCAATGCCACGGAAGGCCAGCCGAATGCGCAAGATCCGCTGGGCATGCACGTCGAGCGTGACGGCGATCGTCGCTGGCTGGTCGTCGACGGCCGCACGCCGGAACAACTGTGGCCGCAGTTGCAGGAATTCTGGCAGGAAAACGGCTTCGCACTGAAAACCGATGCGCCTGCCACCGGCATCATGAACACCGACTGGGCTGAAAACCGCGCCAATATTCCGGACGACTGGTTCCGTCGCACGGTCGGTAAGGTGATTGACTTCGCTTACTCGTCGGGCACCCGTGACAGCTTCCGCACGCTCGTGTCGCGCGGTCCGGCTGACACCACGGACATCTCGATCACGCATAGCGCGATGGAAGAAATGCTGACCGGGCAGGACAAGACGTCGTCGCGCTGGGAAGAGCGTCCGCGCGATCCGGCGCTGGAAGCGCTGTTCCTGGCCAAGCTGATGCAGAAGTTCGGCCTGACCGACGCGCAGTCGAAGCAACTTCTGACCGATGCCCGCCCGGCCACCGCACCGGCCACGATCGATCAGAGCGCGGGTGCCGCGACGCTCGACCTGCAGGAATCGTTCGACCGCGCATGGTTGCGTGTGGGTCTCGCGCTTGACCGCACCAACTTTACCGTCGACAACCGTGACCGCGCGAAAGGCATCTACTACGTGCGTTACGCTGACTCGATGCAGGAGCTGAAGAAGGAAGGGCTGTTCGGCAAGCTGTTCTACAGCAGCAATTCGTCGAAGAAGCCGGGTCAGGAATTCCTCGTCAATGTGCGCTCGAAGGGTGACACCGTGACGCAGGTGGCAGTGGTGGATTCGAACGGGCAGGTGGATAACTCGTCCGATGCGCAGCGCATCGTGACGTTGCTGCACGCCCAACTGAACTAAGCGAGCTGTGCGCTTCGCCAGTCTCGGCAGCGGCAGTGAAGGCAATGCCTTGCTGGTGGAAGCGCAAAGCGGCGCGACCACCACGCGCGTTCTGCTTGATTGTGGCTTTTCGGCCAAGGAAGTCGAGCGGCGTCTAACGCGGCTCGGCGCGGGGGTCGAAGGTCTCGACGCCATTCTGATTACACATGAACACAGCGACCACATTGGCAGCGCGCTGACGCTGGCGCGCAAGTGGTCGATTCCGTTGTACATGAGCTGGGGCACCGCCCGCGCGGTGGGTGCCGATGAGGCCGACGTCGACCTGCAGGTGTTGTGGGGCGACGAAGCGGTGGCGATCGGCGACCTCAGCATCCTCCCTTACACCGTTCCTCACGACGCCCGCGAGCCGCTGCAATACGTGCTCTCCAATGGCGCGAGCCGGCTTGGCGTGCTGACCGACGTCGGCACCTCCACGCCGCACATCAGCGCGGTGTTGAGCGGCTGCGACGCGCTGGTGCTCGAATGCAATCATGATGTGCGGATGCTGGCGGGTAGCCGGTATCCCCAATCGCTGAAGGCGCGCATCGGCGGCAATCATGGGCATCTGAACAACGAGGCGGCGGCTGAAATCCTGGCCTCACTCGACCGTTCGCGCTTGCGCCATCTGGTGGCCGCGCATCTGAGCCAGCAGAACAACTCGCCGGAGCTGGCGCAGGCTGCCATGGCGGGTGTGCTGGGTTCGGCGCCGACCGAAGTGGTGGTCGCGTCTCAGGATGAAGGCTTCGCCTGGTTGAGCTTGTGATCCGTCTCTAATGATCTGGCGTCGCCTTGTGCAGCCGCGATTGACGGCCGGCCGGGCGCAACGGCGGTGCAATGAAAAAGCCCATGACGATTGCTCGCCATGGGCTTTTTCTTTAAGGCCGGCATATCGGGCGCCGCGGGGTGCCCGTGCCTTGCGTCAGACTTAGTTGCGGTTGCCGCCGAAGATGCCGAGCAGCGCGAGCAGGTTGACGAACACGTTGTACAGATCCAGATAGATCGCGAGGGTGGCGGTGATGTAATTCGTCTCACCACCGTTCACGACGCGCTGGACGTCGAACAGCATGTAGGCCGAGAAGATCACGATGGCCAGCACCGACACCGTCAGCATCAACGCGGGCAGGTGCAGGAACACGTTCGCGACCGAAGCCAGCAGCAGCACGATCACGCCCATGAACAGCCACTTGCCGAGACCCGAGAAGTCACGCTTGCTGACCGTGGCGATCGTTGCCATGGAGGCGAAGATCACACCAGTGCCACCGAAGGCGAGCATGATCAGTGACGGGCCGTTCGAAAAACCGAGCACAAAGCTCAGGATGCGCGACAGCATCAGGCCCATGAAGAACGTGAAGCCGAGCAGCACGAATACGCCGATGGCGCTGTCTTTCGTTTTCTGGATGGCGAACATGAAGCCGAAGGCGATCGCGAAGAACGCCAACATGCTCATGCCCGGGCTGGTGGCGGCGAACAGCGAGAAACCGGTGGCTACGCCTACCCAGGCGCCGAGCACTGTCGGAATCATGGACAGCGCGAGCAGCCAGTAGGTGTTCCGTAGTACGCGGTTGCGCGTTTCGACCGTGCTAACCGCGCCATTGCGGCCAAAGCTATACGGATGATCGTTCATGGTCTCTCCTTACCTCAGAAGCGTGTTGCGTAATGGTTGTGCGGCGGGTTGTGTAGCGGGCTGTGCGTCGGGATGTACGGCGCTGGCCGGGATTTATGCCGCCAGTCGCAGGGTGTTCATCCCTAAGATTGGCGCGGTGGCCGGGAGTTTCAATACCCAGAAAAAGTCCACACGGCCTACGCTACCAGTATTCGGAAACTCCTGCTTGGAGTCTTTCAATGCTGTAAGGGTTCAATCGCAATCATACACGGGAACATGCTACAATAGCGGATTCATTTGAATCTGTAACCTCTTAATTTTTTGGAGTTTTTATGGCGATCGAACGCACCCTGTCGATTATCAAGCCGGACGCAGTGGCCAAGAACGTGATCGGTCAGATCTACAGCCGTTTCGAAAACGCTGGCCTGAAGATCGTGGCTTCGCGCATGGTCCATCTGTCGCGCGCTGACGCAGAGAAGTTCTACGCTGTGCACGCCGCACGCCCGTTCTTCAAGGACCTGGTTGATTTCATGATCTCGGGCCCGGTGGTCGTGCAAGCGCTGGAAGGCGAAAACGCGATCCTGAAGCACCGCGACCTGATGGGTGCAACGGACCCGAAGAAGGCAGAAAAGGGCACGATCCGCGCCGATTTCGCCGACAGCATCGACGCTAACGCGGTGCACGGTTCGGACGCTGCTGAAACGGCTGCCGTTGAAATCGCGTTCTTCTTCCCGCAAGTGAACGTTTACTCGCGTTAAGCGGGTTTGGACGGGTTTGATTCGTGCGCAGCCGTTGGATTTGTCGCACGAATCCGCACGAACAGCCCGGCAAAGTAGTAAGGTAAAGCAGCAGGAATGGGCGCGAACGGCATTGCGTTCATGCAGCTTGTTGCATGAACGCAGTCTCGCACTGAAATGGCAGGATTCGATATGACGAGCAGTCCCACCGTCAACCTTCTCGACCTCGACGCCCAAGGGCTTGTCGCCTACTGCGGCAGCCTGGGCGAGAAGCCGTTTCGCGCCAAGCAATTGCAGCGCTGGATTCATCAGTACAACGCTGCCGACTTCGACGGCATGACCGATCTGGCGAAGTCCTTGCGCGAAAAGCTCAAAGGGCGCGCAACGATCACGATGCCTGGCATCGTCAGTGACAATATCTCGACCGACGGCACACGCAAGTGGCTGATCGACGTCGGCAACAGCAACGCGGTTGAAACCGTTTATATCCCCGAAGAAACGCGTGGCACGCTGTGCGTGTCGTCGCAGGCCGGGTGCGCGGTCAACTGCCGTTTCTGTTCGACCGGCAAACAGGGTTTCTCCCGCAATCTGACCACCGGCGAAATCATTGGCCAGCTGCGCATGGCCGAGTTCGCGCTGCGCGCGACGCGCGGCACGGACGGCGGGCGCGCCACGGGTGGTGACGGGAAAGGCGAGCGCGTCGTCACGAATGTGGTGATGATGGGCATGGGCGAGCCGCTGCTCAATTACGACGCGGTGGTGCCGGCCATGCGCCTGATGCTGGACGACAACGCGTACGGCCTGTCGCGCCGGCGCGTCACGCTGTCCACCTCGGGCGTGGTGCCGATGATGGACCGGCTCGGCGCCGATCTGCCGGTGGCGCTCGCGGTATCGTTGCATGCGCCGAGCGACCCGCTGCGCGACATGCTGGTGCCGCTGAACAAGAAGTATCCGCTGCGCGAATTGATGGCTGCCTGTCAGCGCTATCTGAAGGTTGCGCCGCGCGATTTCATTACGTTCGAATATTGCATGCTCGACGGCGTGAACGACAGCGAAGCGCAAGCGCGCGAACTGCTGGCCGTCACGCGCGACGTACCGTGCAAGTTCAACCTGATTCCGTTCAATCCGTTCCCCGAGTCGGGCCTCATCCGCTCGAAGCCGGAACAGATCAAGCGGTTTGCACAAGTGTTGATGGACGCAGGCGTCGTCACCACAGTGCGCAAAACACGCGGCGATGATATCGACGCTGCCTGCGGTCAGTTGGCCGGTGCGGTGAAAGACCGCACGCGCCTTGCTGAGCGCACCGGGAAGGCGGCAAAGGTGATCGAGGTTCGCGCCGTGTAATCGCGGCAGGCGGCAAGGGCGAGGGCGTTCGGTGGGTGGTATTGCGAACGCGCGAAATCTTTCCGAACCTGCAGCGATTGAAAAGAAAGTTTGCAGAAGCGATCGGAAGCGGCACACAAGGCCGCGCATTTTGTTATAAACGGTCTGCGATTCGGGCGTGAGGCTTTGGCCCGTCCGGGTTGCACAAGTGAAAAAGAATCGACGCGAAAGGATTTGGGATGAGTGAGCCGCAGCACCCGCAGCCGCATGACACAGACACAAACGAAGGCCACCCGGCGCCGGCCGCACGGGCGGTGGTGCAGCCTGTTGTGCAGCCGGGCCTGACGGGTTTGGATTCCCTGGCAGCGGTTGGCGCGCGCTTGACCCAATTGCGTGAATCGAAAGGCTGGACGATCGAAGATGTGTCGGCACGCCTGAAGGTGTCTGTCACCAAGTTGCGTGCGCTCGAATCGGGTGACATCAGCCATTTGCCGGACACGACCTTTGCACTCGGCGTGGTGCGCAGCTACGCGAAGATGCTCGGCGCCGATCCCACGCCGTTCACGCAGGCTTTGCGCCGCGAGAAGGGCGTGCCGGCGCCGGATCTGTCGATGCCGGCTTCGTCCGGCAGGGATTTGCCGCGTGGCCGCGTGTCGCTGTCGCTCGGTGGTAGCGGGCAAAAGAGCCGCTCCTGGTTATGGGGCATTGCGGCGGTGATCGTCGCGGTGATCGCGCTCGGCATGTGGCACACCAATGGCGGTGATTCGTCGGCGTGGCTTGCGCGGTTGAAGGCGAGCGCGAGCGGCGCCCCGGGTGGCGCGACCGGTGCATCGGGCGCAGTGGCGGTGGCGCAAGGTCAAGCGGCAGGTTCCGAGGCAACCGCGGAAGACGCTGCTTCAGCACCGGAAACGCAGGCTGCAGCGGATAACGCAGCGTCGGCTACGCCGATGCCCGCGCCGCTGGCGACCGGAGCGGCGCCGTCTTCTGCTCCGGAGGTCACGGCAGCAGCGGTCCCGCCGAAGGCAGGTTCGCAGGCCCAGGCTGCGGCGCAAGGCGCTAGCGCGCCGGTGGTCGCAGCGATTGGCGCATCGGCCGTGGCGGATACGGCAACGGCGGCAACCGCGGCGCCGGCCGCGGGTGAGGCGATCATCGCGTTGCGCGTGACACAGGACAGCTGGTTCAGCGTGCGTGGCAAGGATGGCAAGGAGGTGTTCTCCGGCCTCGTGCACGCAGGCGATACGAAGGAAGTGACGGGCGCGGGCCCTTTCAAGGTCACGATCGGCAACAAGGCAGGTCTCGAGTCGCTTACGCTCGATGGCCAGCCAGTCGATCCGTCGAAATATTCGGCAGCCAAGGGTAACGTGGCACGCTTCGCGCTGCCTTGATAGATACGGTATGCGTCGCGGCCAACCGGGTCGCGACGCTTTTTCAATTCAGGCGCTACGTCTTTTGTGTGGCGCATGCGGCGTAAATGGGTTTTTCGATGCAATCCGAAGCTCAATCCCAATCCAGTAGCAAGATCGTTTCAAACGAGCCGGTGTTCGGCGGGCACGCCGCGCGGCGCAAGTCGCACGCGGTCGATGTCCGTTGGGGCGGCCAGCTCGTCACGATCGGTGGCGATGCGCCCGTGCGCGTCCAGTCGATGACCAACACCGACACCGCGGATGCGATCGGTACGGCGATCCAGATCAAGGAGCTGGCGCAAGCCGGCTCGGAACTGGTGCGTATCACGGTCAACACGCCGGAAGCGGCGGCGGCTGTGCCGGCTGTTCGCGAGCAGCTCGACCGCATGGGCGTGTCGGTGCCGCTGGTCGGCGATTTTCATTACAACGGCCATTTGCTGCTGCGTGATTACCCCGCGTGCGCGGAGTCGCTGTCGAAGTACCGGATCAATCCGGGCAATGTCGGCCACGGCGCGAAGCGCGACACGCAGTTCGCGCAGATGATCGAAGCAGCCGTGAAGTACGACAAGCCGGTGCGGATCGGCGTCAACTGGGGCAGCCTCGACCAGGACCTGCTCGCGAAAATGATGGACGAAAACGCCGCGCGTTCCACACCGTGGGAAGCGCAGAGCGTAATGTACGAAGCGCTGATCCAGTCGGCGATCGGCTCGGCGGAACGTGCAGTCGAGATCGGCCTCCCGCGCAACAAGATCATTCTGTCGTGCAAGGTCAGCGGCGTGCAGGATCTGATCGCGGTGTATCGTGAACTCGCGCAGCGTTGCGAATTCGCGCTGCACCTCGGTTTGACCGAAGCGGGTATGGGTTCAAAAGGCATCGTGGCGTCGACCGCTGCGTTGTCGGTGCTGCTGCAGCAAGGTATTGGCGACACGATCCGTATCTCGCTGACGCCGGAGCCGGGTGGCCCGCGAACAGGCGAAGTGATCGTCGGTCAGGAAATTTTGCAGACCATGGGTCTGCGCTCGTTCACGCCGATGGTGATCGCGTGCCCGGGTTGCGGCCGCACGACCAGCACGCTGTTCCAGGAACTTGCGTCGCAAATCCAGACCTATCTGCGTACGCAGATGCCGGTGTGGCGCGATCAGTATCCTGGCGTCGAGAAGATGCACGTCGCGGTGATGGGCTGCATCGTCAACGGTCCGGGCGAATCGAAGCAGGCGAACATTGGCATCAGCTTGCCGGGTTCGGGCGAAAATCCGGCCGCGCCGGTGTTTATCGACGGCGAGAAGGTCAAGACACTGCGCGGCGAGAATATCGCGCAAGAATTCCAGCAAATCGTGAGTGACTACGTCGAGCGCCGCTATGGCCGCGCCGAAGCACTCAACTAAAAACCGTCAATCGAAGACAGATGACTGAACAGAAGAAAAAGCTCGAAAAATTGTCCGGTGTGAAGGGCATGAACGACATCCTTCCGCAGGAAGCCGGGCTGTGGGAGTTTTTCGAAACGACCGTCAAGTCGATGCTGCGTTCGTACGGATACCAGAATATTCGTACGCCGATCATCGAGCATACGCAGTTGTTCAAGCGCGGTATCGGTGAGGTGACCGACATCGTCGAGAAAGAGATGTACAGCTTTACCGACGCGTTGAACGGCGAAAATCTGACGATGCGCCCGGAAAACACGGCGGCTGTCGTGCGCTCGGTGATCGAGCACAATATGCTGTACGACGGTCCGAAGCGGCTGTGGTACATCGGCCCGATGTTCCGTCACGAGCGTCCGCAGCGCGGCCGCTACCGGCAGTTCCATCAGGTCGGCGTGGAAGCCCTGGGCTTCGCCGGTCCGGATGCCGACGCTGAAATCATCATGATGTGCCAGCGTTTGTGGCACGACCTTGGGCTTATCGGCATCAAGCTCGAACTCAATTCGCTGGGTCTCGCGGAAGAGCGCGCGGCGCATCGCGTCGAGTTGATCGCGTACCTCGAAAAGCACATGGACGTGCTCGATGAAGAGGCGAAGCGCCGTCTGTACACGAACCCGCTGCGCGTGCTCGACACGAAGAATCCGGCGATGCAGGAAGTCGCGCAGAACGCGCCGAAGCTGATCGATTTTCTCGGCGAAGAATCGCGCGCGCACTTCGAAGGTCTGCAGCGCATTCTGAAGGCGAACAACATTCCGTTCACGATCAATCCGCGTCTCGTGCGCGGTCTCGATTATTACAATCTGACCGTGTTCGAATGGGTGACCGACAAGCTGGGCGCGCAAGGCACGGTCGCGGCCGGCGGCCGTTACGATCCGCTGATCGAACAGCTTGGCGGCAAGCCGACGGGCGCGTGCGGCTGGGCCATGGGTGTCGAACGTATCCTCGAGTTGCTGAAAGAAGAGCAGCTCGTGCCGGAAGACGAAGGTTGCGACGTGTACGTGGTCCATCAGGGCGACGCGGCACGCGAACAGGCCTTTATCATCGCCGAGCGCTTGCGCGACACCGGCCTCGACGTGATCCTGCATTGCAGCGCGGACGGTCAGACGGCGAGCTTCAAGTCGCAGATGAAGCGCGCTGACGCCAGTGGTGCGGCATTCGCGGTGATCCTCGGCGAAGACGAGATTGCCAACGGTACGGTCGGCGTCAAGCCACTGCGCGATACAGGCGCTAACGGCGGTAAGAGCGAGCAACATAACGTGCCCGCCGAAGACTTGACCGAATTTCTAATCAATGCGATGGTTGCAACCGCCGAAGACGGCGACGACTGATCGCTATGTCGTCGAGCCCCTTGGCTCGACACGCACACGTATCAAGAAAGAGGAAATCGCCGGGCGATGAGTTACCACGACGAACAAGAATCGATTGAAAGTCTGAAAGCATGGTGGACGCAGTGGGGTAATGCAACCACGTGGATCGTGCTGGTGGCGCTGGTCGCCGCAGCGGGCTGGAACGGCTGGAATTTCTGGCAACGGCGCCAGGCGGCGGAAGCCGCGGTGCTGTATGACCAGGTGCAGCAAGCTGTGGCATCGGGCGACAAGGCGAAGATCACGCGCGTCGCTACTGATATGGAAGACAAGTTCAGTAGCACCGCGTATGCACAGATGACCGCGCTGGGCGCTGCCAAGGCGCTGTACGCCGCGGGTGACGAAGGCGCAGCGAAGGCCCAGTTGCAATGGACCATCGATCACGCCAAAGACGACGAGTTCAAGCAGATCGCCAGGCTGCGTCTGGCTTCGCTGCTGCTCGACGACAAGGCTTACGACCAGGGTCTTGCACTGCTCGCCGAACCGCAGTCCGATGCGTTCAAGGGCATTGTGGCGAACGGCCGCGGTGACCTGCTCGCGGCTCAGGGCAAGCGTGACGATGCGCGCGCCGCCTACAAGCTTGCGCTCGACTCGCTGTCGCAAAACGATAGCTCGGCTCGCCAGTTGATTCAGTTCAAGCTGGACGCGCTGGGCGGCTAATTGCCGCATGCAGCGCGCCGCATGACACGACCAACCGGTCTCCTTTAATTGATTTCCTGAATGCTTCGTCCACCGATGAATCTGCTGAAACGTTACGCTGTGCCCGTTGCCTGTGCGATGACCGTCCTCACCATGGCGGCTTGCTCATCCACGAAAGACGAGCGCCGCGTGCCGACGCCGCTCACCGAGTTCAAACCCGTGCTCGACGTGCAGCAGGCATGGAAGGCCAGCGTGGGCAAGGCGGGTCGTTACCTGTTCTCGCCGGTTGCGGTCGGCAACGCGGTGTACGCAGCTGGCGCGAACGGCTCGGTTGCGAAGATCGACGCGCAAACCGGCCAGGATATCTGGCGCGTCAAGCTGCATGACGACCTGTCGGCAGGTGTCGGCAGCGACGGTACGCTCACGGCGGTCGGCGGCCTGAAGGGCGACGTCTACGTGCTCGGCGCGGACGGCAAGCAATTGTGGACCGCCAAGGCGCCTGGCGAAATCATCTCGCCGCCGCTGGTCGGCAACGGCCTCGTGGTGGTGCGCACGGTCGACGGTCAGATCGTCGCGTTCAATGCGCAGACCGGCGAGCAGAAGTGGAACTACCGCAACCGCGCGGTGCCGCTCAATCTGCGCGTCTCGTCGGGCATGACGTTCGCGGGTGACGCGGCCGTGCTGGCAGGCTTCCCGGGTGGCGCGTTCGCCGCGATCAACCTGCAGACCGGCGACAACTACTGGCAAACGCCGGTGTCGTATCCGAAGGGCGTGACGGAAGTGGAGCGCATCAACGACGTGACGGGGCCGCCCACGCTGGTCGGTTCGGAAACCTGCGCGGTGACGTTCCAGGGCCAGATTGGCTGCTTCGATGCGAACTCGGGTCGCGCGGTGTGGGAAAAGGCGTTCTCGAGCACGAGCGGTCTGGCGCAGGATGACCGCGCCGTGGTGGCGGCCGACGACTGGTCGGTGGTGTCGGCGTTTGACGTCAGCAACGGCGCGCCGCTGTGGAAGAACGACAAGCTGAAGAACCGCGACCTCGGCGTCCCGTTCATCCTGGGCCACGCCGCCGTGCTGGGCGACTATCAGGGTTACGTGCACTTCCTGTCGCGCGACGACGGCACGCTCGTGGCCCGTGTGAAGACCGATGGTAGCCCGATTACCGCGGCGCCGGTGCTGGCCGGCGACACGCTGGTCGTGCAGACGCACGACGGCGACCTGTACGGCTACCGCCCGCGCTAATCGCGCAGGGCGTTGGTAGAGTCAGGCTTCGTCAAGCGTGCAGGCCGGCTTCGCCGGCCGCACGCGTTTTTGCTGTGCAGCAGATTTACTAGAAATATTCCGCCGGACTGGCTGGTCCGGCAAGTCGGATCAGAAACGGCCCATGTGGCCATGGGTGGCTGCTTGCGGCGCTACCTTCGACGCTATCGCCATCGATACTGCCGAGAATCGTATTGAATTTGGCGTGCGAGCCGTTGAGCAAGAAAGACTGAAACTGGCGGCCCAATGGCGCCGCCCCATACAGCCAAACCCCCCGTCCGCCCGGGTGCGCATATTGACAGCACATCCGGGGCTGGCCGAATTCGTGATAATTTTCGTCAAACGCTGCCGTGTAGCGGCCGCATGGCGTCGCTACGCGGGCGGTCGATTTCGATCCCGCGTTTCACCGTGAACAACATCTGATGAAACCCGTTATTGCCCTGGTTGGGCGCCCCAATGTGGGGAAATCCACGCTATTCAACCGCCTTACGCGTACGCGTGATGCGCTGGTTGCCGACCTGCCCGGTCTCACCCGCGATCGCCATTACGGCGAGGGGCGCGCCGGCGACCGGCCGTATCTGGTCGTCGATACTGGCGGCTTCGAGCCGGTCGCGAAAGACGGCATCCTGCACGAGATGGCGCGTCAAACCCGCCAGGCGGTCGAGGAATCGGACGTCGTCGTGTTCATCGTCGACGGCCGCAACGGTCTCGCGCCGCAGGACAAGACGATTGCCGACTACCTGCGCAAGACCGGCCGGCCGATCTTCCTCGTCGTCAACAAGGCGGAGGGGATGAAGTACAGCAATGTGGCCGCCGACTTTTACGAACTCGGTCTTGGCGACCCGCGCGCGATTTCGTCGGCACACGGCGACGGTGTCACCGAAATGATCAATGAGGCGCTGGCTGTCGCGTACGCCGGACAGCCGGAAGAGAGCGACGAGGAAAAACAGGCGCACGGCGTGAAGATCGCGATCGTCGGCCGGCCGAACGTCGGCAAGTCGACCTTGATCAACGCGCTGGTGGGCGAAGAGCGCGTGATTGCGTTCGATATGCCGGGCACCACGCGCGATTCGATCTACGTCGATTTCGAGCGTCAGGGCAAGCCCTACACGCTGATCGACACGGCTGGTTTGCGCCGCCGCGGCAAGGTGTTCGAAGCGATCGAGAAGTTCTCGGTGGTGAAGACACTGCAATCGATCTCGGACGCGAACGTCGTGATCCTGCTGCTCGACGCACAACAGGATATTTCCGAACAGGACGCGCACATTGCCGGTTTCGTGGTGGAGCAGGGCCGCGCGCTGGTGGTCGGCGTGAACAAGTGGGACGGGCTCGATTCGCATGTGCGCGAGCGCACCAAGGCGGACATCGAGCGCAAACTAAAATTTCTCGACTTCGCCAAATTCCACTTCATTTCCGCCGCGGAAAAGACCGGTATTGGCCCGTTGATGCGCTCGGTCGACGACGCTTACGCTGCCGCGATGGCCAAGCTGCCGACGCCGAAGCTGACGCGCGCGCTGATCGAGGCTGTGGAATTCCAGCAACCGCGCCGGCGCGGTCCAGTGCGCCCGAAACTGCGTTACGCGCACCAGGGCGGACAGAATCCGCCGATCATCGTGATTCACGGTAACGCGCTCGATGCGATCACCGAAACGTACAAACGCTACCTTGAAAACCGCTTCCGGGAAACTTTCAAGCTGACTGGGACTCCATTGCGCATAGAGTTCAGATCGTCGACGAACCCTTACGCGGATAAAGGCTAAATCCAGGCTGAAACCCGTGTGTGTGCTGGGTTTGGCCGCAAGGCCGGGCCTCTCGCGCAAAAATGAAAATCGGCTATAGTGTAGCGGTTGACGGCGGATCTCTTTTTCTTCGTCGTCAATTCAGTCAACCTGCAAAAAAATACGGAGTTTGCTATGAGCAACAAAGGGCAATTGTTACAAGACCCGTTTTTGAACGCACTGCGTAAAGAGCACGTGCCGGTGTCGATCTACTTGGTCAACGGCATCAAGCTTCAAGGGAACATCGAATCGTTCGACCAGTACGTCGTGTTGCTCAGGAATACGGTCACCCAGATGGTCTACAAGCACGCAATTTCGACTGTCGTGCCTGCCCGTCCGGTGAATTTCCACCCGGATTCCGAACAGTCCTAACCCCCGTCGCGGCCGGCGTAGCGTCGCCCGTTGGCGATTACTCCCGGCCGCCTCATTTTGATACCCTCCAATTTGATCAATGCAGCGCTTGTCGGCATCGACTTCGGTAAGATCGATTTCGAAGCCAGTCTCGAAGAACTCAGCCTGCTCGCGCAAAGCGCGGGCGCGAATCCCTTAGTCACCCTCACGGGGCGCCGATCCAGTCCCGATGCCAAGATGTTCGTTGGCAGCGGCAAGGCCGAAGAATTGCGTCTTGCGTGTGAGGCAAACGACATCGAACTCGTCATTTTTAATCACGCTCTGGCCCCTGCGCAGCAGCGCAATCTGGAGCAGGCGCTTAACCGCCGCGTGATCGATCGCACCAGCCTGATCCTCGATATTTTTGCGCAACGCGCCCGCAGCCATGAAGGCAAGCTGCAGGTGGAGCTCGCGCAGTTGCAGTATTTATCGACGCGGCTAATTCGCGCATGGACCCACCTTGAACGCCAGAAAGGCGGTATCGGTTTGCGCGGTCCGGGTGAAACGCAGCTCGAAACCGACCGCCGGTTGATCGGCGAGCGCATCAAGGCGCTCAAAACCCGCCTCGAAAAGCTGCGCCGTCAGCACGGCACGCAGCGCCGCGCGCGCAGCCGTAACCAGACCATGTCCGTCTCGCTGGTCGGTTACACGAATGCGGGCAAATCCACCCTTTTCAACGCGCTGACGAAGGCCCAGGCGTACGCCGCCGACCAGTTGTTCGCCACGCTGGATACCACGTCCCGCCGCGTCTATCTCGGCGACGAAGCCGGCCAGGTGGTGGTGTCCGACACGGTCGGTTTCATTCGCGAATTGCCTCACCAGCTGGTGGCGGCATTCCGCGCCACGCTCGAAGAAACCATCCACGCCGACCTGCTGCTGCATGTGGTCGATGCGTCGAGCGCCGTGCGCCTCGATCAGATCGATCAGGTGAACGAGGTGTTGCACGCAATCGGTGCGGATACGATCCGTCAGGTGCTGGTGTTTAACAAGATCGACGCCGTGCCGGAGTTGGCGGCCCGTGGCGACGCGGTCGAGCGGGATGAGTATGGTAATATTTCGCGCGTCTTTTTGAGCGCGCGCACGGGGCAAGGGCTGGACACATTGCGCGCTGCCATCGCTGAAATCGCTACTGCCGAACCTCTCTCCGATACGCAGGTCGATCTATCGGAAGAAGACCGGTCGGCAGCACCACGCGAGGACCGTAAGGTCTCAGAACTCGGGCACTGACCCGCTCCAATTGCACTGACCCGCTGTCTACTCTGGTGAACGAACACAGGTGAACGATTACAACGAGCGGAGTATCTGGTTGCGCATGCGCGCCATGCTTTCACTGAACGATCCGCGCTGGGGCCGGGGCGACGGCAATGGCGATCGCCAACGACCCAACGAACCCAAGCGTCCGCCGACCAAGGACGGTGAAGGTCCGCCCGATCTCGACGAGATGTGGCGCGATTTCAACCGCCGCTTGAGCCGGGTGTTCGGCCGCAAGGGCGGCGGTGCGGGTGGTGGCCGTCCGGACAATGGCCGCGGCGCGCGTATTGGCGTGGGCATCGTGATCGGGGTGCTGATCGCGATCTATCTCGGCAGCGGCGTGTTCGTCGTGCAGGATGGCCAGGCCGGCGTCGTGATGCAGTTCGGCAAATATCGCTACACCGCGGGGCAGGGTGTGCATTGGCGCCTGCCGTATCCGTTCGAAGCGCACGAACTCGTCAATATCGGCCAGATCCGCCAGGTGGAGATCGGCCGTAATAACGTGGTGCGTCTCGCCAACGTGAAAGACGCGTCGATGCTCACGCACGACGCCGATATCGTCGACGTGCGCTTTGCCGTGCAGTTCCAGGTGAGCAAGCCGACGGATTATCTCTTCCGCAGCGTCGATCCCGATCAGAGCGTGACGCAGGCCGCGCAGGCGGCGGTGCGCAGCATCGTCGGTGCGCGCAGCACCAACGACATCCTCTCTCAGGATCGCGAAACAATTCGCCAGCAACTGATGGCGGCGATTCAGCAATCCCTGGATGAAGACCAGTCCGGCCTCGCTGTGACCGGCGTCACGATCCAGGGCGTGCAGGTGCCCGACCAGGTGCAAGCCGCTTTCGACGACGCCGCCAAAGTGCGTCAGGACAACGAGCGCGCCAAGCGTGAAGCGCAGGCTTATGCCGCCGATTTGTTGCCGCGCGCGCAAGCCGACGTCGCGCGCCAGATCGACGAAGCGAAAACGTATAGCGACAAGACTGTGGCCCAGGCGCAAGGCGACGCTGATCGCTTCAAGCAGGTCTACGCGCAGTACTCGAAAGCGCCCGCTGTGATTCGCGAGCGCATGTACCTGGAAACCATGCAGCAGATCTATTCGAATACGACCAAGGTGTTTGTGGACAGCAAGAGCGGCAACAACGTGCTGTATCTGCCGCTCGACAAGCTGGTCGAGCAGACTCGCCAGCGCGTTGCCGACGCCGCTGCGGCCGCTTCCGGCGCTGCTGCTGCGTCGGGTGCTGCCGTGCCGCAAGCCGCGAGCAACGCAGCCGCGCCGTCCGCCGCTCCTTCCGCACCCGCCGCGGTCTCGACACCTGCCAGCCAGGCGGCCGCCAGCAGCGACGCACTGCGTTCACGCGACTCCTTCCGCAGCCGTATGCGCGAAGACGACGTTCAATAAGGAGCGCACACCATGAACAAGATCATTGCGCTCGTCGTTGCCTTAGTCATCGTGCTGTTCGCCGCATCGTCGATGGTATTCGTGGTCGACCAGCGGCACATGGCCGTGCTGTCATCGCATGGCGACACCGCGCCCGCCTTGCTCGGCCCCGGTCTGCACGTGAAGTTGCCGCCGCCGCTGCAAACGGTCACGCTGGTTGATAACCGCATCCAGTCGCTCGACGCTCCGGATGAAGATCGTTATGTCACGTCGGACAAAACCGATCTGCTGGCCAACCCGGTCATCAAATACCGTGTAACCGATCCGCTGAAACTGCTCGCCGAAACCAAGGGCGACGTGCAGAGCTTGCCGGACCGTCTGGCGTTGCTGTCGCGTAGTGCGCTTGGCGATGCGTTCGGCAAGGTCACGCTGACCGATGCGCTTGCGAAGCAACAAGCTGTTGCCGACGAAGCGCGTGGCGCGATGGACAAAGCCGCGGCATCGCTGGGCGTTTCGGTGCTCGACGTGCAACTCACGCGCGTCGATTTCCCGGCGGCGATGGCCGACACGGTCTACAAGCGGATGATCGCTGCACGCGAGCAGGCCGCAGCCGACGAACGTGCGAAGGGCACGGCCGAGGCCGACCAGATCAAGGCGGACGCGGTCAGCCAGCAACAGAAGATTCTCGCGGACGGCTATAGTCAGGCTCAGACCATCAAGGGCGAGGGCGATGCCAAGGGCGCGGAAATCGCGGCCGAGGCATACAACAGCGACCCGCAGTTCTACCAGTTCTATCAAAGCATGCAGGCGTACAAGAACACCTTCAAGCCGGGCGACGTGATTGTGGTCGACCCCAGCAACGAGTTCTTCCGCTTCATGCGTAGCCCGACCGGCGGCGCCGCCCCGGACGCTCCCGCGGCACCGCGCAAACACTGATAACCGGAAGGCCGCGGCATCCGCATCGCGGCCCCTTCATTCGCATGGACATAGCCGGCTCGTTACTGCTCGCGATCGCATTGATGCTGATTATCGAAGGGATGTTTCCCTTCGTTTTTCCGAGCGCCTGGCGCGACACGTTCCGTAAAATAGCGGAACGGCCGCCGCATCAGATTCGCGTTGGCGGGCTGGTCGTGATGGTGCTCGGGCTGATCCTGCTGTTTATCGTGACCTGAAGGGGCGCTGCGTAGCGCCCGTCGCTGCGCACGGCTGCGTTGGCGACCTACGTGGCAACAGCGAGCGTTCCGGCGCGGTCCAAGCTCGGCTGAGAGACTGCGAAGGGCAGTTCCGATGCCTGCTACAGCCGCCAGAATAGAGTCGTTGCCCGCCACTCACACTCACTTACCGGCGCACCTAGCTGCCGTGTTCAACGTCGTAGGACTGTATCGATGTCGACCTGGTTACTTCCCGAGAATATCGCCGACGTGCTGCCGTCGGAAGCCCGCAAGATCGAAGAGTTGCGGCGTCATTTGCTGGACCGTTTCCGCTCGTACGGCTACGAGATGGTGATGCCGCCGCTGCTCGAGTACATCGAGTCGCTGCTTACCGGCGGCGGGCACGATCTGAATCTGCGCACGTTCAAGCTCGTCGATCAGATGTCCGGGCGCACGCTCGGTCTGCGCGCCGACATTACGCCGCAGGTCGCGCGGATCGACGCGCACCTGTTGAATCGTCAGGGTGTGACGCGGCTTTGCTACGCCGGCAATGTTGCGCATACGCGTCCGCGCGGCTTGCATGCCACGCGTGAGCAGATCCAGATTGGCGCGGAAATCTACGGTCACGCCGGTCTCGAAGCGGATCTGGAAATCCAGCAGTTGATGCTCGACGCGCTGCGTCTGGCGGGGCTCACGAAAGTGCGGCTCGATTTGTGTCATGCAGGCGTGCTCGCCGCGTTGATCGAAGCGGAGCCTGCTGCGGCCGAACTGGGTCAATCGCTCTACGACGCGTTGGCCGGCAAGGATGTGCCGCGCCTCGTCGAGCTGACCGCCAATCTCACCCCGGTCACGCGGGACGCATTGCGCTCGCTCCCCACGCTTTACGGCGACGCGTCGGTGCTCGATGAAGCTCGTGCACGCCTGCCGAACGCACCGGCCATCGCCCGCGCGCTCGACGACCTCGCGTTTCTCGCAAGCCAGGTGGACGGCGCTGAAGTGATGATCGATCTGGCTGATTTGCGCGGCTACGCGTACCACAGCGGTGTGATGTTCTCGGCGTATGTCGACGGCGTGCCGAATGCGGTTGCGCGCGGCGGCCGTTATGACCATGTTGGCCAGGCCTACGGTCGTGCGCGCGCGGCTACCGGCTTCTCGCTCGATCTGCGCGAGGTCGCCCGGATTTCGCCCGTAGAAGCCCGCAGCAGCGCGATTCTTGCGCCGTGGCAGCACGACGAAGCGTTGCGCACCAGCGTCGCCGCGCTGCGTAACGCTGGTGAAATCGTGATCCAGGCGCTCCCTGGCCACGAGCACGATCTGGACGAATTCGCCTGCGACCGCGTGTTGGTCGAGCGCAACGGCGCGTGGGTCGTCGAACCCCGTCCTTGAGCACGAATAGATAGACCGCCTGAGGGGCATCCCAAGGGCATTTCAGAAGGCGTCCAAAGCGTCGCCGGACCCGGCGCGGCCACTCGCCGCGCTATTTTCGATATACCCAACATAACGTGCATACCGTTGAGCGGAAACGGAAAAATTCGGAAGGTTCCGCGAACATAGGTAGAATACGTTTTTAACCAGCTTACGAAACAACATGTCTGCCAGCGCAGTGAATGTGAACCCCGGGCGTAACGTCGTCGTCGTGGGAACCCAGTGGGGTGATGAAGGCAAGGGCAAGATCGTCGACTGGCTGACGGACCACGCTCAAGGCGTCGTTCGCTTCCAGGGCGGTCACAATGCCGGTCACACGCTTATCATCGGCGGCAAGAAAACCATCTTGCGTCTGATTCCGTCGGGCATCATGCATCCCGGCGTCGCGTGCTACATCGGCAATGGCGTCGTGTTGTCGCCGGAAGCGCTGTTCAAGGAAATTGGCGAGCTCGAAGCCGCCGGGGTCGATGTTCAGAATCGCCTCTTCATTTCCGAAGCCACCACCCTGATTCTGCCGTACCACATTGCCATCGACCAGGGCCGCGAAGCGCGCCGTGGCGCGAGCAAGATCGGCACCACCGGCCGCGGCATCGGCCCGGCCTACGAAGACAAGGTGGCGCGCCGCGGTTTGCGCGTGCAAGACCTGTTCGAGCCGGAAAGCTTTGCCGAACGTCTGCGTGAAAATCTCGATTACCACAACTTCGTGTTGACGCAATACCTGGGCGTCGCAGCGGTCGACTTCCAGCAAACGCTCGACACGATGCTGAGCTACGCCGATCGTCTGAAGCCGATGGTGACCGACGTGTCGCGCCGTCTGTACGACGAAAACGCAGCCGGCAACAACCTGCTGTTCGAAGGCGCGCAAGGCACGCTGCTCGATATCGACCACGGCACCTATCCGTACGTCACGTCGAGCAACTGCGTGGCCGGTGCGGCGACTGCGGGCGCGGGCGTCGGTCCGCAAAAGCTGAACTACATTCTCGGCATCACCAAGGCGTATTGCACGCGCGTCGGTTCGGGCCCGTTCCCGAGCGAACTGTACGACGCGGATAACGCCGCGCGTCAGGAACCCATCGGCCTGGAACTCGCCAAGGTCGGCAAGGAATTCGGCTCGGTCACCGGCCGTCCGCGCCGCACCGGCTGGCTCGACGCCGCCGCGCTGCGCCGCTCGATCCAGATCAACGGCGTGTCGGGTCTGTGCATGACCAAGCTCGACGTGCTCGACGGCCTCGACGAAGTGAAGCTGTGCATTGGCTACACGGTCGACGGCAAGGATGTCGACCTGCTGCCGCGTGGGGCGTCGGAAGTCGCGCGTTGCGTGCCGGTGTACGAAACCTTCCCGGGCTGGAAAGAAAGCACCGTCGGCATCACGGAATGGGACAAACTGCCGGCCAGCGCGCGTGCGTATCTGACGCGTGTGCAGGAAGTCGCGGGCATTCCGATCGACATGGTGTCGACCGGTCCGGATCGCGACGAAACGATTCTGCTTCGTCATCCGTTCAAGGTTTAAGCCATGGTGCAAGGTGTACCCATGATTGCGATGAAAGATCCGCGCAACGATGAGAAGAACCTGTGGGTTGGCTGGGACGAGTATCACCGGCTGATCGAACTGATGGCGTTGCAAGTGCATGAGTCGGGCTGGAAGTTCGACAAGATCCTGTGTCTCGCGCGCGGCGGCTTGCGCGTTGGCGATCAGCTCTCGCGTATTTATGATCTGCCGCTGGCGATTCTCGCCACCAGTTCGTACCGCGAAGCGGCCGGCACGGAGCAGGGCGAACTCGACATCGCGCAATACATTACGATGACGCGCGGCGAACTGCATGGCAACGTGCTGCTGGTCGACGACCTGGTCGATTCCGGTGTGACGCTGGCGCGCGTGCAGCAGCATCTGAAAGAACGCTATCCGGCGATCACCGCCGTGCGTTCAGCGGTGCTCTGGTACAAGGGCTGCTCGAAAGTGAAGCCCGACTATCACGTGCAGTATCTGCCGACCAATCCGTGGATTCACCAGCCGTTCGAGGAATGGGATACGGTTCGGCCGCACAACCTCGGCGCGTGGATCAAGCGCGGCATGCAGCAGGAGCAGCAGTCGTCAGGCAAATGATGCGCGCTACGACGCCGTACTTATTGCGTCGTAGCCAGTGCAGTGTCTGCAGAACGGAGTCCGGTTGGACTCCGTTTTTTTATGTGCGCCGTATGTGTTGTCTATGTCGTATATGTCGCATGTGTGTCGTGCGAACGGTGCCTCGCAAAATGCGCACACCCGCACCGGCGAAACGCCCGACGCAGCAGACGCGCCCAAATCGCAGTGCTACACTTCGCGGACCATCCACGTGGTGTATCCACAACAAGCCGGGCGGCGCTAAGCGGGCAGTTTAGAATAGCGGTCGTTTTTTCCGCTCAGGGAACGGATTTCCTCGCGTCTATGACAGATAACAATCACGTGCGTAAACAGCCTCTGCCTTCCCTCGCGATTGCCGCGATCGGAGTGGTGTTCGGCGACATCGGCACGAGCCCGCTGTACTCGCTGAAAGAGGCGTTCAGCCCGTCACATGGCATTCCGCTGACGGATCAATCGATTCTGGGCGTGATCTCGCTGCTGTTCTGGGCGATCGTGATCGTGGTCAGCATCAAGTACGTATTGTTCGTGATGCGTGCCGACAACAACGGTGAAGGCGGTGTCCTCGCGCTGATGGCGCTGGCGCTGCGCTCTGTCGACCAGAAGTCGAAAGCGGCCGGCTTGCTGATGATGCTCGGCATCTTCGGCGCCTGCATGTTCTATGGCGACGCGGTGATTACGCCCGCCATTTCGGTGATTTCCGCGGTCGAGGGTCTGGAGATCGCGGCGCCCAATATGTCTCATCTGGTGTTGCCGCTCACCATGGTGATTCTCGTGTTGCTGTTCTGGATTCAGCGGCACGGCACGGCCACCGTCGGCCGCCTGTTCGGTCCGATCATGGTGTTGTGGTTCCTGGTGCTCGCAGCGCTGGGCCTGTGGCACATCCTTCAGTCGCCGAACGTGATCCGCGCACTGAACCCGTACTACGCCTACACCTTTATGGCCGCGCATGTGTTGCAGGCCTACGTGGTGCTCGGCTCGGTTGTGCTGGTGCTGACCGGCGCCGAGGCGCTCTACGCCGACATGGGTCACTTCGGCGCCAAACCGATCCGGATGGCGTGGTATTGCCTCGTGATGCCCTCGCTGGTGCTGAACTACTTCGGCCAGGGCGCGTTGCTGATGCATGACCCGAAGGCGATCGAAAACCCGTTCTTCCTGCTCGCGCCGGATTGGGCGTTGCTGCCGCTCGTGGTGCTGTCGACGGTGGCGACCGTGATTGCATCGCAGGCCGTGATTTCCGGTGCCTATTCGCTGACGAGCCAGGCGATCCAGCTCGGCTACGTGCCGCGCATGAAGATCATGCACACGTCGGAACTGGCGATCGGTCAGATCTATGTGCCGGTGGTGAACTGGATGCTGCTGTTCATCATTCTGTGCATCGTGATCGCGTTCAAGAGCTCGGATAACCTCGCCGCCGCCTACGGTATCGCGGTGACGGCCACCATGGTGATCACCACGGTCCTCGCCTGTGTCGTGATGGTCAAGGTGTGGAAGTGGAACAAGTTCCTCGTGGCGATGATCATCGGTGTGTTCATGGTGGTCGACTTAGGCTTTTTCGGCGCCAATCTGCTGAAGGTCGAAGAGGGCGGCTGGTTGCCGCTCGGCATCGGCGCGTTGCTGTTCTTCCTGCTGATGACGTGGTTCAAGGGCCGGATGATCGTCAAGGAGCGTACGGCCGCCGACGGCATTCCGCTCATGCCGTTCCTGCAGGGCCTGCTCGCGCACCCGCCGCATCGCGTGTCCGGTACGGCGATCTATCTGACCGGCAGTGATTCGCTCGTGCCGGTGAGTTTGCTGCACAACCTGAAGCACAACAAGGTGCTGCACGAGCGCACCATTTTTCTGACCTTCGTGACGCTCGATATCCCGTATGTGAAGGATGCTGAACGCGTGACGGTCAAGGATCTCAACGGTGGCTTGTATCTCGTCAAGGCGGCGTACGGTTTCAACGAAACGCCTGACGTGAAGGCGGTGCTGCTCGAGGTGGGCCGCACGCACGACATGACGTTCGAGTTGATGGACACGTCGTTCTTCCTAGCGCGCGAAACGGTGGTGCCGACGCAGTTGCCGGGCATGTCGGTGTGGCGCGAACGTGTGTTCGCGTGGATGCATCAGAACGCCGCCAAACCGACCGACTTCTTCAGCATCCCGGCCAATCGGGTGGTTGAGTTGGGGACGAAGATCGAGATCTGACGACGGACTCAGGCTCGTCAGCGCCTTGCATGCCGAGGCGCTGACGAGGCGCGGTAAGTGAAAAGCGACAAGCGATAAAAAAGCCCACGCAATTGCGTGGGCTTTTTTTCGTCGCTCGGTCTCTTGAACATCAGCGCGCGAGTGACGCACGCGCTGATGAATCCGCTTACTTCTGCTTGAGCTTGGCGAATGCCGCGGCCATTGCGCCGCCTGCTTCCGGTTCACGCGAGCGCGGTTGCTGCGCGCCGCGTCCACCGCCGCCGCCGGAACGGCCGCGATCCTGCTGGGCGCCGCCACTGCTTCGCGGTGCTGCTGCCGCGCCGAACTCGTCGTCCAGACGCATGGTCAGCGCGATACGCTGGCGCTTCACGTCGACTTCCAGCACCTTCACCTTGACGATCTGACCCGCCTTGACCACTTCGTGCGGGTCTTTGATGAACTTCGTCGACATGGCCGACACGTGCACCAGACCGTCCTGATGCACGCCGATGTCGATGAACGCGCCGAAGGCCGCCACGTTCGTCACGACGCCTTCGAGCACCATGCCCGGCATCAGATCGCTGACCTTCTCGACGCCTTCACGGAAGGTCGCGGTCTTGAACTCGGGGCGCGGGTCGCGGCCCGGCTTTTCGAGCTCGAGCAGAATGTCGCGTACGGTCGGCAGGCCGAAGCGTTCGTCGACGAATTCCGCCGGCGACAGGCCGCGCAGGGCGTCGCGATTGCCGAGCACTTCGCCGACATGCTTGCTGATCTTCGCGAGCATGCGTTCCACGACCGGATAGGCTTCCGGGTGAACCGACGAACGGTCGAGCGGGTTCTCGCCGTTGTTGATACGCAGGAACCCGGCAGCCTGTTCGAAGGTTTTGTCGCCCAGACGCGGCACCTTGCGCAGATGTTCGCGCGACGGGAACGGGCCGTTTGCATCGCGATAGTCGACGATGTTGCGAGCGAGCGTGGCGTTCAGACCCGACACGCGCGCCAGCAAGGCGACCGACGCCGTATTGGCATCCACACCGACCGCGTTCACGCAATCCTCGACCACCGCGTCGAGCGAGCGGGCCAGTTCGCGCTGATTCACGTCGTGCTGGTATTGGCCGACGCCGATCGCCTTCGGTTCGATCTTCACCAGTTCCGCGAGCGGATCCTGCAGACGGCGCGCAATCGACACGGCGCCGCGCAGCGACACGTCCATGTCAGGGAATTCCTTCGCCGCGAGTTCTGAGGCCGAGTAGACCGACGCGCCGGCTTCTGACACGACGATCTTCTGCAGCTTGAACTCCGGATGACGCGCGATCAGTTCGCTCGCGAGCTTATCCGTTTCGCGCGACGCCGTGCCGTTGCCGATGCTGATCAGCTCCGCCTGCGTCTGCGCGCAGATGCGCGCCAGTTTCGCGATCGAACCGTCCCAATCGCGGCGCGGCTCGTGCGGATAAATCACGTCGGTGGCGAGCACCTTGCCGGTCCGATCGACCACCGCGACTTTCACGCCGGTGCGCATGCCCGGATCGAGGCCGATCACGGCCTTCGGGCCCGCCGGCGCTGCCAGGAGCAGGTCCTTCAGATTGCGCGCGAACACGCGAATTGCTTCGTGTTCGGCTTCGTCGCGCAGATTGGTCAGCAGTTCGTTTTCGATGTGCGGCTGCACTTTCACGCGCCAGCACCAGCGGCACACGTCGGAGAGCCACTTGTCGCCCGGACGGTTCTGATTGGCGATGCCGAAGTGGCGCGCAATCAGCGCTTCGCCCGGATGCGGCACCTGCGCGTCGAGTTCTTCACCGAGCCCCAGCTTGACCATCAGCACGCCCGCATTGCGGCCGCGGAACAGGGCCAGCGCGCGATGCGACGGCACGGTCCTGATGGTTTCCGCGTAGTCGTAGTAGTCGCGGAATTTCTCTTCTTCCGCGTTTTCCTTGCCTTCGACCACTTTCGACGACACCACGCCCTGGTTAAACAGGTAATCGCGCAGTTTGCCGAGCAGATCCGCGGTTTCGCCGAACTGTTCGGAGAGGATGTCGCGCGCGCCGTCGAGCGCGGCCTTGATGTCGGCGACGCCTTTTTCGGCGTCCACGTAGGCGGCGGCCTCGGTTTGCGGGTCGAGCAGGGGATTGGCCAGCAGCGCGTCGGCAAGCGGCTGCAGGCCGGCTTCGCGGGCGATCTGCGCGCGCGTGCGGCGCTTCGGCTTATAGGGGAGATACAGGTCTTCCAGCACCTGCTTGCTATCGGCGCCTTCGATCGCGGTGCGCAGCTCGTCGGTGAGTTTGCCCTGTTCGTCGATGCTCGCGATGATCGTGGCGCGCCGGTCTTCCAGCTCGCGCAGATACAGCAGGCGTTCCTCGAGATTACGCAGTTGCGTGTCGTCGAGATTGTCGGTCACTTCCTTCCGGTAGCGGGCGATGAACGGAACAGTCGCTCCTTCGTCGAGAAGTTGCACCGCGGCCGCGACCTGGCGCGGCTGGACGGACAGTTCGGCGGCGATGCGCTGTACGATCTTGAGTGCTACGGTTTCCGTCATAAGGTCTTGGTGTTCCTGCTACTCAATCAAAGGTCGCGCGGTAATGACACACGCCGGGCCTACGCCGGGCCCACGTAGGGCACGTTGGTGCATGCTGGGCGTGCGCGCTGCGACCAGGTTGCTGGAGCGGGGCATTTTGCCATAAATGCAAAGGGGCTCAACCGCAGGGTGATAGAATTTCGGGCATGTTCCGTTGACCATTTACGACGTTGCCAACCTCCTTGTCCCTTAACCGCCTGGGCTCCCGCTTGGTCTCTCGCTTGTCACAATTGCCGCCTTTGTTGTCGCCGCGTTTGTCCTGCTCGCCGCTTACATCGCTCGTTTCGGCGTCGCGGTCCGTGTTCAAGCTGGTGTTCCCGTCCAATGGATTGTTTTTCGCGTCATGCGCCGCGTGTGTGGTGGCCGCTGCGCTGGCCATGTCCGCGCCGGCCGTGGCGCAATCCGCAGCGCCGCTCGAGGCCGCCAGCAGTCTCGCGCCGGCCGCTGTTCCGGGCGAGCAGGCGACCAGCGCGGCGGGCACCATGAAGGCCACGGGCGCGGATAATGCCCGCAACACGGAGAATGCTGATAACGCGGCATCGCTGGACAGCGCATTCGACGCGCGGCAGAAAGTGCTGGATCAGCGTACCGAGGAGAACAATTACCGTTACGCGGTCGCCGAACACGATTGCTACAGTACGTTCTTCGTCAACCACTGTCTGAACAAGGCGCGCGACAGCATGCGCTCGGTGCAGGCCGACATTCGCAAGGAACAGCTCGCGCTTGACGGTGAGCAGCGTGTCCAGCGCGCCCGCGAGCGTGACGAGCAGGCCGCGCTCAAACGCGCACAAGACGAAGCGAGCGCGCCGCAACGCGCCGCTGACGACGCGCGCAACGCGCAGGCCTACGAAGACAAGCAGCGCCAGCACCAGCTCGACCAGGCGCAGCGCGCAGCCGAGGCGCCACAGCGCAGCGCTAACGCACAAGCCTATCAGCAGAAGCAGCAGCAGCACGCGCTGGATCAGGCGCAGCGTGGCATCAGTCCGTCGCAAGCCGCAGCCAATACGCAGGCGTACGATCAGAAGCAGGGCGATTTCCAGAAGAAGCTCGAGGAAGCACATCAGCAGGGTGCGCAAAAGGCGCAGGAGCGGGTGGAGAAGCAGCAGAGCTTCGAGAAGAAGCAGGCCGACGCAGCGCAGCACAAAGCCGACGTCGAAGCCCGTCAGAAGCAGGCGGCCGAGAAAGCCGAGCAGAAACGTCAGGACCAGTTGAAACAGCAACAGCAACTCGAAGAACAGCAAAAGCAGCAACAGGAACAACAGTAGGTACGCTGTAGCGGGTTCTGGTAGGGTTGTAGCAGGATAGTAGTCGCCGTAACGCGTTTTAAGCCGGACAGCAACCTCAGGCATCGGGCTGCACCATGCAGCCCGGGCCGCTTACGAGAGGAGGCGAGCATGCGCGATCAACATCACGTCATCACTACGGACACACTGCGCGACCGTATTCTGCAGCTGGAATCGGAGCATAGTGGGCTCGATCGCTTGATCGACCGAATGTCGGATGAGCCCGGCATCGACGACTTCGAGTTGCAGCGCTTGAAAAAACGCAAACTCAAAGTCAAGGACACCATCATCTTGCTGCAATTGCAGCTCGAACCGGACGCACGCGCCTGAGTTCGTGGCCTGGCAGGTGCCGGGTCGCGCCGCGCGCGCCGGACTTTGCAGGAAACGCTTGCCTTGAATTCACCGCTTGATACTTCTTCACGTGCCGCAGGGGGCGATGATGCTCCGACGGCCGGCACTCCGGTGGCCGGCACCCCGGCGCCGCGTCCTCCCACGTCTGCGCTCTCCGCGTCATTGAACCCACGCCGCGTCGCTGAACTGGACGATATCTTCGCCGACAACGGGCTGCTCGCCCGTCAGATCGACGGCTATCGTTCGCGCGCGTCGCAGATCGAGATGTCGCGCGCCGTCGCGGCGGCCATGGAAGCGTCGGGCCGCGCGATGCCTGAGCCCGCGATGTTTGAGGCGCAAAAGCGGCCGTCGCGGCGTCTGCAATCGCCGGGTGCGGATGCTGCGACCGAAGCCCCTGACAACGACGAATCGAACGGTCTCGACGGCAGCGAAAACACGCTGATCGTGGAAGCGGGTACCGGCACGGGCAAGACCTATGCGTATCTGGTGCCGGCCATGTTGTGGGGCGGCAAGGTGATCGTCTCCACCGGCACCAAGCATTTGCAGGATCAGCTCTTTCAGCGCGACATTCCGACCGTGCGCGATGCGCTCGCCGTGCCGGTGTCGGTGGCGATGCTCAAGGGCCGCGCGAACTACCTGTGCCATTACTATCTGCAGCGCACCGCGGATAACGGCCGTCTGCCGTCGCGCCAGGAAACCTCGTATCTGCAGGACATCATTCGCTTCGCCAAGATCACGCGCACCGGCGACAAGGCCGAACTCGCGAGCGTGCCGGAAACGGCGGCGGTGTGGTCGATGGTCACGTCCACGCGTGAAAACTGTCTTGGCCAGGAGTGCCCGCATTACAAGGAGTGCTTCGTGATGCAGGCGCGCCGCGAGGCGCAGCAGGCCGACATCGTGGTGGTCAATCACCATCTGTTTTTCGCCGACATCATGTTGCGCGATACCGGCATGGCTGAATTGCTGCCCACCGCCAACACCGTTATCTTCGACGAAGCGCATCAACTGCCGGAAACCGCGACGCTATTCTTCGGCGAGACGCTCTCCACGACGCAATTTCTCGAACTCGCACGCGATTCCGTGGCTGAGGGTCTGGGCCATGCACGCGAAACGGTCGACTGGGTGACGCTTGGCTCGACCCTCGAACGTGCGGCGCGCGACGTGCGGCTGGCGTTCAAGGAAGACTCGGTGCGGCTATCGATCGGGCAGTTGCCCGACGATCATCCGTTGTTCCCTGCGCTCGAAACGCTCGAAACCGAACTCGATGCTTTGGCCTCGGCGCTGGCCGGTCAGGCCGAGCGTGCCGAGTCGATTGGCGCGTGTTTGCGCCGCGCACGCGAGCTGCAAGGCGTGCTCGCGGGTTGGACCACGCCACCCACCGAAACCGAGCGCGCAGCCGCTGAGCAGGCCGCGACCGACGCCAAGGCCGAGCGCGCCGATCCGAATGAAAAGGTGCGCTGGATCGAAGTCTTTTCGCACACCGTGCAGTTGCACGAAACACCGCTGTCGGTCGCGCCGATCTTCGCGAAGCAGCGTGCCGGCGTGCCGCGCGCGTGGATCTTCACGTCGGCCACGTTGTCGGTGCGGGGTGACTTCACGCACTATGCGGCGCAGATGGGCCTGAACGCGAAACGTTCGATGACGCTGCCGAGTCCCTTCGACTATCCGACGCAGGGGCTTCTGTACGTGCCGCGTAATTTGCCGCAGCCTTCGTCGCCGATGTTTACCGACGCCGTGTTCGACGCTGCATTACCCGCAATCGAAGCATCGGGCGGCGGCGTATTCATGCTGTGCACGACGTTGCGCGCGGTGGACCGCATCTCGGCCAAATTGCGCGACACCATTGAAGCGCGCGGCTGGAACTATCCGCTGCTTGTGCAGGGTGATGCGAGCCGCACCGAGTTGCTCGATCGCTTCCGTGCGTACGGCAATGCGATTCTGGTGGGCAGTCAAAGCTTCTGGGAAGGGGTGGACGTACGTGGCGATGCGCTCTCGCTGGTCGTGATCGACAAGCTGCCATTCGCGCCGCCTGATGACCCGGTGCTGTCGGCGCGTCTGGATGCGCTGACGAAGAAAGGATTGAGCCCGTTTGCGGTCCATCAGTTGCCGCAGGCGGTGATTACGCTCAAGCAGGGCGCAGGCCGTCTGATTCGCGCTGAGACCGATCGTGGCGTACTGATGATCTGCGACACGCGTCTCGTCGACAAACCGTATGGGCGCCGTATATGGCAGAGCCTGCCGCCATTCAAGCGCACACGTGAGATCGAAGTTGTGCGCGAGTTTTTCGAAGAGAGCGAAACACCGGCTCAGCCGGCTCAATAAACGATTAAGTGAGTGCCGTTGTAAAAAGCGGCGCTTAAATGACAAAACGCCACGGATGTGAATCCGTGGCGTTTTGCTTTACTGCCCGGAAAATCGAGGTGATTTTCCGGAGCAGTTTTCGCCCAGAGGCGAACCCTATGCGACAGCTTACTGGCTTGCGCCCGAAGCCGGAGCAGCAGCCGAAGCGGCAGCCGTTGCATCCGAAGCAGCGGCCGTAGCCGAAGCAGCAGCGTCGCTCGCAGCAGCAGCACCCGAAGCAGCCGTCGAAACGTCCGAAGCGGCAGCAGTTGCTGACGAAGCAGCAGCCGTTGCGTCGCTAGCTGCGGTCGTAGCTGCCTGATCGCTGCTCTTGTTGCATGCAGCCAGTGCCACAGCTGCCAACAGGGATGCTACGAGGAGGGATTTCTTCATGATCACGTCCTTTTATGGTTAAAGGTAAGCAACAGCGCAAAATAATACCGGTAATGTGCTCCAACACCGACCTGGGCCGCTGGTGGAGACGCTCTTTTGACGAGCTAGAATCTTCCCTACGGCTTGGGCGGAAATTATATGCACTTTCGTACTGACAATCCATAAATCCGGGGTCAATACGTTGTCTTTCTCATACAAAATTTCACAGTACGGTATAACAGGCAGGCAGAGTTACGCAAGCTCGCCCACTTGTATCCAGCCCGCACAATACCACTCGTGCAGCAGTGCTGTCACCGCCGAATCGTGCGAGAGTGTTACAAAGCGTTTCGCACTCATACACCGCTGATCAGCGAGGTCAAACAACCATTTTTTTGCCCCATCAAACGGCGTTTCCTCTCCATTTACGAAGAAAAAACGGCGGTTGTACAACAAATTAGTCTTGCGGTCGAGCCGAATGCCGGACTTCGATGCCTGACTGATGAAACGAGTGGCATTAAGCGGTCGTTGCGGTGGATCAAACACGACGCTCGGCTTCGGTTCGCTCAGGTACGTACCAAGGAACGACGCAATGTCCTTCTCACTCCATTTGACTCCCGCAAGGATCGCGCCAACCCGTTCGATCAAGGCGGCGGGCAGTTCTGCCGGACGATCGACAGCGGGTTGTTGCGGGTCGCGATACAGCGCATCGGGCCGCGGGGCCGACTCGCCGCGTTCGGCCAGGTGATAGAGGAACTGCGCGGTCAATTCACCTGCGGACGGGGCGCGAAAGCCGATCGAGCAGGTCATGCATTCGCCCTCGGCGATACCGTCGTGGGCGATATGCGGCGGCAGGTACAGCATGTCGCCCGGCTCAAGCAGCCATTCCTCTTCCGGCTCGAAATGCTGTAAAACTTTCAACGGCAAACCCGGTTGGAGCGTCAGATCTTTCTGCGCACTGATCCGCCACCGGCGCTTACCTTTTACTTGCAAAAGAAACACATCGTAGGAATCGAAGTGGGGGCCGACGCCGCCACCATCGCTCGCATACGAAATCATCAAATCGTCCAGACGCGCGTCCGGCACGAAGCGGAAGCGGTCGAGCAAGGCGCGCGCGCGATCGTCGTAGAGGTCCACGCCTTGCACGAGCAGCGTCCAGGCGCGCTGCTTGAGCGACGGCAGTTCATCCGGCGCGAACGGGCCGTGCTCCATTTGCCATTTGTTGCGAAAGTGCGTGATCAGACGCGCTTCGACTTCGTCCTGATCGGCCAGCTCGAAAAACTCGTCGCGCGACAGCGGCGCTTCCACGTTCGGGATCGCCTGGCGGATCAGCAGCGGCTTTTTCTGCCAGTACCGGCGCATGAATTGCGACGGCGTCAGGTTGCCGAGCAAGGGCGTGGGCGTGTCCGGCGAGGGCGGGAGAATAGGGAGCGCCGGCTTTGAAGCCGGTGAAGAATTCCGTGCCGAAGCTGCATCGGCCGGGTGGTCAGTGGGCCGCTTGGGCATCGTATAATGTGAGTTGTATTCTGGAGAATCGAATGAAAATCGCAAAGAACACCGTCGTGTCGGTCGCTTATAAGCTATCGGATGCGCAGGGCAATCTGATTGAAGAAAGCGACGAGCCGATGGTCTATCTGCACGGCGGCTATGATGGCACGTTCCCCAAGATCGAGGAAGAGCTCGACGGCCACGAGGCCGGCTTCGAGACCCAGATCCAGCTTGAGCCGCAAGACGCGTTCGGCGAGTACGACCCCGATCTCGTGAAGATCGAGCCGCGCGATCGCTTCCCGGAACCGCTCGAAGTCGGCATGCAATTCGAGGGCACGCCGGAAGAAGGCGATGAGGATCTCGATTCGCTCGTGTACGTGGTGACCGACGTGGCAGAAGACAAAGTCGTGCTCGACGGCAACCATCCGCTCGCTGGCATGGCGCTGCGTTTCGCGTTGACGGTCAAGGACGTGCGTCCGGCTACCGAAGACGAAATCCAGCACGAACACGCCCATGGCGCTGACGGCCTCGAAGTCCTCGATGACGATGACGACGAAGCCGAAGACGACAAGTCAGGGCCCACGCTGCACTGAGCTTGCGGGCATGCCGGGAGCGCCTGAAGGCGCACCTGGCACACCTGGCACACCTGGCGCATGCGGCGGCAAAACGGCCGAGGCGGGCGGGGCGGACATGGCCGGCCCATACTCGCCGTTGCCGTCGTCCGCCGGTCCACGTTGCTGCTGAACCGGTTGTGGCTGTCCAGACGGCTGCAACAACGGCGGCAACTCGGAAGCCGGACCTAACGCAGGCACGGCCGGTATCGAAGCTGCCGGCTCTTCGCGCGGCGGCACAGGCGGTGCCGTGGGCATCGGCATTTGCTTCGGCACATCGCGCACACTCACGCGGAACGGCGGCTTCTTGCTGAGATCCGCTTCAATCTGAATCCACTGGTTAAGACGATCATGCGGCGCGAACGCGATACGTGTGAGATTCGTCACCAGCGCCCCCTTGTCATTGCGTAGCGGCTGATCGATCGCGAAGCCGGCGCTCGCGCGTTCATCGTCGCAATGAATTACCAGTACGGGGCCGCGAAAAATCTGCGCGAGTTTGACGAGGCTGCGTTTGAATTCCAGAAAACCGTCGCGGCGCGTATTGCGAGTAAAGCGCAGCCACGCAAAACGGTCGGGCCGTTCGTAACGCTCCGGATCGGGGTCGCCCTGAATGAACACGACAATCGCGCGCGCGTCGCGGCGTTTCGCGTATTCGGCAGCGTGCTCGAGCCAGAATGCATTGGCGATCACGCGATCTTCGAACTCGCCGTTGCGACCGCCCGCAGTCAGGTAGTGATTGTTCGGGCTCGGCGCGTTCAGACCGACAAACACGGTATCGCCGACTTGCCAGCGCGCGTTCTCCCGGAACTGACGAAAGCGCGACACTTCGCTCTCGCGCGTCAATGCGATCGGGTTCTGACCCATCGACGTGGAGTCGGTGAACAGGGTCTGGCGTAGTTGATCGAGCCGCTCGACCGGGTCGAAGCCACCGGCCTCAGTTGTGCCGCAGTCGGCCCAGTCGTGCTGGCCTGGAATAAAGAAGAGGGCGGGCCGCGACGTTTCGAGCAGCGCGTGGCGCCGTTCGTATAAGGCATCGCGGCAGGCTTCTTTCGCGCCCTTCAGATTCCCGTCGTAGACGATGAACGATACGTCGCGCTCGCGGCTGATCGCTTCGATCAGGCGTTGCGTCGGCGCTTCGTCGGCAGGGCTTTGCATTGTGTTGGCGATGACCGCGAAGGCATAGCGCGGTGCTTCGGCATGCGCGAGCGGGGCAAACGCCACGAGCGCCACCAGCGGCACGAGGCCGCCCGTGAACGTGAGGGCGAGGGTCAGCGCCGCGCAAAGTTTGCGCGGACGTGGCGAGGGCCTGTGTGCGTCAATGATCTGCATCCGGCGCGGCGGCCAGGGCATGCAGTTCGTACAGCAGATCGAGCGCTTCGCGCGGCCGCAGATCGTTCGGATCGATGGCGCGCAAACGTTCGACGAGTGCCTGCATGGCTGGCGATGCCGCTGCTGAGTCAGGCCTGGTGTCGTGCTTGTCGCCACGATCGTCGTCGGCGTCTTCGACCAGCATAGGCACCGGGGCTGCGAACAGATCAAGTTGCGGTGCGGGTTGCGCCGCCGATTGCTGTTCGAGATGCGCGAGATGTTTGCGGGCTGCGCGAATCACCGCGTTCGGCACACCGGCCAGTTGCGCGACCTGCAAACCGTAGCTCTGATTCGCCGGACCTTCACTGACCGCATGCAGGAACACGATGCCGTGCCCATGCTCGACGGCCGAGAGGTGCACATTGGCCGCCTGGGGAAACTCGGCGGGCAACTGCGTCAATTCGAAGTAGTGTGTGGCGAACAGCGTATGACAACCGTTGTGCGAGAGCAGGTGCCGCGCGATGGCCCAGGCCAGCGCCAGGCCGTCGAAGGTCGACGTGCCGCGCCCGATCTCGTCCATCAGCACGAGACTTTGCGGTGTTGCGTCGTTCAGAATCGCCGCCGCTTCCGTCATCTCCACCATGAAGGTCGAACGGCCGCCGGCCAGATCGTCCGCTGCGCCGATCCGCGTGAAGATGCGATCGATCGGACCGAATGCCGCGCGCCGTGCCGGCACGTAGCTGCCAACGTACGCCAGCAACGCGATCAACGCGGTCTGCCGCATGAAGGTCGACTTACCGCCCATGTTCGGGCCGGTAATCAGCAGCAGTTTGCGCTCGGGTGTGAGCGTGCAGTCGTTAGCGATGAATTGCTCGACCTGCGCCTCGACGACCGGATGCCGGCCCTGTTCGATTTCGATGCCGGTATCCGGCGAAAACGTCGGCGCGACCCAATCGAGCGCGCGGGCGCGTTCGGCGAAGGCCGCCAGCAGATCGAGTTCGGCGAGTGCCGCGGAGACCCGCTGGCAGTCCGGGATAAAAGGCAGCAGCGCCTGCAGCAGGGCGTCGTAAAGCGAGCGTTCGCGGGCCAGCGCGCGTTCCTGCGCGGACAGCGCCTTGTCCTCGAACGTTTTCAGTTCCGGCGTGATGTAGCGCTCGGCGTTTTTCAGCGTCTGACGGCGGCGGTAATCGTCCGGCACCTTGTCAGTCTGGCCGCGCGTGACTTCGATATAGAAGCCGTGCACCTTGTTGTACTCGACGCGCAGATTGCCGATGCCGGTGCGCGCCCGTTCGCGCGTTTCGAGGTCGATCAGGAACTGCCCGCAGTTCTCCGAAATATCTCGCAACTCATCAAGTTCCGCATCGTAGCCGCGGGCGATCACGCCGCCGTCGCGCACCATCGCGGAGGGCTCTTGCGCGACCGCGCGCTTGAGCAATTCGACGCACGCTTGCGGCGGTTCCAGCGACGCGTCGATACGCGCCAGCGAATCCGCGTTCGACGATACGGCTGCGAGTTGCGTGCGCAATTCGGGCAAGGCGATGAACGTATCGCGCAGGCTCGACAGATCGCGAGGCCGCGCCGACAGCAGCGCGAGACGCCCGGTAATCCGCTCGATGTCGGAGATCTGCCGCAACGCGCCGCGGAGCGTTTCGACGCTTGCCCCTGGCGGCGCGTCGAGCAATGCGCCGATAGCCTGCTGACGCGCTTGCGCCACGGCGGCTTCGCGCGGCGGATGATGCAGCCAGTGACGCAGCAGGCGGCTGCCCATCGTCGTGCAGCAGGTGTCGAGCAGCGAGCACAGCGTGGGCGATTCGGTGCCGCGCAGCGTTTCCGTGAGTTCAAGATTGCGGCGCGTAGCGGGGTCGAGCCCGATATATTCGGACTCGTACTCGACCTTCAGGCTGCGCACGTGACGCAATTGCTGGCCTTGCGTGGCCGCTGCATACAGGAGCAGCGCGCCGGCCGCGCCGCATGCCGCGGTCAGTGAATGCGCGCCGAAGCCATCGAGGCCGGCCACTTCCAGTTGATCGCACAGACGCTGCGTGCCCGAGGCGATATCGAAGTGCCAGACCGGCACGCGGGTGAGGGCGCCGGCGTTGACAGGCGGCGTCCAGCTCGCGGACTCGCCGGCCGCATCGGCCACCAGAATTTCCGCGGGACGAATCCGTTCGAGCGCTGCGGCCACCTGGTCGGGCGCAACTTCGGCGAGGCGCAGTGCGCCGCTCGCCAGATTCAGCCACGCGAGCCCGACGCTCGTCGCGACGCCGCGGCGGTTATGCGCGACGCACAGCGCCATCAGATAGACGTCGTTCTTGTCGGACAGGAGTGCCGCGTCCGTCAGCGTACCCGGCGTGACCACGCGCATGACTTTGCGCTCGACGGGTCCTTTCGAGGTGGCCGGATCGCCAATCTGCTCGCAAATCGCGACAGATTCGCCGAGCTTCACCAGCTTGGCCAGATACTGTTCGACCGCGTGATGCGGTACACCCGCCATCTTGATCGGATTGCCCGCCGACGCGCCACGCTGCGTCAATGTTAAATCGAGCAGACGCGCGGCCTTTTCCGCATCTTCGAAAAAGAGCTCGTAAAAGTCGCCCATCCGGTAGAACACCAGCGTGCCCGGATGATCCGCCTTGATGCGGAGGTACTGCTGCATCATTGGCGTGTGTTGTGCGACGTCATTGGCCGCTGCGGTTTGAATGCCCATCCTCGGTGTCTTTTTGCGTTAGCTGTTCAGGGCGTGAGTTTAACCTGCCGGGGCGGCAAGCGGACCCTGGCCGGACGGCCAATCCGCAAAGCATTTCCGAGCCCCATGCTAATTTTCGCGAAAGCCGGGCGACGCTCGCCACGCCGTCATTCTTCCACCAGCGCCCGCATATCCACCGTGCGCTCATTCACGGCACTGCGCCGTTTTGCGAGCCACATCATGAATGTGATGAAACTGCCGAACACGACGATGATCCATTGCGCCGGCATCTTCGCAGTGAGCAGCACCGCGTAGGCGCCGAGCATCAGCAGCACGGCCAGATTCTGGTTGAAATTCTGCACCGCGATCGAATGCCCCGCGGAGAGCAGCGTCGCGCCGCGATGCTGCAGCAGAGCGTTCATCGGCACGATGAAAAAGCCGGACAGCGCGCCGAGCAGGATCATCAGCGGATAGGCGAGCAGGATATAGATCGGCAGAACATACGAGCCGATACGAATACCGGCGCCCGCTGGAAACAGGTCTTTGTTGTAGAACGCCACGGCGATCGCTACCGCGCCGGTGAGAATGCCGATTGGCAGCACGCGCAGCGACTTGCGCAATGGAATCAGCGCGGCCGCCGCAGCCGCGCCGACCGCGATGCCAAGACCCGTGACGCCTTGCATCACGGCCGCCTTCGACAGCGACAAGCCAAGGTTGACGTTCGCCCATTTGAGCACCAGCAATTGCAGCGTGACCGCGCCGCCCCACATCAGCGTCGTGACCCAGAGCGCGATCTGCGCGAGCTTGTCGGCCCACAGCACGTTGAAGCAATGATAGAAGTCGCCGACCAGTTTCTTCGGTTCGGTCAAACGATTCGGATAACGCGCGCCGGTGTCGGGAATGAAGATGTTGATCCCCGCTGCGATGGCATAAGTGACCATCACCGCGAACATGGCCAGGTCGGCGGAGGAGCGGATCAGCGGCAAATGCGCATGCGCGACGAACTTATCGGCGACGGTGCTGATCAGCGCGCCGCCGACCATCGTGCCGACAATGGTCGACAGGACGGTGGCCGATTCGAGCCAGGCGTTCGCCTTGACGAGTTTTTCCGCGGGCAGGAGTTCGGTGAGAATGCCGTATTTGGCCGGCGAATACGCGGCCGCGCCAAAGCCGACCACGCCGTACGCGATCATCGGATGAACTCCGGCGATCATCATCAGGCAGCCGCTCGCCTTGAGGGCGTTGGAGACGAACATGACGTGCCGCTTTTGCATCGCGTCGGCGAACGCGCCGACGAAGGGGGCGAGCAACACGTAGGAGATGGTGAAGAACATCTGCAGCATCGGCGTGACCCAGGCGGCCGAACGGATCACCGATAGCAGGGCGATGGCGGCGATCAGCAGTGCATTGTCCGCGAGCGACGAAATGAACTGCGCCGCGATGATTGTGTAGAAGCCTTTTTTCATGAAGCGGATTGGAAGCTGCGCGACACTCTGGTGCGAAGCGGGGCGCTGCGAAGCACGCGCGAAACGCAACCGGCGATCGAGCGTGCCGGCGCGGCTTCCCGCTTTGTAGCACGAACGCCTGCCGGTTGCAGGCGCGCCAACGAAAAAGCGGCCGAAGCCGCTTGACGTGTTGCTGATGCTGGCGCGGAACCGGCCGTGTAACGGGCTTAGGTCTCCAAACCGGAGATCTGAGGCCTGAGACCCGAGACCTTAAGCCGATTGCTGGCGCGTGCGGCTGTAGCGCGACAGGATCGGGATCATCTGCGCGTAGACCTTCGGATTGCCCGCGACGATTTCGCCGACGTGCAGGAAGTCCGAGTCGCCCGTGTAATTGCCGACCAGACCGCCGGCTTCCGTGATCAGCAGGCTGCCCGCGGCGACGTCCCACGGATTCAGGCCTTGCTCAAAGAAACCGTCCATGCGGCCCGCAGCGACGTTCGCCAGATCGAGCGCGGCGGCGCCCGGACGGCGCAGGCCGGCGCAGGCTTCGGTCATTTCGGCGAACTGGCGGCCGTACGCTTCGAGACCGTCCTTTTCACGGAACGGGAAGCCCGTGCCGATCAGGCCGTCGGCTAGGCGGTCGCGCTTGGCGACGCGGATGCGGCGGTCGTTCAGGAACGCGCCGCGGCCGCGCGAAGCGGTGAACAGGTCATTGCGGGTCGGATCATAGACCACCGACTGCGTCACGATGCCCTTGTGGGCCAGCGCGATCGACACGCAGTAATACGGGAAGCCGTGAATGAAATTGGTGGTGCCGTCGAGCGGATCGATGATCCACTGGAATTCGGACTCGTTGTCCGACTTGCCGGATTCTTCTGCGAGGATGGCGTGATCGGGGTAGGCGGTCTTGAGCGTATCAATGATCGCCGCTTCAGACGCTTTGTCGACCTCCGTGACGAAATCGTTGTGCTGTTTCTTGCTGACCTGGATGAGATCGAGGTCAAGCGACGCGCGGTTGATGATCTGGGCTGCACGGCGCGCGGCCTTGACAGCAATATTGAGCATGGGATGCATGAGACTGGATCCTTGTGCCGGGGCAGCACGGCTGCTGACCGGTAAATGAGCGCGGGATGAGCGCTGATTGAGCACCATCAAGGGGCGCGAAAACAGCACGGAACGCACGTCCGATAAGCGACCGGGTGCGCATTCCGCCGACGGAGACGAATTGAATAAGAACGAGGCGCCGGACTTTTCGTAGACGAAAGCCGGGCGCGAATATTGGTATTTTACCTGAGTCCGGGCGCCACGGCAGCGATTGCTGCCCGCCGCGCCGCATGACGGCCGATTGGCGCGCGTTTTGTGCGGTCGTTACGCACAATTCGGAGCCGACGCGGGGTTGGCGCTACCATACGCATTCTTTACCTTGCAGAATTCCATCGTGGACCACACGCATCATTCTTCCGATCCCGCCGTGGCGGACCTGCGCGGCGGTTTTACGTCGACGCGCTTCGTGCTCGTCGAGCCCAGCCACCCCGGCAACGTCGGCGCCGCGGCGCGCGCGCTGAAAACCATGGGTTTCTCGCGCCTCGTGCTGGTGTCGCCGCGCGTGCCGCACGTGCAGAGCGATCCGGAAGCCATCGCCATGGCAAGCGGCGCCGACGATGTGCTGGCATCGGCGCACGTCGTGCCGACGCTCGCCGAGGCGTTGAGCGGCGTGCATTGGTCGATCGCGCTGACCGCCCGGCTGCGCGAATACGGGCCGCCGCAATGGACGCCGCGTGCCGCGGCCGGTGCCGCGCGTGAGCAGGCGGTACGTGGCGAAATCGCGCTGGTGTTCGGCAATGAGCGCACGGGTTTGTCGAATGAGGACGTCGAGCGTTGTAGCGCGCTCGCGCATATTCCGGCCAATCCGGCCTACAGTTCGCTTAATCTTGCGCAGGCCGTGCAGGTGTTGGCGTATGAATTACGCACGGCGTATTTGTCTGATGGCGAGGCAACGCCCGCAACGCCTGCCGCGGCTCAGGTGTCCGCCGGGCAGGGCGAGCCGGCAGGCGCCCGGGCGCCGAGCGACGAGATCGAAAGCATGTACGCCCATCTGGAAAGTGCGCTGGTCGCGCTTGAGTTTCTCGACCCGGCCAATCCCAAGAAGCTGATGTCGCGCCTGCGGCGCCTGTTCGCGCGTTCCGGTCTGGAGCGCGAAGAAGTGAATATCGTGCGCGGCATCGCCAAGCATATTCTGCTGAAGACCAAAGCGCCGGGCGGCGACGCTTCTTAAGGACAGCGCCCCCCATCGACGACCTTGCCGGCAGCGTGGGCTTCCGGCAGGTTTCGCGCAATCGCCCTACAATTGCCCAAAACGTTCTAAGCAAAGCTGCCGATCTGCTAAGCGGCAAGCCATCCGCCGTGCGTGATGTTTCGCGCCTGCGGTTTTTCCCCCACGACACAATCCCTGCCATGTTCACGAGACTTCGCGAAGACATTGCCACGATCCGCGAGCGCGATCCCGCCGCCCGCAGCGCCTGGGAAGTCCTCACGTGTTACCCGGGTCTGCACGCGCTCGTGCTGCACCGGCTCGCGCACGCATGCTGGCAGGCTAAACGCCGCTGGCTCGCGCGTTTCATTTCGCAGATGGCGCGTTTCATGACCGGCATCGAAATCCACCCCGGCGCGACGCTGGGCCGCCGTGTGTTCATCGATCACGGCATGGGCGTCGTGATCGGCGAGACGGCGCAAATCGGCGACGACTGCACGATCTATCAGGGCGTGACGCTCGGCGGCACGTCGCTTACGCGGGGTGCGAAGCGGCATCCCACGCTGGAACGCGGCGTGATCGTCGGAGCGGGGGCGAAGGTGCTCGGCGGCTTTACCATCGGCGCGGACGCGAAGATCGGCTCGAATGCGGTGGTCACCAAGCCGGTGCCGGCGCGCGGTACGGCGGTGGGTAATCCGGCGCGCATCATCGTGCCGGCCGCGGCTGCCGTGGCTGCTGCGGCAGCAGGTTCGGCGAGCGCATCGTCAAATGGCGCGTCGCGTGAGTCGAAGGCTGCGCCGGAAAAGAGCGCATTCTGCGCCTATGGCATCACACCGAATGCGGACGATCCGGTGTCGCTGGCGATTCATGGGCTGATTGACCACGCCGCCACGCAGTCGAAGCGCATCGATGAGATCGTCGACGCGCTGGAGCGGTTGGGAACCAGTCTGGAAGGTCTGCAAGGCGCCGACGCGGCGCTGCTCGATTTGCGGCGCCTATCGGCTGCGATCGCCGGCAAGGTAGACGGGGCGGCGGTGGAGCGCTAAGCGATCAATCCAGCGGTAACGCCCGAATCCCTTCGGCATCGATCCGCAGATAACCGCCACGGCGCTCGCCGTGGTCGAGCTCCCAATCCGGCAAAACCCAGCGCGTGCCTTCAGGTTCGCGATGCCGAGCCGGCCGATGCGTATGCCCATGGATCATCGTGGCCGTTTTCGACGACTTGAATAACGCAGCGACGGCCTTCGACGTCACGTCATACTTCACCGAAATCGGCCGTGCGCGGCCTAGCTCGCTTTTCGAACGCATGTTTTCCGCCAGCGCCTGACGCCAGCGAAACGGCCACGCGAGAAACAGCATCTGCGCGGACCGGCTGCGCGCAAAGCGCCGGAATATTTGATAGCCGCGATCCGCGGTGCAGAGGCCATCGCCGTGCGCGAGCGCGATCCGCGTGCCGAATGCGGTGATCACAAACGGATCGGGCAGCCAGATCGCGCCGGCCGCTTTCATGAAGCGCTTGCCGAGTAGAAAATCGCGATTGCCGTGCATGATGTAGAGCGCGATGCCGCGTTCCGACAGTGTATGCAGCAACGCCGCCATGCGCGCGACGAACGGCTCGACGAGCATGTCGTCGCCGATCCAGTACTCGAACAGGTCGCCGAGAATGAAAACCGAGTCGGCCTGCTCAGCCGTGACGCGAATGAAGTGCTCGAACGCGGCGACCGTGTGCGGAATCGCCTCGCTCAGATGAATATCGGAGAGGAGAAAAAACGGGCGTGCGGCGTGCGGGCGTTTGCCCGCGCCAGGCACGCCCGCGGCGACGCTTCGCAGCGGCGTTTCTTGCAGCATTGAAGGTGCCTGAGTTCAGTTCGAACGGGTCGACGTTTATTGGACGCTTAGTCGACGATCACTGCTTTTTCGATCACGACGTCGTCGGCCGGCACGTCCTGATGGAAGCCCTTCGAACCCGTCTTGACCTTCTTGATCTTCTCGACGATGTCCATGCCGTCGACCACCTTGCCGAACACGGCGTAGCCCCAGCCCTGCGGCGTCGGCGACGAGTGGTTCAGGAAGTCGTTGTCGTTCACGTTGATGAAGAATTGCGCGGTCGCCGAATGCGGGTCGTTCGTGCGAGCCATCGCGACCGAGCCGTTGACATTCTTCAGGCCGTTGTTCGCTTCATTGGTGATCGGCTCAGCCGTCGGCTTCTGCTTCATGCCCGGTTCGAAGCCGCCGCCCTGGATCATGAAGCCGTCGATCACGCGGTGGAACACCGTGTTGTCGTAGTGGCCGGCCTTCACGTAGTTGAGGAAGTTCTCAACCGACTTCGGCGCCTTTTCAGCGTCCAGTTCGAGTTTGATGACGCCGTGGTTTGTATGCAGTTCAACCATGATGGAATCCTTTGATGAACGAGGTGGTTAAAAAGCGTGACCGGCCGTCATGTGAGGTGCGATGACGGCGGGCCGCGCCGGGGGCATAGATTGAGCGCTGACTTCCTGTGCAGGGTGCCAAGTGCTGTTAGTGCTGTTTCAGTGCTGCTTTGTATTCTGTTACTTGCCGACAACCGTAGCCGATTCGATCACGATCGGCTTTGCAGGCACGTCGCTCATCGGGCCGCGCGTGGTGGTGGGCGTGCCTTCGATTTTCTTCACGACGTCCATGCCGCTCGTGACCTTGCCGAACACCGCGTAGCCGTTGCCGTCCGGATTCGGATAGTCGAGGCCGGCGTTGTCCACCGTGTTGATGAAGAACTGCGCAGTGGCCGAATCCGGATCGCTGGTGCGCGCCATGGCGAGCGTGCCGGCGGCGTTCTTCAGACCGTTACGGCTTTCGAGCGGAATCGGCGCGCGCGTGGGCTTCTCCGCGAAGCTTTGCGTATAACCGCCGCCCTGAATCATGAAGCCGCGAATCACGCGATGGAAAATCGTGCCGCTGTACTGGCCGGACTTCACGTAGTCGAGGAAGTTGGCGACCGTCTTCGGCGCCTTCTCAGGATACAACTCGACGCGGATGTCGCCTTCCGTGGTCTTGAAGAGGACGGACGGATGCGCGGCCTGCGAACCGGACTGGGCAAAGGCGGGGGCGTTTGCGATCAGGGCGGCGCTGCCGAGCGCCAACATCAACCATTTCATGAAGATCCTCAGGGTTGGAAAAAACGTGTTGCCGAAAACGGTGACGGTGTTATTTCGACGGCGCCATGTACGGCGGCATGGCGAGCGAGCCATTCGGGCCGCCGAACTGGAAGCCCGGTGTCTGTGTCATGTCTGAGCTCTCGCGCGCGGCACTGGCCTCGGCCGGCGCGGCGGCGACCTTCTTTACCGGCACGGTGCCCTTGGGCGGCGAGACGATCTTCTCGATGTCAGCGAGGCGCTGCGTGGTGGTGGCGCTCGCTTTGCCGAGGCCTTGCGCGCGACGGTAAGCCGCGTCGGCCATGCGCAGATAGAGATCGCCGAGATTTTCGTACGCGAGACCATAGCCCGGATTCACCTTGGTCGCGGTTTCGAGCGCGGCGCGTGCCTCGGCGTAACGGCCGTGCTTCGCGTAGAGCGCCGCCAGGTTGTTATACGGCTCGGGCAGTTCCGGATACAGTTGCGTGAGTTCGGTGAACGCGGTGATTGCATCGTCGTCGCGATCCAGATGGGCCAGCACCGTGCCGCGCTTGAATTTTGCTTGCGCGTCATGCGGATTCGAGGCGATGCGCGCGTCGAGCTGCGTGAGCGCGGCTTGCCAGTTCTTCTGCGCAATCGACGCGTCGATCTCCGGCGTGTTGTCACGCACGGCGGGCCCCGTCGGCATCGTGGCGGCTTTCTGCGCGTACGCGGCAGCACCCGGCAAGACCGTAAGGGCGACGGCGCAGAATGCCGTCGCGGCGAGGGTCGCAGCGCTGCGCGCGCGGCCGCTGGAAGGTTTCATAGGCTCGGGTCTGGATGTTATACTCCGACCCATTCTAACAAAAGGTCTGCGCGTTCCGTCGAACCGCAAACTGTCTTTTCGCCACTCGTGGTCGTCTCCGCCTTGATCGCAGCCTAACCGCCGCACCAGGTGCACCGGTTTGCTGCTGTGCATGTCGCGGTACAGGAAGCACCCGCCGTCTTCTCGCGAGGGCCTCTTGCACCAAACAGCACGAAACACATTGCGGATTTCTTTCGGCCCACGCACCGTTCTCTATGGAATCACTGCGCATCTACAACACGCTCGCGCGTGACAAGCAAACCTTCGTGCCGCTGCAAGATGGCGTCGTGCGGATGTACGTCTGCGGGATGACCGTGTACGACTATTGTCACGTCGGTCATGCGCGGGTGATGGTCGTGTTCGACATCGTGCAACGGTGGTTGCGCACGCTCGGTTACGACGTGACCTACGTGCGCAACATCACGGATATTGACGACAAGATCATCCGGCGCGCAGTGGAGAACGGTGAAACGATCAAATCGCTGACCGATCGCTTCATCAAGGCGTTGCATGAAGACGCGGACGCGCTCGGCATCGAGCGGCCCGATCTGGAGCCGCGCGCGACAGATTTCATTCCGCAGATGCTCGGCATGATCGAGCAGCTCGAGGCAAATGGCTATGCGTATCAGGCGAGCGACGGCGACGTGAACTACGCCGTGCGCAAGTTCGCGGGCTACGGCAAGCTGTCGGGCAAGTCGCTTGAAGATTTGCGCGCGGGCGAACGTGTCGCTGCGAATGACGCGAAGCAGGATCCGCTCGACTTCGTGTTGTGGAAGCCGGCCAAGGCGGACGAGCCGGCCGACACCGGCTGGGATTCGAAATATGGGCGCGGCCGCCCGGGCTGGCATATCGAATGCTCGGCCATGGGCTGCACGTTGCTCGGCGACCATTTTGACATTCACGGCGGTGGTCAGGACCTGCAGTTTCCGCACCACGAGAACGAGATTGCGCAAAGCGAAGCCGCGACCGGACAAACCTTCGTCAATTACTGGATGCACAACGGCTACGTGCAGATCGACAATGAGAAGATGTCGAAGTCGTTGAACAACTTCTTTACGATCCGCGAAGTATTGGCGCAGTACGATGCCGAGGTCGTGCGGTTTTTTATCGCGCGCGCGCATTACCGTTCGCCGTTGAACTACAGCGACGTGCATATCGATGACGCCCGCAATGCCCTCGCACGTTTGTACACCGCGCTGAAAGACGTCACACCTGACAGCGCGGAGCTCGACTGGAACGAAGCGCATGCGCAGCGTTTCCGGGCAGCGATGAATGACGACTTCAACACGCCGGTTGCAGTATCGGTGTTGTTCGAGTTGGCAACTGAAGTGAACCGCACGCGCGACCCCGTGCTGGCCCGTCAACTGCGCTCGCTTGGCGCTGTGATCGGGTTGCTCGGCCGAGAGCCGCGTGCATACCTGCAGCAGGCTGCGGGCGCCGCCGCGGAGGGCGCGCTCGATGCCGCAGCGATCGAAGCGAAGATCGCCGCGCGCGTGGCAGCCAAGCAGGCGAAAGACTATGCGGCAGCAGACCGGATCCGGGCCGAATTGCTCGAGGCCGGCGTTGCACTTGAAGACAAACCCGGCGGGTTGACCGAGTGGCGGCGCGTGTGAGCGCACCTCGACCTTCCCTTTGATCGACTCGCCAGGCAGGAGGCAGGATGGCAACGGCCACGAAGACGCCGGCTAAACGAGCCACGTCTCAAACAAACGCGGCAGCCGCGGCAAAGTCGACACGCACGTCGGCTCGTACGGGCAGCAGCGCGGTAAAGAAAGCATCGTCGAAACCCGCCGCAGTGGCGGCGAAGACAGGCACGCGTGCAGCGGCGGGCGCAGCGACGGGTGCAGCGAAGAAGGCCACGGCCAAGCGCGCGCTGAACGGCGCGTCGGTGCACGCGCCTGTTTCGACGCGCGCCAAAGCACCGCGTGCAAAGAGCAATGGCGCGTTGCCTGCTGACCTTGCCGGCGACGTGCAGGAACTCGCGCGTATGACGCGCGAAGGGCACGAAGGTGAAGTCGTACGCAAGACGCGCGCGTCATCGAGTGCCGGCGGTGAAGCCGCGGGTGTTGCTGAACTCGCCGTGCCTGTGCAGATCGATGGCCTCACGCCTGAAGTTACCCGTCCGGCATATTGGGACAAAGCGTGCGCGGACCTCGTCAAGCGCGACCGCATTCTGAAGAAACTGATTCCGAAGTTCGGCCCGGTGCATCTGCTGAGCCGTGGCGATCCGTTCGTCACGCTCGCGCGTTCGGTGGTCGGGCAGCAGATTTCGGTGGCGTCCGCGCAAGCGGTCTGGGCGAAAGTCGAGGCCGCGTGTCCGAAACTCGTGCCGCAGCAGTTCATCAAGCTCGGCCAGGACAAGCTGACCGCGTGCGGGCTCTCCAAGCGGAAGGCCGAATACGTGCTCGATCTCGCAGAGCACTTCGTGTCGGGCGCGTTGCACGTCGGCAAGTGGACTTCGATGGATGACGAGGCGGTGATCGCCGAGCTCACGCAGATCCGCGGCATCGGCCGCTGGACGGCGGAAATGTTCCTGATCTTCAATCTGTCGCGCCCGGACGTGCTGCCGCTCGACGACCTTGGCCTGATCCGCGCGATCAGCATCAATTACTTTAGCGGCGAACCGGTTACGCGCAGCGAAGCGCGTGAGGTTGCGGCAAACTGGGAGCCGTGGCGCACCGTCGCGACCTGGTATATGTGGCGTAGTCTCGATCCGCTGCAGATCGACTACTGACAAAAAAGAGGCGATGCCGTTTCGAAAAACTATCAACTGTTAAAAATCGATAGTTGAGAGATGGTTTTGACATCGGCGAGCGCGGTTAGAATACGCGCTGCCGGTAAGTCCAAGGATTACAACCAATGAAGACCACCTTTCTGGATTTCGAACAGCCGATCGCTGAACTCGAAGCGAAGATCGAAGAATTGCGCTTCGTGCAGGACGATTCGGCCGTCGATATTTCGGAAGAAATCGAGCGGCTGTCCAAGAAGAGCCAACAGCTCACTAAAGATCTGTACGCGAACCTCACCCCGTGGCAGGTTTCGCAAATCGCTCGACATCCCCAACGCCCGTACACGTTCGATTACGTGAGCGAGCTGTTCACCGATTTCCACGAGCTTCACGGCGACCGCAATTATGCGGACGACCTGTCGATCGTCGGCGGCCTCGCGCGTTTCAACGGCCAGGCTTGCATGGTGATCGGCCATCAGAAGGGCCGCGACACCAAGGAGCGCGCGCTGCGCAACTTCGGCATGCCGCGTCCGGAAGGCTATCGCAAGGCCGAACGCCTGATGCGTCTTGCTGAAAAGTTCAGCTTGCCGATCTTCACGTTCATCGATACGCCGGGTGCATATCCGGGCATCGGTGCGGAAGAGCGCGGCCAGTCGGAAGCGATCGGCCGCAATCTGTACGTGATGGCTGAACTCAAGACGCCGCTGATCGCCACGATCATCGGGGAAGGCGGCTCGGGCGGCGCGCTCGCGATCGCCGTCGGCGACAGCGTGCTGATGCTGCAATTCTCGACCTATTCGGTGATTTCGCCGGAAGGTTGCGCGTCGATCCTGTGGAAGAGCGCGGCGAAAGCGCCGGAAGCTGCGGAAGCGCTCGGCCTGACCGCGCATCGTCTCAAGGCGCTTGGCCTGATCGACAAGATCGTCAACGAACCGCTGGGTGGCGCGCATCGCGATCCGAAGGGCATGGCCGCGATGCTGCGCCGTGCACTCGCCGACTCGCTGCGCCAGTTCCAGGGCATGAGCATCAACGACCTGCGTCAACGCCGTTTCGAACGGTTGATGTCGTACGGCAAGTTCAAGGAAACGACGCCGGGTGCTTAAGCCCGCGCGCGTTCTCTTTCGTCCTTCAGCGCCTGACG
>NZ_JAQQDU010000250.1:0-693 GCF_046027825.1 Paraburkholderia sediminicola
GGTCGATGATGTGGGCAACGAACCGTCACATGCCTGCAACGTCATCATCGACGCACAACAACTTGCGTATGTGATCTTCACCTCCGGTTCGACCGGCCGTCCGAAGGGCGTCGGCATCACGCACGCGAATGTGTCGCGACTGCTGTCGGCCACACGTGCGCAGTTCGCCTTCGACGAGCACGACGTGTGGACGCTGTTCCATTCGTATGCGTTCGACTTCTCGGTGTGGGAGCTGTTCGGCGCACTCGTGCATGGTGCGCGACTGGTGGTGGTGCCGTACTGGAGCGCCCGCGACACGCGCGCCTTCCATGCGCTGCTGCGCGAAGAACGGGTGACGGTGCTGAACCAGACGCCGTCGGCCTTCGTGCCGCTGATGCAGCACGATATGGAGTGCAGGCGTGCGGGCGACGCGTCGATCGATTCACTGCGCGTAGTGGTGTTCGGCGGTGAGAAGCTTGAACCGTCGCTGCTGGGAGAGTGGGTCGACGCGTGCGGTGCGCAGACACCGGCGATGGTGAACATGTACGGCATCACGGAAACGACGGTGCACGTGACGTACCGCCTGCTGCAAAGACCGGAGATGGGGGCGGGTGCGCGCAGCGTGATTGGCGAAGCGCTTGCCGATCTGCAACTGCACGTGCTGGACGACGACATGAACCCGGTGCCGCGCGGCGCGGTGGGCGAACTGTACGT
>NZ_JAQQDU010000251.1:0-649 GCF_046027825.1 Paraburkholderia sediminicola
CGCGTATGCGGTGGTGTCGGAACCGTCGGCCTTCGGTCTCGTCGATCCGGACAATCCGATTCCAGGCTTCCTGCCGTACGGCAATCGCGTCGAGCTGTTTATCGGCACGTTCGTCGGCGCGATTACGTTCTCGGGTTCGGTGATCGCGTTCGGCAAGCTGTCGGGCAAGTACAAGTTCCGGCTGTTCCAGGGCGCACCGGTCGTCTATGCCGGGCAGCACCTGATCAACCTGTTCCTCGCGCTCGGGATGCTCGGCTTCGGCGTGATCTTCTTCCTCACGCAATCGTGGCTGCCGTTCATCATCATGACGCTGATCGCGTTCGTGCTCGGTGTGCTGATCATCATTCCGATCGGCGGTGCGGATATGCCGGTGGTGGTGTCGATGCTGAACTCGTACTCGGGTTGGGCGGCGGCGGGCATCGGTTTCTCGCTGAACAATCCGATGCTGATCATCGCGGGTTCGCTGGTGGGCTCGTCCGGTGCGATCCTGTCGTACATCATGTGTCGCGCGATGAACCGTTCGTTCTTCAACGTGATTCTCGGTGGCTTCGGGAATGAAGCAGGCGCAGCGGCGGCAGGTGGGTCGGCGGAGCAGCGCCCGGTGAAATCCGGGTCGGCCGACGATGCGTCGTTCATGCTCGGCAATGCG
>NZ_JAQQDU010000252.1:0-649 GCF_046027825.1 Paraburkholderia sediminicola
AGCATTGCCGAGCATGAACGACGCATCGTCGGCTGAACCGGATTTCACCGGACGCTGCTCCGCCGACCCACCTGCCGCCGCCGCGCCCGCCTCATTCCCGAAGCCACCGAGAATCACGTTGAAGAACGAGCGGTTCATCGCGCGACACATGATGTACGACAGGATCGCACCGGACGAGCCCACCAGCGAACCCGCGATGATCAGCATCGGATTGTTCAGCGAGAAGCCGATACCCGCCGCGGCCCAACCCGAATACGAGTTCAGCATCGACACGACCACCGGCATATCCGCGCCGCCGATCGGAATAATGATCAGCACACCGAGCACGAACGCGATCAGCGTCATGATGATGAACGGCAGCCACGATTGCGTGAGGAAGAAGATCACGCCGAAGCCGAGCATGCCGAGCGCGAGGAACAGGTTGATCAGGTGCTGCCCTGCATAGACCACCGGCGCGCCCTGGAAGAGCCGGAACTTGTACTTGCCCGACAGCTTGCCGAACGCGATCACCGAACCGGAGAACGTAATCGCGCCAACGAACGTGCCGATGAACAACTCGACGCGATTGCCGTACGGCAGGAAGCCCGGAATCGGATTGTCCGGATCGACCAGACCGAAGGCCGACGGTTCCGACACTACCGCATAGGCA
>NZ_JAQQDU010000253.1:0-641 GCF_046027825.1 Paraburkholderia sediminicola
GTATCCGTCAGCGTAACCCGTCAGAAGTTGGAATTTAGTACGGGACCAACAACGCTGCGAGAGATCAGGACGAGGTGAGCGAGATCCCACTGCGACAGTGGGACGGCTTTCTGGATGTCAGAACGCGTAACCTTGATCATGCCAGTAGTGCCAGTCAGCGACGGCTACTTGTGTCGGTTCATCGCAGCTCACGGGAACGATCTGGGCCAGGGGTGCCACCACGTCACGTTGGCCCCACCGAACCCAGACGAAGATGCCAACCCGACACAGGTCTTCATGAGCGAGTCCGGTGACCGAGACGTGTTCACCCGGGCGCAGCGGTGAAGAGGCCATTGCTTTGCGAATACCGGCCGCGAATGGAAACGAGAGCTGCTCTTCCATATGGCAGTACCACGACGTCGCCCGCTCTTCCTCGGTATAGGCGTCGACGACCACCTCCATCTCGATGCGATGTTCACGTTCCGCGTTGATTCTGGTCCTGGCCATGATGTTGCACGGTGATCGGCATAGATGGGGTTACAGGTCGACGATACGCCGCAGCAGGCCGTAGGAAACGCGCCAGTGTCCTTCGGAATCTGTCACGGCAATCGAGGCAGTTTTCGAGTTCAGCCTGACGATGGTGCCGACCCGCTCGCTCAGGT
>NZ_JAQQDU010000254.1:0-640 GCF_046027825.1 Paraburkholderia sediminicola
CTATTTTCGGCCATAAACAACAGCAGTTTTCTCTTCGCATCAATTACCGCTCGTTGCTTCTCATAGGCATTAGCGTCTTTGGCGACTTTAACAAAGAACCCATCTGCTGTGCGCTCTTTAATCCGGTCTTGGTAGGCAGACATAAACGCTGCGCGAAACCCGGAATCCTGGTCCATAAATACTCGAACCTTCGGCGCATTATTTAAGAGTCGGGCGACCAGTCGAAAATGCGCGTACATGGTGTAGGTTTCTCGCACCTGCATTCCAACTTTAGGAAGCTGAAGGTCCTTGTTTTTAAAATCAGACTCTTCAATGTCGGCCCGCGCATCAGCATCCGCGTATTCCTCAGAAATTTCATTGAGTAACGCATCGCTGAAACCTGACGGTGGCGTGCTGAAGGTTGCGACTACTCGCCGCTGCGCGTCGGTAAGCCCATCCATGTAATCTTTCGCCAGCCAAAGCCGCGCATGGCGTCGGAATGGCTGGGCCAGGCTGGCGTCCCCAGCTGCCGCTGCGGCGGCTTCGATTTCGCTTGAGATAACCGAGTCGTCGAAATTAAGATGCATTCCAAATACATAACCGGTCTTCAGGTCGGCCGTGGCAATTGCATTAAGCTGCACCGCTCTCCGGTCATCTCGCT
>NZ_JAQQDU010000255.1:0-611 GCF_046027825.1 Paraburkholderia sediminicola
GTCCCTCGCACAGTTCCGGTAGTGGTGCATCTGGAATCCGTGTTCTCGCACATTCGGCCTCAGTGACAACGCAGTCATGCTTCCCGCCTCGCACTATGTGCTCGCCGGAAGGGTCCATCAGAAAACATGGACTTCGTTTGGACCTGGTGGGGGCCATCGGCTTCGCCTCGGCGATGCGCCAGTTGAGCTAGTGCTTTGGACATGCCACCGACGCCGGACATAGCCAGCGACATACTAAGTATAGCTAAGCGCTGAAAACGGCAAGCTGCTCTTTGAAATGCCGCGGGTATCGAATATGACTGACGGGTTGGTGTGAAGTGCCATGGCCATCGAGTATGGCTGGCGGCTTTGCGACGTGCCGCAGGCATCGAATACGGCAGGTGGCTTTGCGACGTGCCGCAGGCATCGAGTACGACGAACTGCCTTTTGAGGTGCCCTGCATCGAATGCGGCGGGTGGTTTTGTGAACTACCGTTGAGCGGAAAAACGGCGGCCGGTTTGATGAACGACCGCGTCGGCGCGCGCAGCGCCGCCGGAAGTATGACGCCTTTGTCACTCACGCCGAATGTGCGAGAACGCTGATTCCAGATGCACCACTGCCCCCTCCAAGCC
>NZ_JAQQDU010000256.1:0-591 GCF_046027825.1 Paraburkholderia sediminicola
ACACCGCAAATTCTTAAGCGGGTCCCCCGCACAGTCGCGGTAGTGGTGCATCTGGAATCTGTGTTCTCGCACATTCGGCGTCAGTGACAAAGGCGTCATACTTCCGGCGGCGCTGCGCGCGCCGAAGAGTATTTCACAGAACCATCTGCTCGCTTGGCGTGTAGGCCTCGCTCGACGCTATGGCTCGCCGTTGCATCACCAACGGTTCTGCAAGGCGCCGGCGCTTCATTCGAAGTGCGAATTTACACCTGCAAGCGCTATCGCGACTTGCCGGTCGCTCGGAGCCCCGTGCAGTACCTCCCGAACAGACATATCTTTCAGCACCTCGCCGGGGCAAAGCCGAACCTCCGCCGCGCACGAACGAAGCCCCTGGTTTCCCCGACAGACCCGTCCGTGCTGAGGCGACGCCGATGGCACCCACCGCCCTCAAACGAAGCCCCTGGTTTCCCACGCATCCCCATCCGCGACGCACGCAGTGCGAAGTGGGAGCTGATGAGTCCCTTGTCACTAACGCGGAGTGTGCGAGGAAGCGGATTCCAGATGCACCGCTACCGCGGCTGCGCGGGGGACCCGCTTAAGAATTTGCGGTTG
>NZ_JAQQDU010000257.1:0-579 GCF_046027825.1 Paraburkholderia sediminicola
GGGCCCGGCGTTGACGCCGGTCGCTGCGGCGCCAGTACCGACGGCTCAAATTCCGTCTGCCGCGCGCACTCCTAGCTACATTTGACCGCAGTAATTTCGATCTCGATGGGCATCTTGGGATCAAGGAGCGGCAATACGTGCAGCAGGGCCAACCCAGGACGGATTTCGCCGAAGATTTCACCGTGCACGCGGCCCGCTTCGTTCCACCGGCTCATATCGGTGACGTAGAGCCGGTTTTGAACCACGTCTTCGTACGTCAAGCCCGCTTCGCTCAGAACCGTGCCAAGCATCCTCAGGATGAAGCATGTCTGCGTGTAGAGATCTCCGCCGACCAAGGTGCCTTCTGGGCCGCTCGCTGCTGTCGCAGAAATGTACAGAATATTCCCGGCTTGGACGGCGCGAGACAAACCGAGCGTTGCTTCCCAACTGGAACCTGATTAAAGAAACTGGTTATTTCAAAAGTGGAGTGGGTAATGCGGCTTACGAGGCATGTGGGTTGAAGGCTGAGAAGTCGAGCTTTCCGGCGATGAGGAACAGCACGGTGCGCATGGTTTTGAAGCTGGCGTACCCGCGCGCCTT
>NZ_JAQQDU010000258.1:0-579 GCF_046027825.1 Paraburkholderia sediminicola
CGCTCGAGCCCCTTGCTAAGCGGGTCCCCCGCGCAGTCGCGGCAGTGGTGCATCTGGAATCTGTGTTCCCGCACATTCCGCGTTAGTGACAAGGCAGTCATGCTTCCCGCCTCGCACTACGTGCTCGCCGGAACTGACCATCCGGAAGACCAGTGGCTTTACTATGACTCGTGGGGGCCGTCGGCCTCTGCTCGACGAAGGCGTTATTCTGCCGGCGGCGCTGCGCGCGCCGAAGCGGTACTTCAACAGTCCACCGTTACTTTTTTTAACGGTATTTCATTCGGCATGCTACCTAAATCCGCAGTACCCGGTTAAACCACCCACTGTGTTTCCAAGTAGCGTTTTATTCGGGACGGCACTTCGCCCCGCGTCTTTCAGCGCCTCGCCGAGGCGAAGCCGACGGCTCGTGCCAGGCAAAGACGAAGCCCTTGGTTCGGAGTGAACCGTTCCGGCGAGCACGTAGTGCGAGGCGGGAAGCATGACTGCCTTGTCACGAGAGCGGAATGTGCGAGAACACAGATTCCAGATGCACCACTACCGCGGCTGCGCGAGGGACCCGCTTAGCAGGGGGTTCGAGCT
>NZ_JAQQDU010000259.1:0-578 GCF_046027825.1 Paraburkholderia sediminicola
GCGAGAAACAAGCGGTACACCGGGTTCCGTGTCTCTTCCCAGTACGGATAACCGAGCGTCGCGAGAAAGCGTTCGAACTCGCTGTTCTCGCTCTCCGGCACCTGGATACCGACCAGAATCGAACTGTAGTCCGCGCCCTGGTTGCGATAGTGGAACAGGCTGATATTCCAGTTCGGTGCCATTGACGACAAAAACTTCATCAGCGCACCTGGTCGCTCCGGAAACTCGAAGCGGAACAGACGTTCGTCGTGAGCCAGAGGCGAGCGTCCGCCGACCATATAGCGGATGTGCTGCTTCGACAGTTCATCGAAAGTCAGATCGACCGTGGCAAAGCCGTGCGCTTCGAATGCGCCCGCGATCTGCGCGGATTCGCTGCGATTCCTGATCTGCACGCCGACAAAGATATGGGCTGAATTCGCGTCCGCGATGCGGTAGTTGAACTCGGTGACGCTGCGCGTGCCGACCAGTTCGCAGAAGCGGCGGAAACTGCCGCGCTCTTCAGGAATCGTCACGGCGAACACCGCTTCACGCGCTTCACCCACCTCGGCGCGCTCGGCCACGAAGCGCATGCGGTCGAA